>NZ_JBIWFO010000070.1:0-1031 GCF_044763125.1 Streptomyces sp. NPDC096310 | reverse complement strand
GCCGATGAAGCCTCGCCCCGATCCGCTGGAGTCGGCCCTGATCGCCGCGTTCAACGCGGGTGAGCCGGAGTTTCCTGAGTGCTGGCTGTGCGGCGACGACAAGGGCCCATGGGTACCGGACGCATCCGGTGACCGGTGGCCCTCCGGCGCGCAGAAGCTCGTGTGCAAGACCCCGGACAGCCACCAGCGCTGACCGGCCGCACGTCCGCCCCGATGGTCGCAAGGACCGGTTCGACTCCGGCTCGGGGCACTCCATCCATGAACGGCGAACGGCCTCCGGGATTGCGCCCCGGGGGCCGTTCTTCGAGCCGTTCCACCTGCTAGGGAGTGCACGACTCATGGAGCACATCGTTACTGTTCAGGACGCCGTTACGGCGTTCGCGTCGTGGCTTGAGCCGACCGGCGCGGAGCTGGACGCGATCGAGCTGGAGATGCCCGTCATCACGGCCGAGGTGGAGTTGCTGGACGCGCAGATCGCGACGCTGGACCGGCCCGTCTCCGAGCTGGACGTCCGGCGGGTGCGCCGGGCCGACCGGCGGGTGCTGGCCGCGCGCCGCGTGCTGGCCAACAAGCCGGCGGGGGAAGCGGCATGAGTGCGCAGACACTGAACGACATCGCCGCTCCGCTGGCCGTGCTGCGGCTGCTGTCGGTGGACTTCCCCACGTTGCCCGCGCCGAGCGTGGACGTGTCCACCGTCTACCCCGACCGGCTCACCCTCTCGTTCCACGACGACCTCACCGCGTTCGAGACGTGGCGCGCCGCCCTGGGCATCGACCCGGGCGCGGTGGCCTACGCCGTGCAGAGCGGCGGTCGGACCCGGGTCCTGAGCGTGCTGACCGAGTATGCGGGCGCCCGGGTGCGGCTGGTCGGCTACGGCTCGCACCCCGACCATGCCGGGGGTGCGGGATGAGGGCCAGGGTTTCGCCGGCCGCCGCGCAGATCGCGGCGCTGAACCGGCTGCAATCCGGTCTGACCGGGGTCCTGGTGGCGGTCGCGCTGGTGGCGCTCGCGTTCACCGCGACGAACGTCAC
>NZ_JBIWFO010000069.1:0-1225 GCF_044763125.1 Streptomyces sp. NPDC096310 | reverse complement strand
AAGGTGGGACTGGCGATTGGGACGAAGTCGTAACAAGGTAGCCGTACCGGAAGGTGCGGCTGGATCACCTCCTTTCTAAGGAGCATCTAGACCCTCTCGGGGGTCCAGAGCCACTACGTCGGCAAATGTTCGACGGTGGTCAGCTCATGGGTGGAACGTTGACTACTCGGCACGATCCGTTGGGATCACTAGTACTGCTTCGGTGTGGAAAGTGATGTATCAATTGGTCGGGTCGGGCACGCTGTTGGGTGTCTGAGGGTGCGAGCGTTGCTCGTCCTTCGGGTTGCCGGCCCCAGTGAACTCGCCCGTGTGGGTGGGGTGGTGGGTGGCTGGTCGTTGTTTGAGAACTGCACAGTGGACGCGAGCATCTGTGGCCAAGTTTTTAAGGGCGCACGGTGGATGCCTTGGTACCAGGAACCGATGAAGGACGTGGGAGGCCGCGATAGGCCCCGGGGAGCTGTCAACCGAGCTTTGATCCGGGGGTGTCCGAATGGGGAAACCCGGCAGTCGTCATGGGCTGTCACCCGCTGCTGAACACATAGGCAGTGTGGAGGGAACGAGGGGAAGTGAAACATCTCAGTACCCTCAGGAAGAGAAAACAACCGTGATTCCGGGAGTAGTGGCGAGCGAAACCGGATGAGGCCAAACCGTATGCGTGTGATACCCGGCAGGGGTTGCGTATGCGGGGTTGTGGGAGTTCTCTTGATCGGTCTGCCGGCCGGTCGGCGAGTCAGAAACCGTATGGGTAGGCGAAGGACATGCGAAAGGTCCGGCGTAGAGGGTAAGACCCCCGTAGCTGAAATCTGTACGGCTCGTTTGAGAACCACCCAAGTAGCACGGGGCCCGAGAAATCCCGTGTGAATCTGGCGGGACCACCCGCTAAGCCTAAATATTCCCTGGTGACCGATAGCGGATAGTACCGTGAGGGAATGGTGAAAAGTACCGCGGGAGCGGAGTGAAATAGTACCTGAAACCGTGTGCCTACAAGCCGTGGGAGCGTCGCCGTGTGTGCTTGCACATACGGTCGTGACTGCGTGCCTTTTGAAGAATGAGCCTGCGAGTTTGCGGTGTGTTGCGAGGTTAACCCGTGTGGGGAAGCCGTAGCGAAAGCGAGTCCGAACAGGGCGATGTAGTAGCGCGCTCAAGACCCGAAGCGGAGTGATCTAGCCATGGGCAGGTTGAAGCGGAGGTAAGACTTCGTGGAGGACCGAACCCACCAGGGTTG
>NZ_JBIWFO010000068.1:0-1474 GCF_044763125.1 Streptomyces sp. NPDC096310 | reverse complement strand
CAATACTGGTGACTTTGGTGGTGCTGGCTCGTTGAGTTGGTGTGCCAAGGCCCGGACAGTTGAAGGTAGTTGAGGGTGATCGGTTTTCGGATCGGATCGCCCTTGGAGTGCTCACGCGTGCGTTTCCGCCGGAGCTGGTGGATGAGGTGGTGGCGGAGTGCGGACGCACTGAGGAACGTCGGCGCCTGCTTCCCGCGCGGGTGGTGGTGTACTTCGTGCTGGCGATGTGCCTCTTCTCGGGGCAGGGATATGAGGAGGTCGGACGGCTTCTCACGCAGGGCCTGGAACGAGAACGTCGCTGGTCGAAGACGTGGCGGGTGCCCACCAGCGGGGCGATCGGACGGGCTCGGCTCCGGCTGGGGGCACAACCGATGAAAGCGTTGTTCGCCAGGGTCTGCCGCCCCGTGGCCCTCCCGGCGACGCCGGGAGCGTGGTTTCGGGGTCTGCGGTTGGTGTCGGTGGACGGGACGACCTTCGACCTTCCCGATACAGAGGCGAACGCGGCCTTCTTCGGGCGGCCGGGAACAGGCCGTGGTCAGGGCAGGAGCGCGTATCCGCAGGCCAGGGCCGTGGCCCTGGTCGAGTGCGGTACCCACGCCGTGTTCGCCGCCGACGTCGCGCCACTGGCGGTGCACGAAACCGTCCTCGCCCGCCGCCTGTTCCCGTCCCTGACTCGCGGGATGCTGCTTCTGGCGGATCGGGGCTTCCTCGGCTTCGACCTGTGGCGGGCCGCCGCGGCGACCGGCGCGGACCTGCTGTGGCGGGTCAAGAGCAACGCGGTCCTGCCCATGGTGAGCGCGTTGCCCGATGGTTCCTACCTGTCGGAGATCGTCGCCGCCCGGGACAAGAACCGGCGTGCCGACCCGCAACTGGTCCGCGTCATCGAATACACCCTGGGCCCACGTGGAGAGGGCACCGTCTACCGGCTGGTCACCACGCTCCTGGACCCGGCCACCGCACCGGCCACGGAACTGGCCGCCCTGTATGCCGAGCGCTGGGAGATCGAGACCACCCTCGACGAGATCAAGACCCACCTGGGCGGACCCGGATTCGTCCTGCGCTCCCAGCACCCGGCCGGGGCCGAGCAGGAGATCTTCGCCTTCCTCCTGGTACACCACGCCCTGCGCGATCTCATGCACCAGGCTGCCCGGCAGGAGAGGGAGGATCCGGACCGGATGTCCTTCGCCCGCACCTTGCGCGTCGTCCGCCGGCAGACCACCAGCCAGGCGGGATTTTCCCCCCTCACGGCTCACCCGGGCACTGAAGCAGACCCTGTGTGAAATCGCTGAACGTCTCCTGGAACCACGGCGGTTACGGTCCAACCCGCGAGTCATCAAACGCAAAATGTCCAACTGGGCACTCAAACGCACCGAACACAACAACCCACCTCGCCCAGCCATCCCCGCCGTCACCCTCGTCCAACCCACCAAAACGGCCCCAACCCCACGGATGAAGTCCTAAAGCACCGGTATTG
>NZ_JBIWFO010000067.1:0-1591 GCF_044763125.1 Streptomyces sp. NPDC096310 | reverse complement strand
CTTAGAATTTAACCTTTGCGAGCTTTGAGGCGATTGCGTTCAGTAATGCTCTCGGGGCGTTTGGTCGTCTTGCCCACGTCGTGGCGGGTGGCGCGATGGCCGTTCTTCGAGCCAACTGGGCGGCCTGGTCCGGGTGTTGAGTGTTTCGGTGCACGGGCCGGGCAGTGCAGGTGCGGGCGGAGGTTGCGAAATCCACGGCGGACGCGGGCCGGGGTGAGCCGGGCGGGCTCCGCTCGCTTCTCCCACGGGCGTCGGAGGTCGGCGGCGGCTTCACGCAGGAGCCTCAGCTGGGTGTGGGCGGCGATGACGAGCCACGTCCAGCGGTCCGCGGCCTCGGGGGTGCGGAGCTTGGGGCGGGTCCAGCCGAGCGTCTGCTTGATCATGCGGAAGGTGTGCTCGATGTCGAAGCGGCGCAGGAACGCCTGCCAGCGCAGATCGACGTCCTCGCCGGTCATCCCGGTCTTCGAGGACCACAGCCAGATGGGCTGCGGGGCCTGGCCGCTGGGCAGCCGGTCGACCGTCAGACGGATCTGGGTGCCCTCGATAAGGGGGAGCTCGCCGGTGTGGTCGATCCATGCACAACGGGTGGTCAGATGCGGATGGAGACGGTCGAAGGCCACAGCCCGCGCGGTGCCGTAGCGGTCGGTGACCTGCACGGTTTCCGCGTCGGGGGTGCCCCAGGTATCCGGGTCGGCGAAGCGGAACACCGCTCCGTGCCGGGTCGGACGGCCGGCCCTGCGGGTGCGGGGCGGTGCCGGGCGTCGCATGACACGGTCCGAGCGCATCCGGCCCACCACCTCGATGGGCAGGCCGGCCAGAAGGTAGGCCAGGCGTGGGGCGTCGTAGCCGGCGTCGAGGACGATCAGGACGTCCGGGTCGCCGGACTCCCACTGACCTGTGTCGATCAAGTCGGTGACGACGCGGCGGACCTGGGCCGCGGTGACCTCTGCGACATCGTCGTCCGGGCCCAGGCGGACCGCGTCCAGCAGCTGGCACCACGAGGTGCGGCCGGTCTCCAACGCGGCGACGAACGAGTACGGCCAGCCGGGCACGAGCTGGTCGCTGGAGCGTCCGCTGCGTCCGTAGACATGACAGAACAGCCGGTCCGGGCTGCACGGGGCGTCGGGCCGCAGCCAGTGGGTGACATCGACCGCGAGGACCAGACGATTGTCGGCGGCCTTGGGCTGTGGCAGCACCGCCAGCGCCCGCCGCAGCCCGACGGTGTCGATGCGGCCGCTGTTCAGCGCGTCGTAGAGAGCGCCGTGGCCACGGCGGTGCTCGGCCAGGAGTGTCAGGTCGACCGGAGAAGTGACCGGCCCGTTCTCGCACAGCATCGCGTCGGTGAGCTCGAACAGGGTGTCTCCGCGCCGGGACAAGCAGGCGTAGAAGTCCTCCCGGAAGTGTGACGTGAAGTCGAACGCATCACGCCGGGCAGCGTGCTGAAGCAAACTCATCTCTGCGGCCTTCGTATGAGCAGCGGTTCTGTGGTGGAACGCATGATCATGCGAAGGCCGTCCGCCTGCCCGGCAAATCCCCTGACGAGTGAGCACGTACGACGCGACGTTCGAGGTCAGAGGTTAAACGTCAAGCT
>NZ_JBIWFO010000065.1:0-1683 GCF_044763125.1 Streptomyces sp. NPDC096310 | reverse complement strand
GTCGAGTCGCGTCATCGGCTGCGACTGCCCGGACGGCGTCGCTCAAGCGCTCGCGGCGGCGTACAGGGGGGATGTGGCGGGGGCGGTCGCACTGGCCTGACCGATGTCCCCGCCATATGGCGGGGCATTCGGCGATGGTTCCAGCCACCTGCCGGTAGCCCTGCGGGCACCGGCACCCGAGAGTGGGATTCACCCGCTCCCCGTCGTCGTTCCCGAAGGAGAGAACAGATGGCAGACCAGACAGCAGCAGACTTTTTCGGGGCCACGACCATCCGGCCCCCGCTGGACCCGGAGCTCGCGCCCGTCGAGGAGGCGATGCGCGCCGCTTTTCCGACCGTGTCGGACGAGACCCTCCCAGAGACCCGACGGCTGCTGGCCGACCCGTCCGCCGGGCCGGAACCGGAGGATCTGACGGCGGGCGGCAGGGTGCGGGTGGAGGAGCGCCAGGTACCCGGCCCGGACGGCGCCCCGGACATCACTCTGCTGATTCTCAGCCCCGTCGAGGACCGAGGCCCCAAGGGAGCCATCTTCCACATCCACGCCGGCGGGATGGTTTCGGGGACCCGCCGGACGGGCGTGAGTTTTTTCCTCCCCTACGTGATCGACGGGAGTGCGGTCGTCGTGTCGGTCGAGTACCGACTGGCGCCGGAGCACCCCGACCCCGCGCCGGTCGAGGACTGCTACGCGGGGCTGGTGTGGACGGCGAAGAACGCGGCCGAGCTCGGTATCGACCCCGAGCGGCTCCTGCTCGTCGGCTCCAGTGCCGGCGGCGGTCTCGCGGCGGGGACCGCACTGCTCGCCCGCGACCGCGCTTTCCCCAGGCTCAGCCACCAGGTGCTGATCTGCCCCATGCTCGACGACCGCTTGGAGACGCACAGCAGTCGCATGGTGGACCGCGGGTGCGGATGGGACCGCCACAGCAACCTGTACGGGTGGACCTCCCTGCTGGGCGAGCGGCGCGGCGGCCCGGACGTGTCGCAGTACGCCGCGCCGGCCCGCGCCGAGGACCTCAGCGGGCTGCCGCGCACCTACATCGACACCGGCTCGGTGGAGACGTTCCGCGACGAGATCCTGATCTACGCCGGCCGTCTGTCCGAGGCGGGCGTGAGCGTCGATCTCCACATGTGGGGCGGAGGCTTTCACGGGTTCGACATGACGGCAGGCCATGCGGCTGTGTCGCGCGCTTCCAACGCGACCCGCGAGGAGTTCATCCGGCGGGCTCTTGAAGGGTGAGCGGTGTGACCATGGCCCTGGAGGCTTCGTTGCGTGATCTCATCGTCAAGCTGGAAGTCGTCGACGACACGGCGGCCAGTGCGCTGCGCGTCATCGACCACTTCGACCGCCTGATCACAGCACGGGCCTCGGTCGCGGCCATGGTCCGGGCAATGGCCGCCCTGGCCGGCTGCCCCGCCGGTCTGCACGACGCCGGCCGGGGCATCAGCCCTCGGTACGACCCCGGAGGGCGCTCCTTGCCCGAGGAGCAGAGCGGTTCGTGGGCGCGCGTGGCGGTGCCCGATCGCCCCGGCGCCTGGGTATGGCTGGAGCGGACCGGCGAGGCGAGGCCGCTGGACGCCCTCATCCTGGAACGCACGGCCAAAGCGATCCAGGCAGTCACGGGAGCCTCCGTCGATCGCTCCGCCGACGCCGCGGTGCGGATCGCCTGCGACCCCGACGCCCCCGAAA
>NZ_JBIWFO010000064.1:0-1751 GCF_044763125.1 Streptomyces sp. NPDC096310 | reverse complement strand
CCGCACCCGGATACACACCCAACAAAACCAGCACATCCCGAAAATTAACCCCCACCGCACACACCTCAACACGCACCTCAAACACACCCAATGAATGAGGCACCTCTTCAGTGGGTACGAGTGCCAAACCGTCGAGGCCGGCTTCCGGGCCGACCTGGAGGTGCCAGGGACCGTCGGGGAGCGGCGCGATGGCGCGGGCGGCGGCCACTCCGGGGATGCTCGGTTCGCCGTGTCGCAGCGCCAACTGCGGTTCTCCGGTGTCCAGCGCCGCCGGCAGTGCGGTGAGCGAGGCTTCGTCCGCGTCGAGATCGACGAGGACGAAGCGTCCGGGGTGTTCGCTCTGCGCGGACCGCACCAGCCCCCAGACCGGGGAGGCGGTCAGGCCGGACACACCCTCGCCCGCCGCGACGGCGACGGCCCCCCGTGTGACCAGCACCAGCCGGGCGCCGGTCGCGGCGGACGCCTCGTCCGCGAGCCAGTCCTGAACGAGTGCGAGCGCGCGGCCCGCGGTGGACATGGCCTCCGACGCGACGTCCGTGCCGGTGGACGGGGCGATGCCGGCCAGCACGTACTCCGGCGGCGGGCACTCTCCCGCGGCCACCTGCCCGGCGAGGCCGGCCAGGTCCTCGTAGCCGTCCGCGAGCCGGTCGAGGCCGAGTGCGTCGCCGCTGACGACGGCGAGGCTCCGAGTCCGGCCCTCCGTCTCCGTGACCGGTACAGGGGTCCACTCGACGCGGTGCGGGGCGGCGGTGGTGTGCGTGTCCGCGGGGGCGCCGCCGTCCGCTCCGAGGGGCCGGGTGACCAGGGCCTCGGCCGAGGCCACCGGCCGGCCCGTGTCGTCCGCCACGAGGACCGACATGCCGCCGCCGGTGACCGGCGTGAGGCGTACCCGCAGGCGCGTGGCACCGGTGGCGTGCAGCGTGACACCGGTCCACAGGAACGGCAGCCGCACGGTGTCCGGACCCGCGCCGTCCGCACACGCCGGCCACGCGTGCAACGCCGCGTCCAGCAGGGCCGGATGCAGGCCGAACCCGTCGCCGGTCCGGCGCGCCACCTCGGGCAGCGCGACCTCGGCGTAGATCTCCTCCCCTCGGCGCCAGACGGTCTCCAGGCCGCGGAAGACCGGCCCGTACACCAGTCCCTCCTCTGCCAGCCGCTCGTACAACCCGGCCGTCTCCACCGGCCGCGCCCCCGCCGGCGGCCAACTGCCGAGACCGGCCGGTTCACCGGGCGCGCCGGCGGTCAGGACGGTACCGCGCGCGTGGCGGGTCCAGACGCCGTCGGTACCACAGGTGTGCATGCTGACGGACCGGCGGCCTTCACTCCCCTCCGGTCCGGTGATGGTCACCTGGACGCGCAGCGTACCGCCGTCCGCGGGGAGCACCACCGGTGTCTCCAGGCTGAGTTCGTCGAGCCGGTCACAGCCGACGCTGTCCGCCGCGCGCAGGACGGTCTCCACCAGCGCGGTTCCCGGCACCACGGTTCGGCCGCGCACGGTGTGATCGGCGAGCCAGGCGTGCGTACGCAGTGACCAACGGCCCGTGAGGAGGTGTCCGTCGGAGTCGGGCAGGGGGATACCGGCGTCGAGCAGCGGGTGTCCAACGGTTTCCATGCCGGTGCCGGCGGCGGAGGAGGCGCCCGGGGCGAGCCAGTAGTGCTGTCGTTGGAAGGCGTAGGTCGGGAGGTCGACCCGACGCGCACCACTACCGCCGAAGACCCGCGCCCACTCCACAGGCGCCCCCGCCACATAC
>NZ_JBIWFO010000063.1:0-1858 GCF_044763125.1 Streptomyces sp. NPDC096310 | reverse complement strand
ACACAGTGGACGCGAGCAACTGAGGACAAGCCCTCGGCCTATTAGTACCAGTCAGCTCCAACCGTTACCGGTCTTCCACATCTGGCCTATCAACCCAGTAGTCTCCTGGGAGCCTTAACCCCTCAAGGGGGTGGGAGTCCTCATCTCGAAGCAGGCTTCCCGCTTAGATGCTTTCAGCGGTTATCCTTTCCGAACGTAGCCAACCAGCCATGCCCTTGGCAGAACAACTGGCACACCAGAGGTTCGTCCGTCCCGGTCCTCTCGTACTAGGGACAGCCCTTCTCAAGACTCCTGCGCGCGCAGCGGATAGGGACCGAACTGTCTCACGACGTTCTAAACCCAGCTCGCGTACCGCTTTAATGGGCGAACAGCCCAACCCTTGGGACCGACTCCAGCCCCAGGATGCGACGAGCCGACATCGAGGTGCCAAACCATCCCGTCGATATGGACTCTTGGGGAAGATCAGCCTGTTATCCCCGGGGTACCTTTTATCCGTTGAGCGACGGCGCTTCCACAAGCCACCGCCGGATCACTAGTCCCGACTTTCGTCCCTGCTCGACCCGTCGGTCTCACAGTCAAGCTCCCTTGTGCACTTACACTCAACACCTGATTACCAACCAGGCTGAGGGAACCTTTGGGCGCCTCCGTTACTCTTTAGGAGGCAACCGCCCCAGTTAAACTACCCATCAGACACTGTCCCTGATCCGGATCACGGACCCAGGTTAGACATCCAGCACGACCAGAGTGGTATTTCAACGACGACTCCACCTGAACTGGCGTCCAAGCTTCACAGTCTCCCACCTATCCTACACAAGCCGAACCGAACACCAATATCAAACTATAGTAAAGGTCCCGGGGTCTTTCCGTCCTGCTGCGCGAAACGAGCATCTTTACTCGTAGTGCAATTTCACCGGGCCTATGGTTGAGACAGTCGAGAAGTCGTTACGCCATTCGTGCAGGTCGGAACTTACCCGACAAGGAATTTCGCTACCTTAGGATGGTTATAGTTACCACCGCCGTTTACTGGCGCTTAAGTTCTCAGCTTCGCCACCCCGAAGAATGACTAACCGGTCCCCTTAACGTTCCAGCACCGGGCAGGCGTCAGTCCGTATACATCGCCTTACGGCTTCGCACGGACCTGTGTTTTTAGTAAACAGTCGCTTCTCGCTGGTCTCTGCGGCCACCCCCAGCTCAGGATGTAAAACCCCTCACCAAGAATGGCCCCCCTTCTCCCGAAGTTACGGGGGCATTTTGCCGAGTTCCTTAACCATAGTTCACCCGAACGCCTCGGTATTCTCTACCAGACCACCTGAGTCGGTTTAGGGTACGGGCCGCCATGAAACTCGCTAGAGGCTTTTCTCGACAGCATAGGATCATCCACTTCACCACAATCGGCTCGGCATCAGGTCTCAGACACATGTTGCACGGATTTACCTGCACAACGCCCTACACCCTTACCCCGGGACAACCACCGCCCGGGCTGGACTACCTTCCTGCGTCACCCCATCACTTACCTACTACAGATCTGGTCCGACGGCTCCACCACTTTCCATTCCCCGAAGGGTCCGGAACGGCTTCACGGTCTCAGCATCGTCTGATTCAGTACTGGGCGTTTCAAAGCGGGTACCGGAATATCAACCGGTTGTCCATCGACTACGCCTGTCGGCCTCGCCTTAGGTCCCGACTTACCCTGGGCAGATCAGCTTGACCCAGGAACCCTTAGTCAATCGGCGCACACGTTTCCCACGTGTGTATCGCTACTCATGCCTGCATTCTCACTCGTGAACCGTCCACAACTAGCTTCCGCTGCTGCTTCACCCGGCACACGACGCTCCCCTACCCATCACAGCGGGCGTTG
>NZ_JBIWFO010000062.1:0-1986 GCF_044763125.1 Streptomyces sp. NPDC096310 | reverse complement strand
TCAGGAGTCCACACAACCCCCGATGATCACGCGGTGGCCGTACCCGTTCCCAGCCGGGTCCGCGACAAGATCGCGAAGTCAGACTGGAGTACTAGTTGGCACACCTTGGTCACGTAGCGCTGTGTAGCCGGAGAGCCTTGCGCGAGGAAGTCGTACGCGGTGGCGCGCGACGAAGTCGTACGTAACTGGGGACGATCGGCGGTACATCCCAGGCCACCGATGCGTGGAGCCGGGCTCATGGTCCACCCCGGGCCACCACGGCTCCGCTCCCGGCCGCCCACGGAGGCCGGCAGTGTCTTCAAGTTGCGCGTTGATCGGTGTCCGCGGCGTCGGCACGGCGCCGACCGACAGGGCCTGAAGATGGGCTGCGGCCGAGTGGGACCAGAGCCCACACGTCACTGAGCTGGCGACCGGAGGGCCAGATGCTAGTGGTCAGCGGCCTGAACGGGATCACTGCGACGTTCTGGGCGGCGAACGGGGCCGAGCCGAGATAGCTCATGCCGCCGATCCCGCACAGATACGCGCGAGCGGATCTTCCCGGCTCGTGATGCGGACCGTACCGGCCCCGGCCACGCGCACCCCGAGCGCCACAACCGGCTCAAGAGCGATCTAGCTTGCAGCGTCCACCGGGGCGAGCGGCTCGTCCGCCAGCAGATCGAGATGACCACCGGCGACCGCATCTGGCACGTGTTCAACACCGAGCGCCGTACGGTCTGGATCGACAGCAACCCATGACCAACGCCGTGGCCGATTGGAGCGCCCGGCCCGCCCGGCCCTCCTCGCTCGGAATCTAACCAAGATCACTGGCTCGGCGCCGAGACCGTAACCGGAACCACGCCGAGACTTGCCCGGAGCGCGAGCCAGCTATTACCCACGCCTCGGCGCCGCCGGACAGCTCTCACTATTAGCCGCGTCGCATGGGTGCCGCATTCAGGGAGCCGCTTTTCAGTAGGCGTGATTCTGCTACTGTCGAGACACCCCTCCAAGAATTCCGGTGGATTTCAGCTGGTCTACCGGGAGGAGGTGATTCGGTGTCCGGCAGGAACCCCGACGAGGGAACCAAGCCGGACCGGACCAAGCGGCAGTCAGCCGTCCAGATATGCATCCTGATCGCGCGTGCCAGCCAGGCCGCGTACTGGGTGTACAAGCTCTGGCAGCTGAACTAGCAGCAACGATGGGCCCGGCCGATGCCACGGCCGAGCCCATCCCAGGTCCGGAACCGGGGGCCCCACGATCTCGTGCAGCAGAGGCGTGGGGCCCGACTCATTTGTGGACCGAGTGATCTGCCCGGCTTCCCGGAACTGGCGATCAGCTGCCAGCATACATCCCTTTTCCTATTTGCGGAACCCAATGAATTCCGGATCCCGATTCCCGAATCGGGAAACTGTCGAATCTCGGGGTCCTCCAATTCCCACGAATGTTGGCATTTCATTCTTTCGATTCGCCCCTGCCGTATGACTTCATTTCCTCATCCTGTGTGGTGTTTCGAGGGCACGGCCATCGGCTTCGGGGGCGTCCCCGTTCGTTTCGGGAGCACGCCGCCGGGCTTCGAGGCCAGCCGGTCTCGCGGACGCAGGTCTCGGTCTCGCCTAGGTCTCGCGGGAGGTCTCGGCGTTCAACGACACAGGTCTCGTCTTCATCGCGACAAGATCGGCGTTCAGCGACACGGGGCCTGTGTTCAACGGCTGCTGTCGCGACACGAGGGCGACGTCCGTGTCGACGGCGACGCGGACGGCGACATCCGTGTCGACGGCGACGCCTTGTCTGCGGACATCCGCGCGGACGGATCCGGATGTCCGCCCGGATACCCCGGATGTCCGACGGGTTGTCCGCCCTCCGCTGTGACGCGGGCCCGCCGTCACGGCGGGCCGAGGACGGACCGCAACGCGGACCGGGACGGTCCCCGGCGGACCAGAGTGGGGACCGGGTGGGAACGGACCGCAACGCGGTCCGGGACGGACCGGGGACGGACCGGGCTGGGGACCG
>NZ_JBIWFO010000061.1:0-2307 GCF_044763125.1 Streptomyces sp. NPDC096310 | reverse complement strand
CCGCACCCGGATACACACCCAACAAAACCAGCACATCCCGAAAATTAACCCCCACCGCACACACCTCAACACGCACCTCAAACACACCCAATGAACGAGGCACCGCGTTCGGGACGGGGTCCGGGAGAACGGGGGACCAGGCCAGGTCCTCAAGCGTTCCGTTCCTGGCGGTGGTGAGGTGCCAGGGGCCGGTGTGCTGCACGTCCGCCGGCCGGTCGGGCTCGTCGCGTACGAGCTGCGGCGCGAGGATCTCGTCGCCCCGGACAGCGAGTTGGGGTTCGCCGGCGGCCAGAGCCCGTCGTACCGCATCGGGCGTCGTCCCTCGCGGGTCCAGGTCGAGCAGTGCGAGACGGCCGGGGTGTTCGGTCTGCGCGGACCGCACCAGCCCCCAGACCGGGGAGGCCGCGAGACCCGCCATGTGCTCCCCGCCTTCGACGGAGACCGCACCCTGGGTCACGAGGACCAGCCGGGATGCGGTGAACCGTGCCGAGGCGAGCCAGCGCTGGACGAGCTCCAGGGCGTGTCGGGCGGTGTGTTCGGCGGCCGCCGGGAGCGATTCACCGCCTGGTGCGAAGACCTCGGCCAGGACCTGGTCGGGTACTGGCTGATCACCGGCGCCCAGGCGATCCTCCAGTGCCGCGAGGTCGCGGCAGCCGGCCAGCGCGGGGTCGGGCTCCGGCAGGCTGTCGGTGGCCTCGCCGAGCACCGCGATACGGGGCGCTGCCCCGGCTTCCGGCCCGGAGCCGGTCACCGGGTTCCAGGCCACCCGGTACAGGGACGCGCCCGCCCCCGGGGACGCGGGGAAGGCCGCCTCGGTGACCGGGCGGGTCACCAGCGACCGGGCGGAGAGGACCGGCCGGCCGGCGGCGTCCGTGACCAGCACCGACAGCGCGCCCTCCTCCGGTTCCGCAGGAGTGAGGCGTACCCGCAGGCGCGTGGCACCGGTGGCGTGCAGCGTGACACCGGTCCACAGGAACGGCAGCCGCACGGTGTCCGGACCCGCGCCGTCCGCACACGCCGGCCACGCGTGCAACGCCGCGTCCAGCAGGGCCGGATGCAGGCCGAACCCCGCGGTGTCCGAGTCCGCCGCGTCCGGCAGCGTCACCTCGGCGAACACCGCGCCGTCGCCGTCCCGCCAGACGGTCTCCAGGCCGCGGAAGACCGGCCCGTACACCAGTCCCTCGTCGCTCAGCCGCTCGTACAACCCGGCCGTCTCCACCGGCCGCGCCCCCGCCGGCGGCCAACTGCCGAGACCGTCCGGTTCACCGGGCGCGCCGGCGGTCAGGGTCGCTCGCGCGTGCCGCGTCCAGGCGTGGGCCGGCGCGTCCTGGGCTCGGGCGTGGACGCTGATCCCGCGGTTGCCGTCGTGGTCGGGCGCGGCCACCAGGACCTGCACATGGGTCGTCCCGGTCGTGGTCATGACCAGCGGGACTTCGAGGGTCAGCTCGGTCACGTGGTCGCAGCCGACCGTGTCGGCGGCGCGCAGCGCCATGTCCAGGAACGCCGTGCCGGGGACGACGACGCGGCCGAGTACGGAGTGGTCGGCCAGCCAGGGCTGGTCGCGGAGCGACAGGCGTCCGGTGAACAGGAACCCGTCGGAGCCGGGCAGCGGTACGCCGCGGCCGAGCAGGGCGTGCCCGGTGGCCGCCATGCCGTGCGCGGTGCCGTCGGCGCCTCCGGCACCGCCGTGCTGCTGGATCCAGAAGCGCTGTCGTTGGAAGGCGTAGGTCGGGAGGTCGACCCGACGCGCACCACTACCGCCGAAGACCCGCGCCCACTCCACAGGCGCCCCCGCCACATACGCCTGCGCAACAGACCTCAGCAAACGCCCCCCACCACCCTCACCACGACGCAACGTACCCACCACCGACACCTCAACACCATGATCCTCAGCAGTCTGCTCCACACCCGGCGTGAGCACCGGATGCGCACTCACCTCGACGAACTGCCGAAACCCCTCATCAAGAAGCACCCGCACCGTCTCCTCGAACCGAACCGGAGAACGCAGATTCCGATACCAATACCCCGCATCCAACCCCACCCCATCCACCACACCACCCGTCACCGAGGAAAAGAACGGCACCACCCCCACACCCGGCACCACACCCGACACCGCCCTCTCCACCTCCACCCGCACCTCCTCCACCAACCCACAATGCGACGCATAATCCACCGGAACACGACGAGCCCGCACACCCCCAGCCTCACAACCCGCCAAAAACTCATCCAACGCCTCAACACCACCCGAAACCACAACCGCCGAAGGACCATTCACCGCCGCCACCGACAAAGCACCCCCGAACGACG
>NZ_JBIWFO010000060.1:0-2648 GCF_044763125.1 Streptomyces sp. NPDC096310 | reverse complement strand
TGACCAGCACAGGTAGAAGGCGAGTTCGCCGGTGGTGCGGTTGCGGCGGATCAGGAGGTGGCGGTGTTCGTCGGTGCCGGTGTGGATCCAGGCCCGAGTCGACCACGGTCTACAATCTCACCGTCGATGGCCTTCACACGTACTATGTGGGGGGTCGGGACGCAGCCGTTCTTGCCCACAACAGTAACCCTCTTGAGTGTCCGTTGCGGGCGTATACCGACCTCAAACGTATGGGGCCTGGTAAGAATGAAGGTGTTACCAGTGTGTTGTGGACACCTTCGGGGAACAGGTACTTCGACTTCAGTCGAAACAGAACGCCCGCGCAGCTTAGGGAACTGCCTCTTGTGATCCGGCGAGTGATAGGCCAAGTCGGACATCACGGCGGGTGTGCTGAGATCGGATGCATCACACAGGCACTGGAAGCCGGGGACCTGATTAAAGGTAGTCAGAGCCTTGCCATGGTCCACAAGCCCTTCAATAATCTGCAGAACCGGAGACTTCTTCCTGGCTGCGAAAGCTGTCAGAACGTGATGAGTAGACTCGGGATCAGAGACACGTTCTGATGAAAGGTGAATCAGTGGGGAAAATTCTTGGAGGCCTGTCGAGGGTTCGCTTTTCCGGACTTCGGGATGCGAACGGTCCGGCGGGAGATATTCCGTCACTACTATCGAAGGCTGCGTGGGGAGATGTGGAATCTTCGAGGGTGGCTCTAGATGAAATAAGCGACCGTATTTGTTCTCTTGGGTTTGTAGTGTCGGAGGCAACCGCTCCGACGGTTCCTTTCATTCTGGAACTTGCTGGGTCTCCGCAGATGCAATGCAAAGTTGAGGTACTTGAGCTGCTCCTGAAGATTTATAACGCCGAGCAATGGAGTTCGGCTGCGGAAGCTGCTCGCCCTGAACATAAGAGAAACTATGAGAGCCAAGTCTGCTGGGAGTCGATGGCGCACGCTGCGGTTCTTTCCGGACGGCACGTGGTGGAGGCACTGATCCTTTCCAGTGATCAGGCGGTTGCTCAAGCGGCTCGTGCACTGCTGAGTGCTTTCGATGGGCGGGACGAGGGGGCGGGGTGAGGCGCAGGACTCTGTTGCTGGGTTCCTCCTCGGCTGGTCTGGCGGTGGGAGCTGTCGCCGTCGGCGGCGTGTTGGCCCGTGGTGAGGCTGCGGATGACCGGCGAGAGGCTGACGCCCCCCGGACTCCGGCTCAGCTGCGAGGCGTTCAGCCGGATGGGCGAGTTGTTCTGGTGGCGTTGGACCGGCGCCCGAGGGCTGGCGAAGGGGCGGGTTCGCTGCGGGACGTGGTGTCGGGGGCTCTGGGTTTGGAGGGGCGTGGCGTATCCCTGGGGGTGGCGCTGGGGAGCGGGGTGTTCCGGGCGACCGCCGACCGGCCGCGGCAACTGGTCGAGATGCCGGGCTTCGCGGGGGATCTGCTGGATCCCCGTCAGTCGCACGGCGATGTGCTGGTGCAGGTCGCGGGCGAGGGGGCCGACGATGTGCGCGACGCTGCTGAGCGGCTGGTGCGAGGCCTTTCCGGGTGGGCGGTGCGGTGGCGGATCGAGGGGTTTCGGGCGGGGGATCGGATGGAGGGCGGCCGGGGACTGGCCCGGAATCCGTTTCACTTCAGCGAGGGGTTCGGGAACCCGCCCGACGAGCGTGAGGTCCTGGACCGTGTGCTCGTACGGGACGGTCAAGGTGAGCCCGTGTGGGCGGTCGGGGGGAGTTATCAGGTCGTACGGATCATCCGGCTGGCGACCGAGCTGTGGGACAAGGACTCCGTGGAGGAGCAGGAGCGGATCATCGGGCGCCGCCGGGACGGCCGCTGGCTCGACGGGGCGCCCGTGGACGAGCAGCCGAACTACCGTGCCGATCCCCGGGGTCGGCTGACCCCGCTCGACTCCCACGTACGGCTGGCCACACCGGACCGCCGCAACCCGGCCCCGCTCGTGCGGCGCGGCTACAGCTACGACCGGGGTGACGGGGACACCGGGCTCCTCTTCTCCTGCTTCCAGCACGACCTCGCCGACGGGTTCGAGGCCGTGCAGAAACGCCTGGAGGGGGAAGCGATGGCGAAGTACCAGCTCACCACCGGAGGCGGCTACTTCTTCGTTCCCTCACCCGGCGACAGGTGGGTGGACGCGCTTGCGCCCCGCTGAAGCGCATCTGTCGGTTGATCAGAAACCGGTTTCTGAGTCGTTTACCGCCGGACCGGGCTCAGATCTGCGGGCATCTGGGTTTCCGGGAGTGCAGCGTCGCGGACGCAGACAAGCTGACGGCCTGGCTCGCCGAGCACGTCGTGTGCAAAGGAGCGGCGGCCAGAGCAGGTGCGAGTGGAACTGCTGGGGCCCGCTGCCGTACGGAATGCAGCGAGCCGCCCACGCCGGGCAGCGACCGGACTGTGGGCGGCTCGCTGCGGGTGGCCAAGGAGATGCTGACGGCGCAGATCTCCGCACGGCTGGCGGCGGAGAGCACGGAGCGGATCGTGGCCTTGGCCGCCGGCGCCGACCAAGCGGAGGAGGGTGAAGTAGGTGAAAGAGCCCTCCTGCCGTTTCCTCGCCACTTAGAAGTCATCTCATTTGGGCGACTCGGTATTCTGTGAGTCATGGTGGGGATCGTTGAGCGGCTGGTGCCGGATGAGTTGTGGGAGTTGTTC
>NZ_JBIWFO010000059.1:0-2891 GCF_044763125.1 Streptomyces sp. NPDC096310 | reverse complement strand
GCTGGTGTGTTGGGTGGGGCGGGGCAGGCGAATTATGCGGCGGGGAATGTTTTTCTGGATGGGTTGGCGGCGTTCCGGCGGTCGTGTGGGTTGCCTGGTGTGTCGGTTGCGTGGGGTTTGTGGGAGCAGCGTTCGGTGATGACGGAGGGACTCGACGACACCGACCTCACCCGCATCGCCCGCATGGGCGTCGTACCGATGCGCAACGACGACGGGCTCCGGCTCTTCGACGCGGCCTTGGAGTCCACGCAGAGCCTGGTGGTGGCGGCCGATCTGGACAGTCGCGCCCTCGGCACGGCCGATGCGGACGCCCCGGTCCGGCCCATGCTCCGTGGCCTGACCGAGCGGCCGGTGCCACCCCGTCGCCGTACGACGGCATCCGCCGGAGACGAACCGCGGCCGGACGGTGCGCCGTTGGCACGCCGGCTCGTCGGACTCGGTGAGGGCGAACGCCGACGCGTGCTGCTGCGCACCGTACGCGAGCACGCCGCGACCGTACTCGGACACGGGTCGGCCGCGTCGATCCCTGTCGGGCAGGGCTTCCTCGACATGGGTTTCGACTCGCTGACCGCCGTGGAACTGCGTAACCGCCTCAGCACCGCGACCGGACTACGGCTGCCCGCGACCCTCGTCTTCAACCACCCCGACGTCACCCGCCTCGCCGACCACCTCGGGGCTGAGCTGATGCCACCGGACACGGTCGACGACACGTACGCGACGCTGCGAGCTGAACTCGACGGGCTCGAAGCGACGTTGCAGGCCTCGGCCGCCGGCCCGGACGACGCCACCCGGACCATGGTGGTGACCCGGCTCCAGAACCTCCTGTCCCACTGGAGCGCCGCCTCGAACGGGAGCGCCGCCTCGAACGGGAGCGCCGCCCCGAATGGAAGCGCCGCCCCGGACGGCGCCGGTGGCGACGGGTCGGCCGACGTGGCCGAAAACCTGGAGTCGGCCGGGGCGGACGAACTCTTCAGCTTCATCGACCGGGAATTCGGCTCGCACTGACGGCGCCCCTCCCTCCCTGCCCTGGCGCCCTTCACCCCCCTATCACCCGCGCAGGTTCTGCACGCCCGCCCGACCCCCCGAGGTAGTGATGTCGGAACAGGAAAAGCTTCTCGGTTACCTCCGACGAGTGACGGCCGACCTCCATGAGGCCCGCGGCCGACTGCGGGAGCTGGAAACCGCGGCAGGCGAGCCGATCGCCGTCGTCGGCATGGCCTGCCGCTACCCCGGCGGCGTCACCACCCCCGAGGACCTGTGGCATCTGGTGCACGAGGGCACCGACGCCATCACGCCGTTCCCCGAGGACCGGGGCTGGGACACCGAAGCCGTCTACGATCCCGACCCCGACGCCCCCGGGCGCACCTACACGCGGGCGGGCGGCTTCGTCACCGACGTCGGGCACTTCGACGCGGGCTTCTTCGGTATCTCCCCCCGCGAGGCCCAGGCCATGGACCCGCAGCAGCGGCTGCTGCTGGAGACCTCCTGGGAGGCCGTCGAACGGTCCGGCCTCGACCCCTCCTCCCTGAAGGGGCGCGACGCGGGAGTGTTCGTCGGGGCCGGCCTGCCCGACTACGGGCCGCGGCTGCACGCCGTCGCCGACGGCGTGGAAGGACACCTCGTCACCGGCAGCTCCCCCAGCGTCGTCTCCGGACGCATCGCCTACACCCTCGGCCTGGAAGGCCCCGCGGTCACGATCGACACCGCCTGCTCCTCCTCCCTCGTCGCCCTCCACCTCGCGGTGCAGTCCCTGCGCCGGGGCGAATGCTCCCTCGCGCTCACCGGCGGCGTCACCGTCATGTCCACCCCCGGCACCTTCATCGGCTTCAGCCGGCAGCGCGGCCTCGCCCCCGACGGCCGCTGCAAGCCCTTCTCGGCGGCGGGCGACGGCTTCGGCCCGGCCGAAGGTGCCGGCATGCTCTGCCTCGAACGGCTCTCCGACGCCCACCGCGCCGGACACCCCGTCCTCGCGGTCGTCCGCGGCACCGCCGTCAACCAGGACGGCGCCAGCAGCGGGCTCTCAGCACCGAGTGGGCCCGCGCAGCAGCGGGTGATCAGGGCGGCGTTGGCGGACGCGAGGCTGTCGGCGGGTGAGGTGGATGTGGTGGAGGCGCATGGGACGGGTACGAAGCTCGGTGACCCGATCGAGGCGGGGGCGCTGCTGGCCACGTACGGGCGGGGGCGGGATCCGGAGCGGCCGTTGTGGCTGGGGTCGGTGAAGTCCAACATCGGGCACACCCAGGCGGCGGCGGGCGTCGCGGGTGTGATCAAGATGGTGTCGGCGTTGCGGCAGGGTGTGATGCCGCGGACCTTGCACGTGGATGAGCCGTCGCCCCATGTGGACTGGTCCACCGGTACGGTACGTCTGCTGACCGACCCGCTCGACTGGCCACGGGGTGACCGGCCGCGCCGCTTCGGCGTCTCCTCGTTCGGCATCAGCGGCACCAACGCGCACGTCATCGTCGAAGAGGCCCCGGTCCCCGAGGCCGCACCGCGGGAGCGCCCCACCCCCACGCGCGAACACGAACTGCCGCTCGCACCCTGGACGCTGTCGGCCAAGTCCGAGGCCGCACTGCGCGACCAGGCCGGTCGGCTCGCCGCCCACCTCGTACAGCACCCCGAGCACACCCTCGTGGACATCGGCCACAATCTCGCCACGACCCGTACCGCCTTCGACCACCGGGCGGTACTCCTCACTCCCGGGCTCCCGCACGCCATCGACCAGTTGACGCACCACGCGACCGGCAGGGAACCCACCGAACTCATCACCGGCAGCGCCCGCCGCGGCTCCGGACCCGTCTTTGTGTTTCCGGGTCAGGGGTCGCAGTGGGTGGGGATGGCGGTGGGGTTGTTGGAGGGTTCGGGTGTGTTTGCGGAGCGGTTCGCGGCGT
>NZ_JBIWFO010000058.1:0-3406 GCF_044763125.1 Streptomyces sp. NPDC096310 | reverse complement strand
CCGCCGCACGTCACTGATCCCGAGGTCCCCACCCATGACAAGCACAACGACCACGACGTCACACCGTCACTACAAGCACGGTTGCAGTACTAGGGCCGGGAAGGCGCGGGTAGGTCAGACCAGGGGCGACAGGGTATCCGTGTCGGTTCTGGGCCGGGGGCGAAGCGGCGGTGAGCCCGAAGTCCTTGGGCGGAATGTCGAGTACGTCGGCGAAGCGTCTGAGGACACCGATGCCGGACAGTGAGGAGAGGCCCCGCTCGTACCGGGATACCTGGGAGGCGGAGTAACCGGTTCGGGCACCGAGATCAGCGAGCGTCCAGCCCCGGGCGAGCCGTCTGCCGCGGATCAGCTCCCCGGGATTCTCGGGCCGTTCAGACCGCGATCGCGCTGTGCTGGCAGGCATCCACGCCCCCGTCGATAGCCGAGGTGGCCCCCGCTCACCGTAGACCGTGCTGCCGGGCGGCGACAGCGGCTTTGCACCGGATGCAAACGGCGTTGCGGCCAACGGCAGCGCCCCTGCCGCGGCCGGACCAGGTGCGGTGCTCTGAAGCATGCCTCGGCCCGCAGCAGGCGGGTTGATGTGCTTTCCCCGAGAGGCGTGAACGCGATGGGCGTACGCAAGAAAACAGCCGTCATCGGGCTCGGCCACCAGGCCCTGGAAGATCACCTGCCGGGGCTGGCCGGCTCCCGGTTCGCCCAACTCGTCGCGGTATGCGACACCGACCCCAGCAAGGCCGCCGCCCAGGCGCAGCGGTACGAGGTGGCGGGCTTCACTGATGTGCGTGGCCTGCTGGAGGAGGTGCGTTCGGACTTCGCCGTCGTTGCGGTGCCCCACCACGCCGACCGTGAGGTTATCGGGGCTTGCGCGGCGGCCGGGGTGCATGTGATGAAGGAGAAGCCGTTCGCCACCAGCCCCGCCGAGGCTGCCGAACTGGTGGCGCTGTGCGGCAGGGCCGGGATCGAGCTGATGGTCGCTGTGCAGCGCCGCTTCCATCCGCTGTACACGGCGGCGGTGCCGTTGCTGGAGCGGATCGGGCGGCCGTATCTGGTCGAGGGCCGCTACACCTTCCACTGCCCGGATCCGGCCGCCGGCTGGCGCGGTCGGGTAGCTCTGGCCGGTGGCGGGGCCCTGATGGACATGGGCTACCACCTCATCGACCTGCTGATCTGGTATCTCGGACTGCCCGACCGGGTCCCGGCCGACACCTCTGCCGCCGCACGTCCCGACGCGCAGTACGACGCCGAGGACACCGCTCTGGTTCATCTCGCCTACGACTGCGGTCTGTACGGCTCTCTGCTGGTCTCCCGCTCGGCCGGGCCGAAGTCCGAGCATCTGACGGTGACCGGTCCCCACGGAACGGTGGTCATCGAGCGAGGCCGGGTGAGGCGCCCCGCCCCGGACGGGCAACTGATCGAGTCGCTCATCAGTGAGCCGGCCTGGCCCTCCGCCGCGGCTACGCAGATCGACAGCTTCTGCCGCGTGCTCGACGGTGAGCGGCCCAACCCCTCCGGTCCTGGCACTCACAGCGCGCACGCCGCTTTCCTGGCTACGTCCTACGCCTCCCGGACCTCTCTTAAGATGGCGAATCATGCAGCTAGAGAAGCCGTTGGACAATGGCTTCCGAAGCGTGTGCTCCTCAACGCCACCTCAAAGCTCGCCAGAGGACTCAGTCATAGCTTCAACAGCCAATCCATCATCTGGACAGGCGCTGGAACAATATCGGGCGGGAATATGACCGACAGGGATTGACGAAAATCAGGGGAGAATTCACAAAATGACAGACAGCACACCTGACGTGACAGAGCTGAAGGAAGGCAACAGGATCCCTTGGGGCGCCCGGCTCCGTCTGCGTCGCGCTCTCAACCGAGGCCGTACCGGTGTCCTGCTTGGCGCAGAGATTCGCGAACCACCTCGCAGCATGTCACCAAATTGGAGCACCGTATGGATCAAGAAAGATGGAGAATCCCTGGCTGCGTGCAGCAAAATTGAGAGGCTTCCAAAATTCGTTGATCTCACACCAGGGTCACATGAGCTGATTTTCATCGTGACCCGCACCAGAAAAGGAGGGACGTCTTTCACCAAGACCGTCACACTGCATCCCGGAGAAATTCTTGTCGCACTCTGCGAGCCGATCCAACCGAACGTCTTCTACAAGAAGAGCCCGGCTGCGGATACGTGGAAATTCGGCGTCTTCTCGAACAATGGCTGCTGACATCATGAGCCGAGCTACCAGTAGGTGACACGACAAAAAAGCTGAAGGAGCGCTTCTCCGCTGGCACGCGGCGGGGACGGCCACCCATGTCACGGTCCGGCACAATCACGTCGAGAACAGCAGGAACTGGGGGCGTCGTTACAGTCGCCCCCAGTCAGCAGGAATGTGACTGGGGGGAACCACCAGTCACAGAGGAACCTTTAACAACAGAAACTCCAGGGGTAATATCGTCCACAGTTTCACCATGGGATTCGGCCCAACTGCAGGAATAGGCGGAGCCTTCGGCGCAGGGAAGACGGGCGCAACAAAGCTATTCACCCGGCAGCCCGAGACTGGATACCACTTGCATGGAAATCCGTGTAGCCGATCAAGGGATATATCCCCAGGGTTCCCTTGATCGGCCACACGCGCAGCAAAAGGAGAATCAGCATGCTCCATATCGCCTGGGGAGTCATCGTGGCGGCTGCCGGATTTACCGTAGCATTTGACTACCGGAACATCGGGCTCCGAGTCTACGATTTCGTGGCCGCCCTCTCTCACGACGGCTCTCTCGACCCGAGATTCACCCCAGACATCTTCCGAACCATTTGGGGAATTATGGGAATAGCAGGACTGTGTGCCGCTACTTTCAACATCTATCAGGCTTTTGCACGCCGATAATTCCACAAGTGGTTTCTCAGGGGCGCGCCGAGTGCCCGGGCAGCCGCGGGTCAACACAGTGAGGAGTGCTTCTCCGCCGGTGTGCGGCGGGACGGCTCGCGTTGCCACGGCGCAACCATGTCGAGCAGCAGCAGAAAATGAAGGATGTCGTTACGGTCGCCTTCGGTCGGCAGAACCGCGAGCGGAAACGTTCCCAGCCGTCGATGATCAGAGGCGCTTCTGGCTGCCCCGGACCCTGGTCAACTGAGGCCGACCCTATGTCCAGCGCCCCGACGCGGCAGGAGTCAACCAACAAGCGGAACCGGTCCAGCCGTGCGATCGTGTTCAGCTACGCCAGGAGCGTCTCGCGAATCCCTGCCACACCCCAGGCTCATTCCAGTCCCCAGCAGCTGCTCGGCCGTCATATATCCGAGCGGACGCCCATTTCCTGCCGCAGTGTGAACCGTTCCGGGTTCGATAGGGACTCGATTCCGTGAAAGGATCGAGTCATGGCACGCCCTTCCTCCTATCCCGTTGAGCTGCGTAAACGAGCG
>NZ_JBIWFO010000057.1:0-3509 GCF_044763125.1 Streptomyces sp. NPDC096310 | reverse complement strand
CCGCAGCGACCTCATAGACGGCTGCCTCGCCGAGACCGGCCTGACCATCAGACCCACCTGAGCAACCCAGCGACATCACGAGTTCAACCTCAGTAACTGCCCAATTTCCACCAGGTGTTCGAGCTGGCGCCGCAGCACCATTCTGCCCCCGATCTCGCGGCGGAGCGTGGCCTCGCACTGAGCGAAACTGAAAACGGGCTGGGCGGTTGGTGACCGCAGGATCTGCTTCCGCGCCGTACGCCCGGCCATCCTCCGCTCCACCTCCTCCTCGGAGAAGGGCGGCCGCCGGTTGCCGAACACGGCCTCCGCGTACTCCTCGGTCTGGAGCAGCCCTTCGATGACGGAGTTGTTGTAGGCCAGCAGCTCGACGGCCTCGTCCTCCAGCTTCTTCACGCCCCGGACCTTCTTCGGATAGCGCGCCTCCGCCATGTCCTCCTTCATCGCGGCGATCCGGCCGCCCGCGCCCAGCACCTCGTCCGCCCGGTCCAGGAACTCGGGCCGGGGGATACGGCTGCCGGCCTCCACCTTGTAGACCTGGTTCTCGCCGTAGCCGATCGCCGCACCGAACTCGGCCTGACTCAGCCCGGCCGCTGTCCGCCAGAGCTTGATCTGCCGCCCCAGCGCCGCGACGACGGCCCCCGAGTCGTCATCCTCGAAATCCGGCCCCCAGCCGGATCCGTCAAGACCGTCCACTCCGTCCGTACCGCTCCTGCCCGCACTCATCGCGCGCACCTCCGAGATCGACGTCAGTCACCACACGAATCTCCGCGCGCGGAAGGCCCCGAAGGGGCACACAGGCCAGCAATCACCCGTAAGCGCGCTATTGCGGATGACCCTACGCACATCCGGCCACACATCGTGACGCAAACGTCGAACCACCACACGTGCGAGCGTCCCCGGCGACGGTCCGCACCCCTCAACGCCTCGCTCCATGAACTAGGTTCGGGACGCTCCATCGACAAAGGAGAGACACGGTGCTGGGACTGCTGGGCTTCTACGACGAACTCAACGCCGACCCCGGACCCGGCGCCGGCCAACCGAACGGCTCCCTCCACGAAGCGGTCCGCCCCACAGGCGAGCCGGACGAGGCGGACCTGGTGACGTACCTGGACGCCGGCCACTACCTCATCGACGTCATGGAATTCGGCCGCGACGTCATCACCGGACACCCTCACCGGCACTCCCCGGGCTGCTCATCACTGCTCACCGACGGCACCTGGCTCTGGCGCCAGGACTTCCCCCACTACGTCGAGACGCATCACGTCGCACTCCCAGGGGCGTTCACGGAGCATGCCCGCGGCCAGGACTATCGGATGCCGCCCCTCATCACCGCGGAGTTCGCTCCCCATTACAACGAGACGATGCCCGTGGTCGGCTGGACGTCCCTCGTCCCGTGGCCTTCGACTGCCGCTGTACTGGAACCACCGCGACGCGGAGCAACCGGTACAGCTGACTCCGGCACGGCGATGTCGGGCCCATGTTGATCAGGCGACCTGAATTCCTGACGAACATCCTGTTCGTGCCCAGCGGTTGCGACCAATAGGTAGTGACATGCGGTCAGCTGCGGCGTTCCGTTCGGCACACCTCGGCGAGGTCCGCCATCGGGCTCAGGGCGAATCATAATCAGAATTCTGCATATCCAAGAGAGTTGAGTACAGCAATCTCAGCCATCGGCTCGCTCTGCGCATCGCCATTGACGTACCAGGAGCCGTCCCAGGAGACGTGCCATACTTCGCCGCGGAAGTTCTCCCACTCTACGAAGCTCCCGGCAGCAACCTCCAAAAGCGCCAACTCCCTGAGAAGGACATCCCTTGCCGTAAATCCCCGTGATGCTAAGAATCCACAGTGAATCCACGAGCGATGGCGAACGGCTTGGCGCCCTTCGATTCCCCCGACAGGTGCGGCTCCCTTGCGAACCCAAGAACAGCGGCGACGAGTTCCGTTACCAAATGAACGCCATAGATAATTTCGACCTCAAATTGGCGCCCCGGGTCCACCGCCAGAGAGAAGACGAACCTAGACATGGGAGGCCAGCGCCACGCATCCCGCAGACGAGGAAAAACCTCTGCTCCCTCGACACTCGCCACAGCATTCTCGAATTTCATGACCCCACCAACCTCACCCGCCGCATCCGCTTTCACGGTCTCCGGCACTCGACCGCCACGCTGCTCCTGGAACAGGGCGTCGAACTCGTCGTGATCAAGAAACTCCTCGGCCACGCCCACATCGGCGTCACCGCCACCGTCTACGCCCACGTACGACTCCGCCTCCAACGCGATGCCATCGACACACTCAGGACCGCGCTCGGCAGCCCGCCGATCACCAAGGCCAACGGTGACAGCGACGAATCGCCGCCCTGCACCATCGTTCCGCTGACGTTGCCGTCATTTACTGCCGTCACCCCACACAGAGGCCCCGCCAGGACACACCTGGCGGGGCCTCATTTCGCTACAGCGAACGGGTTAAGAAAAGGAGAATTCAGGAATGCATCGAGCCGTAGCAAGCAAGTGAACAGTCAAGATTCTCGGCGACTCAACTATTCCCAATACTCGCTGACCGCTCCCACTCTTCAGCCTCGCACAACAATGGCCCTACCATTGACCGCGCGCCAGCCGCATAGACCATCCACCGAAGCTCCTCGCAGCCATATACCGCCTCTCCCTGTGAATCAATCCACATGCACACAATATTTCCGGAAACCGCCGTCAAATCCCACCAAGACCAGGTTCGATGGCCCGGCTCAAATGAGTACAGGAAATCCTGAACTGTCCACTCCTCATCACCCCGATGCGCCGCATACCTAGGAGCAGCCTCCGCCCAAGCATCGGCAGCCCAAGCGGGCACGTCGACCTCTGAGATCGTCTCGGATTCAAAGTCAGCATCCAAGCCCGTTTTGACTCCAGCCCCGACCAACTCCCGCAGTCGCCGCCCAAAAGTCTCCGCCTCGTTCCACGCCTCCACCTCGATGTAGAACACCGACAACATCCCATCCGGGAATACATCGGGACGGTTAGCGATCCTGACAAGTTCACCCATTGACGTCACCGAACCACTCTCCCGGAGCCAGGAATCACGGCGGAAAGCAACGCGGAGAAGTTTTCCCCGCCAAACAAATCATGCGGGATGCCATAAAGATCCGCTGCCACCTTCGGGTCATCGATCTGAGGTCTGCCCACGGAGTCGATGTTCCACTCTCGGCGACTCATACCCTTCGGTCGACGCTGACCGATGGCTGCGGCGCGGACCTCGCCGAGAAATGACTTCGGAACGTCGAAGGCGACGATCTGGCTTTCCGCGCCACGGAATGCCTCGGTGTGCTCGATGTTGCCGCTCATATTGACATGGATCATCGCATCACCGCTCGCCGAAACGTTCCCACCGGCATCAATGTGTATCCGCTCGCTATGCCCCCCGGCTGTCCTTCGACAATGAAGTTAGTCGAGTGCGGGTGCGTGACCTGGGTGGACTTGGTTGGTTGGCAAGGAAGACCCGCAGTGCGGGCATTGAGG
>NZ_JBIWFO010000056.1:0-4479 GCF_044763125.1 Streptomyces sp. NPDC096310 | reverse complement strand
TGTCCGCTGTCATCCAATCGGGGCGTTTGACAGCGAACCCAGTCGTTTCGCCTTCCTCGCCAGTGAACCTAGTCGTACGAGGCGTCGTGCTGGGGGTGCTGGATGGCCGTGCCGGTCGGGGTGGAATTCGCGGAGCCGTACGTCGAGGTGTCGTACGTGGACGGGGTACGTGAGCGTCGGCGGCGGCCGTTGCTGGACTGTGTGACGGCGCGGTTCGAGGATGCGGCTGCGGTGCGGCCGTTCCGGTGGTCGCGCGGTGAGCGTCACTTCTCGGGCTGGTACTGGGCGGCGACGACCGGGCGGCACGTCGGTTTCGAGTCGTGGCTGGAGCGGGACCGGCTGCTGATGATGGACTTCGATCCCGGGGTGGCGGGGATCGCCTCGCAGCCGTTCTGGCTGCACTGGCACGACGGGGAGCGTGAGCGTCGGCACGCTCCGGACTACTTCGTGCGCCGGGTCGACGGTTCTGCGGTGGTCGTGGACGTCCGCGCCGATGAGCGGGTCAAACCGAAGGACGCGGAGGCGTTCGAGGTGACGCGCCGGGCCTGCCGTCAGGCGGGGTGGGGCTTCGAGCGGGTCGGGGTTCCGGAGGAGGTGTTGCTGGCGAATGTGCGGTGGCTGTCGCGTTACCGGCATCCCCGGTGCCGGCGCGAGCCGGTCCTGGCCCGGCTCCGGGAGGTTTTCGCGGCACCGGTCCGGTTGATGACTGGCGCGGATGCGACCGGGGACCGGCTTGAGACGCTTCCCGTTCTGTTCCATCTCCTCTGGCTCGGTGAGTTGGCCGCCGAGGGCCTGTCGGTGGGGCTGCTGGGGCCGTCAACCATCGTGCGCTTGGCGGACGGACACCTCCGGTGACAGGGGCGGGCAAGGGGTGGCGGGTCCCTCCGACGGCCAGGATCGCGGAGTTTCCCAAGACCGCTGCCGAACAGGCTCGCTGGTGGGAGAGGCACATTCTGGAGGTGCTGGACGGGCTGCCGCCGGATGCTCCTGCGGGGACGGTGCCGCGGCCGGAGTTCGCCCCGGAGCGGAACTCGCTGGCTCAGCGGGAGCGGGCCAAGGCGGCCGAGCTGACCGCGGCCGGGCACGCGATGACGGCCAGCGGGATCAAGCAGCGGCGCCAGCGCTATCAGCGGGACGGGCTGGTCGGCCTGGCCGACGGCCGGTCGGCGAAGCAGATGCCCTCGTTCGGCCGGGTGGCTCCGGCGGTGGTCGAGTCGATGCGGCAGGCGATCGAGGAGACGGCGGAGGCGTCGTCGAAGACGATCGGCTTCGTGGTCTGGCGGGCGACGCAGATCCTAGCCTTGCGCGAGGACGCGCAGGACATCGAGGTGCCCTCGCAGCGCACGCTCTACCGGTTGTTCGACAAGCTGGCCGCCGGCACCCACGCGACGGGCTCGGCGACCACACGCCGCTCGGTGAACGCGCGTCCAGCCGGACCGTTCGGGGAGGTGCCGGCCTGTGCGCCGGGCGAGTGGATGCAGATCGACTCCACACCGCTGGATGTCCTGGTCCGGCTGGACGACGGGATTGCCGAGAAGGTCGAACTGACGGCCATGATCGACCTGGCAACCAGGTCGCTGGCTGCCGCGGTGCTGCGGCCGACAACGAAAGCGGCTGACGCTTCCGCTCTCCTGGCCCGGAGCATCACCCCCGAGACGATGCGTCCTGGCTGGCCGGACGCACTTCGGATGTCGAGATCGGTGCTGCCGCACCGGCGGCTGATGTCCCTGGACGAGCGGCTGGAGCACGCGGCTGCGAGGCCGGTGATCGTGCCGGACACGATCGTCTGCGACCACGGCAAGGTCTTCATCTCGAACAACTTCCGTGCGTCCTGCCGCTACTTGGGCATCAGCCTCCAGCCGACCCACAAGGCATCGCCCTTCGAGAAGGGCGCGATCGAGAAAACGCTGGGTTCGGTGGCGACTCTGTTCGCGCAGTTCGTCGCGGGTTACACCGGCCGGTCGGTGGACCGCCGGGGCCGGGGCCTGGAGGACGGACCGCTGTGGTCTCTGCCCGAACTCCAGAGCCTGCTGGACGAGTGGATTGTCATCTGGCAGAACCGCCCGCACGACGGACTGCGGGATCCGGACTCGCCGAAGCGGGCGTTCACGCCGAACGAGAAGTACGCGATGCTGCTGGAGTCGTGCGGCTACGTTCCGGCCGTCTTCAGCGGCGAGGACTACGTCGAGCTGCTGCCCGAGCGCTGGCAGGCGATCAACTCCTACGGCATCCGGATCAGCCACCGCACCTACGACGACGCCGAGTTGACCCCGTTGCGCCGTCAGCACTCCGGAGTGGTGGAGAAGAAGGGGCTGTGGGAGATCCACTACGACCCCTACGACGTCTCCCGTGTCTGGGTACGCGACCGCCGCGGCGAGAGCGACCGGTGGATCACAGTGTTCTGGAAACACCTGCACCGCGTCGGCACCCCGTTCGGTGAGATGGCCTGGGACCATGCCCGCGGTCAGGTCCCGGGCGGGTCCGAGGAACAGATCGCGGATGCCGCCGCTGACCTGCTGCGGCGGGCCCACGACGGCCCTGCCGACGCGAAAGGCCGCACGGCCAAACGCTCGAAGCGGGGCCGGCGGGTCGCCGCCCGCACGCGGGCCACCGCCACCGGCCGGCCGGTTCCTGACCCGCAGGCCGCCGAGTCCGTGTCCGCTGACGAGGCCGGCGCCGAAGTGGCGAAGGTCATCCCGCTGGGTCTGTTCGATCCGCTCGCCAACCCCTGGAGGCGCACGTGACCATCTCCGAACCGGCAGCCCGGCACCCCGCGTTGGGCAAAGTCGACGCCGAAGCCAACCGGCAGCTGACCACCCTGGACGGGTGGCGCAAGTTCATCGAGAACCCGCTCACACCCCCGGTTGTGTTGTCTCGTGACGCGCTGAGGCGTCTGACCCCGACCGAGCGGGACCTCTACGACGATGGCCGGCTCGACCATCACGCCCGGATGCTCGTGGTCGCCACCTCCTTCGTCGAGAAGACGGTCACCTGCGGGCGGCGGCTGGTCCTGCTCAACCGGCACGCGATCAGTGCGCGTCGCGGCCTGATCGTCTCCGGGCTGCCCGGCACGGGCAAGACCATCGCCATCACCCAGCTCGGCCGGGCCCACGAACTCCTCGACCGGGCACGTCATCCGAACGTCCCGGACCGCATCCCGGTGCTCTACATCACCGTTCCACCCGCCGCGACCGCCCGCATGGTCGCCGCCGAGTTCGCCCGTTTCCTGGGCCTGCCCATCCGGTCCCGGCTGAACATGACCGACATCATCGAGGCCGTGGTCGGTGTCTGCACGGACACCCGCACCGGTCTGGTCCTGGTTGACGAGATTCACAACATCTCGCAGGTCACCCGGTCCGGCGCCGAGGTCTCCGACACCCTGAAGTACTTCTCCGAGCGCATTCCCGCGACGTTCGTCTACGCGGGCATCGGCGTCGAGAACAGCGAGCTTCTGGCCGGAACCCGCGGGGCCCAGATCGCGGGCCGGTTCACGCTCATGCCCACCCGTCCGTTCCCTTACGGAGCCGAGTGGAAGGCGCTGGTTGCCACCCTGGAGGACACCCTGCTGCTGCACGATCACCCACCCGGCAGCCTGGTCAGACTCGACCGTTACCTCCACAACCGGACCGACGGCATGATCGGAGCCCTGTCCCACGCCGTCCGCGGGGCCGCAATCGACGCCATTCTCAGCGGCACCGAACGCGTGACGAAGGAATCGATCGACGCGATCCCTCTGGATCACGCCGCGGAAACCACGGCATCACCGCTGAAGAAGACGGCCCGCAGGTGACCGAGGCCCAGGAACAGCGGCTGCACCGGCTTCCCGTCCAGGTCAGGCCGCGTTCCGGAGAACCTACCGACTCCTACATCCGACGCCTGGCCCACGCCAACCACCTCAAGCCCAGCTACCTGCACGGCTTCCTGACCGGCTCGCCGAACTGGTTCGGGAAACCCCGCCTCGAACGTCTCGCGGTCCTGGTCGGCCGTCCTCCTGAACTGCTGGAACGAGTCCTGGCCGATGCCAGTCCCCCTCGCCGTCGGCGCAAGCCAGGCCCGAGCCCCGCACCTGCCAAGAAGACCGACAAGAAAGAGCTCTACTGGCGGATTCGGCACGACGCCGAAACGGAAGGACTCTCGACGAGAGCCCTGGTCAGACGGCACAACGTCACTTGGCGAACTGTCCGGGCCGCCCTCGACGGCCTCGAACCCCGTCCCCGCAAACCCCTGCCTCGTCGGCCGACCGCCATCGATCCCGTCCAACACCTCATCGACTCCATGATCGAATCCGGCCACGGCCGCCCCAGGGACATCTGGGTGAAACTCATGGACGAGCACGAGACCTCGATCTCCTACGGCACCATCAGGCTCTACGTCCAGAACCAAGTACCTCAATGCCCGCACTGCGGGTCTTCCTTGCCAACCAACCAAGTCCACCCAGGTCACGCACCCGCACTCGACTAACTTCATTGTCGAAGGACA
>NZ_JBIWFO010000055.1:0-4910 GCF_044763125.1 Streptomyces sp. NPDC096310 | reverse complement strand
CGCGCGCTTCGCTCCGCGAAGACGACGCGCCGTCGCTACGCGACGGATACATCGCAATGCTCCGCATTGCTGACACTACGTCACTCCGTGACGTAAGCCGGCCACTTCGTGGCCGATTGAGATCCCGCTCCGCGGTCTCTCGGCGGAGTTCGCTCCGCGAACTCCTGCGGCTGGCTGCAGCGGTGAGGGTGCGTCAGGGCTGTTGGGTTTGCAGAACCGGGAATCACGCGGATACGGGTCGTACTCTGCGGCGAGGGACGCTCCCTCCGAACCTGAGTGTCTCCCCTGCTGGAGCCCCCACAGTAGCACTTCCGGGGTGCTTCCTTAGTGGAATTGCGAGCAGAAAAGTTACGGGATCTCTGAGAATCCGGGGCGCTCCTCTTCCGGAGGAACGACGTCGGCTTCGCGGAGGATGCTCTGGATCAACTGGCTTCTGTTCTCGGAGAGTTGGCCGTTCTTCTGGGCGGTGCGGGTCTTGCAGAGCCAGGGGCCGATCATCACGCGCTCTCCGTCAACGTCGATCTCCTCCCGGGCGCCAGGAGGACGGCCGTGCCGTTCCACGAAGGCGCGCAGCAGGGTGGCTGTCTGTTCGAAGGAGCGGCGTTTCCTGGTTCTGGGAGTGCTGGGTGTGGCGGGGGTGGTGGTCTTCGTCGTGGTCAGGGTGATGTGGTTGGGGGTGAGGCCGAGGCGGGCCAGGAGGTGGCGTTGGCCGTCGTCGAGAGTGCTCCAGGTGGTGAGTTGGCGGTGCAGCCAGGTGCCAGCTTTCACGCCGTCAATCACGGTGTCGCGGCGCAGAGTTGCGGGGTCGTGTCCGGTCTGGAGGTGGCGGGCCAGGAGGTGGTATTTGCGGTGCCAGTCGGGTCCGTGCGGGAGGAGCCAGTCGGGGTCGAGGGCGGTCAGACGCGTGTGGCGGGGCTTTGGGAGTTGGCCTTTGCGGGCGAGGCCGCGTTGGTCGACGAGGAACTGGCCGCCGGGATCCTGGGCAGGGATGGCGAGGTGGCCGTGTTCGGCGTGGGAGGCCTCGATGAGGGTCATGTTGCCCTCGAAGGCGGCTTCGTGCTCGTCCCAGATCATGCCGAGTGCGTCGAGTTCAGCACTCCAGTCGGCAGTCAGGGTGCCTCGGCGGTGGGCGGTGCGCTGGCCTGCGATGAAGACTCCCAGGCGGTAGCCGTAGGCGTCGGTGTAGTCGACCGGAACCTTCAGGTGGCCGTGTTCTGTGTGGTAGCGGGTGGCGGCGGCCAGGCCAGCGCGGCGGGGTGCGGAGAGCACCGCGCCGGTAGAGGGCCAGGCCAGCAGGTCCATCGCTTTGGCGATCGCGTGGGGGGCGAGGGTGAAGTCGAAGCGGAACCGGCGGGTGATCAGGCGGTGCGTGGCACTGTCCAGGCGGTGCGTGGTGGTCTTGCGCGGGGCGCGGGCGGCGATGGTCTGGTCGTGGTGGCGCAGTGCTGCGGTGATCAGCCAGAGGGCTTCGTAGGGGGTGTCGAGGAGGTCGGTAGGGTCGGAGTCGGGTGGGGTGTAGGCGGGGATGACCAGGCTCGCGGTCTTCACGTCGACGGTGGGGGGTTTACGCAGGGCGCGGCCCAGGGCCTGGACGATCCGGCGCACGCTCTCGGTGCGTGAGGCGAAGACGATCGCGTCGACGGCCGGCAGGTCGATCCCCTCGGACAGGACCTGAGCGTTGGTGATCACAGCACGGTCGGCCTTCGCGAAGCGGTCGAGGAGTTTCGCGCGCTGATCAGGTGTGTGGTTACCGTTGATCGACGAGACGGACAGGGTGCCAGCCCAGGAGGGACGCTGCTCAGGCGGGAGGGTGCGCAGGGTGTGGCCGAACTGGCGGGCGAAGTCCGCGGCGTCGGCGACCTGCTGGAAGTAGACGATCACATGCTTGAGGTCGTGCTCGGTCATCGCTTTGAGGACCGCCAGGTGCAGAGCAGTCGTCCGGCGCGCGGTCGGGGCGAAACCGGTGTGCGCGCCGTCGGGGTCGGTCAGGAGCGTGCGCAGATCGGTGTCGGTGATGGTGGGGACGAGGAGCTGGTAGTCGGCCAGGACGCCGTCCTCGATCGCAGCCGCGTGGGTGTAGGTGTGCAGGCGAGGGCCGAACACCTTCGGATCGTCCATCGAGGCGATCAGGGACGGGGACTCCCACGCCGGTGCGGTTTGGGGGGTGCGCTTCGGGCGCGGGCGGGCATCAGGGGCCTCAGTCAGGCGCGGCGCCTCCCACTCATACGGCGTCGCAGTCAGATACAGGCGGCGCTCCGTGCGGATCCGGGAGGAGTCGTGGATCACCGTCCACTCCTTGTCCCAGCTGCCCGCGGTACGGTGCGCCTCATCCACGATCGCGAGATCGAAGACCGGAGCCGGGAAGGCGGAGTGCTGGATCTCCTCGATCCGCCGAAGCGAGTCGAGGGTCACGAACACGGTCGCCGGCGCGTCCTTCTTGGCACGCTGGGCCAACCAGTACGCCAGGTACTCCCCCGACCCCGTACTGCTCGCGCCTGCCTCGGCCAACACGGGATGCCTGTCCGCGTTGAGCGACGACACCGCCATCAACGACTCGGTCCTGCCGTCTGTGCGGGCCGCTGCCGCCCACTGCGCGATCAGATCCCTGGAGGGCACTACCACCAGCAGGAACTGGATGCCGAGAGCCTCGGCCGTCCGCAGCGCGATCAATGTCTTGCCCGTTCCGCACGCGGAGACCATGTGCCCGCGACTCCCGGGCTTCCTCAGACCGCGTACCCCGCTGTCCACCGCCGCCTGCTGATCGGAGCGCAGCGTACGGCGGACAGACGCGAAGGTGCTGGCCCCGGGAGTGCAGGTGTCCGGGACGACAGAGCTGGGGTCGATGGCCATCAGGTGGGTCCTCGGGAGCATTTGCGGAAGGTTCGCAGGAGTGGGGCGGGCGGGTGTCACTGGTAGAGGAAGTCGGTCCACCACACCTGGAATCCGTCGACCAGAGCGACAGCATTGTCTGCCACCTGACGGCGCTGAGCGGTTTCATACGTGGCATACACGGTATCGAAGGCCGACCCGGGATTGTGGTATTCCGCGGCGAGTCGGCAGAAGAGGGGTGAGGGGTGGAAGACGGTTGTCGCCGCCTCGTCTTCGTCCACCAGCTCCGCGGGAAGCCCGCCGTACATCTCGGAGGCGATATTGCAGGCCCAGTTGACCAGCTTGCGCGTCGCGGTCGCATCGGCCGCGACGCGGTCGAGGAGGAGCGGGCGGCAGTTGGGATCAGGGCATTCGTCCACCGTCGCGTAGAACAGCTGGTCCAGCAGAGCGGTGTCGTCCTTGGTCGCGAGGTGCGAGTGCAACTCGGACGGCGGCACGAACGTGCGCTGCCGACGGCGGACCGTGGCCGCAGTGTGCACATGGTCAGCGCCGATCACGACTTTCTCCACGGCATCCTCCAACAGGCTCATTTCCCGGCATCACCGTTCATCGTCGCGCGCCCTGGATGCGCGGCGGCCGCAAAACGGCGAACACGCAGCCCAGCGGTAGATCTTCTAGGGCCTGTGTGGAGTTGTGATCAAGGCTGTGATCCGAGGTGTCGGATCCAGAGGAGGCTGGCGCATAATTCGAGTCCGGCCTGGTAGCTTTCAGGCTTTTTGTCGTAGCGGACAGCGAGACCGCGCCAGTCCTTGATCTTGTTGATGGTGCGTTCGACGCTGTTGCGGAGCTTGTACAGCTGCTTGTCCCAACTGACGGGCCGTCCGCCGCGTGAGCCGCGGTTCTTGCGGTGGGCGGCCTGATCCTTCTTCTCGGGGATGACCGCTTTGATCCCACGTTTGCGCAGGTGGGAGCGGTTCTGGCGGGACGAGTACGCCTTATCGCCCGCGACTGCGTCGGGCCGGGTGCGGGGCCGACCGACCGGGCCGGGGACGCGGATCTTGTGAAGGACGGGGATGAACTGCGGACTGTCTCCGGCTTGCCCCGCAGTGAGCTTGAGCGAGAGGGGCAGGCATTGCGGCACACAGGACAGATGCGTCTTGGTGGTCAGTCCGCCACGGGAACGTCCCAGGGCAGCAGCGGCGAGTCGGGCCCTGTGGCGACGCCTCACGCGTCGTCGTTCTTCCCGCTCCGGGTCCAGTTGCCCGTCTTGTTCCTGGCTGGCGCCCCCTTTTCCGCGGCGGCCTTCTCCAACGCGTCCAGGATCTCGGGCTCCACGATCATCCCGGCAGCATCATGATGGGCCCGGACCGTGGTCGAGTCCACGCTGACCAGCGACAAGTCCACCAGGCCCCGCTTCGCCGCCTCGGCTATCGCGCCCTGGAACACCGCGGTGAACACCCCAGCATCCCGCCACTGCCGAAACCGGCCGTAAACGGTGGACCAGTGTCCGAATCGTTCGGGCAACTCCCGCCATTTCGCACCGTTCCTGAACCGCCACACGACGCCCTCGAAGTGCGCCCGCAGGTTCTCCGGGTACGGCCCGTACTCACCGACCGGGCAGAGGATGAGCAGGCGGTGCTCGAAGGAGTAGCGCAGCATGGCCAGGACCGCAGTGAGGGCCAGGGCCAGGGTGTTAAGGGCCCATCCGCGGCAGATCCGCATGCGGGAGCGCGCGTAGTCCGCCCGGGCTGCCAAGACCGGGAAGTCGGCCAGGCGCAAGCGTGCTTGGGCGTAGGCGGTGTTGGAGGGGAAGAAGCGGGTGCGCAGCCGACGGCGGTGCGGCGTGAGGGCGGTATCGGCTGCCCGGTCGATGAGGATGCCCAGGGCGTAGGCGGCGGCGAGCGCTGCTCCGGCCACTGCGGACGAGCCCGCTAGTACTGCAACCGTGCTTGTAGTGACGAGGGTTCAGTCAGGGGCTGTGGCCTCGTCGTTTGTAGTGGCTGACGCGGGCTCGGTGTTGTGCTCGTCGCCGCCAGTGGGACCAGTGCAGGACTTGGGCGAGTGAGGGCAGGAGGCGTGCG
>NZ_JBIWFO010000054.1:0-6864 GCF_044763125.1 Streptomyces sp. NPDC096310 | reverse complement strand
CGCCACCAGGCAACAGCCCGACGCAGCCACTACAAACGGCGGTCCGCCGACGAACCCGCTGGATAGATCACGAAACCGCACTGGAGTACTAGGGCCTTTCGTTTGGATCCTGGCGAGCCCAGCAAGATCCAAACGAGAGGCCCTAGAACTGCCGGGCGATATCGAGGGCCGCGTACGTGATGCTCGCGGATGCTCCGGCGCGTTTCAGCATCGTGAACAGCTCGACCAAGAGGCGGACATCCCGCTGTCCCGACGCAGTGTCCGCACGGGTGAGCGCCTTGTACTCACCGGAGACCGAGAACGGGAAGAGGGGCGCGCGAGTCATTCCGCGGAGTGTGGCGAGGACATCGGCCGTGAACTGCGCGGGCTCCAGCAGGATCATGTCGGCCCCGTCCGCCTCCATGCGTAAGGCGGTGTCAACGAACTGGTCGGCGCGGGCCGGGTTGATCTGGAATTCCCGGTTGAGACCCGTTTTGGGAGTCGCCCCCATCGTAAGCCGGAACCCGTCGTACAGGTGAGACCAGAAGATCACGTGGGGCATGACGGACACCCCCTCGTGTCCCGCGTCGTCCAGCGCACGACGAACGCCCCCGGTCGTGCCGATCAGCATCGACGCGGGCCCCACGATGTCCGCTCCCGCTTCCGCGTGCATTACGGCTTGCGAAGCCGTTACGCGGATCGTTGCGGCCACGGCCGGACTCCCGTGCTTATCAGTGAGATAGCAGGTGCCCTCCGTGGTGTACGAGCACAGGCACGTTTCCGTCATGACCGCGAGCGACGGTTCCGCGTCCTTGCAGGCGCGGATTGCGCGGGACATGAGAGCGTCGGGGGCGAGCGAGCTCGCCCCAGTGGCGTCCCGCGCGGCGGACTCCGCGAACAGCTTCACGGACCGGATACCGAGGGCAGCACACTCACGCATCACGGCCGGAATACCAGCCACCGTGACCGTGGGCATGGGACGGTCGGCGGGCTCCTCGGTGACGAGCAGCACCATGGACAGATCGGCGGGAGTGAGTGTCTGCCCTTCCAACAGGTTACGGACGGCCGGTCGGCTTCGGAGCGGACTCGTCACCCTGGCGTTCGTACGGGAGCTGTGCTGTGCGGTGTCGGTCATGGTGTCGTCCCCCATCTTGGATGGTTCGTATGTCGGGGTAGGTGGCTCGCCCCACGTAGTCCGGCCCTCGTCCGGTCGGTTGTGCCTCGCCCGGGTCACCAAGGGGTGCGCCCGCTTGTGCGCCCGAGCTGTTTCCGGTGGTGATCGGCGAGCGCCCGCAACTGCCGTCGCTCCCACGCCGTGGCCGGGCGAACCGAGATCCGTGTGGCGTACCAGATCCGGCCCGAGGGGCGGGCGAGACGCACCAGATTTCCGCTGAACGCCGTGATCACGCCGGGCATATCGGTCTTGGGATCGAACACGGCCATGGAGACGCGAAGTTCGGGGTTCACCTGGAGTCCCCCGCCCGACGGTGCGGATGCGCAGCGATCTGCCGGGCACAGTCCATCGCGGTGGTCGCACCGATCCCCCGCCGGGCGTTGTCCCGGCGCTTGTCCCACCAGGCACACACATCACAGTCAGGTACGGGGGCGAGGTCGACCGGGGGATACGGCTCGGCCGGCGAAATACCCAGCCGCCGTCGCTCAATCGGCGTCATGGCCCAGCCGTTCAAGTTCGGCGAGCACGGCGACCAGGAGAGCACGCGTCGGCTCGGCGTAGATCCGGGGCACCTCGTCGGGCAGTAACCGGTGGAAGAACCGGGCATCGACGCTCGCGGCCAACTCCGCGGCCCTGGTGTCCAAAGGCGCCTGATCCGCCATCGGCTGCTCCCTCTGCGTACCGTCACGATGGACCTTGTCGCACTAGGCAACCGTTCGGTCACACACGGCGGTACCGTTGCGGACGAAGCGAGCGTTAAGAGCGTCAAGAGCAGCCGACGGAAAGCGAGCCAGGCCAGTGACGACCCCCGAACCGAACACGGGGCTGGAGCGGCTGTACCGCGAGAGCGGATGGACGCTGCGGCAGGTCGCGCAAGCGGTCAACCGTCTGGGCACCGAGCAGGGGCAACCGCTCAAGTACCGCGCCCCGTCGGCCCATCAATGGCTCCAGGGCCACATGCCGAGGGAGGGCGTACGGTTCCTCGTCCTTGAGGCGTTCTCCCGGCGGCTCCGCCGCCCGGTCACCTACGCCGAAGCGGGATTCGCGCCGCCGTCCGGCCAGTTGGCGACTCGGCCCAGTACCGTGGAAGAGCTGGTCGACCTCGGGAGGCAAGAGATGGACCCGAACCGCCGTGGCGTACTCGGCGCGGGGCTGTTCTCCGTGGCGCTCACCGTTCCTGGCTGGCCCGAAGTGGTCGGCCGTCTGGAATCCATCCAGACCGACCCCCAGAGGCGCATCGGCCGGTCCGAGGTTCAGGCGGTATCGGCCATGACCGACCGCCTCTCGGACCTTGACGACGAATTCGGGGGCCGTTATGCCCGCCCCATGGCTTCCGCCTTTCTGGTCAACACCGTCGCGCCTTACCTGAAGGCGAGCGCATCCGAAGAGACCCGAAAATCGATGATGTCCACCGCGTCCTTCCTGTGTTACCTCACGGGATGGATGGCGGTGGATGAGGGACTGCACGGTCTCGCCCAGAAGTACTACGTCAAGAGCCTGGAGCTCGCGGGCGCCAGCGGCGATCATTTGACCTACTGCCATGTCCTGCGCGGCATGTCGGTCCAGGCCGCGAACCTCGGCCACGGCACGCCGGCCGTACGGCTCGCGAACGCGGCCGCCGAAGCCTCCCCCGAGTCGGGCCCCCGCATGCGCGCGTTCATGGCGGGCCAGCAGGCGCACGCGTACGCCCTGGCCGGGGAGCGTACGAACGCGCTGAACAGCATCCGCGAAGCGGAACGCGCGGTGAACCAAGCAGAGAGCCAACTGGGAACCTTCGGAGGTTTCAGCTCGGCCACGTTGGCTTACTCCACGTCGGAGGTCCGGCACGCAATGGGCGATGTGAAGGGAAGCGTTGAATCCCTGCACGACCATTTCCGTTTGCGAGACTCCAGCGACAAGCAGAGATCTGGTTTGATTTTCAGTTCCCTGCTTGCCGAGCGACAGCTGCAAATGGGCCACCTGGAAGCGGCTTGCACCACATGGGGAAAAGTACTGGACGCCTACCCGGCCATCCACTCCGGGCGCATCGACCAGCAGGTGGCGAAAATCCCGACCCTGCTCGCTCCCTACCGGTCGAACCCGGCCGCCCGGCACCTCCTCGAACGCACCCGTGAGGTCTCCGCGAAGAAGTAGCGGACCCGGAGGCCTGGCCACACGACGTCACACGTCCCGATTCAGCCGCCCCCGCGCCACCAGTTCCAGCACCACGCTCACCGCCACCGCCTGCACCGCCATCAGCGCGACCAGCACGAAGAGCTGAACCGCCCCCGCCAGCACCGGTGACGCGCCGCCCAGCAGCATCCCCACGAACGCTCCCGGCAGCGTGACGAGCCCCACCGTCCGCGTCTGGTCGAGCCCCGGCAGCAGCGCGTCCGACGCGGCCGGCCGCGCCACCTCCATGCGCGCCTCGCGGTCGAGCAGCCCGAGCGCCATGCCCGCCTCGACCTCGCCGCGCCGCGCGTGGAGTTCGTCGAGTGCCCGGCGCCCGCCCAGGACCGTCGCGGTGAGCGCGCCGCCGATGAGGATGCCCGTCGTGGGGATCACCGCGATGCCCTTGGCCGGTACGACGCCGGTCAGCAGCAGGACCGTCATCACGGGCGCCACTCCGGCCCCGATCGGCAGGGCGGCCCACCACCAGGTCCTGTTCGCGGTGACGCGCCGCCCGGCGGTCCGTACGGCGACGGCGTACATCAGCGCGATGAAGCCGAGCAGCGGCGGTACGGAGCCGATCACCGAGCCGATCACCAGGGAGACCGCGCCGAGCTGCAGCGTGGCCCGTACCCCGGCGACGGCGATCTCGCGGCCCCGCCCGAGACGGGAGAGTCCGGCCACGGCCACCGCGGCGATCAGCAGCAGGCCGAGCACGACTCCGAACGTGATATCGACCCGCAGCAGCACGTGCCCATCCTAGCCGCCACCTAAGTCAACTTTGCCCACGTAAGCCCGAATTGTTTTCCCGTCAGAAACAACCAGAACCCACCAACCCCTTGATGTGACGTGTCCATGTCGCCACTCTGTTACCTGAAGCCCACCTTCCGGAAACCCGCCGAGGCAACGATGGCGACCGGGCTCACCGGCCGAGCCCCCTCAGCTCTTCAGCTCCGCACCACGGCCTCACGTCAGGTTCCGCAGGTTCCCCCCACTTCAAGGGAGTTCCCATGTCTGGTGTCTACGCGCGTCGAATGCGCCGCTTCGCCGTTCTCTCGGCGACCGCCGCCATCGCCACCGCCACCACCCTGCTCACCGCCCCCGCGGCGCAGGCCGCCATGCCCACACCCGTCAGCGCCGCCACGGCCCGTACCTACCTCGGCAGCCTCACCGTCCAGGCGGAAGGTTCCTCCAGCGGTTACAGCCGCGACCTGTTCCCGCACTGGATCACCCAGTCCGGCGCCTGCAACACCCGCGAGGTCGTCCTCAAGCGCGACGGCACGAACGTGGTCCAGGACTCCTCCTGCGCCGCCACCAGCGGCAAGTGGTTCTCCCCGTACGACGGCGCCACCTGGTCCGCCGCCTCCGACGTCGACATCGACCACATGGTCCCGCTCTCCGAGGCGTGGAAGTCGGGCGCCAGCGGTTGGACCACCGCGCAGCGCCAGGCGTTCGCCAACGACCTGACCCGCCCGCAGCTCATCGCCGTCACGGACAACGTCAACCAGTCCAAGGGCGACAAGGACCCGGCCAACTGGATGCCGCCGCTGGCCTCGTACAAGTGCACCTACGTCCGCGCCTGGGTGCAGGTGAAGTACTACTACAACCTCAAGGTGGACTCCGCCGAGAAGACCGCGCTCACCAGCGCCCTGAGCGGCTGCTGACCCACCACCGACGCCCCGCCTCTCCCCCCCCACCCCCTCCGTCGTCCCGCACAGGACTTCCGTACCGTACGGGACGACGGAGGACGGGCAAGGACACCGGAGAGGACACAGATGACCGGTCTGCGCGTGGGACCCCTGCTGCGGTACGTCGACGGGGAGGGCGCCGGAACGGCGACCGTCTGGGTCGAGGCGGACCGCCCGGCCACCGCCGAGGTCCGGTGCGCCGACGGTGCGGGCGGCGCCTCCCGTACCTTCCATGTGGCCGGCCACCACTACGCGTTGATCCTGGTGACCGGCCTCACCCCCGGCACCGCCACCCCGTACGAGGTGCTGCTCGACGGAGCGTGCGTGTGGCCGCCCGTCGACGGCCGCTTCCCGCCGAGCACGATCCGCACCCCGGCGCCTCCCGGGGCCGGAGACCCGCCCGAACTGCGGGTCGCCTTCGGCTCCTGCCGCTGGGCGTCGCCCCCGCACGGCGAGCCCGACCCGGTCGGCCCCGACGCGCTCGACACCCTGGCCGCCCGCCTCGCCGCCGACCCCGCCGCACCCCGCCCCGACGTGCTGCTGCTCCTGGGCGACCAGGTGTACGCGGACGAGACCTCCCCGGCGACGCGGCGCAGACTGGCCGCGCGCCGGGACCTGAGCGAGGCGCCGGGCGCGGAGGTCGCGGACTACGAGGAGTACACCCACCTCTACGACGAGTCCTGGACGGACCCGGACGTACGGTGGCTGCTCTCCACCGTGCCCAGTTGCATGATCTTCGACGACCATGACCTGATCGACGACTGGAACACCAGCGCCTCCTGGCTCGCCGACATGCGGGCGCTGCCGTGGTGGCAGGAGCGGGTGCTCGGCGGGCTGATGTCGTACTGGGTCTATCAGCACCTCGGCAACCTCTCCCCCGCCGAACTCGCGGCCGACGAGCTGTACGCGACCGTTCGCGCCGCGCCCGACGCCACCGAGCCGCTGCGGGCGTTCGCCGCCGAGGCGGACCGTGACCCGGCGGGCGTGCGCTGGAGCTACCGGCGCGACTTCGGGCGCACCCGGCTGCTGATGGTCGACTCGCGCGCCGCCCGGGTCCTGGACGAGCGGCGGCGCGCGATGCTGGACGAGGACGAGGCGCGGTGGGTACGGGAGCAGGCGCTGGCCGACCGGGACGCGTACGACCATCTCCTGATCGGCACCTCGCTCCCCTGGCTGCTGCCGCCCTTCATCCATGACCTGGAGTCCTGGGACGCCTCGCTCTGCGGGGGCGAACGCGGGCCGCGCTGGGCGCGCTTCGGCGAACGGCTGCGCAGGGCGGCGGATCTGGAGCACTGGGCGGCCTTCCCCGACTCCTTCGAGGAGCTGGCCGCGCTGATCGCGGAGGTGGGCGACGGGGCGGCGGCGCCGGCCACCGTGTGTGTGCTGTCGGGCGATGTGCACCACGCCTACGTCGCCGAGCCGTCATGGCCGGGCGGCACGGGGCCGGGCCCTCGGGTCGTACAGCTCACCTGCTCCCCCGTGCACAACTCCGTCCCCGCCGTCATGCGGCTCGGCTTCCGCTTCGGCTGGAGCGGTGCGGGACGGTGGCTGGGGCGCGCGCTGGCCCGGCACGGCCGGGTCGCGACCCCGGGGGTCTCCTGGCGCAGAACGGGCGGGCCGTGGTTCGGGAATCAGCTCATGACGCTCACACTGCGTGGCCGTGCGGCCGGACTCACCCTGGAGCGGGCCCACGCCGGGCGGACCGGTGACGGGCGGGCGACCGCGGAGCTGGTGGTCGTGGAGGAGCGGACCTTGACACCCCGGGGCGCGCCCGCCGCTCCTTAGAAGTCATCTCATTTGGTGAGTCTGCGGTAGCAGATGAGGGTGCAGGCGATGCTGGTGAAGGCCAGAAAGTGGTCGGCCTTGCGTTCGTAG
>NZ_JBIWFO010000053.1:0-8106 GCF_044763125.1 Streptomyces sp. NPDC096310 | reverse complement strand
GCCGCACGTCACTGATCCCGAGGTCCCCACCCATGACAAGCACAACGACCACGACGTCACACCGTCACTACAAGCACGGTTGCAGTACTAGGGGGACGGTGCGCTGTTTGCGTCCCTTTCCCTCGCAGCGGACAGCGGCGCCGTCGCCCAGGGTGATGTCGTCGCAGTTCAGGCTGGTGAGTTCGGTGACGCGCAGGCCGGTCTGGACGGCCAGGGCCAGCATGGCCTTGTCCCGTCGTCCCTCCCAGCGTTTCGGATCCGGTGCCGCCAGCAGGGCGTCGACCTCCGGGCCGGTCAGGAACGTGACGGTCCTCTTGTCGAACCGCTTGGGTGGGATGTCCAGGACCCGCTGGATGAGCAGGGCGTGTTCGGGGTGCTGGAGGGCGGCGTAGGAGAACAGGGACCGGATCGCGGTCAGGCGGACGTTGCGGGTCCGGGTGCTGTTGCCGCGCTCGTCCTCCAGGTGGTTGAGGAACGCGGAGATCACGTCCGCGTTCAGGTCGTTCCAGTCCAGCTTCGCCGGGGCGGTGCCAGTCTGCTGCTGGACGAAGCCGAGCAGGAGGCGGAGCGCGTCGCGGTAAGCGGCGATGGTGCGAGGGCTGGCCTGACGCTGGCGGCCGAGCCGTTCGGTGAAGAACGCCTGCAGGGTGGGTGCGATCAGGGTCACGGGCGGGCCGCCTTCCGGACGCCGTCGCGGCGCGCGGCGGCCAGGGCGAGCAGTTCCGGGGCCGCCGACAAGTACCAGTAGGTGCAGGCCGGTTCACGGTGTCCCATATAGGTCGACAGTGACGGGATCTTCGCCTGGATGTTGTCCTCGGTGCGATACCAGTGCAGCAGGGTTCGAACGGCGAAGGTGTGCCGCGGCTCGTGCAGCCGTGGCCTGTGCGGGGCATCGGGGCCGACGCCGGCGGTGTCGACCAGGACCCGGAACACCGGATGCACGCAGGCGTAGATCAGCCGCTTCGCGGTGAGGGAGATGAAGAACGCGGGGTCCTTGACCCTGGGCATCAGGTCGTCGCGCAGCCTGTCGTACTCGCGCAGCGCGTTCGTGGTGCTGTCCTGCAGCGGGACCAGGCGGCACTTGCCGAACTTGGACTCGCGGATGTGCAGGACGCCCTCGGTCCAGTCAACATCGTCGCGGTCCAGTTTGATGGCCTCGCCGATGCGCAGGCCGGACGCCGCCAGCAGCCCGATCAGCGTGTGATAGGTCGCGGCCCGCAGCGGCTGGGGAATCGTCTGCTTGGCCGCCGTCATGATCGCCGCGATGTCGGCGTCGGAGTAGAGGAAGATCTGCCCGCGGCGTCGGTTGTAGGGCACCAGCCCCAGTGGCGGCACCTCGGTCGCCGGGTCGATCCCGCTCAGGTAGCGGGCGAACCCGCGGACGGCGGTGATCCGTCGAGGGCTGACCGTCGTGACCACTTCGGGCTCGCGGGTCTTCATCCAGGCCAGCGCGGCCGCGATGGTGACGGTCTGTTCGCCGCGGTCGTCCATGAAGCTCACGAAGTCCGGCAGCAGATAGGCCGCTTCGGTCATCTGGTGCCCCAGCGAACGGCGAAGCCGCAGGTAGTCGCCGACCGCCTGACGGAGATCGGTCATGCCGCCTCCGTCCCGGGCCAGGGCTGGGCGACCGCGCGCAGGGCGATGAAGTCGACCTTCGCGTAGAGCGCGGTGGTCGCCAGGTCCTGGTGCCGGAGCACCTGTCCGATGGCCGTGAGCCCGGCGCCCTGTCGGAGCATGTCGGCGGCCAGGGCATGACGCAGCCGGTGCGGCCCGACCTTGCGCGTACCGGCCCGCCGGCAGGCTCGTTCCACCACGTCGCCGACCAGATCCGCCCGGATCGGACCATGCGGAGCCTTACAGGTCAGGAAGACGTGGCGGGCATCCAGGCGAGGCCTTGGGCCGGTCACGTAAACGATCAGGGCCTCGCCGACATCGGCCGGGAGCGGGAGCCGGTCCTCACGGTGTCCCTTGCCGCGAACGACGATCTCGCCGCAGCGCCAGTCGATGTCATCCAGCAGCAGCCGGGCCACCTCGATCGAGCGCAGTCCGAGCCTGGCCACCAGCATCAAGATCGCGTAGTCGCGGATGCCGACCGTCCCGTGGCGCGGAGTATGGTCCAGCAGCCGCTGAACGTCGCCCACCGCCATCGTCGGCGGTACGGCAGCGAAGCGCCAGCCGCCCACTGGGGGCACTGCGCCGCCGAGCTTCATCGGGGTGACGCCGTACAGGTGAAGAAACCTCATCAGCGACCGCAGTTCGGCGACCCGCCCCTTCGCCGAGCCCGCCGAGACCCTGGCACACTCCCGCAGCAGGAACGCGTTCAAGTCCGCCCCGGTCAGACTGTCCGGCCTGAACTGGCCGTCGGCTACCGCTTGTTCGGACAGGAAACGCCGGGCGGTGTTCCCATAGCGCAGCATCGTCGACGCCGACAGGCCACGCTCGGACTCCATCCAGCACCGGTACCGCTCCAGCAGAACATCCGCCGGCGACGGTGGCACCTGCGGCGCGGGCACCACCCCGGCCTCACGCAGGAACGTCAGCAGCGGGACCAAGCCGCGCGGCCCGGCCACCCGCCGACGACCCCCTCGCCGCAGGTCGGCAAGGTGCTGATTCAGCCGTCCCTCGTCCAGGTCAGCGGCATCGAGGCCCTGTCTCAAAAGCCACAAGCCGACCTGCCCCAGATCATTCAGCATGTTCCTGGCGGTCAAGGTTGTGTACCCGCGCTCCGCCAGCCATGCCCGGTAGCCCTCGACCTGCGGTGCCAGAGCACCCGCCTTCCGACGCGTACTTCCGAACGGCATCGCCACCTCCTCGCGGAAGCACCCTGCCCCCACGGCCACGAGGCTGCCCGGCACGGAAACTATGCAGAGCCCTGAACAGCCGAAACCCCACGAAGGAGCGGAGCTATGCACACGGCCTCGGCATAGTCGCGGTCTCGGCATAGGTCGATCTATGCCGATATCCGCATAGATCGATGAACTCGGCTACATGGAACTCGACCGCCACGGCGCCGAACTCCTCTTCCAGGTCCTGACCGAACGCGAAGAGAAGAACAGCGTCGCCATCGCCTCCAACGAATCCTTCGGCAAAGCGCACATGTTCCGGCGAACCCGTGCCAGGTGCTGCCGAAACTTCACGGGTTCGATGGTGTCGAGGAGGCTGCCCAGTCGCCTCGATGTTCGCGCCACGCGGTCCTGAGGGCTTCGAGCTCGGCGCGGGGGAAATGCTCACCCCACTTGCCGCGGTATGCGCTCTCGCCGTACTCCCTCACGACCTCGTCGAAGCACCGGATCACTGCTCGGGCAACGACGTCGATGCTCTGCTGGGTGGACCAGATCTCGGCCCCAGTGTTGTCGTGGGCACTACCGTGGGCCAGCTCCAGCAGGCGGATCCACACGTTGGTGCCTTCACGGTAGAAGATCCATCGGAAGGCGGTGGGCTCGGCTTCGAACTGCGCTCGGCATTCGGTCTCGCCGATGATCAGACGTGCTACTGCGGTCAAGAGATCTTCGGGGGCAGTGGTGATATAGGAGGCCGTGACTTCGGCTTCCGCCTGGTGGTCGCTGACGATGCAGTCGGCCCAACCACGTCCGGGCAGGACCCAGACGAGTCGCAGGGGGGCCATCCTCGTTACCTTCCTTCGGTCGCGGGTTCCCTGTCCCGATCGCCGAGGGCTCCTCGCACACATCCGAGTCTGGGGCATGGCGAGACTGCTGACCAGTGGATTCTCTGACGCTCAGTGATCGGGCAGGCGCCCGGGGTCGACATGGTCGGCGAGGTAGATCAGGGTGGCTTGCGGGTCCATGCCGAAGGCTGTGGCGACGAGCTTGGGGTCCATGGTGTTCACCAGGTCGACGAGCCGGGTGCTGCGGATCATGCGGGGTGGGAAGCCGCAGTCGTCAAAGACGTGTGAGAGATAGGCAGTTGAGGCCGGGCTCCGCCCGGCCTTGGTTCCTTTGGTGACCATGACGTGCGGGTTGTCCGTCCGCCATGCCACCCGGTGGGCCCGGCATCGCTGCAGCACTGTCCAGGAGGCGGGGTCCAGGGGGACGGGATGGGGCCGCTTCCCGAGCCGGACAGTATGGGCCTGCTGGTCGATGTCGTCGGTCTTCATCATCCGCATCTCGGAGCTGGAGGCGCCATGCAGCAGAGCGAGCATGCCCATCACCGCTTCATGCGGGTGCAGGTGCTTGTCGGTTGTCCACCGCCTGAACAGCTCGCGCTGCTGGTCGAGGGCGAGCGTCTGGCCGCGGAAGCCGTTTCTCGCCTTCGCGACCAGCTCGCGGGTGGGGTCGACCAGCAGCATCTTCTGGGACCGCGCGAAACGGAAGAACTGCCGCAGCACGGCCAGCCGCCGCTTGCGTCCCTTGGGCAGGGTGGACAGGAAGGCTTCGACGTCGTGCACGTCGACGAGGGCCCACGCGTCCTTGTCTGTCCCGTTCGTCGACCAGGAAGAGGGCCAGGTCACGCAGAGTGGCCAGGGCTGTCTCCAGGGTGTGATTGCTGCGAGGACGGGTGCCCGCTCGGCGGGCTCGGTCCTGGGCCCGCATCCGGGAGGTGTTGAAGGCGGCGACGGCTTGCCGCAGCGGTTCGGGGACGGCCTCGATGCGTCGTTGTCGTCGGCCGGCGGCGAGCCGTTCGGCCTGGTCAGTGGGCAGTGCCAGGTGGTGGAGGGTGAAGAAGTCCTCGAGTGCGCGGGCGAAGGAGCCCATCGACCGGCCGGGCCTGCGGGACCTTTCCAGCAGGGCCTGGGGTGAGGTGGAGTGCCCGTCTTGCAGGAGTCGGCCGAGGTCGGTGACGAAGCCGCAGGCTCTGGCGATGCAGTGCCGGGCGGCGACATGAGCGACGAAGTCCCCCAGCCAGGAGGGTGGATCGGCGAGCCGGTCGCGGAGGTGTTCCCCACGGATGAAGGGGCGGCCAGGGTGCTTTTGCCAGCAGGCCGAGCACAGCCCCAGTCCCGCATGCCGCCGCACCTGGCCGCACTCGCGGCAGGTCCTCGGACGCTGCTTCTCCTGCCGGGGCCGTGAACAGTGGCCGCACCAGCCGGTCGCCTCCCGCAGATAGCCGGGCCGGTGGCAGCGCGGACACGTCTCCTGGGCCGCCCGCTGTTCGGCCGCGCGCCGGCAGTCGCGGCACAGACGGTTCTGCGATGACCGGACGGGGTGGCCGCATTCCTCGCAGACGCGTGAGCAGATGATGCACCGGCCCGTGTCCTGCTGCAGGACGCGGTCGCGGCCGCAGCCAGGGCAAACCGCCCTGGCTGACTGCTCGTTCAGCCGGCGCCAGCACCGGCAGCAGTGCTGGCGGTCGAGGTATCCGACGGGGGCACCGCAGGTGACACAGTCTCGTTGCTTCTTGCCCATCGCAGCCCGCCGGTCACAAAGGCGGCAACGACCGGCCCCTGGCGGAGACGGCCTGCGGCAGGTCAAGGACTGGACGGGGAGGTGCGAGGGGCCGTTCAACCGGGGTGGTGTCGACCTCGATCAGGTCGTTGGGAGTGCACTCCAGCGCGGTGCACAACGCGGCCAGCGTGGTCATCTTCACTTGAGAGGGTTCCTTGGTGAACAGCGCCGACACCGAAGCCGAGGACAGTTCCAGGCCGGCCTTCTCGGCCAGCAGCCGCCGCAATTCCGTCCCGGTCCACACCTCGCGCTGGGCGGCAGCCATCCGCAGCCGCCATTGGATCTTCATGCCGTAGTGTCCTTCCCGGTCAGCTCGGCCAGAGTGCTGGCGACCGCGCGTTGATAGGCGTCTTCGATGAAGGTCGCGGAGGGCCGGACATACCGCATGGTCGAGCTGACGGTCCAGTGACCGAGCATCTGCTGGATCGCGACGAGATCGACGCCACGCTCGTAGTTGTGCGTCGCGCAAGCTCATCGCAGGGCATGCGGGCTGAACCGCTCGGATGCCGGACGTCCTTCGAGTTCCATCAGATAGCGGAGCCGGTTGCGGATGGTCCCGCGATGCAGGCTGCCGCCGGACTCGTCGGCGAAGAGCACCGGCGAGTCGGGGAACCTGGGCCGCACGTCCTCCAGGAACCACCGCAGCACCAAGTCCAAGCCGTCGAGCATGGGCACCCACCGAGGCCGCGGGCCGGACGTGTGGGCTCCCTTGCCGAAGCGGACGTGGAGCTTGCCGAACGGGCCTCGGGTGAAGTGCAGGTCCGGCTTCTCCAGCAGCGATGCCTTCTCCGAGCGGAGGCCGGCGTGATACAGCGTCCGGAACATCGCATAGTCCCTCGCTGCGGGTCCGTGCTTCCTCGCGGTCGCGATCCTCTGTTTCATGAAGGAGAAGAACTCGTCCACCCGCTCTGGTGTCGGCGGCAGCAAGGCCGCAGAGTCGTCACCGACATGGCGGGAGGCGTTGAACTCGTCGACCGGGCAGACCAGACGGACACCGAATGCGGCCTCGATCTCGACCGCCTTGCGGGCCTGCAGGAACCGGTGGAAGCCCTTGAAGATCTGCACGTACTCGCGGCGGGTCGACGTCGCCCGGCCCTTCACCGCGAGATCACCGACCACCCGGTCGATGTCCTCGGGCGTGACTTCCCATGCAGGCCGTCCCAGCGCGGTGAGTGTCCGCTCCAGCAGGCCGATGTCGTTGTCGATGGTCACCGGGCTGAACCCGCGGGCCCTCCACGAGGCGACGAACGCGTCGACGCACATGGTCTGGAACTGCCACGGGTCCGTGGTCAGCGGCTCCTGCGGGACGGCCCCGCCTGCGATGACCTGCAGTCTCGCCTCGGCCACCGGCACACCTTCCTCGCACCTGAACAGTCAAGGCAGCACCTTGAAAACCAGCGTGCCGCCACGAGAACCAACGAGAACCGCAGGGACGGGATACGGCCAGGTGACAGGCGCAACCCTTGTGAGGGAACAAGTGCCAGCCCCAGATGGCTGGACCAAGACCTTCACCGACCCCCGCCTCTGCGCGGCCATCGTCGACCGCCTCACCTTCAACGGCACCATCATCGAGACCGGCACCGACTCCTACCGCCTCGCCAGCACCCGAGCACGCACCGAAGAGCCGTCCAAGGCCGGCTGAACCCTAGCCAGGTTTGATAGTGGCGAGCTGCGCGAGTAGTAGGACTAGCCGGTAGGCGTCGCCAAAGTCGGCCGCGGTGAAGGTGACTGTCCGGCCATCTTCACCGCGTGAGACCCCCGGCGCGAGTGTCGCCAGATCGACCATGAACGGCGCGTAAAGGTCGACTTCGACGTCGAGCGGTCCGGCGAGGGAAAGCGGTGAAACCTGGGCGCGCCGCGTGATGGCTTCGGCGGCCGCATGGCGCAGCCGCTCTCGCGCTTCTTCGGGGTGCAGGGCGATGGCAGCGCCCTGACCAAGGGCTTGCTTGACCGCAACGGTGACTGCGGACGGGAGCAGATCCTGCAGTTCGGCGCAGGCGCTGTCGTCGCCGCTGAGCAGCACGACCGGTACGTCCAGATGTCCGGCCATGGCGGCGTTGAGGCCGATCTCGCCCATGGAACGTCCGGCCACGCGCACGTCGAGGATGCCGTCGTTCATCGTGTGTGCCAGTATGGCCGGTCCGCCGCCGGCGCGGGCGTGGTAGCCGACGAGCAGGACCGCGTCGGTCTGTTCGTCGAGTCCGCCGAGCATGCCCAGAGGCCGCGGCTTGCCACGGACCAAGTGCGCCCGGCGGTCGAGTTTTTCGGGCAGCAGGTTCCGGAAAGGGCCGTGTGCATCGGCGACCCGCACCTCGGCCGTGGGTTCGGCGTCCAGGACACCGGCGATCACAGCGTTCGCCTCAGCTGTCATCAACGCCCGGCCACGCGCGTAGTCGTAGCCGTCCGGGTTCGTCTCGGTGGGATGCACGATCCCCGAGATGCCCTCCATGTCAACAGAGATCAATATCTTCATAACTTTGGGAGCCTACGTGCTCGGTGCACCAGGCCGACATGAGTCCCTGATCTTGTCGGCCAGGCCGTCCCCCACGCACTGACGCTATTTCTCGTGAACATCCAGAACCTTGTCGATCACCAGATGCCGCCGCAACTGTCCGCTGTCATCCAATCGGGGCGTTTGACAGCGAACCCAGTCGTTTCGCCTTCCTCGCCAGTGAACCTAGTCGTACGAGGCGTCGTGCTGGGG
>NZ_JBIWFO010000052.1:0-8357 GCF_044763125.1 Streptomyces sp. NPDC096310 | reverse complement strand
CCAGTGCGACCGCCCCCGCCACATCCCCCCTGTACGCCGCCGCGAGCGCTTGAGCGACGCCGTCCGGGCAGTCGCAGCCGATGACGCGACTCGACCGGATCGTCGCTTGATCTTGCGCATGGAAACCGATCGACTTGCAGTCGAGCGAGGGCGGCCAGCTGCACAAGCGGGGCGACGGGCGGTTCACCCCACGTCCTCGCAGGTGCTGTTGGTTCGCCCCCCAAGGGCGCGCCTCAGCCAGCTACACCATGGCAGCCGTCCGTCCAGAGCCAGTGGCCCGGACCCAAGGGCGCTCCATGACCACGACCCGAGCCCACCTGCCGATTCGGCGGGGATCGGTTTGACGCTTGGGCTTGCGCCTGGAAACCGATCGGTTTACCCTAATGAAGGCCGATCGACTTCTCGTCCGTGGAGGCACAATCATGACCGCGCTCAAGAGTGCCAACGTCTTCGCACCGGCGACAGCCGGCACATCGGCAAGGAGCTGAAGGAGGAGTTGTACGCGCGCAGTGCCGGCAAGGTCTACGCCACGGCCCGGGACCCGCGCAGCGTGACGCACCCGGACGCGGTCCCGGTGGCGCTGGAGGTCACCACCCGACTTCCGTGGCAGCCACCGCCACGAAGGCGCAGGATGTCACCGCGCTGATCGACAACGCCGGTGCCGCGGTCGGAGAGTTCCGTTACGTCGGTCTTCACCCGGGCACTGGAAGTGCGTTCTTCACAGTCAGTCTCCGATCTGGCGCACATCGCGACTGACGTCACCATCATCAACAATGCTGGCCTCCTGCTGCCAGCGCCCCGCGATCGCTGGAGCAGCGAACGCCAGTTTTATGAAACCGGAGAGGGGATTAGCAATGAGTGCGAATTCACAGAAGAAGAAGTTTTACGCCCTGAATATGTTTGACGTGGTCGACGTGGAGAAGTACCTTGCATATTTTAGCCGTTTGCCCGAAGTGGCTCCGCAATACGGTGGACGAATGGTGGCGTTTGGCCGTTTCCGCAACAACGTAGTCGGTGACCTCGCACCACGGCAGGTTCTGTTTCTCGTTGAATGGGAATCCGAAGAGGCGTTCAACAGCTTCCGGGACGATCCGGAACTGGCCGACCTGCATCCGCTGCGGGAGAACGGGACGGCGTCCTATGTCTGGCAGACGTTCGACGGTTCCGATATGAGTGACCCCGCCAACGTTTCGCTCGACGATGTGCTGGCGGTGCTCAAGCCTTAAAACCCGCATCGCTACGGAGCCGGAGCCGGATGAGACAGCTGACGAGTCGTCGGCTGGCGAAGGGCAGACGCCTCCGGCAAGTGCGGAGCGTGCGCCGAGGGGGAGGATGGCCACATCTCGACGGGCGCTCGGCCATCGCTCACACCTCCAGCACCAACCGCTCTCCTTCCGGTGCACGCGAGACGCAGGGCAGCATGGCGCCGGCCGCACGTTCGGTGGCGGTGAGCCGGCGGTCACGGTGATCGACCTGGCCATGAGCCACTCGTACCCGGCAGGTGCCGCAAAACCCCTGGCGGCAGGAGAACGGCAGGTCCGGCAGGGCCGCGTGGAGAACATCCAGGGCGGAGCGGTCGTACGGCACCGGCAGCACCCGTCCGGTGCCGCCCAGCTGAAGTTCGAAGGGACGGCCGTCCGTGATCGAGGCCGGGGCGAAACGTTCGAAGTGCAGCGCTGACGCGCGGCTACCGCCGAACGCGCGCCGAACGCCGTCGATCATGGGCGCTGGTCCGCAGCAGTACACCGCCCCCGCCTCAGGGCTCGAGCTCAACAGATCGGCTGCTTCGGGCGCGCGGGACTCGTCGTCAGGGCGGATGGAGACCCGGCCAGGGGCCGTGGCTGCGAGTTCGGCCAGCTCTGCCGCGAAGGGCATCGAGCCGCGGCTGCGGCCGGTGTGCACGAGCCTCCAGTCCAGCCCGCGTCGGGCGGCTTCCCGAGCCATCGGCAGGATCGGGGTGATGCCGATGCCGCCCGCGATGAGCAGGACGGATGCTTCGGCGGCGAAGGGGAAGGCGTTCCGGGGCCCGGCGATGGCGATGCGCATGCCGCATGCGAGGGCGTCGTGTACCTCGGCCGAACCGCCTTTGCCGTTCGCGATGCGGCGCACCGCGATGCGGTACCTGTACCGGTCGGCGGGGTCACCGCACAGAGAGTACTGACGCTTGCGGCCGGAGGGCAGGTGCAGTTCGATGTGGGCGCCGGGCTGCCAGGGCGGGAGCATTCCCCCGCCAGGTGCTGCCAGCCGCAGGGAGACGACGTCCTCGGCCTCTTGGTGCTTGGTGGCGACCACCAGTTCCCGGATCGCGGGCATCTCGGTGACCGGCGGGCGCCTGGGAGGAGCGCTGCGCCGCGCGAGGCGCGTGACCGCGTTGTCGCTGAAGGCCGCCAGTTTCTGCATGAAGGAGTCGCCGCGCGGCCTGCCGTACAGGTCCGGCGGCCGAGCGACGGGTGTACTGATGTCCATGGATGCCTCATTGCCTCACTGGTCGCTGGGTCATCGGGCAGCCGCTCGGGCAGCGGGGGACGCCGCCAGGTAGGCGACCGCCTGCTGAGTCGAGCCCTCCTGGCTCGGGTGGTAGCCAGGGCGGAAGTAGCGCAGCACCGAGCGGGCGAACGCGCCCGGCCGGGGCAACAGGTCCTTGCGGGCCGCGGCCAGGTAGTCGCCGAAGCGGACCTTGACCCGATCGTCGAGTTCAGGGTCGGCGCCCATCAGGAAGCGGACTCCGCGGATCCACAGCCGGGTCAGCACCGGAGCGGTGACGAGCATGCCCACCGTTCGGCGCCGGTAGCTGGGATCGAGGTGCACCAGCAGGTCGAACGCGACCGAACGGTGTTCGACCTCCTCCGCGCCGTGCCAGCGGAACAGATCGAGCATCGTGGGGTCCGCGCCGGCCTGGTCCAGGTGCCCGTTGCTGAGAATCCAGTGACCCAAATACGCGGTGAAGTGCTCGAAGGCCGCTACGAGGGCGAGCCGCTGGAGGAGGTGCGCGTGTGCGGCAGCCGGCGTCAGCTCCGGCCGGTCTCCCAGCACCCTTCGGAAGATCCATTCGGACTGCAGGGTGTACGGAGCCGGGTCCAGCCCCTTGGTGAGCAGGTGCTCCAGGACCTCCTGGTGGGCCTCGGCGTGCATCGCTTCCTGGCCGATGAACCCGCGTACGTCCTCGCGCAGCCGGTCGTCGGTGATCAGTGGCAGTGCCTGCTCGAAGGTGCGCACGAACCAGCGTTCGAGTTCGGGGAGCATGAGGTGGAGCACATCGACGGTGTGGGTCGCGAACGGCTCGCCCGGAAGCCAGTGCAGCGGGGTGGCGCTCCAGTCGAAGGTGACGTCCCGGGGTTGCAACACCAGGTCGTGGTGGTCGATGGGCTCGGACGGACGCTCCGGGTGGGCATGTGCGGCTCGGAACATGACAGGTTCTCCATCAGTTGTCGGTGTGTGCGAAGGGGCGGTCAGGCAGTTGTCCGGTACTGCCGATTTGTTGGGCTGTCAGATCGGGTGCGCGGTGTGGTCCGGACTGCGGCGGAAGCCGTCTTCGATGCGGTGGGCGAATTCCGCGATCCGGGACGCGATCTCCTCGGGGTGGCTGAGCTGTACCCAGTGCCCGGCGTCGATCGGGCGCCGTTGTATCCGGCGCGTCCAGTGCTCCACTCCGTACGACAGCACCGGGGTGACGCAGAAGTCGCGCGTGGGGATGATGAGCTGAATCGGGACGGTGGTCGGCCGGTCCCGGGGATGCAGCAGGCGGGGCAGCATGTTGGCGCGGTACAGCGCGGTGCCGGTCACGGCGTCGCGGGCCAGCGTCGGCGCGGGGTAGGAGGTGTGCCCGGGCACGCCTTGGGATCTGGTGAGGAAGGCGCGCCAGCGGTGTCCCAGTGCTCTCCAGGTCAGGGTGGGCAGGAGCGGAAGATGGAAGTAGGCGATGTACCAGGACCGTGCGAGCTGCCGCAGCATCTTCGGCAGATCCGGATGCCGCGGCCGGAGGCGGGCCCGGATCAAGTGGCCGACGTGGTCCAGGCAGGGTCCGGAGATGGAGGTGAACGAGGCGATCCGCCCGGCCAGGCGGGTGCCGGTGACCGACTCCCAGGAGTGGATCGATCCCCAGTCGTGTCCGACCAGGTGCACCGGGCGGTCGGGGCTCACGGCGTCGATGACCGCCTCCAGGTCGGCTTCCAGGCGGGACATCCGGTAGGCGCGCAGGCCCCTGGGCCGGTCGGAGGCGCCGGCTCCCCGCACGTCGAAGGCGGTGACGTGGAAGCGGTCGGCCAGGCGCTCGGCGACCGGGTGCCACACGGCGCTGGTGTCCGGATAGCCGTGGACCAGCACCACCGCAGGAGCCGTGGACGCTCCCCATTGGTAGGCGGCCAACTCCACGCCGTCCGCAGCGATCCGGCGGGCGGCCGGGCCGGTCATCGGCCACCATCGGCAAGGGTCAGCTCGCCGTAGTTCAGACCGCCGTGGGTGAAGCCGGGCAGCACCGGCCACTGCCGCTTGAAGCGGGCCAGCTCCGAGGAGGGCAGGATCTGCAGCCAGCGCGGATCGCGCCGGCTGGGGTCGGCGAGGGTCTTCTCCTTGACCATGGAGTCGTACTGGTCGAGAGAGTCCTCCAGGGTGTTGGCGTTGGGCACCACCTCACGGCCGTAGAACGCGGCGTGGCGGCGCACCCCGGGGATACGGGAGAGCTCGGGCTGCCAGTTGTCGGCCGAGATGCCGTTCTCGGAGGAGACCCACACCCCGTCGGGGGTGTTCAGCACCAGGGAGTGGTTGCCGTCCGTATGGCCGGGGGTCCACAGCAGGCTGACGCCGACACCGAGTTCGACATCCCCGTCGAAGGCGGTGATGCGCTCGCCCGGCACCCCGTCCATGCCTCCGTCGACGTACCAGGCCCACTGCATCGGATGCATCGATTCGAAGGTGCCCAGCTCCTTGCGGTGCACCAACAACTGGGCGCGCGGGAACAGCGATTCGCGGGGCACCCGTTCGCCGGAAATTGTGCTGGTGCTTCCCATGATCATGCGCACGTCCTGGACGTGCAGGTGGTCGAAGCTGACGAAGTCCACGTCCTCGGCTCGCAGACCGCAGGAGGGCAGGACGGTGTCCGGGTCCTGGTAGTAGCGGGCGAAGACGTGGTCGGCGAGAAAGTCGCCCGCAAGGCGCTTGAGCTGGGCGTAGAACGGTGCTTGAGCCGTTCCGGCGGCGACGGTCGGCTCCCACACCAGTGTTTTCGGCTCACCGTCGAAGCCGTGGAACTGCACGGCGAGCATCCGGTTGACAATGCTCACGAAGGGGTTGACGGCGAGCGCGGCGCCGTGGAAGCCGAACCGGGTCGGGTACGGGGCGGCGGCGATGTCGAAACTGCGGACGGCGTGGATGCGGCCCTGCTGGACGAACCGCTCACGGTAGGCGGCCGCGGCGCGGCGCACGGCGTGCAGCCGGTCACCGCGGGGCCATACGTCGTGGACACCTTCGAATTCGGGGATGGGACGCGGAGCGGCGGCGTCCTGGGGCTTCTTCGCGCTGGGCACCGGCTTGGGCATGGTGGTCACGGGCTCACTTCTCGGGATGGCGGGCGGTCCGGGTGCGCTGTTCGTAGGCCGCGCGGACCGACCGGTCGGACAGGGCGGCGAGCTGGTCGGGGACAAGGGCGTGATGCAGGGCGTCACGGGCACGGCCCGGCAGCAGCGCCGCCAACCGGGTCAGGGCGGCCAGCCGGCGCGGAATGAAGACCTCGAACCGCGGGCGCAGCACGACGTCGAGCACCACGTCGGCCACCTGATCTGTCGTCAGGCGTCGAGTGGGGCCGGTCGCGGTGCCCACGGCCAGCTCGGTGTCCACGACGCCGGGCATCACCAGGGACACGTGCACGCCGGTGCCACGCAGTTCGGCGCGGACGGCTGTGCTGTAGCCGTGGACGGCGTGCTTGGTCGCCGCGTAGGTCGCCTCGCCGGCCGGGGCGACCCTGCTGGCGGCGGAGGCGATGTTCACCACGTGGCCGCGACCGCGTTTCCGCATCCTGGGGATCACGAGTTTCATCCCACGCAGTACGCCGTGGACGTTGACGTCGAACTGGCGCAGGGCGGCTTCCTCCGGTTCCTCCTCGAAGGGGCCCACCCACATGATTCCGGCGTTGTTGATCAGTACGTCGATCGGCCCCAGCCGGGTCTCAACGGTGTGCAGGAAGTCTTCGAAGGAAGCGGTGCCGGTGACGTCGAGAGGCAGCCCGAGCAGTCGGCCACCGGAATGCGCGCCGATGGCGCCAGCCGTCTTCTTGGCGAGCTCCGCGTCGAGATCGCCGATCGCCACGGCGGCTCCGGCTGCGGCGAGCCGGGCTGCGACGGCCCGCCCGATTCCGCAGCCCGCCCCGGTGACCGCGATCGCTCGGCCGGTCAGCGGTCCTGTGCCCGGGAGCCTGTCGCGCTCTCTCCGGCTGAATCTGTACGGGTACCCGGGCGGTGCTGCCACGGTCGAGCCCCTTCCCTGCCCCGAGCACGAGGCGGATCGCTGAGGGGCAAGCGGCCCCACGCGCGTCTGACACATTGCCGTGTCAGATGATCTGACAAGCTAGAGTGTCAGTTCAGAGCACACCGGCGTCAACACCTCAGCGAAGGGAAAACATGACCGGCACCGAGACCGCCGGGCGGCGTTATCGCGGACTTGATGCGGCGCAACGACAGCAGGAGCGCCGCACCCGCCTCATCCAGGCCGGCCTCGACCTCTTCGGCACGGCCGGATACACCTCGGTCGCCGTCAAGCAGGTGTGCTCGCATGCCGGACTGACCGAGCGCTACTTCTACGAGTCGTTCCACGACCGCGAAGACCTTCTCGCCGGGGTCTACAACGAGCTGATCACTACGATCAGAGCCGAAACCGCGCAGGCCGCAGCCGCAGCCGCACCCGATGTCGACGCCCAGCTCCGCGCCGGCCTCGAGGTATTCATCCGCACACTGGCCGGCGACGCCCGCAAGGCCCGCCTGGTGCTCATCGAGGTCGTGGGCGCCAGCCCCCGCCTCGAAGTGCGCCGCCGCGAGGCCCTGCACGAATTCGCCGCACTGATCGCCGCCGTCGTCGGACCGCCCCCTGGCCCGCAAACCCCCTCCAACCGGCTCACCATGACCGCGATGAGCCTGGTCGGCGCAGTCAACGAACTCCTTGTGGACTGGACGCTCGGCCACCAGAACGCCACCGTCGAAGAACTCATCGACCTGTGCCACACCCTGTACACCGCGGCCCACCGAGCCATCAGCGATCAGCCTTGATCACACAGGCCCGGATTCCTTCAGATTCGGAAGCCGTATCCCAACCGAACATGACCACTTCATCTCTGCTGGTCAGGCATGGTTTCGCTCGTAGTGAGGGAGGCGTGCGGCGTCTTGTTTCCGCTCCGTGAGCGAGGCGTGCGCGATGACGTCGGTGCTGGGAATGCTGGAGGAGGGGGAGACCGCGGCCCGTGTGCGGGTGGAAGGGCCGCGGGAGGGAGTCGCCCGGTTGGCTGGGGCGTCGGAGGCCGCCGAGATCGGGCTGGATCGGCGGGTGATCGCGCGGGAACAGCTGGTCGAGGCCCTGGCAGCCTCGGCTGCCGAGCCCACCGCCATGACCGAGACCGAGGCGGAGCAGAAACCCGCGCCCTCGGTCTCGCCGGTGCCGGGCTCGATCGCGCCTCCTTGGCGCGACGGATTGCCGGTGACGGTGCTGGCGCCGGACTGCCAGCGGATCCTGGACGTGCTCGACGAGCGGCAGCCGACGGGCCTGGTACACCGCTGAAGGCAGGGAGATCGCGAGGAAGTTGGGCCTTCGGACGACGTCGGCGAAGGTCGAGGGGGTGCGCTCGAAAGCCAGGCGGCTGGCGGAGCGCGGGTGGCTCGTGCAGGAGACGTCGGGAAGTTCACGCTGGCCGGCGGCTCGTGGCCGTGCCAGGCGCCGGCTCAACCGCGTGACCATCGACCACCAGATCATTGCCTCGCTGCTGGGCCGACAACGTCTCGTACTGCCGGGCCAGTCGGCGCGAACGCATCAGCCACGCGAACGTGCGTCGGCGACCCAGCGGCGCCCGCAGTATCCGGCCGCTGCCCATGGACGTGGCCAGTCACTTCTGGCGGTCGGTGCGGCGTGCGGCGCCATAGACGGTGGAGCCTGGCCCGTGCAGTTTCGGGGCGATGACCTCGCAGATGCCCTCTCAGGAGCCGGTGACCAGGGCTGCCTGTGTCATGTCGAGTTCGAGGAGAGAGGACAGGGTGCTTCGCGGGTGGGCCTGATGTGACTATGGACCTGCGGTGCCCGGCGGTCGGGCTGTGCCGGGCACCGCTCGCGGGGCCGGGTCAGATGGCCGACCAGCCGTTGTCGACGGGGAGTACGGCGCCGCT
>NZ_JBIWFO010000051.1:0-9999 GCF_044763125.1 Streptomyces sp. NPDC096310 | reverse complement strand
CTTCGTACTCACCCCTGCGGGCTTTCCTCCGGGCGCTTCCCTTCGGTGTTTCATTTTGTTCTGTACTTCGTTCCTGCGTTTCCGACTCTATCAGATTCATTCGGCGGTGTTTCCCGCTTCCAGAATTCCGACGGCCTTTGGATTGGCCCTTTGCCTTTCGGCTGCTCACTACTTTAACCGAATCCCCGCCCGGCTCATAATCGAGCCGATGAGTACAGAATTTCGGCATGCCGAAGCTCTGACCCGTCAGGGTTGTGATCGTGTGTAGTGGGTGGCCGCTTCGGAAGCTGCTGAACAGCAGCCCCGTTGAAAGCGGCTCGGGCCACGTTAGGCGGCGCGAACAGCGGAGTCAAGTTCGGCGGCGGCGTGGAACGTGGGCCCGATATGGGCTGACCGAGGGGTCGCCGTCGATCCAGAAGCGCCAGGGGTGGGGCGCGCCGTCGCCGCCCACCCCTGTACGGGGACCACTGCGGACCTGGTCTTTGGTGACCGGGGTGCCGGTGAGTATCGACAGCGGCTGCTCCGGGCCGGCACAGACGTCCGTACCGTTGAGCGCGCGGTCCACGTCGAGGGCGGTGGCCAGGCGTGCCGGGCCTTTGGCCAGTTCTCTGTCGTGACGGGCCGAGAAGCGACGTTTACGTGCCAGCTCCGCACCTACACCGATCTGCCCGGCCCGCAGCAGCACTCCGCTCGCCCTGCCCTCCGGTCCGCAGACCAGGTTGAGGCAGTGCCACATCCCGTAGGTGAAGTAGACGTACGCGTGACCGGGCGGGCCGAACATGACCGCGTTGCGGGGCGTGCGGCCCCGGAAGGCGTGCGAACCCGGGTCGATCTCGCCCGCGTACGCCTCCACCTCGGTGAGCCGCAACTCGATCGGGCCGTCGGCTGTCTCACGTACCAGGGTCCGGCCGAGGAGGTCGGGTGCGACCTCAAGGACCGCCCGGTCGAAGAACTCCCTGGGCAACGGCATACGGTCGGGGCTCGCCATCATGGCGTCCGAGCGTACCGGGGAACCGTCCGTGGCCGGATCGCGTATGTACGGGTCAGGGACCCGAAGGACTGAGTAGGAGTGACACATGGGCTTCAAGAAGCTGCTCGCGAGCCTGGGCGCCGGTGGGGCGACGGTCGAGACCGAGCTGACCGAGTCGAACGTCGTGCCCGGCGGAGTGGTGCAGGGTGAGGTGCGGCTCGAAGGCGGCTCCGTGAACCAGCAGATCCAGGGACTTTCCGTCGGGCTCCAGGCGCGGGTCGAGGTGGAGGGGAACGACCAGGAGACCAAGCAGAACATCGAGTTCACCCGGCAGAGCATCGGCGGCGCCTTCGAGGTGCAGGCGGGGGCGGTGCACGTGGTGCCGTTCGGCCTGGAGATCCCGTGGGAGACCCCGGTCACGACCATCGACGGGCAGCCCCTGCGCAACATGAACATCGGGGTGACCACGGACCTGGACATCGCGCGGGCGCTGGACAACAGCGATCTCGACCCGATCAACGTCCACCCGCTCCCGGCCCAGCAGGCCATCCTGGACGCCTTCATCCATCTCGGTTTCCGCTTCAAGAGCGCGGACATGGAGAAGGGGCACATCCGCGGGACGCGGCAGCGGCTGCCGTTCTACCAGGAGATCGAGTTCTTCGCGCCGCAGCAGTACCGGGGGCTGAACCAGGTCGAGCTGACCTTCGTCGCGGACGACCGCGAGATGGACGTCATCCTGGAGATGGACAAGAAGCCGGGGCTGTTCACCGAGGGCAGCGACTCGTTCCGCTCGTTCCAGGTGGGGCTTGGCGACTACCAGGGCACCGACTGGGCCGCGTACCTCAACCAGTGGCTCGCCGAAGTGGGTGGCCGTCGCAACTGGTTCTGAGCGCGGCCTCTAGGCTCGGTGCGCCGACATCCGGCAGACGACAGCCGATATCCGGAGGTTCAGACGTGACCGAGGCGACGAGGGCCCCACTCCCTCACGACTTCCACCCGCGGGTGCCGTCGTTCACCGTGGTGAGCGACGACGTCGCGCCCGGGGCCGTCCTGAAGGACGCCCAGGTCCAGGCCGCCGGGAACACCTCGCCGCAGCTGCGGTGGGAGGGGTTTCCGGCGGAGACCAAGAGCTTCGCCGTGACGTGCTTCGATCCCGACGCGCCGACCGGCAGCGGATTCTGGCACTGGGTGGTCTTCGACATCCCCGCGACGGTCACCGAGCTTCCGGTGGCCGCGGGCAGCGGCTCGTTCGAGGGGCTGCCCCAGGGCGCCGTACAGGCGCGCAACGATTACGGGTCGAAGGACTTCGGGGGCGCCGCGCCGCCGCCCGGAGACCCGGCTCACCGCTATGTGTTCACCGTGTACGCGGTGGACAGTGAGCGGCTCGGTCCGGACAGCGACGCCTCTCCCGCGGTCGTCGGATTCAATCTGCGCTTCCACACGCTGGCGCGCGCCCAGCTCCTCGGGGAGTACGCGGCGCCCGCCGGGAGCTGACCGTTTGCTTTTTGTTTGCCCTGCCCTGGTCTTGGAGAGATCAGGGCAGGGCATTTTTTATTGTGTTGTCCCTCTCGGCGCGCCCGGCCAGAGTTGATCCAAGCCCACAGCCTTGTCAGCCATGTCAGGGGGCCGGGCGGCGAAACACGGGAGGTGGACGGTATGCGGGACACGCTGGTACTGAATGCGAGCTTCGAGCCGCTGTCGACGGTGACGCTCAATCGTGCGGTGGTGCTGGTGCTCCAGGACAAGGCCGTCGTCGAGCAGGCCCATCCCGGTCTCCGTGTGCGTGCCGCCGCCGTGGAGCTTCCGGTGCCGCGGGTGATCAGGCTCTGCCGGTATGTCCGGGTGCCCTTCCGAAGACAGGCTCCGTGGTCGAGGCGTGGGGTCCTGATACGGGACCAGCACCGGTGCGCGTACTGCGGCCGGCGCGCGACGACGGTGGACCATGTGATGCCGCGGTCCCGGGGAGGCGCGGACAGTTGGCTGAATACGGTGGCTTCGTGCGCCGAGGACAACCACCGCAAGGCGGACCGTACGCCGGACCAGGCGGGGATGCCGCTGCTGCACGCGCCGTTCGTGCCTTCCCCGGCGGAGGCGATGCTGCTGTCGCTGCGCGTCGGTGAGCGTTCCGAGCTGCCGCAGTGGCTGTCGGGGGTGCAGGTGCAGCCGGCCGCGTGAGGGTCAGCCGTATCTGCGGATCAGGAGCTGGACGATGGCGACGACGCCGACCGTCACGACCAACGCGCGCAGGGCGGCCGGCGGCAGCCTGCGGCCGAACCGGGCGCCGAGCTGGCCGCCGAGTGCCGAGCCGATCGCGATGAGGACGACCGCCGTCCAGTCGAACTCGGCGACGAAGAGGAAGAAGAGCGCGGCGACGCTGTTGACGACGGCGGAGAGGATGTTCTTCACCGCGTTGAGGCGTTGCAGGGTGTCGTCGAGCAGCGTGCCCATCAGGGCGAGGTAGATGATTCCCTGCGCCGCGGTGAAGTAGCCGCCGTAGACGCTGGCGAGCAGCAGTCCGGTGAACAGGAGCGGGCCGCCGTTGGGGCCCGCGGTGGTGCCTTTGCGTGCGCGGCGGGCCTGGACGGCGCGGGCGAGCCGGGGCTGGAGGATCACCAGGACGAGGGCGAGGGTGACCAGGACGGGCACGATCGTCTCGAAGGCCGAATGGGGCAGGAGCAGCAGCAGGGTGGCGCCGCCGAGTCCGCCGAGGAGCGCGGCGACGCTCAGGCGCAGGACGCGGGGGCGCTGGCCGGTGAGTTCGGCGCGGTAGCCGATGGCTCCGCTGATCGAACCGGGTATCAGGCCGAGGGCGTTGGAGACGGTCGCCGTGACCGGGGGGAGTCCTGTCGCCAGCAGGACGGGGAAGGTGATGAGCGTGCCGGAGCCGACGACGGTGTTGATGGCGCCCGCGCTGATGCCCGCCACGAAGACGGCGAGCATCTCCCAGATGGTCACGGTGTGCTGCCCTTCGTGCTGATCGGTGCCGGATGCACCGACCACCGATCATGCACGAAGGGCGGGGGTGTTCTGCCGAGCGGGGTGCTTCTGCCGATCGGGGTGCTCAGTCGAGCGGGGTGTCCTGCCTGCGCTCCTTGCCGGTGTTGAAGCCGGGCATGCCGCCGCCGAGGTTGTCGAAGGCGCCGCTGAGTCCCTTGAGCGCGTCGCCGATCTCGCTGGGCACGATCCAGAGCTTGTTGGCGTCGCCCTCGGCGATCTTGGGGAGCATCTGGAGGTACTGGTAGGCGAGGAGCTTCTGGTCGGGGTCGCCGGCGTGGATGGACTCGAAGACCGTACGGATGGCCTGGGCCTCACCTTCGGCGCGCAGGGCGGCGGCTTTGGCCTCACCTTCGGCGCGCAGGATCGCGGACTGCTTCTCGCCCTCCGCGGTGAGGATCTGCGACTGACGGATACCTTCGGCGGTGAGGATGGCGGCGCGCTTGTCACGGTCGGCACGCATCTGCTTCTCCATCGAGTCCTGGATGGAGGTGGGCGGCTCGATGGCCTTCAACTCGACGCGGTTGACGCGGATGCCCCACTTGCCGGTGGCCTCGTCGAGGACGCCGCGCAGCGCCGCGTTGATCTCCTCGCGGGAGGTCAGCGTGCGCTCCAGGTCCATGCCGCCGATGATGTTGCGCAGCGTGGTGACGGTGAGCTGCTCGATCGCCTGGATGTAGCTGGCGACTTCGTACGTGGCGGCGCGGGCGTCGGTGACCTGGTAGTAGATGACCGTGTCGATGTTGACGACCAGGTTGTCCTGGGTGATCACCGGTTGGGGCGGGAAGGGGACGACCTGTTCGCGCAGGTCGATCCGGTTACGGATCGAGTCTATGAACGGGACCACGATGTTCAGACCCGCGTTGAGGGTGCGCGTGTAGCGGCCGAACCGTTCGACGATGGCGGCGCTCGCCTGTGGGATGACCTGGATCGTCTTGATCAGGGCGATGAATACAAGCACCACCAGGATGACCAGGACGATGATGATTGATGGCATCGCGTTTTTCGGGCCCTTCTCTGCCGGATGTTCCGATGATCCAGTTTCTCAGACCGGGAGTGAACGTAGTGACCGTTCGGCCGGGTTGAGTCACCTGACTGTCATGTCTGACTGCGGTGTCTGACTGTGGTGTCGCGTTTATCGTGTCCGTCGCGTTCGGCTGCCCGGCCGGAAGGGCCGGGTGGCCGGAAGCCGTCACATGACGACGGCTGTGGCTCCGTCGATCTCGACCACGTCGACCTGCTGGCCGGGTTCGAAGGAGGAGGCCTCGTCGTAGGTGCGCGCCGACCACACCTCGCCGGCCAGCTTGATCCGGCCGTCTCTGGCGTCCACCCGTTCCAGGACGACGGCTTGACGGCCTTTCAGCGCGTCGATCCCGGTGGCGGCCCCCGGGCTCGTCCCTGCGCGCTGCCGGGCGGCGTACGGGCGTACGGCGGCGACGAGCGCCACGGACACCACGACGAAGACCAGGACCTGGACCACCACTCCGCCGCCGAGGGCAGCGGTGATCGCGCCGGCGACCGCACCGGCGGAGAACATGCCGAACTCGGGCATCGCCGTGATGACGAGGGGAATGCCCAGTCCTACGGCGCCGATCAGCCACCACACCCACGCGTCGATTTCCACATGGTCATGGTAGGGGCGCGGGTCCCTGTCCCGACAGGGGCGATATCGGGTCAGAAGGCCGCCGATATGACGGAGGTTCAGCCGAGGGGCAGGCCGTGCGCCGTCCAGCGCTCGTCGGTGTGCTCGACGACGAGCGGGAGCCCGAAGCAGAGGGAGAGGTTGCGGGAGGTCAGCTCGGTCTCCATGGGGCCGGCGGCGAGCACCTTGCCCTGGCGGATCATGAGGACATGGGTGAAGCCGGGCGCGATCTCCTCGACATGGTGGGTGACCATGATCATGGAGGGGGCGTACGGGTCGCGGGCGAGGCGGCCGAGGCGGCGTACGAGGTCTTCGCGGCCCCCGAGGTCGAGGCCGGCGGCGGGCTCGTCGAGGAGGAGCAGTTCGGGGTCGGTCATCATCGCGCGGGCGATGAGAGTGCGCTTGCGCTCCCCTTCGGAGAGCGTGCCGAACCTGCGGTCCAGGTACTCGGTCATGCCGAGCCGGTCGAGGAAGGCGCGGGCGCGCCGCTCGTCGACCTCGTCGTAGTCCTCGTGCCAGGTGGCGGTCATGCCGTACGCGGCCGTGAGGACGGTCTGGAGGACGGTCTGGCGCTTGGGCAGCTTCTCGGCCATGGCGATGCCCGCCACGCCGATCCGCGGGCGCAGTTCGAAGACGTCGACCTTGCCGAGCTTCTCGCCGAGGATCCGGACCTGGCCGGCGGTCGGGAAGAGGTAGCTGGAGGCGAGGTTGAGCAGGGTGGTCTTGCCCGCGCCGTTGGGGCCGAGGATCACCCAGCGCTCCCCCTCCTTGACCGACCAGGAGACATCGTCCACCAGAGCGCGTCCGTCGCGGACCACGGTTACGTCCACCAGCTCCAGTACATCGCTCATGAGCGCGTTGTCTCCCCATGCAATCGTCTTGAGGTATTCGGGTGCGCCTGTAGACGCGGACCCCCAGGGAAAACCTACGCCACCGGTCGAGTGGTCCGGCCGTGAGGTCTGTTACCTAGGCTGTGGCCATGCTTTCGCAACCACGCTCAGGACTGCTGGCCGCTTGGGGAAATGCCCTGTTGGCCGGATTTGTATCGCCGGACGACGCGGTGCTCGCCATGGTCGGGGAGGACGCGGTGCACCGGGTGGAGGGGCTGCCGGGCGAGACGGGGCCCGTGGGGCTGACGCTGGCGCTGGGGCGGCTGCGGGCGCTCGGGGTGACCGGGTACCGGGTCGCGCTGCCCGCGCCGGGGCATCCGCTGGGGCTGTGCGGGCCGCCGGAGTTCAATGCCCGCGCGCTGGACGCGGAGGAGGCCGTGATCGCCGTAGGGGCGCCGTACGGGCTGGTTCCCGAGGTGTCCGCGGTGGGCCCCGAGGGCGACCGTCATGTCTCGGTCCTCTGGCACTGCCTGCCGGTACGGGAGGCCCCGCCGGCGGATGTGCCCTCGCTCGGGGAGGCGGAGCGGGAGCTTTCGGAGGCGCTGCGGGAGGCGGCGGAGGTGCTGTCCGGGCTGGACGTGGCGGCATCGGGGCCGGTGGCCGAGGCGATCGTGGACGCGTACCGGGCGCGGGCGGAGGCGGGCCGCGAGGTGCTGGCCCCGGGGTATCCGCAGCGGGCGGTGCGGGTGCTGGAGCAGGCGCAGCGGGTGGGGCTGATGATCGAGCTGGCGTACGAGCACGGGCACGGGGGCGCGGTGAGCGCGTCGGAGATGGCGGCGCGGGGTGAGGCGCTGCGGCCGGTGGAGCGGTTCGCGCGGCGGGCGCAGGTGGCGTCGTACAACGCGTACGTGGAGGAGCGGGAGCGTAACGGTCCCGGCGCGGGCGTCTGACGGCCCCGGCGGAAAAGCGCGCTCCGCGGCCCCCCGCTCGGCACCCGTGCCGAGCGGGGGGCCTCCGGTGCGGAAAGGGGCCTCCGGCGCCGGATCATCGGCCCGCGTCCGCGCCTGGCGCGTCTGCGCGCCTGGCCGGCGAGTGAGCCGAAGGAGCGCGGTATGAAGCGCCCCGGAGGTGAACCGAGCCCTTAGAAGTTCACCGCGTGGTTGCCGAACGCCGGGTTCAGCAGGCCGATCACGTTGACCGTGTTGCCGGTCACATTCAGCGGGACGTGGACCGGGACCTGGACGGCGTTGCCGGAGCCGACGCCCGGGGAGTGCTGGGCCAGGCCGTCGGCGTGGGCGCCGCCTTCGGTGGCGAACGCGGCGCCGGCGGAGGCGCCCGCGGCGAGACCGGCGGTGACGAGGACCAGGGCGGCCTTCTTGGCAACCTTCATGGGGTGTTCCTTAATCGCGTGATCAACAGCCGCCGCGGTATGCGGCGGCACGCCGTGGAGAACGCGCGACCGGCGCTCAGGATGCGCCGTATGGGTGACATACACCCGACAGTATGAATCTCAGACCGGAAGATGACCCTCCGGATATCTCCGTGCCCCGTCGTGACCGCCGTATCAGCCGGTCACCCCGTGCCGTACGGCCCACAGCGCCGCCTGCGTACGGTCGGAGAGGTCCAGCTTCATCAGGATGTTCGAGACGTGCGTCTTGACCGTCTTCTCGGAGAGCACCAGCGCGCGGGCGATCTCCCGGTTGGAACGCCCGTCGGCGATGAGGGTGAGCACCTCGCGCTCCCGTTCGGTGAGCGACGTACCCCTCCCCTGGCCCGTCCCCGGTTCGTCCTGGGCCAGCAGTGCGCCCGCCACCTCGGGCTGGAGCAGGACGTGCCCGGCGTGGACGGAGCGGATGGCGCCCGCCAGCGCCTCGGGGTCGATGTCCTTGTAGACGTAGCCGGAGGCGCCGGCGCGCAGCGCGGGGACGACGGTGCGCTGCTCGGTGAAGCTGGTGACGATCAGCACCCGGGCCGGGTTGCCGAGGTCGCGGAGCTTGCGCAGCGCCTCGATACCGTCGGCGCCGGGCATCTTGATGTCCATCAGGACGACGTCGGGGCGCAGCTCCTCGGCGCGGGCGACGCCCCCGGCGCCGTCCGCCGCCTCCCCGACGACCTCGATGTCGGGCTGGATCTCCAGGAACGTGCGCAGTCCGCGCCGTACCACTTGATGGTCGTCGACCAGCAGGACGCGAATGGCGGAGCGCCGCGTGCCGCCCCTGTTCTCCTCCGCCACCGGGTTCTCCTCAGCCACCGGGCACCTCCATCTCGATCGTGGTGCCCTGTCCGGGCGCGGACCGCACCCGGAGTCTGCCGCCCACTCCACTCGCCCGGTCCCGCATCGAGACCAGTCCGAGGTGGCGTCCGGCGCGGCGGATCACGCGGGGCTCGAACCCCTTGCCGTTGTCGGTGACGCTGAGGACGGCGCCCTGGGCACGGCGGGCGAGGGTGACGTCGACCCGGTCGCCGCCGGAGTGGCGCAGCGCGTTGTGCAGGGCCTCCTGGGCCACCCGCAGCAGCGCCTCCTCCTGGGCGGCTGGCAGCGCCCGTACCGCGGAGCTGTCGAAGGTGACCCGGGCCGCGTGGGCGCGGTCGAGGACCTGGATCTGGGTACGGAGCGTGGCCACCAGCCCGTCCTCGTCCAGGGCGGCGGGGCGCAGCTCGACCACGGCGGCGCGCAGCTCGTCGGCGGCCTCGGCGGCGAGGGCGGCGACCTGCTGGAGTTCGCCCTTGGCACGGGCGGGGTCGCGGTCGACCAGCGCGGCGGCGGCCTGGGCGGTGAGCCGCAGGGAGAAGAGCTTCTGGCTGACGGCGTCGTGCAGCTCGTGGGCGAGGCGGGAGCGCTCCTCGACGATGGTGAGTTCGCGGCTGCGCTCGTACAGCCGGGCATTGGTCAGCGCGATCGCGGCGTGCTGGGCGAGGATCGAGAGGAGTTCCTCGTCCTCCTCGGTGAATCCGCAGCCGCCGTCCGGTTTGGGGCAGCGTTTGTTGGCGAGGAAGAGCGCGGCGATGGTCTCGTCGCCGTCCCTGACCGGCAGGCCGATGAAGTCGGACATGTCGGGGTGGGCGGAGGGCCAGCCCTCGAAGCGGGGGTCCTTCCGTACGTCGGCGAGGCGCTCGGCCTTCTCCTCGTGGAGCATCGCGGCGAGGATGCCGTGCTGGCGCGGCAGCGGGCCGATGGCCTTCCACTGTTCGTCGCTGACACCGTCGACGACGAACTGGGCGAAGCCGCCGTGGTCGTCCGGGACACCGAGGGCCGCGTACTCGGCGTCGAGCAGTTCGCGGGCGGAGGCGACGATCGTCTTGAGGACGTCGTGCACCTCCAGACGCCTGCTCATGGCGAGGAGTGCGGTGCTCACGGCGGCGAGGCCGGAGCTGGGTCGGTGGCTCATGTGGCCACCGTACCGGCGGGCCGGTACGCGGCGTATCGGCCCGGGGACCGCCTGGGGACGGGGTCCTTGGGCCTAGGACCAATACTGGTGACTTTGGTGGTGCTGGCTCGTTGAGTTGGTGTGCCAAGGCCCGGACAGTTGAAGGTAGTTGAGGGTGATCGGTTTTCGGATCGG
>NZ_JBIWFO010000050.1:0-13388 GCF_044763125.1 Streptomyces sp. NPDC096310 | reverse complement strand
CGTCGCTTTCTGGCGGATCGCCCACAGCGAGGACTACCTCGCCGACAACGGCGGCTGAGAGCGCCCACGCGCCCGTCCTCCAGACAACCCGCAGCTCGGCTTCTGGGACGAGCAGGCCCGTCGGCTGAACTGGGCCGGGCCGCCCCAACAGGTGTTGGACTGGTCGCAGGCGCCGTTCGCCCGATGGTTCGACGGCGGCAGGATCAACGCCGCGTACAACTGCGTGGACCGGCACGTGGAAGCCGGCCTCGGCGAGCGGGTGGCCATCCACTTCGAGGGCGAACCCGGCGACGCCCGCACCCTCACCTACGGCGAACTGCTCCGCGAGGTATCCCGGGCCGCGAACGCGCTCACCTCACTCGGGATCGTGGCCGGTGACCGGGTGGCCCTCTACCTGCCGATGATCCCCGAGACTCTGATCGCCATGCTCGCCTGCGCCCGCATCGGCGCCATCCACTCGGTCGTCTTCGGCGGGTTCTCCGCGGACGCGGTCGCGAGCCGCATCCAGGACACGGAGGCGAAACTGCTCATCACAGCCGACGGCTCCTACCGGCGCGGCAAGCCCACGCCCCTCAAGCCCGCCGCCGACCAGGCCCTGGAGTCCTCCCCGAGCGTGGAGAACGTCCTGGTCGTGCGCCGCACGGGCGAGGAAGTCGCCCTCACCCCGGTCGGGACCTGTGGTGGCACGACGTGGTCCAGGCACAGAGCGACCGACACATCCCGGAAGCCTTCGACGCCCAGCACCCGCTGTTCATCATGTACACCTCCGGTACCACGGGTAAGCCCAAGGGCATCGTGCACACCACCGGCGGCTACCTCACCCAGGCCGCCTACACACACCACGCCGTCTTCGACCTCAAGCCGGAGACCGACGTGTACTGGTGCACGGCCGACGTCGGCTGGGTCACCGGCCACTCCTACATCGTCTACGGCCCGCTCGCGAACGCCGCCACCCAGGTGATCTACGAGGGCACGCCGGACACCCCCCACACCGGACGCTGGTGGGAGATCGTGGAAAGGTACGGCGTCACCCTCCTCTGCACCGCGCCGACCGCGATCCGCACCTGCATGAAGTGGGGCGACGACATCCCCGCGAAGTTCGACCTCAGCAGCCTGCGCCTGCTGGGATCAGTCGGTGAGCCGATCAACCCCGAGGCATGGATGTGGTACCGCGAGAAGATCGGCGGAGGCCGCTGCCCGATCGTGGACACCTGGTGGCAGACCGGGACCGGCGCCATGATGATCGCGCCACTCCCCGGGGTCACCGCGACCAAACCGGGATCGGCCATGACCCCGCTGCCCGGCATCCGCGCCGAGGTCGTGGACGACACCGGAAAGCCGGTGCCCGACGGCAGCGGCGGCTACCTGGTCCTCACCGAACCCTGGCCGTCCATGCCCCGCTCCATCTGAGGTGACGACGACCGCTACGTCGCCCCCTCTTGGTGGTGACGCCCTTCGGCCTGATGACGGTCAGCTGCAGCAGCTTGTGGTCCTGCGTGGCGTGGACCTTCCTCAGGCTCGCGCCGGCCTCTTCCACCCCGGATCGTTTCTCGTCAGGCACGGCGTCGAGTTGTTCGCGCATGCTGCTGAGCACGCCGGTGAAGGCGGTGATCTGGTCGGTGCCGCCGCGCTGTCCTGTCCAGCGTGCCGGTGGCGGCCGGGCTGGACCGGCTGTCCCCGGCCCAGCTGATCCTGATCCAGGGGAGCAACAGCCGCATCGGCGGGCCCTTCGCCGTTGCCGCCACCGCGGGCAGCAACCTCGGCACCCCCGTGACCGCGCTCCTCGTGCCGGCCCGGGCTGTCCTCGACACCAGCGACGAGCCGTCCAGCCGCGCCACGCTGCCCGGTCACGTCACCTGCGGCGCGGTGGTCATCGACCGTAACCGTCGCGTCCCGCACATCGGCCATCGAGCGACAGGGCTGCTACTCGCTCCCGGTGTTCATCAGGCAAGTGCGTTGTCGGGCAACAAGGTGTCGGCTGCTTTGGAACACGTGCCCGACCTCCCAGAGAGGACCCTCATCCGGCCTCGAACTCCTGAAGCCACGACCAGGGGCAGAGTAGCTCTCCGTAATCAGAAGCTTCCAGTGCCTTCTCATCGTCGCGGAGCATCCGCATGACGGTGGCCGCTGACGGGTCTCGGCCTTTCTTCTTCCCGGTGGAGACGACGAGCCGCTCGGCGATCTCCCGCAGGCTCGCCGCAGCGTAAGATCCCTGGCTTGCCCGGTACCGGGCCACCATGTTCGCAGCGTCTGCTGCCGCCCCGATCGTCTCGTCCGAGCTGTCCGGCAGAGCGCTGAGGCTCTTCAGCACTACGGCAGCGTTGCGGCGCCAGCAGCTGCCAGGCCGATCACGTCGGCGGGTCCTCGGGGTCGCCGGTCTCCCCGGCGGCTTCTGCCGCGGCCTTCAGCAGGCGGGCGGCAAGTTCCGTAAAAGCCGGCAGGTCCGGGCCAGGTTCCGGGCGGCTGGTATCGCGTACCAGCGGGTGCAGCCGCGCGACCGGCAGCGCGTCCAGCCCGGCCGCGGAGTGCCGGGTCAACTTGGCACTTCCTCCCGTCGCCGGTCATCGCCGGCTGTGGCGGGGATGGCGTTGTCGATGAGGACCGCGGCGATGGCGGCGGCGGTGGGGAAGGCGTCGGCGTTGAGGACCCGGGTGCGGGCCGCGGCGCCGTCGATGAGCAACGCGAGCTGCTCGCCGAGCTGTTCAGGGTCGGCGGCGCCGGCTTCGCGGGCGGTGTCGGCGAGCCGCGCGGCCACGGCTTTCTTGTAGTCGCCTGCGTACTGGGACGCGGGGTGCTGGGGGTCGTGGAGTTCGACGGCGGCGGCGATGTAGGGGCACAGGGGGGTGGTGGGGGGGATGTCGAAGGCGGCGAGAAGCCGTTCGCGGGGCGTGAGGTCGGTGCGGTCGAACACACCGGACAGAACGGAGGGGTCGAACCGGCGCAGGTACTCGGCGACGAGTTCGTCCTTGCCGGTGAAGTGCTGGTAGGCCGTGCGCTTGGACACCTGGGCCGCCGCGCAAAGCTGGTCCATGCCGGTGCGGTTGATGCCCTGCTCGCGGAACAGCTGCTGGGACGCGCCCAGGATGCGCTCGCGGGCGCCCCGGCCGCGGCGGCGGCCCTTGGGGCCCTTCTCCAACTCGGTCATGGGCCGATGGTACCCCAGCTGGGTAACGACTGGTGTACATAGTTTGCGCCCCGGCCGCCCGCCCCGTACCGTAAGCACACGGAGCGGTGTACATAACACCGTCACCCCAGGTGCGCACGGCACCACCGACCCAAGGGAGCGACTATGGGAAAGCTTGACGGCAAGGTAGCGGTCATCACCGGCGGCACCACCGGCATGGCGCTGGCCGGCGCGAAGCTGTTCGTCGACGAGGGAGCGCACGTCTTCATCACCGGCCGCCGCCAGGACGCCCTGGACGAGGCCGTGAAGCAGATCGGCCGCAACGTCACCGGCGTCCAGGGCGACGCCGCCGACCTGGACGACCTGGACCGCCTGTACGACACCGTCAAGCGGGAGAAGGGAAGCCTGGACGTGCTGTGGGCCAGCGCAGGCGGGGGCGAGCCCGCCCCGCTCGGCGAGATCACCGAGGCCCAGTTCGACACCTGGTTCGGGCTCAACGCCCGCGGCACCCTGTTCACCGTCCAGAAGGCCCTCCCGCTCTTCAACGACGGCGGCTCCATCCTCATGACCGGCTCCAACGCCTCCCTCGGCGCCTTCCCCGGCTGGAGCGTCTACGCCGGCAGCAAGGCCGTCCAGCAGGCCTGGGCCCGCGTCTGGCTCAACGAACTCAAGGACCGCCGCATCCGCGTCAACGTCCTGACCCCCGGCCAGGTCGCCACCGCCAAGCAGGAAGAACTCTTCGACGAGGCCACCAAGCGCCAGTTCGAGTCCCTCATCCCCCGCGGCCAGATGGGCCGCCCCGACGAAATCGCCACCGCCGCCCTCTTCCTCGCCTCCGACGACTCCAGCTACGTCAACGGCATGGAACTCGTCGCCGACGGCGGCACCACCGCCCTCTGAACCGAACACCACACAACAACCAGGGCAGGACATCTCATGAGCAACATCAGCATCATCGGCACCGGGAACATGGCCCGCACCATCGGCGCGCGGGCGCTAGCGGGCGGCAACACCGTCGAGGTCATGGGCCGCGATCAGTCCAAGGCCGCTGACCTGGCCAAGGCTCTCGGCGGCGGCGCCACGACGGGAGAATGGGGCACCGCCCCGGCCGGGGACATCGTCATCGTCGCCCTGTTGCACGACGGCGTCGTGCCGGTCGTCGCCCAGTACGGAGACGCTCTCGCGGGCAAGGTCATCGTCGACATCAGCAATCCCTTCAATTCCACGTTCGACGGGCTGGCCCACCGCGAGGAGACCTCGATCGCGCAGGAAGTCGCCAGGGCGGCCCCGGCCGGCGCCAGCGTGGTGAAGGCGTTCAACACCATCTTCCGTCATGTCCTGGAGAAGGGTCGGCCCGACGTCTTCATCGCCGGCGACAATGCGCAGGCCAAGGCAAGGGTGGAGGCGTTCATCGAGAGCCTCGGGCTGCGCCCGCTGGACGTCGGCAGCCTGAAAATGGCGCACTGGCTGGAAGGAGCGGGCGTGGTGACGGTGGGCCTCGCCAACCACGGGGTGGGGAACGTGGACTTCGCCCTCAGCATCACCGAACTTCCCCTCTGAGCAAACGGTTGACGGGTCACGATCACCGAAAGGGACTCGTCAGTGCTCACTCCGGCAGCGGCTGCGCAGGGCGCCGGCCAGCCGTTCCCGGGTCCGCGGGTTGTGGCCCGTGAGGATCCGTACCCCGCGCAGCCGCTCGTACCGGCCCGCACTCTGGGCGCGGCGGATCGTCTCCGCCCTTGCCCCCTCCAGCGGGACCGCGTACCCCTCCACCGACTGCGACACCCGCCGTGGAATCCAGTACGTCCGCACCTCTTCGGCTCCCTTGACGCACTTTTCCGCCAACCACGCCTCCCCCATCCGTTCGCCGCCCGACGAGGGAAGCTCCACGTCTGCGCGCGTATCCATGCCCGGGCACAACGTCGTTCTCGTCCACGGAGTCGGCATGCGCAGTCGGGGCGGGGTGGAAGATCCCGTAGCGCTCGCTCGCCCATGAGTAGAAGGAGTTGACGCCAGCTCGATCGGTGTCGAAGGAAGTCGACCGGATCCGCTCTTCGTTTCGCAGGTCGGTGAGTCGCCGGCCCTTGAACGCCTCCACGTCCCGCACCGTCGCGTCGTCCCACGAGCGACCGATGGCGCCCAGGAAGTCGAACCACACGATCAACGTGTACGCGCGTACCGCCTCCAGGTCCCGGGCCCTGAGGCCGCCATCTTCCCAGTGCGAGGAGGCCGGGCTCCGCCCCGGTGACCTCTGTCTGACGCCTCTGTTCCTCGGCGCGCCGATCGACGTGGATGGCCGGTACCTGCTTCACCGTCGGGATGACCGGGACGACATCTGGGAGCCCTGGGTGTTCGCCTCCTCGGTGGCGGCCGCGCGCGGGAACATTCCTGCCTCGATGCGCCGCCGCGGCGCGAGCTCACCGAAGAGGTGCCGGGCCTGGGGCCCACCGAACTGATGCCGTTCGCCGTGGAGATAAGGGACGAGCGTCGACGGCTCGCGGTGCCCATCCAGGTCTACGCCGACCGCTGGAGCGGTGCCCCGAGGATGTGGAGCTCCGCGAAGGTGTCCTGTTGACAGGGTGCACCGTGGACCTGCTCGACCGGCGTCGCCTGAGCCCCGGGCTGGGGGAGCTGATCCGGCGCCACGCGGCCGGGCATCCCGCGGCGGAGGTACCGCCGGACGTGGCCCTTCTGCTGCTCGGCGAGGCCGCGGCGGGGGCCGAACTGCACATCGTCGGTGTCCACCTCCGCCTCAAGGACGAACACGGCCGGATCCTCCTCGGCCTGCGTCACCCCTGCTCCAAATACGCGCCGGACACCCGACGGGCGATCGACGGGATTCTCGATGGATGCCTGTACGCCATGGCACACTGCTCCCAACACAGGCCACCGGCAAGGGAACTGGAGTTGAGTGAACGGCGGCCGGCACCGACGATGCTTCAGATGATCCTCGGCAGACGGCTTCAGAAACCCCGCACCCAAGCCAACCTGACTGCGCAACAGGCCTGTGTACACCTGCGGCAGGCAGCCACCACGGTGACCCGGATGGGACGCGCCGAGGTCACGCTGAAGTTACGTAACCGTCGCCGCGATGCTGGACCTCCACCAGGTCACGGAGCCCGAGAAGCATGACCGTCCGGGCCACAGCGCGCAGGAAGAGCAAGGATGTCCGCGCGGGCATCCGTAAGGAGCTTCAGGTGACCACCTCCTCCCGCATCACCAACGCAGACACCGAACTCGGCCATCAGGGCTGGAGGAAACCTGGAGCAGCCCCAACCTCTTCCACACACCGCGGGAGATCAACGCCTTCGTGCGGGGAGCGAAGACGGGCCAGGCCGACTTCCTGCTGGACCGCCCCTGATACAACACCCACCATCCCTGCCCAACCCGCCACGGCCGTCAACGGAGACCCCCATGACCGCGGACAACAGCAAGATCGACACCAGCAAGCCCCAGTCGGCACGCATGTACGACTACTACCTGGGCGGGAAGGACAACTACGAAGTCGACCGAATCGCCGCGGAACAAGCCATAGCGCGGTTCCCCGCCATCAAACAGGGAGCTCAGGACAACCGGGCCTTCATGCACCGTGCGGCCCGATGGCTCACCGACCAGGGGATCCGCCAGTTCCTCGACATCGGCACCGGCATCCCCAGTGAACCCAACCTCCACCAGATCGTCCAGCGAACAGCCCCCGAAGCCCGCATCGTCTACGTCGACAGCGACCCCATCGTGCTACGCCACGGCGAGGCCCTTCTCCGCAGTACCCCGCAGGGCAGCACGGAATTCATCCTCGCGGACGTCCGGGACCCCGAAAAGATCATCGAACGAGCCCGGACCACACTGGACTTCAGCAAGCCCATCGCCCTGTCGCTCGTCGCGCTTCTGCACTTCGTCTCCGACGAATACAACCCCACCGGCATCGTCACGAAACTCGTCGACAACCTGCCCTCCGGAAGCTACCTCGTCCTCTCACACGTGACCGGGGACTTCGACCCGGAGACTTGGGACAGCATCGTCAGCATCTACCGCAGCGGCGGAACACCCGCCCAGGTACGGTCACACCCAGAAGTCGCACGGTTCTTCGAGGGACTGACCCTCACCGACCCCGGTATCGTGCCCGCAACCGCCTGGCACCCGGACACCGGCCAACCCGCCGCCCCGAGCGGCCCGGCCCCCGTACCGCTCTACGCCGGAGTGGGCCGGAAGACCTGAGCGCCCGCCGGCGGCTACCGCCCTTCCGCGCCGGCCCTGGCCCCCTCTTCAGGCCAACCCCCGCAGGACCGCGTTGACCAACCTCCGGAACAGGGGAGAGGAGAGGGGTCCGCCGGCGCGCTCTCCGGGGCCCCCGAGGTGGGGCGCGCCGGTGGTGTCCAGCCTTCGGCCCGGGGCCCGGGTTGGCCCGCTGCGTCAGCGAGGCGACGGCCTCGTCGATGCTGACCATCTCGCCGAGCAGAGCGGAGATCGTCTCCGTGATCGGCGTCCCCATACAAGTGACCGCCGCCGACGTCGCTGATGCCATCAACGCCGTCCAAGGCTCGTGGGCGGGTACGACGCCGCCTGCCCCAGGGCCGTACGCCGGGGTCAAACGACACGCAGGCCGAAGCGGACAGAGGCCCCGCGCCGCTCCGCCGGGACCGTTCGGGACGGTGGCGTCGCGGCAGTACCCGGTTCGCGGGCCGTGCTGCCGGTCACGGACCTTCTGGCTGTGCGGTGAGCGGTGCCGTGGGGCAAGTGCGGCACGTCGTAGGGCCCGAGCGGGCGGTGGCCTGGGAGACGCTGTGCCCGCTCTGGACCTTGGTGGTGCAGGGGCTGCTGCTGCCCGGCGTGGTGCGCTGGGCCCGGCTGCCCCACGACTCCGCGACGGCAGAAGAACGCCTCCTGGCCGAGGCGACGGCCACCGAGGAGGCGTACCGGGCGCTGGAGGAGACCGCCGCGCGGCTCGGCACCGACCCGGAGATCACCGAGCGGACGCGCCGCGAGTACGAGAGCCACCTCCACGTCATCCACGCGGGCGGCAACCACCAAGAACCTGGTGAGCACGGGCAGAGCGAGCGGGCGGACATCCTGCGCCAGGATGAACTCCCGGACTCATCGAGAAGCCGATCGGTTTCCATCACGCTAAACCGATCGGTTTCGGTCTGTAAGTCCAGAGAACGCCGTACGCCGGGTCCGCTCGAAAGGTGATGCGTCAGTGCATGCGTGCCGCATCGAGCAGAGTGACCACCGTGGGGGCGACGAGTCCTGTGAGGTTGTCGGCTCCGATCCCCGCCCGGGCGCTGGCGCCGTCGAAGACCAGGCTGAGCTGCCGGGCCAGCAGGTCGGCGTCGCTCGCGCCGCCCTGTTCGGCCTCGGCGCGGAAGAAGGCTGTCAGGTTCTCCTTGATCCGGTGGGCCACCAGGCTCGCGGGGTGGCTCCGGTCCTTGAGCTCGATCTGTGCGGCCAGGTAGGGGCAGCCGCGGAACTCGGGCGCACCCGCCTGCGACTCCACCTGCTCGAAGACGTGCGTGATCCGCTCGCGGGGCGCCCGGCCGTCGTCCGGCGCGGGCAGGAGCCCGGCCGCGAAGGCTGAGGCGCGCCGCTCCAGGCTCGCCGCCAGCAGTTCGCCCTTACTCTCGAACAGCTGGTACATGGAGCGCTTCGACACTCCCGCCGCCTTGCACAGCGCCTCGACGCCTATGCCGACACCGTCGCGGTAGGTGAGCGTGGCCGCTGCCTCCAGCAGCCGCTCTCGGGAGCTTGACTTCGCCTCGGTGGTCATATCGCGAGGTTAACTCGATTCCGACAGAAAGAAAACTGATCGGTTTCTGGAATGAGGCCCGGACAAAGACCCGGCGACGGCCTGGGCGTCGCCTGGCCGTGGTGGTGTGTGCGCCCGACCGTCCTCGCAGGCGAGACGCACCGGGGCCGCTGCGCACGGCAGCCCGTTCCGGGCGGTGAGGGGGTGCGTTCCGCTATGCCGGGACGGAGGTCTTCTCGGGCTTCGGCTTCGTCTCGGCCGGGATGCGGTGCATCCCCTTGCGGTCGTACCACCCGAGCATGCCGAAGCCGAACAGTGCGGCGGACACGAGGCCGACGGCCATCATGACCCAGCCCCGGGTCAGGCCGGCGTCGCCCTGGGCGTCGTAGTAGAGGATCGAGCGGATGCCGCCGGTGATCTGCCGCAGCGGCTCGAACTCCGCGAGGAAGCGGTAGAAGCCGGGCAGCGCCTCAAGGGGGGTGGTGGCGCCGGCCGTCGGCACCGCCATCGCGATGAAGACCAGCGTGACCACCAGCATGCCGGGCGTGCCGAAGACGGCGAGGAGAGCGAGCGCGCCAATCCCGGTGACCGCGATGGCGCACACCGAGTACAGCCACAGGAGGGGCAGATGGGAGGCGTCCATGCCCATGATGCCGACCGCGCCCACCATGACCAGGGTGCCCATCAGCAGGGACAGACCGATCATGAGGGTGCTGCTGATGGCGAGGGTCTGCACCCGGGTCGCCCGGATCAGCGGGCGGTGCAGGCGTAGCGGGCCCATGTCGTTGTGGGTGTAGCCGAGGGCGTGGTCGACCTGGCCGCTGATGACATTGGCGGCGAGCATGCCGCAGACCACCAGCACGAGTGCGTAGTAGAACGCCGTCAGGCCCAGGCCGCTGTGCGAGTCGAGGGGATGGCCGTCCTCGACCGTGACGGCGGCCGGGTCGGCCAGGAGAACGCGTGCCGCGGTGGGGAGCTTCGCCTGCTGGGCCGCGGTCCGCGCGGTCAGTTCCTTGCCCACCTGGAGCGAGGCGTTCTCGGCCGCCTGGGTGGTCGCCGTCCGGGCCATGCTGGAGCCCATGCTGCCGGCGGACTGGTTGGTCAGCACCCTCAGCGTCGGGCGGGCCGGGGTCCCGGTGGTCGCGGTGCCGGTCAGCGCGGTGGTGGCGGAAGTGAAGTCGGCGGGCACGACGAGCGCGCCGGACAGCTTGCCCTTGCCCAGTTCTTCCTTCACCTCCTTCTCGCCCATCACCTTCCAGTCGATCTTGCCCCCGCCCGCGGTGGACTGCTTGACCGACTCGGTGATCCGCGCTCCCAGGTTGACCTGCTCACCGCCGAGAGCGGCTCCCCTGTCGGCGTTGACCAGGCCGACGGGCAGTTTCTCCAGGTGACCGGCCGGATCGATGTTGGCGCCGACGTAGAACACGGTGAACAGCAGCGCGAGTACGCCGGTGATGACGCCGTTGGCGATCCACAGGGGTTTGGCGCGCAGTACGCGGAAGGGCTGGATGCCACTCATGACTTACTCCGGTCTCGACAACAAGGCGCAGCGGGAGGGGGCCGGACCGTGCCCTTGCCGGTCGGCGCCCCTCAGAACGTTCCGTGACATGAGCGGCAGCCTCCGCACGAGACGAGTGGGCGGTGGGCGGTGGGCGCCGGGGGCGTTCGGTCAGTGGGGTGCGGAGCGTTCCGCCGGGGGATGCCGGCCGCCGGTGACTTCCTTGACGGGCTTGTGGGGGTAGCGGCGTTGGGCGTACTCCTGCGCGTGTGAGCCCGGCAGGACGTACAGCGTCTCCTTCTTGTTCTGGAGCGGTCGCAGCACGGTGTCCATGAAGGCCTTGCGGTCCTCCAGATACGGGCCCAGGACGTCCTCGCCGCCGGGGCAGACGGCAAGGCAGTAGCCGGACTTGCAGCTGGGGAGAGAGGTCAGGCTCTGCCACATGGAGGCGCTCTCGGAGTCGGTGACCCGGGAGCGGTAGTCGGCGGCGTCCTCACTGTCGGCCACAGTCTGTGCCCAGTCGGTGAACCCGCTCATGAACTCACGGTAGTTGTGCGTGGTGCAGGCCGGCGCGTCGAACACCCCGTCCTTGCTGATGGCGCCCACGGGGCAGGCGGCGACGCACAGCTTGCAGTCGATGCACGGGTTGCAGTCCAGCGCCTGCCCGTACGCGCTCACCTCCGCGTCCACCAGGACGGTGGCCGGCAGGACGAAGCTGCCGAACTTCGGGTGGATGACGTCGCGGTGCAGGCCCATCACGCCGAGCCCTGCGGCCACCGCCACCGTCTTGTGCGCCACCACCCAGATCCGCTCATGGGGGAAGCGGTCCGTCTCCTGGGGGAAGCCGACCGACGGATTGAGCGCGCGGTAACCGGCGTCGTGCAGGGCTTGGGTGACGCTGCGGGCCGCATGGTTGGCCTGCTCGTCGGTCCGGTGGTACTCCTGGTTGGCCACGCTACGGGCAGGGGTGCGGCAGTTGTCGCGGTTCATCCGGACCGCCATCGCGATCAGGGTGCGGGTGCCGGGCAGCGCGGACCGCGCGTGCTCGCGCTCGCCGACCAGATCGGGGTGGTCCAGGCTGACCGCGGCCGCGCCGTCCGCACCGGCCGCCAGACACAACTCGCGCAGCCAGGTCGCGTCGATCACCGCCGGCGGGCTCACCGCTCCGCCGGCCCTGCGCCGGGCGAGTACGGCCCGCACCGAGGGGTGGGCCGCCAGCTTCGCCGGACGCCCGAATTCCGTCGGTTGCCCCTCGGCGTCACGTGCGGCAGTCATCCGGTGCTCCTGGGGATGCGGGTTCGAGGCTCGCCTCCACAGCGAGAAACCGATCAGTTTCGCCATCGTAAACTGATCGGTTTCCGCGCGCAAGTCCGGACGGCGGAACACCCCTGACCCCCACCACCCGGTGTCGCGATGGAGCCGAGTCGCGCGGCCGAGGGGGGCGTCGTCCCGGGCCGGGGTCACCTCACCTCCGCGAACCCCGCATCCGGATCCGCGCCGTCCCGCCACCCCGCCACCAGCGCCCGCAGCGCCCGCTCGTAGCAGTCCGCGACCGCGAGCCGGGGCGGCTCGTTCCTCGACAGCACCAGGGAACGCGCACGTCGGGCCCACGCCCGACCGGTTCGCGGGCGTGGTCGTCGCAACACCGGGCTGACCGACCCGGACTTCATGGCGACCTTCACCGAAGAGCGGTTCACGCGTGACCTCGGGGCCTTCCTGCGCTGGCGGGAGCAGTCCGAGTCGCCCGGGCTCACCGCCTCGTGGGCGGTCGGCAGCCCGACAGTGCCCTCAACCAGACCGCCCACGTCCTCACCGCGGAAGAGGCCGCCGGCTACGACGCTCCCTTCCCGTCCGAACGGCATTTCGCCGGAGTGCGGCAGTTCCCGCACCTCGTATCACTGGACACCACCGACCCGCTCGCCGCGACGCTGCGCCGCGCCTGGGCCGGGCTGGCAGCCTTCGACAAGCCGGTCCTCACCGCCTTCGCCGAACACGAGGACATCACGCGCATCTACGAGCAGGTCTTCCAGACACGGGTCCCCGGCGCGCAGGGGCGGAACCATATGACGATCCCCGACGCCGGCCACTTCCTGCAGGAGCAACAGCCGGACCTACTGGTCGAGGCCATCCTCGACCTCGGCTGACAGCCGGTCCGCGCGAGGGTCGACCGGCCCTCGTTGTCCGGCACTTGCCCCCCGGCCGGTGAGGGCACTTGCCGATCACCGGGCCCGACCACTGACCGGCGAAGACGTGTCTCCTTCGCGGCCGAGACGCCGAGGCGCAGCCGAATACCCGGGCCGGCGCGCCTTGCCGAGCCCGGTCGGGCCTCAGCTCCCCCGGTGTTCGTCGGAGTGCGCTCCACCGGAGGTCGTTGGCCGCCCCGCGGGGTATCTCGACCATCACCGACATGTCCGTTTCACCTTGAGTCTGGTCACGGTCCTGGTTCGCGCCGTCGCCATCGACCACGGCCCGCTGATCGTGAGCCGCCACCGCGAGGAGCCGGCGCGCGGACACCGGCCAAGGGGCACTCTCGCGCACGGTCGCCCCGGCCGGCGCACCGTGGTGGTCTCCGACGTCACCGTAGCGACGGCGCCGGCTTGCCCCTCTTCCCGTCGACATTCCCGAGGCGTCAAGCCGGGGTTCCTGGTACCGGTTCGCAGACGGCGCCCGGTGGACTTGCGGAGTGAAACCGATCGGTTTATGCTGGTGGAAACCGATCGGTTTTGCATGGATGGCGATCAAGGGCGCTGTCCCTCGCGTCACCGGAGGCGGCAGGGTACGGAGCCCACGATGTGCTGGTCGACGACCCCACACGCTGGGTCACGCACACAGATGTCCGCAGAACCGCACGCCAGGTATGCGCAGTTGAACAAAGAGCGGGCGCTCACCGACCTGAAGGAAACTCTCGTGGACAGTTCACTCACTCACCGCTTCGTCGACGTGAACGGGGTCAGGCTGCACATCGCCGAGCAGGGGGAGGGACCGCTGGTCCTGCTGCTGCATGGCTGGCCGGAGAGCTGGTACTC
>NZ_JBIWFO010000049.1:0-14936 GCF_044763125.1 Streptomyces sp. NPDC096310 | reverse complement strand
AACCCACCTCGCCCAGCCATCCCCGCCGTCACCCTCGTCCAACCCACCAAAACGGCCCCAACCCCACGGATGAAGTCCTAAAGCACCGGTATTGGCTCTAGCCGAGAAGTCCGGACAGCCACCGCTGCCAGGCGGCCTCGGCCTGCCGTGTGTCCGGTCCGAACAGGTGGTGGAACATCAACGCCACGCCGGAGCCGTGGTGGAAGGTGTAGAGCCCGTCGGTGGTACGGATCCCCACGCGCTCGTCGTCGGACCGGACCACTTCGCCGTCCAGGGGCGGCAGACCGGCCGGCTCGGCGTGCACCCGAGCGCCCACGACGGGTGGGTCCGGCAGCGACAGCCCACGGGCGAGCGCCGCCCTGATCTCCTGCTGCGACCGCCCGTTCGCCGGCGCCATGGCGAAGACGGGAACGCCGGTGCGGCCGGAGAAGTGCGTCAGGTACTCGCGGAGGGTGTGGAGGTGGAAGGGCCAGCCACGGCGCAGCGCGTCGTACTCGTCCTGCCAGTCGTCGCCGAGAAGGCCGCTGTGGACGACGCGGAGTACGGTGCTGCCGCCGTCCCGCCCCTCGATCAGGTACTCGAAGGCCATGAACCTGCCGTCCCCGGCGGCGGCCGTGCGGGTGGCGAAGCGCTCGCCGGGCTCGTACGCGGTGATCACCGCCTCCTCCCGGTGGCCTCCGGTGGTCATGGCGGCGACACCGCCCTCGCGCGCCTCGACCTCGTTGCGGCCCATGAACCAGGAGTCGATCCCCGGTCCTGTCGCGATCGCCTCCCAGACCTGGTCCGGGCCGGCCGGCAGGGTCGTCTCCAGCTCGATCTCGAACGGATGCGTCATGGTGCGTTTTCCTGTCCTGCTCCGGGTCCGGTGTCGGATGTTGTGTTCTCCCTGGCCGTGCTCTTCCCGGGGGCGCCGGGCTGCGGGGTGGGGATCTGGTGGAGCCCGACCACCACGCGGTGATTCCGGCCTCCCGGGGCGGACTCGTCGTGGTAGCGGCCGACGAGGGTCGCCACCGCCTGGGCCAGTTCGTCGGCGAAGGCCGTACGGTCGGCCGCGGAGGCGAACCGTACCTCGGCGTCGATGCCGAAGGTGGCGAGGCGCTGCCGGGTCCGGGTGGCACCGGTCAGCAGCGTGCCGACCTCCTGCACCAGCCGGGACCCCAGCGCCAGCAGCCAGCGGGCGGAGAGCTGGTCGGGGGAGCGGGAAGGATCCGGGCTGACGGCGGCCAGGGCGCTGGGGGAGATCACGTACGAGGCGGCGGTGGCGCGGTACACCCGCTCGGTGACGCTGCCCTTGCGGCGTTCCTCGGAAAGCTCGACCAGCCCGTGCCGTTCCAGTTCCTTGAGGTGGTAGTTGGCCTTCTGCCGGGGCAGCCCCAGGCGGGCGGCCAGCATGGCGGCCGAGCCGGGCTCGGCGAGGGCGGCGAGGATCCGGGACCGTATGGGGTCCAGGGAGGCCTCGGCCGCGGCGGGTTCTTCGATCACGGCGACATCCAGCACCGTTCCAGGATCCGACCGACAAAACTTTTTGTCAAGGTGGATTTTATTGTCGGTGAGGGCGGGTGCACGCCGTGGGGGACGTCCGGGGTGGCCGCGACGCTCCGCGCGAGATCCGACGCGCGGGCGGGCGGACCCGGCCCTCGCTACAGCAGGGCGACGGCGCGCCCGGCCGGCCGCTACAGCAGGGCGACGGCGCGCCCGGGCATCTCGCCGGTGGTGAGCTTGCCGATGTACTCGGGGATCTGGTCGAACGAGATCGGTACGGTGCGGGAGCGCAGCGCGCCGGTGGCGATGAGGCCGAGGACGGCCTCCGCCTCGGACTTCTCCCCGTTGGACGCCCCGACGAGGGTGATCTCCTTCATCGTGATCTTCTGCATGGAGATCGTGGCCGTCTCACGGGCCAGGCCGATCTGTACGATCCGACCGCCGTGCTTGACGGCGTCCACGGCGGAGGCCGTCGTCGTACCGAACCCGGCGAAGTCGATGACGACGTCCAGTCCGGCGTCCTCGAAGTCACGGATGTCGGCGGACACGCCTGCGACCCCGAGCTCCCTGACCCGGTCCCAGGCGGACTCGTTCACCTCGGCCACGTACACGGTGGCTCCGAGGGCCTTCGCGATCTGCGCGCCGAGTGAGCCGAGACCGCCGAAGCCGATGATGCCGACGTTCATGCCGGCCTCGACGTGTCCGAACGTCTCGACGGCGCGGTAGGCCGTACGCGCCGCGTCCATGGCGGGCGCGGCCTGTTCGAAGTCGACGGCGTCGGGCACATGGACGGCGAGCCGCGCCGCGACCGCCGCGTACTCCGCGAATCCGCCGTCGACCGCGGTGCCCGGCCCCTCGGTGGTGGCCGGGATACCGACCCGGTCGCCGACGGCGAAGCCGGTGAAGCCCGCACCGACCGCGGTGACGATCCCGGCGGTCTCGTGGCCGAGCACGATCGGGACGTGTCCGAGCAGCGAGGTGATCGTGCCGTCGATGAAGCTGACGTCGCTGTGACAGATCCCCGCCGCCCTGACGGCGAGTACGATCTCGCCTGCGGCGGGGGTCGGTTCGGGCAGCTCGACGAGCTGCAGCGGTTCGTTCACACCGGTGAACTGCCATGCCCTCATGGGTGTTTCTTCTTTCTCTGGTGGTACGTGGTGGCCGGACGGGAGTGCGTCGCGGTGACGGCGCCGGGCCCGCCGGGGCCGGTGGTGGTGGTCAGCGGACGCTGGTCGGGCCGCCGTCGACGGGCAGGAGCCGCGAGCGAGCCGCGTTGCAGGCCGGCCATGTTGACCAGCACGTCGAGTCGAGCGACGCACCCGGTTCCCGGGGTTCTGCCGCTGCACCTGACTACGAAAAGGTGTCAACGGGCCGGCACCCGGGCGCATTTCCTGCTCCCTCGTCACGACGGCGGGCGCGAGGGCAGTGCTCTCATCGTGCGTGTGTGACCAGTTCCCGGAGCGCGGTGATGTCGGCCGACGCCACGGCGTCGGAGTCAAGTGCGCCACGATCACCCCCACCGAGAGGCGGGTCCAGGAACTCGGCCTGAAGAAGAAGTGGCGGTCGCCCAACGGGACGACCCGCAACCACCTCGGCGGTGTGATATTCCGCGAACCCGTGGTCATCCCCGAGATACCCCGCCTCGTCCCCGGCTGGACCAAGCCGATCGTGATCGGCCGCCACGCCTACGGCGACCAGTACCGGGCCACCGACATCCCCATCCCCCGATCCGGGACACTCACACTCACCTTCACACCCGACGACGGCACCGATCCGATCGAGCACCTGGTCTTCCGCTCACCCGGGCCGGGCGTCGCGATGGCGATGTACAACCTCGACCAGTCGATCCGGGACTTCGCCCGAGCCTCCTTCACCTACGGGCTCGACCGCGGATACCCGGTGTACCTGTCGACCAAGGACACGATTCTGAGCACCTACGACGGACGCTTCCGAGACCTGTTCGACGAAATCTTCGACTCAGAGTTCCGGACACGGTTCGAAGCCGTGGACCTCACCTACGAACACCGGCTGATCGACGACATGGTCGCCGCATCGCTGCGCTGGGAGGGAGGCTACGTCTGGGCCTGCAAGAACTACGACGGCGACGTCCAGTCCGACACAGTCGCCCAGGGCTTCGGATCGCCGGGGCTGATGACCTCGGTCCTGATGATCCCGGACGGAAGGACTGTGCAGACCGAGGCCGCCCACGGCACCATCACCCGGCACCACCGCCGGCACCAGCGGGGTGAAGCGACCTCGACCAACCCGATCGCCCTGATCTACGCATGGTCACGGGCCCTGGCCCACCGCGGCACACTCGACGGGGTTCCGGAACTGGTCGGCTTCACCGCACGGCTCGAAGACGCGGTGATACGTACGGTCGGATCCGGGCGGATGACCCAGGATCTCGCCCGACTTGTCGGCGACGACGTACCCCACCTGGGCACCGAGGAATTTCTGGCGTCCGTCGCCGAAACCCTGCGTGCGGCGCCGCGCTGAGCGTGTTGGCGTTTCCACGCACCGTCCGACGCTCCCTCGGGACAAACATGGCATCGACGTGTTCACGGCACTTGCAGGCCGGACAGCCGGCCAGTACCAGCGCTACGGGACAGCCCTCAGGGCGACCCCGAGGGGTCCGGTATCCGGTTCACCCCGGTCGATGAACCCTCTACCGGAGACCTCCCCGCGTCCCGGCTCACAGCACGCCACTGCTCGTCACCGCTCGTCCGAACTCTGCACCGGGCCGTGACGCGCACCGCTGCTGCGGCGGGGCCGTCGGCGTGGCCTGCGCTACGAGCCTGACGGCGCCGCCTGCTGTACGACCTCGAAGGACCACAGGGTGGAATCGGTCGAGGCCGGCTTGGGGCGTTCGCCGTCGCCCGCGCCACCGCCGCGGTGGGCCGCCTTCATGGGGCCCTCCATCCAGGCATGGAAGGACTCCTCGTCCTGCCAGCGCGTGTAGACGAGGTACTTGTCGGTGCCTTCGACGGGGCGGAGGAGTTCGAACCACTCGAATCCGTCGGAGTTCTCCACGGCATGGGCTCGGGAGGCGAAGCGCTTCTCCAGCGTCTCGCGCTGCTCGGAGGGGACAGTCAGTACATTGATCTTGACTACGCTCATGAGCCCATACTGCCGCACGGCGGAACGCGGACGAGGCGCGGCTCGTGCGTGCGGGGGCTTCGCCGGCGGAAACCGGATGGCCGCTGCTCCTGCCGGATGGTCCGCTGCTCCTGGTGGGATCTCGCCTGAGAGGGAGCATTGGTCTACTCCAAGCGCTCCTGTCCCTGTACCCTCGTCCGGAGCCAGTAGCACACAATCCCCCCACCCAGGTTGCGCGCTGGCGCGGGCGACACCCACACAACTCTGCCCCACGCAGCCGGGTTACCCCCATTCGCCGCCTCCAGGAGGCTCACGGTGAAAGTTCGTACCAGAAGCTCGGCGATCATCGGCACCATCTGCCTCATCGCGTCCCTCGCTTTGACCACGGCTTCCGCCGACGAGCAGACGGCCCCACGCCAGACGGCGGAGGTCGTGCTCAAGGAGGTGGCCAGAGCCCAGAATCCCGTCGCCGGCGCCGCCGGGCCCGGTGACACGGTCTGGATAGCCGAACGCGCGGGCACCGTAAGGGTTCTGGACGATCAAGGGCTCGGTGAGCCCGTCCTCGACATATCCGACGAGACCACCACCGACGGTGAACGCGGCCTGCTGGGCGTCGCGTTCGACAAGGAGTTCGCGCACTTCTACATCTCCTTCACGGACCTCGAAGGCACCAGCAATGTGGACGAGTTCGCCGTACGGGACAGCGAGATCCAGCCGGACACCCGGCGCACCGTCCTCACCCAGACGCAGCCGTACGCCAACCACAACGGCGGCGACATCCAGTTCGGCCCCGACGGCTACCTCTACGTCGCGTTCGGCGACGGCGGCTCCGGCGGCGACCCGCACGGCAACGGACAGAAGCTCGACACGCTGCTCGGCAAGCTGCTGCGGATCGACCCGAGCGGTGGCGAGCCGTACGCGATTCCGCCGGACAACCCCTTCGTGGACGTTCCGAACGCGAAGGGCGAGATCTGGGCGTACGGGCTGCGCAACCCGTGGCGGTTCTCCTTCGACGCGGGCACGGGCGACCTGCTCATCGGTGACGTGGGCCAGAGCGCGTGGGAGGAGATCGACTGGGCCCCGGCGGACAGCAAGGGCGGCGAGAACTACGGCTGGTCCCAGATGGAGGGCAACCACTCCTTCCGGGGCGGCACGGAGCCCGCGAACCACGTCCCTCCGATCCACGAGTACGACCGTAACGGGCTGGGCTGCTCGGTGACCGGCGGATACGTCTACCGCGGCGCCGCGATCCCGGATCTCGAAGGGCAGTACCTGTACAGCGACTACTGCGACGGCACCGTCCGCGCCCTGCGGATGGAGAACGGCAAGGTGACCGGCGAGAGCGACCTCGGAGTCAACGGCGGCGAGGTCATCTCGTTCGTGCAGGCAGGAGACGGCGAGTTGTACGTCCTCGGCATCGGTGGCGGAGTCTCCCGCATCGACCCGGCGTGACCACCGCTGGACGAAGGAACCGTTGAGCCGGCGAGTGCGGCCACGCCGGTGCGCGGCCCGGGCGTGGCCGGTCGCGGAAGTACCGTCCACCCCAGGCGGGTTGACCCGCTGAAGTGGATGAGATTCTCGGGGCCTCCGGAGACGTCGCCTTGACGGTTACGCCGTTCGGGGGCCCCGAGGACGCGGGTGTACGGAGGGGGTTCGCCGTACGGGCTGTGTCGACGGGCCGGCGACGGCGCGGCCCTCACATCGCCATGCGACACCGCACCGCACCGCACCCGGGAAGCTGTCACTCCTTCGGCGGAGGATTCTAGACACTCCAGGCGAGGCGGAGCAGTTCGGCGCGCTCTTCCGGTGACTTCTCCGCGTGGTGGGTCTGTTCGTGACGCCGGGTCACCACCGTCGTGTCGATGATCGCGTCACCGACCAGCCGGCGGGCCAGCGGGGACTTGTCGAGCATGTCGATCACGGCCGCGATGTCGTGCGGCAGCACGGTGACCGGCGAAGCCGCACGCTGCTCTTCGGTCAGCGTTCCCGGGTCGTCGGCGATCTCCGCCGGCAGCGGTGCCCGCGTCGTGATGCCCTCCAGGGCGAGCGCGAGCACGGCGGCCGAGGCGGTGTAGACGTTGGCGGACGGATCGATGACCTTCACCTCGAAGTTCGCGCCGTGCGGATTGCCGGGACCGTCCCGCAGGAAACGTACGGCGGCTTCCCGGTTCTCCAGGCCCCAGCAGGCATGGGCGCCCGACCACCGGCCAGGTGCCAGGCGCTCACCGGAGAGAACCGAGCCGGTCAGGAGCCCCTGGATGTCGGGCAGTCCGCGTACGACACCGCCGATGGCCGCGCCGCCCTCGGCCGTCATGCCATGCGGCCCGGCACCGCCGGCGAACAGGCTCTTGCCGTCGCGGGTGAGCGAGAAGTGCTGGTGAGCGCCATTGCCGAGGCGGTCGGGAAAGGGGACGGGGGAGAACGACGCCCGCAGCCCGTGGCGCCGGGCGACCCGGCCGACCAGGGTCTTGGCCAGCACGACGGCGTCGGCGGCCGCGACCGGTGCGACCGGTGAGAGGGAGAACTCGAACTGGTGACGTCCGTACTCGCAGTGCACCTGCTCCATACCGATACCGGCGGTAGCCGTCGCGGTGAGCAGATCGGCGAGAAGGCTCTCGTGGTCCAGCAGGCCGCTGACGCCGTACGGCACCCAGGAGGTGTCCTCCAGGGCCGAGCCGTCCGGCGCGACCAGGACGAATTCCAGCTCATGTCCGACGCGCGCCTCAAGTCCGGCGCGCGCGAGCTGGAGTTCGACGGCGCGCAGCAGCCCGCGGGAGCATCGCGGGTCCCGTTCGCCCGACTGCGCGAAGAAGTCCGCCGGTCCCCAGGCCAGGCCGCCGCCCAGATCGCGCAGCCCGTCGAGGTCCAGTCGCAGCCGCATGTCCCCGACCGCGCCGATCGAATCGGCGAAGGCGATGGCTCCGTCGGCGCAGAACACGTGCCAGACTCCGGCGGCCCCCATACCGTTCTGGTGGAAGGCGCCCAGGCGTGCGACCGGGACGCTCTTGGCCAGGGTGAGACCCGCCGAGTTGACGACCGCCCCGATGACGGTCCGCACACCGGCATGTGCGAGTTCATCATGTAATGCGGTGATCTGAGCGCTATCGGCGCTTCGTGACTGTTCGTTCATGGGCAGCATCATGCACCTTTTCCGGCGACGGTCGGAGCCGAAGGTGACGGGGCCGAGCGTCGCGTTGAGTCACCGACGACGCACGAGGGGCGAGGTTTCGGCGCATGAAGTGGCCCGTGCGGAGGTAGGGATCTCGGCGGATGAGCTGTGCCAGGTGGGGAGCGACCGAAAGAGGGGTGTGGGCGATGGTGTTGATCACCGGTCGTGAGGGCGCCGACCGGGGCCGGGACACCGGATGAACGCGCCGGATCCGTACGGGGCCACGGCCGTTCCGGGCCAGGAGACCGAGCGGTTCGTGGCGGCCTCCGCAGTACTGACGGGGTTCGACGCGGCCGAACTCACGGCGACCGGCATGGCCGAGACCTACCGGGAGTTCCTGACCCGGCGGGTGGAACCGGCCCTCTGTTCAAGGCTGGTGGACACGCTGGCCGGTGCTACGGCCGATGCTCACACGGCGCTGCGCGGCGACGTGCGGTTGGGTGAACTCGCGCGGGCCGTGTGTCATCTCTGGTACCTGGGGGAGTGGCCGGGGCTGATGAGCGACGACGGCGGGGCGGTGCCCTCCCTGGTGTCCGGGCGGGCCTACGCCCATGGGCTGGTCTGGCGCACCTTCGGCGGTCATGCGCCCGGTGCGGCGCGGCCCGGCTACGGCACATGGGCCGAGGTTCCGGCCGGTGCGGCGGGAGGCGGGGGCCGTTGACCGGCGACGGGGACTTCGATGTGGTCGTGGTCGGCGCGGGTGTCGCGGGATCGCTGGTGGCGCGGCAGTTGGGGGATCGCGGCCGGCGTGTCCTGGTTCTGGAGGCGGGCCTGGGCGGGGAGCGGGGGGTGGACGAGGAACGGGAGGAGGACGCGGAGCGGTTCCGGTCCGCGTCGGCGAAGGTCCCCGGCGCGGCGATCACGCGAAATCCCCTGGTGCCGTCACCCGACGTACCGGATCTCGGTGGCCGCACCGGTGGCGGGTACCGGGCCGACGGATACTTCGTCCAGAACGGCCGGCTGCCGTACGCGAGCGGCTATCTCCGGGTCAACGGCGGTACGGGCACGGCGTGGACGGGGCTGGCGCCGCGGATGCACCCGGAGGACTTCCGCACCTCGGACTTCGGGTACGGCCGTGACTGGCCGATCGGTTACGAGGAACTGGAACCGTACTACCGGGCCGCGGAGCACGAGTTGGGCGTCGCCGGCGATCCGGTGGAACAACGGGACCTTGTCGGCCTCCCGCTCGCGGAGGGCCACACCTTCGCACACCGCCCCTTACCGGGGAGTTACCTGGACCGGCTCATGGCCGAGCGGCTCGACGGACGGAAAGTCACCGATCCCTCGTATCCGGGCCGCGTCGAACTGAGGGTCGTCGGGACACCGCAGGCACGTAACACCGCGGCCACCGGCGAGCACGGCGCCCGCTGCGAAGGCAGCGCCAGTTGTATCCCGGTCTGCCCCACGGGGGCGAAGTACACCCCGCTGCGCACACAGAAACGCTGGGGCCCGGGTGTCACCCTCCTCACCCGCGCGGTGGCCGTCCGCCTGCTGGCGGACCCGGCCGGCCGGATCACCGGAGTCGAGTACCAGCGTTACGACGACCCCGCCCGGCCCTCTTCGGTCACCCGGCAGGTGGCGCGGGGGACGACGGTCGTCCTGGCCGCACACGCGATCGAGAACGCCCGGCTCCTGCTCACCTCCGGTCTGGCCAACTCCAGCGATCAGGTGGGCCGGAATCTGATGGACCACCCCGTCCTGCTCACCTGGGGCCTCATGCCGGAGCGGACGGGTCCCTACCGCGGGCCGGGCTCGACGTCGGGTCTGGAGGGATTCCGTTTCGGTCCTGCCCGCACCGTTCGTGCCCCTTTCCGGGTGGAGATCGGTAACTGGGGCTGGACCTGGGCCGTGGGCCCGCCCGGCCACGAAGTCGCCGCCCTTCTGCACCAGGGGAGGGGGCTGTTCGGCGCGGAGCTGCGGCAGGCCGTCGGCGACCGGGTCGGGCGGCAGTTCGCCCTTCAGTTCGAGATGGAGCAGAGCGCCGATCCCGCCAACCGCGTGACGCTCGACCCTCACCACCGTGACCCGCTGGGCAACCCGCGCCCCGTCCTGACCTACGACCTGTCCGACCACGTCAAGAAGGGCATCGCAGGGGCCAAGGCGGTGTCCGACGAAATCTTCGCCCTCCTCGGGGCGGAAGATCACAGCCGGTACGAGTCGGGGCCGTCCCAGCCCGGATGGTTCGAGTACGGCGGCCGGCCCTACGCGTACCGCGGCGCGGGCCACGGCGCCGGTACGCACATCATGGGCGAGCGCCCCGCTGACTCCGTCGTCGATTCCTGGCAGCGCGCCTGGGACCACCCCAATCTCTATGTGGTGGGCTGCGGCAGCATGCCCTCCCTCGGCACGTCCAACCCGACTCTCACCATGGCCGCGATCACCCTGCGCAGTGCCGAGCGGATCCATCGCGATCTGTGCGGGGAGCGCGTGACGATCCGACCGCCGGCCACCGGAGTCACTCCCGGCCACGCCACTCCAGAGGAGACAGACGCCCCATGACCGACGATCTCTCCCTGCCGCCCGTCGCCGCCCCGTACCAACTGCCCTTCCACTACGGGGCCCTGCACAACATCGGCCTCGACTACCTTGTCGATCCCGCCCCGGTGCGCAGGACACTGGCCGAACACCATCCGGACCTGAGCGCCGCCGACTTCGACGGCCTGGCGTGCGTCACCCTCAACTACCAGCTCTACTTCGCCCAGTATCCGAACGGCGGCGGCATCACCCAGGAGATCGAGTACAGCATCGTCGCGCATCCCACCGCGGGCGCCGACCGGCTCGCCCGCCTGACGTACGAGCAGTACGCCCACGGCCACGACCAGACCAAACTCCTCGGCATCGCGCGGCTCCACGTACTGTGCGACAACCCCCTGGCCATCGAGGCCGGCACGAAACTCTACGGAGAACCGAAGTACCCCGCCTGGTTCGAGACGACCCTTCCCTCGCTCAACGGCCCCGCCGGTGACCTCTGGACCGTCGCGTGCAAGCAGGCCACACACACTCCCCCCGCCCCGGCTGTCGACCGCCAGGACGGGGCGCTCTTCTCCTTCAGGGCCGATCTGGACGGGCTGCCCCGCATCCCCGTCAACAACACGCCCATCACCGGCTACGGCACCGACCCCACCGGTCGGCCACTGGCCGGCCCCATGAACGTCTACCAGCCCTACCAGTACATTTCACTGACCGGCGCGGCGGAGCGGGCGGAGCTCACCGTCCATGACCGGACGTCCCCCGTCGGCGCCGACCTGACGGCCCACATCGGCGATACTCCCGCTGCCGGGGCATGGACGTATCAGTCGGCCCCCGTGGCCGCCCACAATCGCCCTTACTACGTACCGTCACGAAGGATCCAGGTCAGTTGATCTTCGCGATCATCTTGCCCATGACGCGGCCCTGGAACATCTCCGGGAACGAGGCGGGGATGTTCTCAAGTCCTTCGATGATGTGTTCGGAGTAGTGCAGTCTGCCCTGGGCCGCCGCCGGGGCCAGGTCGGCGAGGAATTCCGGATATCTGTCGAAGTGGTCGGGTACGGAGAAGCCGCGAATCGTGAGGTCCTTGTAGACCACAGCCCTCAACAGGTCCGGCAGACGGCCCGGTCCTTCGAACGCCTGCGTCCGGGTGATCTGTGACATCACACCGCCTATCGCAAGCTGTGCCTTGGGATTGAGGTGCGGCAGCAGCGCCCCGAACAGGGAGGCGCCCACGTTCTCGTAGACCGTGTCGATCCCGTCCGGCACGGCGTCGGTGAGTCGCTCGGCGAAGTCGGCCGCCTTGTGGTCGACGGCGGCGTCCAGACCAAGGTCCTCCAGCAGATGGCGTGACTTCTCGGGGCCGCCGGCGACTCCCACGACCCGGTACCCCCGAAGCTTGCCGATCTGAGCAGCGGCCGTACCGACGGCGCCCGCCGCGGCCGTGACCACAAGGGTGCCGCCCGGCTTCGGGTTGATGATCCTGGTCAGCCCCACCCACGCGGTGAGACCCGTCATCCCGAGCACACCGAGATGCGCGGACAGCGGCGCCACTTCCGGATCGATCTTCCTGAGGTCCGAGCCGTCGGACACCGCGTAGTCCTGCCAGCCGGACATGCCGGCGACGTGGTCACCGACCGCGAAGCCGGGGTTGTCGCTCTGTTCGATCACCGCGATCGTGAAGCCGAACATCGGGTCGCCGATGCCGATGGTGGGCTGGTCGCTGTTCGCGTGGACGCGGGGGGCCGAGCCAGTGCCCCCACGAGCCAGGTCCTGGCAGGGCCCCCTTCACCCGTGTCCTCGCCGATTGCCGTGGTGACATGACGAACAAGCCGAATCACCTGGGGGAGTACCTTCGCGCCCGCTGCGCGCTCGTCCCGCCCGAGCAGGCCGGCCTGGCTGATCTGGGTGGGCGGCGGGTGCCCGGTCTGCGGCGCGAAGAGGTCGCCACGCTGGCGGGCATCAGCATCGACTACTACTTGCGCCTCGAACGGGGACGCGACCGCAACCCCTCCGTGCAGGTTCTCGAATCCATCGCACGCGTACTCCAACTCGACGACGAGAGCATGACGTACGTACTGGGCCTCGTCGCGGACAAGCCCCGACCGACGCGGCGCGGACCTCGCGGGGAGGTCGTACCGGCCGGCGTCGTCCAGGCACCACTCTGGTCATCGGCGCCACCGGTACCACCGGCAGCCGCACGGCTGACAGCCGCCGGGTACCGGGTCAAGGCCGCAAGTCGCCGGGCCGCCACGGTCCCCGGCGCGGAGCCGGTCGCCTTCGACTGGTACGAACCCGCCACCCATGCCGCCGCCCTCGACGGAGCCGACCGCGTCTACCTGATTCCGCCCGTGGGCGACGCCGACCCAGCGGCGGTCATGGTGCCGTTTCTCCGGCAGGCCCGCACCGCCGGCGTGCACCGTGCGGTGCTCCTCAGTTCCTCGGCCATCCCCGAGGGCGGCCCGGCGGTGGGAATGGTGCACCGGGCCCTGCCCGATCTGTTCGAACAGTGGGCGGTGTTGCGGCCCTCGTGGTGCATGCAGAACTTCACCGGCGCACACACGCACGCCGTGAGCATCCGTGAAGAGGGAGCCATCTGGACCGCGACCGGGAGTGGCCGGGTCGGCTTCGTCGACGTCGAGGACATCGCGGCCGTCGCCGTCCACGCACTGACCGACGAACATGCCCCCAACACCGACCTCGTCCTCACCGGGCCGGAGGCGCTCGGCTACGACGACATCGCCACCACCCTCACCCAGGTCACCGGCCGCCCCGTGAACCACAACCGTCTGTCCTGCGAGCGGATGCGCGACCGCCTCACGGCGCAGGTGCCGCTGGAGTTCGCCTCGATGCTGGCCGGCATGGACCGTGCCATCGCCGAGGGGGCGGAGGACCGCGTCACCGACACCGTCCAGCGTCTCACCGGTCGACCCGCGCGCACATTCCGTGCTCTCCTCGAACGGGAGAGGGAATGAGGCAGCCTTGAAGGGATCGTAAACAATCACTTGGCAGAGGCATGTTGACCGGGCCCCCGAACCGCCGCGCGCCGACGCGGTCCGCAATTCGGAGAAGATCGTCAGGGCCGCGCGCGAAGTGTACGGCGAGCGGGGGCCCGACGCGCGCTGACTTCACTCCTCCGGCCGGGGTAATTCTTCGCGAGCGCCGGCCGGGTCAGCCGCGTTGCCGACGGGCACGCAGAGCGGCCCAGTGGCGCAGGCGTTCGGTGATCTGGGCTTCGTAGCCGTTGCGGGTGGGCTGGTAGTACGTCTCGCGGTCCATGTCGTCGGGGAAGTAGTCGTCACCGGAGAAGCCGTCTGCCGTGTCCGGGTCGTACTGGTAGTCCTTGCCGTAGCCGAGGTCCTTCATCAGCCGGGTCGGGGCGTTGAGGATGTGGGCGGGCGGCATGAGCGAGCCGGTGTGCCGGGCGGATCGGTGTGCGGCGTTGAAGCCGCGGTGGACGGCGATGGATTTAGGGGCCGTGGCGAGGTAGACGACGGCCTGGGCGATCGCCAACTCGCCCTCGGGGGAGCCGAGTCGTTCGTAGACGTCCCAGGCGGCGAGGGCCTGCTGGATGGCGTGCGGGTCGGCGATGCCGATGTCCTCGTTCGCGAAGCGGACCAGGCGACGGGCTACGAACAGGGGATCCTCGCCGCCGTCGAGCATGCGGGCGAGCCAGTACAGGGCCGCGTCCGGGTCGGAGCCGCGCATCGACTTGTGGAGCGCGGAGATGAGGTTGTAGTGGCCCTCCTGCGCCTTGTCGTACAGCGGGGCCCGCTGCTGGATGTGATGGGCGAGCGCGGCGGTGTCCAGGGCGGTCTCGGTGCCGGGGAGGGCCTGGAGCTGTTCGGCCATGTTGAGGAGGTAGCGGCCGTCGCCGTCCGCCATGGCGATCAGGGCGCGGCGGGCGTCGTTGTCCAGGGGCAGATGGTGGCCGGTGAGCTGCTCGGCGCGGTCGAGGAGTGTGGACAGCGCTGCTTCGTCGAGGCGTTTGAGGACGAGGACCTGGGTGCGGGAGAGGAGGGCGCCGTTGAGTTCGAAGCTCGGGTTCTCCGTGGTGGCGCCGATCAGGGTGACTGTGCCGTCCTCGACGTAGGGGAGGAAGCTGTCCTGCTGGGCGCGGTTGAAGCGGTGGATCTCGTCGACGAACAGCAGGGTGCCCTGGCCGATGCCGCGTCGGCTTCGTGCGGCGGCGAAGACCTTGCGCAGATCGGCCACACCGGAGAAGGTGGCCGACACCGGTTCGAAGGCCAGGTTGCCGGCGTCCGCGAGGAGCCGGGCGATGGTCGTTTTCCCGACGCCGGGCGGGCCCCACAGGATGGCGGAGCTGAGGCGCTGCTGGGCGACCATGCGGCCCAGCGGGGCGTCCGGGGCAAGGAGGTGGTCCTGCCCGACGACATCTTCCAGCTGGGTGGGGCGCAGGCGGTCGGCGAGGGGGCGGGCGGGCTCCTCGCCGAAGAGCGGCAGGGTCGGTTCCATCGGTCTCTCGGGTCGCAGGCGGATGTGTGCGGACGTGGCGAGCTTTGCACGGGACACTGACAGGCGTCGGCTCAGCCACTCTTGGGGAAGCTCGTGGTGCTCATCGGGCACCGGGGCGGTCGCGTCGCGGCAGCCGCTCGGCGACTAGGTCGTAGGAGTCCTCGACCGCCTCGGTGACCAGTCGCCCGGTGATGCCGGGTCCCGGCCCCAGCGAGATCCAGTGCCGTTTGTCGAGGTAGCG
>NZ_JBIWFO010000048.1:0-17307 GCF_044763125.1 Streptomyces sp. NPDC096310 | reverse complement strand
GATCCGAAAACCGATCACCCTCAACTACCTTCAACTGTCCGGGCCTTGGCACACCAACTCAACGAGCCAGCACCACCAAAGTCACCAGTATTGCGTCTAGATGCGCGAAAGCCGCTTCAGCAGCAGAGCGGACGCGACCGGTCTCGCGCCCGCCTTCGCCACGCCGTCCGCCACCTCACGGTCGGTGGAGGCCACCACCACGGGACGCCCCGGCGGCTCCGCCCTGACGAGCTGACGGATCAACTCGTCGGCCGTCACCCCCGGCTTGGAGAAGAGCACCCGCACCCCGCGCGGCGGCGCGAGCAGCACCGGCGCGACCAGTTCCGCGCCGTCGAAGACACAGGTCATCTCGGCGCCCGTCTGCGCGGCCAGCATCGCCAGCCCGCCCAGCAGCCGCAGCCGCTGCTTCTCCAGCGGCATCGTGGGATAGCCGGTCTTGGTCACGTTGTAGCCGTCGACGATCAGATGTGCCTGCGGAAGGGCGAGAAGCTGATCAAGCAGCGCCGGATCCATCTCGGACAGCGCCCGCGCCGCCACATCCTTGGGCGACATCCGGCCGGGCTCCACCGCGTCGACCAAGTCGGCGGGCCGGCTGGCGGCCGGCGGCAGCGCCAGCTCACGCCGCAGCCCCTGGGCCGACTCCAGCACCGTGTCCAGCAGCAGCCGCAGCCGCATGTCCTCGACCGAACGGCCCTCACGGGCGGCCCGGCGGCTCGACTCGACCGTCGACTCCGCCTCCGCGAGCCGCGCCCTGATCCGCCGGGTCTCGCTCTCCGCCGCCGACACCTGGGCGGCGCTCTCCGCCCGGAGGCCCTCGGTCTCCGCGTGCGCACGGCGCAGAGCGGCCTCGCCGCGCTTCACATCGCTCAGCGCGCTGCGCAGCTTGCGCTGGAGCGCCTCGGCCTCCTTGCGCGCCGCGTCCAGCTCCGTACGCAGCCGCTCCGTCTCGCTCTTGGTCAGCGACCGGGCGGCGGCCAGTTCCTCGCGCAGCCGCTCCAGCTCCCGCCGGGCCTCCTCGTCCGCCCGCTCGGCGTCGGCGCGCTGCGCCTCCTCGCCGGCGGCGGCGACCAGTTTCACCCATCCGGGGGGCCTGAGCACATACGCGGCGGCGGCCACATCGACGGGATCGGCGGCCGCGGGCGGCGATCCGGACTCCAGGGCGGCGGCCAGCTCCGGCTGGGCCTGGCTGATCCGCTCGCCGATCCGCTGCCGGAAGAGCGGGTCGCTCTCCAGCGCGGCGGCCATCGCGTTCCCCGCGAACTTCGCACGCCTGTTCGGAGCGAAGCGCGCGTACTGCCGGAGCTGCGTGGGCAGCTCCGTGACGGTCAGCCCGCCGAAGGCGTCCGAGACGAGCGCCACGACCCGGCGCCGTACCCCGTCGGGGAGCGGTCGGTCGAGCGTCTCCGCGGCGTCACCGCCGGCCGCACCGGCCGGCTCAGCGCCACTCGCGGGCTGCTCCACGATCCGTCACCCCATCCACCCCTTACGGGCGGCTCCCTCAGGAACCGGCACCCGGCCTGTCCACCAGCTCGATCTGATCCACGGCGTTGCACCAACGGCAGCGCACCGACTCGATGGTCTCACTGACCACCTCACGCTCCTCGACCTTCGGCTCCCCCGCCAGGTCCAGATGGACGTACTCGACGACCTTGGACGAGCGCGTCACATCGAACCGGGTCAGATTGCCGCACAAGGTGCAGCGCCACCGGGTGGAGGCCGTGGGCTGCGGAACCGTCGGAGTTGCTGCCATCGTGCCGTCCTCTTTTCGTCGTCCCTATGCGGTGCCCCGCGGTGCGGCGTCGAACCGCGGATGGCACCCGGCAACCCTACGGCCTCACGGCTGCCCCGCGACGCGGCGAGGCGATCTGCACCATGAGGTACCGGTACGCCATGCTCTGTCCGTGAGCAAAAGGCGTACGACGTGCGGAGCGCCCCTGGTGACCTATGGGCTGATCGGCCTCTGCTGTCTGGTCTTCCTCCTCAGCCCGCTCTCGGGATTCACTCCCGCGTACGGGAGAGGAGACGCGCTGCGGGCCGCGCAGAGCGCCTATTTCGAACGGTGGGGCGTCATCCCGAGCGAGCTGACAGGCGCCGATCCGCACGCCCTGCTCACCCCGCTCACCGCGCTCTTCGTGCACGGGAGCTGGCTGCACCTGCTGGGGAACATGCTCTTCCTGCATGTCTTCGGCGCGATGACCGAGGAGCGGATGGGCCGCGCCGCGTTCCTGCTCTTCTACCTCGCCACCGGCGCCCTCGCCCTCGTGGTGTACGCGCTCGCGAACGCCTCCTCCGCGCAGACCCTGGTCGGGGCGTCGGGCGCGATCTCCGGAGTGCTCGGCGCGTTCCTCCGCCTCTTCCCCCGGGCGCGGGTCACCAGCCTCTACCCGTTCCTCTTCTTCCTGCCGCTGCGCTTCCCCGCCTGGATCGTGCTGCTCTTCTGGTTCGTACTCCAGTGGGTGGCCGCGCATGGCGCCGGAGCCGGCCCCGGCATCGCCTATCTCGCGCACCTCGTGGGGTTCGGCGCGGGCTTTCTCCTCGCCTGGGGACGGTACCGGCGTACCGCTAGAGTGAAGGTCCAGCCGGCGGCCACCGAGGGAGAACGTCAACCGTGATCACCGCGATCGTGCTCATCAAGACCAGCGTGGACCGGATCCCCGAGATCGCGGAGTCGATCGCGGCGCTGGACAGCGTCAGCGAGGTCTTCTCGGTGACCGGGACGTACGACCTGATCGCCATGGTCCGGGTCGCCAAGCACGACGATCTGGCCGAGGTGATCCCCGGCCGGATCAGCAAGATCGCGGGCGTCGAGGGCACGGACACGCACGTCGCGTTCCGTACGTACTCCCAGCACGACTTGGAGGCGGCCTTCGCGATCGGACTCGACGCGTAGGACCTCTCGTGTGGACCTACGCGCCGGCGCCGTCCCGGTCCGGGACGCAGCGGCCGTCCTCCGTGCGGTAGTTCCACCGCGCGCCGTCGCTCACCAGCTCCCGCACCGCCCGTACGAAGCGCTCCACGTGCTCGTCCGGCGTCCCCGCGCCGAAGCTGACCCGGATCGCGTTGAGCGAGCGCTCGCCCGGCTCGGCCTCCGGGGCGCCGCACTCCCCCGGGTCCTGCGGGTCGCTGCCCAGCAGGGTCCTGACCAGCGGGTGGGCGCAGAACAGACCGTCCCGTACGCCGATGCCGTACTCGGCGGAGAGCGCGGCGGCGAAGTGCGAGCTGTTCCACCCCTCGACCACGAAGGACAGGACGCCCACCCGGGCCGCCTCGTCGCCGAAGAGCGAGAGCACCTTGACCTCGGGCACCGCCGCCAGACCGGCGCGCACCTCGGCGACCAGCCGCTGTTCCCGGGCCGCCAGGGTGTCGAAGCCCGCCTCGGTGAGCGCCTTGCAGGCGGCGGCGATCGCGTAGACACCGATGACGTTGGGCGAACCGGCCTCGTGCCGGGCGGCCGTGGTGTGCCAGTCGACATCCACCCCGCCGTCCGCGCGGCGCGCCACCTTGCGGCTGGCGCCGCCGCCCGCGAGATACGGCTCGGCGGCCTGGAGCCAGTCGGCGCGGCCCGCGAGCACCCCGGAACCGAACGGCGCGTACAGCTTGTGGCCGGAGAAGGCGATCCAGTCGACGTCAAGATCCGTGATGTCCACCGCGTGGTGCGGTACGAGCTGCGCGGCGTCCAGGACGATCCGGGCGCCGTGGGCGTGCGCGGCGGCGGCCAACTCCCGTACGGGCCACAGCTCACCGGTCACATTGGACGCGCCGGTCACACAGACCAGCGCCGGGTCCCGCGGATCGCGCGAGGCGAGCGCGCGCTCCAGGGTGGCGACCGCCTCGTCCGTCGTGCGCGGGGCGTTGAGGTAGGTGACATGCGCGTCGCGCCAGGGCAGCAGGGAGGCGTGGTGCTCGGTCTCGAAGACGAAGACCTGGCAGCCGGCGGGCAGGGCGGCGGCCAGCAGGTTGAGCGAGTCGGTGGTCGAGCGGGTGAAGACGACCTGGTCACCGGTGCGGCAGCCGAGGAAGTCGGCGACCGTGCGGCGGCTGTTCTCGAAGAGGTCCGTGGAGAGCTGCGACAGGTAGCCGGCGCCGCGGTGGACACTGCCGTAGTACGGGGCGTACGCGGCGACGTCGTCCCACACCCGCTGGAGGGCCGGGGCGCTGGCCGCGTAGTCGAGCGCCGCGTACGTCACCTCGCCGCCGGTGACGAGAGGGACGGTCACATCGGCGCCGAGCACCGGGAGCGGCGCTCCGCAGGCGGGGTCGTCGGCAACGGCGGTGGTGGCGGAGGCGTTCGGGCGTGCGGACATGGCGTTGTCTCCCGGCGAGAAAAAGTCGGAACGGCTTCAAGGCCCGCACGGCTCCACGACTCCATGACGGAGCGGCGCCACGTGCGGGGGATGCCTCGACGCACGGAACGGGCCGTGCGGAGGTGTGTTGAAGAAGGGGCGTGAGAGTCCGGAAGGACTCTGAAGCCCTAACGCATTCGCTTGCTCACGAGACTGCTCCCTTGAGGACCAGGACCCCAAAGGTGGCAAGGGGTCCGCGCTTGCCGCGGACCTCGCTGCCCACGGCCTGGTCTTCACCCGGGGCACCCCGCCACGGACGGAGGGTTGCCGGACAGCGAGCCGGGGCCTTAATCGCTGTCACTCATGACCTTGGCCGAAAGTATGGCACAGGGGATCGGACCGCCCAAGTCGCTGTCCGCGATACGGGACAGGCACCGGTGGCCGCCACATATACGAGAGGGCCGGGACAGGTGTCCCGGCCCCGTCGCATGTTCGCGTGTGGGTCAGAGGTGGCTCGCCGCCACCCAGCGGGCCAGCGCGTCCCGCGCCGCGCCCGAGTCGATCGCCTCCGCGGCCCGCGCGATCCCCGCCACGAGCTGGGTCTCCAGCGCGTCCCCGGTCGGGTCCAGCGCCACCAGCGCCGCCGCCGCGTTGAGCAGCACCGCCTCCCGTACGGGGCCGCCCTGGCCCGCCAGCAGCCGGCGGGCGACATCGGCGTTGTACGAGGCGTCCGCGCCCCGCAGCGCCTCCACCGGGACCAGTTCCAGGCCGACGTCGCGCGGGTCGAAGGGCTGCTCGGTCACCTTGCCCTCGCGTACGGACCACACCCGCGAGGTCGCGGTGGTGGTCAGCTCGTCGAGCCCGTCGTCGCCGCGGAAGACCAGCGCCGAGTTGCCACGGTCGGCGAGCACCCCGGCGACGATGGGCGCCATCCGGGCGTCCGCCACGCCCACGGCCTGGGACCTGACCCTGGCCGGGTTGGTGAGCGGGCCGAGGATGTTGAACGTGGTCTGCGCGCCCAGCTCCTTGCGCGCCCTGGCCGCGTACCGCAGCGCCGGGTGGAACTTGACCGCGAAGCAGAACGTGATGCCCGCCTCCTCCGCGACCTCCACGACCCGTCGCGGCGTCAGCTCCAGATTGACGCCGAGCTTCTCCAGTACGTCGGAGGCGCCGCTCGCGGAGGACGAGGCGCGGTTGCCGTGCTTGACGACCTTGGCGCCTGTGCCCGCCACGACGATCGCCGACATGGTGGAGATGTTGACGGTCTTGGCGAGGTCGCCGCCGGTGCCGACGATGTCGACCGTACGGCCGGGCACCTCGATGGTGTTGGCGTGCGCGTACATCGCGCGGACCAGCCCGGAGACCTCCTCGACGGTCTCGCCCTTCGCCCGCAGCGCGACGGCGAACCCGGCGATCTGCGCGTCGGTGGCCTCCCCGCTCATGATGCGGTCCATGGCCCACGCGGTGTCGTCGGTGCCCAGGTTCTCGCCGCGCAGCAGGGGGTTGAGTACGCCGGGCCAGGTGCGGGCCGCCACGGTGTCGCCTCCGACGGGGGTAACAGCGCTCATGCTCGCTCCTGGGTTGGTCTGGGACGGCTGCGTGGGCTGCGTACGGCGAAGACGGCGTACGGCCCGGCCGCAAGCCTATCGGCGTACGCCGGGCCCGGTGGAGAGGTGCCCGTACTGCGGACGCGGGGAGCGGCGCGCCTCTCCACCGCGCCCGGGGATACGCCGAGGGCCCCGGCCGGCTCCCTGGGGAGACCGGGCCGGGGCCCTCGGTGGTGGCGACCTGTGTCAGGCCGGGCGATCAGTGGTGGCCGTGGCCGCTGGTGATCTCCTTGTACTCCTCCGCGGTGGGCTTGGGAAGCTGGTTGTTCTCGCCGTAGTAGCCCTTGCTCAGCTTGACCCGGAGCCGCTCGACCGGCGACGTCTTACGGCGTACACCGTTCTCGTCGACCTCGGGGCCGAGCTCGGCGGGACGGTACTGCTCGTGCGCGGTCAGCTTGTGCAGGTCGCCCTGGTCCAGCGGGGTGTGGACCTCGACGAACTCACCGTGCGGCAGCCGCTTGATGACACCGGACTCGCGTCCGTGCAGCACCTTCTCGGCATCGCGTCGCTGGAGGCCGAGGCAGATCCGCTTGGTGACGACGAAGGCGATGACCGGTCCGACGAAGAAGGCGATCCGGACGAACCAGGTGATCGCGTTGATCGACAGATGGAAGTGCGTCGCCCACAGGTCGTTCCCGCCACCGACCAGCAGGATGAAGTACCAGGTCAGCCAGGCCACACCGAACGCCGTACGGGTCGGTACGTTGCGCGGGCGGTCCAGGAGGTGGTGCTCGCGCTTGTCACCGGTGACCCAGGACTCGACGAACGGGTAGACCGCGATCGCGACCAGGACCAGCGGGAAGATGATCAGCGGGATGAAGACACCCAGGACAAGGGTGTGTCCCCATACGTTGATCTCCCAGCCGGGCATCACACGGATGAGACCTTCGGAGAAGCCCATGTACCAGTCGGGCTGGGCGCCGGTGGAGACCTGGTCGGGCCGGTACGGGCCGAGGGCCCAGATCGGGTTGATCGTGGCGATGGCCGAGACGATCGTGATGACACCGAAGACCAGGAAGAAGAAGCCTCCGGCCTTGGCCATGTAGACCGGCAGGAAGGGCATGCCGACGACGTTGGTGTTCGTCTTGCCGGGGCCCGCGAACTGCGTGTGCTTGTGGTAGAAGACCAGGATCAGGTGGGCCACGACCAGGCCCAGCATGATGCCGGGCAGCAGCAGGATGTGGACCGAGTAGAAGCGGGCCACGAAGTCACCGCCGGGGAACTCGCCGCCGAACAGGAACATCGACAGGTACGTTCCGACGATCGGCACCGAGAGGACCGCGCCCTGCATGAACCGCACACCGGTACCGGAGAGCAGGTCGTCCGGGAGCGAGTAGCCGGTGAACCCGGTGAACATGCCCAGGACGAAGAGCAGGAAGCCGAACAGCCAGTTGACCTCGCGCGGCTTGCGGAAGGCGCCCGTGAAGAAGACGCGCATCATGTGCACCATCATGGCGGCGAGGAAGATCAGCGCCGCCCAGTGGTGGATCTGCCGGATGAGCAGACCGCCGCGGACGTCGAAGCTGATGTCCAGCGTGGAGGCGAACGCCTCCGACATCATCACGCCCTGGAGCGGGACGTAACCGCCGTGGTACTCCACCTCGTTCATCGACGGGTGGAAGAACAGCGTCAGATACACACCCGTGAGGATGATGATGATGAAGCTGTAGAGGCAGATCTCCCCGAGCATGAAGGACCAGTGGTCCGGGAAGATCTTGCGCATGTTGGCCTTGGCCAGGCCGTAGATGCCCAGCCGGCCGTCGGCCCAGTCGGCGACCCGCTCACCCGCGGGCGCTTTGCGGGCCTTGTCGTCCGTCGTGGCAGTGGTCGTGGTACTCATCCGCGCTCCCAGAAGGCAGGGCCGACGGGCTCGGCGAAGTCGCCGAGGGCTTCAAGGTTGCCCTCCGCGTTCACGCCGATCCGCAGCTGCGGCAGGGCGTGACCGGCGGGCCCGAAGATGACGCGCGCGCCGTCGGAGAGGTCGAAGGTGGACTGGTGGCACGGGCAGAGCACGTGGTGCGTCTGCTGCTCGTACAGGCTGATCGGGCAACCGACGTGGGTGCAGATCTTCGAGAACGCCACGATCCCCTGGTGGGACCAGTCCAGCTCGCGCGGGTCCTTGATCTCGTCCGGCTGGATCCGGACGATCATCAGGGCGGCCTTGGCGATCTCCTTCTGGAACTCCTCGCTGTGCTGGTCCAGGCCCTCGGGCATGGCGAACGTCAGCGAGCCCGTGATGACGTCCTCGGGACGCAGCGGCTCCATGGTGTTCATGTTGATGAGCTGCTTGCCCTTGGCCCACAGCGTCGTGCGGAGCTTCTTCTCGGGCAGCGGACCGAGGTCGCGCAGCAGCACGACACCGGAGAGCGGTACGAGCGCCAGCGCGCCGAACATCGTGTTGCGGATCAGCTTGCGCCGTCCGAAGCCCGACTCGGCCGCGCCGTCGGCGAAGTCCGCCAGGACCTTCGCCTTGACCTCCGGCGGCGCCTCGATCGGATGCCGGTCGTCGGCGACCTCCACGTCCGACATCAGCGTGCGGGCCCAGTGGACCGCGCCGGCGCCGAGGGCGAACAGGGCGACGCCGAGGGTCACACCCAGCGAGAAGTGCAGGATGCTGACGTGCCCGAACGGGAAGATGAAGACGCTCTTGTCGACCGGGAAGGCGACGAAGGAGGCGATGAACGCCACCGTCGCCAGCATCGACAGCAGGAACAGGCCTGCGACGGTGCGCTCGGACCGCTTGGCCGCCCGCTCGTCGATGTCCTGGATCCGCGGTTTGTGGGCCGGCAGCCCCGGATCCGCGAAGGGATCGTCGGCGCGCTCCACCTCGCCGTGCGGGGCGTCGTGCCCGCTCGGCAGGTTCTCGTCTACTGAATTCTCTTGGCTACTCATGACTTCTTGGCCTTAGCGGTGTGGGCCGCGACCCAGACGGCAACGGCGATCAATGCGCCCAGTCCGAAGATCCAGGCGAACAGGCCCTCACTGACGGGGCCGAGGCCGCCGAGGGAGAGGCCGCCGGGGCTGACGGTCTCATCCCCGTTCACCGCCTTGACGTACGCGATGATGTCCTTCTTCTGCTGCTCCGGCATCGTGGAGTCGGGGAAGGAAGGCATGTTCTGCGGGCCGGTCTGCATGGCCTCGTAGATGTGCTTCGGATCCACGCCCTCAAGGCTCGGTGCGGTCTTACCGTGTGTCAGCGCACCACCCTCACCGGTGAAGTTGTGGCACTGGGTGCAGTTGGTACGGAACAGATCGCCGCCCTTGCCGATGTCGGCACCGTCGGGGCTGTACTGCTTCTCGGTCGGCGTGATCGGACCGGCGCCGAGGGACGCGACGTACGCGGCGAGCTGGTCGATCTGCTTCTGGTCGTAGATGACCTTCTTCTTCGGTACCTGCGCGCCGGGCTGCTGGGCCGGCATCCGGCCGGTGCCGACCTGGAAGTCCACGGCGGCGGAGCCGACGCCGACCAGGCTCGGGCCGTCGGAGGAACCCTGACCGCCGGTCCCGTGGCAGCTTGCGCAGCCGACCGAGTAGAGCTTCTTGCCCTCCTCGATGGCCAGGGACTGGGCGGTATCTTCAGCCTGCGCCTCGCTCGCGGGCGCGAACGCGGCGTACAGCCCCCCTGTGACCGCCAGCGCGAAGAGTAGGACGACGACCGCCGCCAGCGGATGGCGTCGTCGTGCGGAGAGCTTTTTCACGGATTACCCCGGTGTCAGGATCTTCTGCGTCGGTGCTTCTGGACTGTGTGCGTAGGGCGGCGCGCGTCGGGCGCGGCGCCCCGCTACTTGATCAAGTAGATCGTGGCGAAAAGGCCGATCCAGACGACATCGACGAAGTGCCAGTAATAGGACACGACGATGGCGGCGGTTGCCTGCTCGTGGGTGAACCTCTTGGCCGCGTACGTTCTGCCCAGGACGAACAGGAACGCGATCAGCCCCCCCGTCACGTGCAGACCGTGGAAGCCGGTGGTCAGGTAGAACACCGAGCCGTACGGGTCGGAGGAGAGCGAGATGCCGTCCTTCTTGACCAGCTCGGTGTACTCGAGGACCTGGCCGCCGATGAAGATCGCACCCATCACGAACGTGATCACGAACCACGCGCGGAGCTTCTTCACGTCACCGCGCTCGGCGGCGAAGACGCCGAGCTGACAGGTGAGGGAGGAGAGCACCAGGATCGTCGTGTTCGCCGTCGAGAACGGGACGTTCAGGGCATGAGCCATTTCCTTCCAGTACTCAGCGCCCATCACCGATCGCAGGGTGAAGTACATCGCGAAGAGGGCCGCGAAGAACATCAGCTCGGAACTCAGCCAAATGATGGTTCCGACACTGGTGAGGTTCGGCCGATTGACCGACGGGTGCGCGTGCCCGGTTTCTACTGTCGTTGCTGTCGCCACGACCGACATTATGTCGGTCGCTTATCCCGCGCTGACTCCCGGGGTGCCGTTCGGTGTGTCCAGGGGCTGTGTCCAGCTCGAACGGACCGGCGAAGGGCTGTCCTTACCCGTGCTGACAGGGTGTCCGACGGAGTACGATCCGCGCATCGGTTCAGGGCCGTGGAGCCCTGGAGCCCCCGCAGACACCGATGTCACGGAGGAACAATGCAGCCGACCGCCACCGTGCTGGTCTACAGCGACGACGCGAACACCCGCGAGCAGGTCAGGCTGGCGGCGGGCCGGCGGCCGGCCGCCGATGTCCCACCGGTCGAGTTCGTGGAGTGCGCCACCCTTCCCGCGGTCATCGAACACCTGGACCGCGGCGGGATCGACGTCTGTGTGCTGGACGGCGAGACGGCCCCCGCGGGCGGTATGGGCGTCTCCCGGCAGATCAAGGACGAGATCTTCCACTGCCCGCCCGTGCTGCTGCTGATCGGCCGCCCGCAGGACGCCTGGCTGGCCACCTGGAGCCGCGCGGACGCCGCGGTGACGCACCCGGTCGAACCGGTCGGCTTCGCGGACGCCCTGGCCTCCCTGCTGCGCTCGCGGCTCTCCGTGGAGGCCTGAGCCGGGCCAGGAGCCCTCCGCGTACCGGACGGCGGGCCCGGGGTCCCGAAGGGCCCCCCGCGACCGCCGTCCGGCCGCCGGCGCCTTCAGCGCCGTGAGCGGGCCGGTCGAGCGTGCCGCTCAGATCGCCGGTCGCAGCCGCGCCGAGTCGGAGGGCGAGCTGCCCTCCCTGAGGCCGGCCTGGAGGACGCTGCCCTTGCGCCAGTCCTTCCAGTCCACGTTCCAGTCGCCGTAGCCGTTGCCGAAGTCCTCCATGTAGTCACCGGCGCTGTTGATGACCTGGACGATGTCGCCCTCGTTGATGGTCTCGAAGAACCACGCGGCGTTGCCGGTGGACATCCCGGTGCAGCCGTGGCTGACGTTGGCCGCGCCCTGGGAGCCCACGGACCACGGGGCGGCGTGCACGTACTCACCGCTCCAGGTCACCCGGGTCGCCCAGTAGACCGGCAGGTCGTACCCCTCGCCGCCGCCGATGCCCACGGTGGAGCCGCGCATCCGTACGAAGTACTCCTTGCCGAGCACGACCTTGATGCCGTTGCGGGTGGAGAAGCCGGGCTTCCCGGTGGTGACCGGGATGCTGTTGATCTCCTCACCGTTGCGGTAGATCGTCATGTAGTGCGCCGAGGCGTCGGTGATCGCCTCGACCCTGTCGCCGATGGTGAGCTTCAGCGGCTTGGTGGCGCCGCCGTACAGCTTGTCCCCGATCTTCACCCCTTCGAGGTTGCTGGTGACGGTGATCTTGCTGTTGGCGGGCCAGTACTCCTTGGGGCGGAAGTGCATCGTCTCGTCGTCCACCCAGTGCCAGGTGCCGCTGTCCGCCGCGGGCGTGGAGCGCACCGTCAGGGAGCGTTCGATGACCGCCCTGGCCTCCTTGGACTTGACGGGCTCGCTGAGGCTGGCGGTGACCGGCTGGCCGACACCGTACGTACCCGCGTCGGGACCGAACTCGACCTCCAGGGTTTTCTTCGCCTTCGCGGTGTCGAAGGTGAGCCGCCGGGAGCCGGGCTTGCCCTCCTCGTTCTCCGTGGCGACCCTGACGGTGTAGCGGGCCCCGGCGGCCAGCGGGGCCGTGGAGTGCCAGCGCATCCCGTCGGCGGTGAGTTCGCCCGCCAGGTAGTGGCCGCCCGCGTCGACGGCCGTGACGTCCGTGATCCGGCCGTCACGGTTCTTGGAGATCACTTCGAGCGGCTTGTCGGGGTTCACCTTCTTGCCGCCCGGGGCGACGCTGAACACGATCTGGCCGTCGGCGTCGTACGGCTTGTCGGAGAGCGGGTGCGTGTCGGGGCCACCGCACGCGGTCGCACTCGCCCCGAGGGACACGACCAGTACGGTGCAGCTCAGGATGGCGCGCAAGCGTGGCGTGTGGTTCATGTGCTCACGGTAAGAAGATTCTTCGGCCTCAGCGCGACGGGTGATGCAAACGGGGGGCCCGGCCTCTCCTGGTCGGAGAGGCCGGGCCCCCTGTTCATGCCGTACGTGCCTACTGGTTCTGGTTCTCACCGCGGTAGAACTCGAAGACCCAGCCCCACAGGCCGACCAGGATCAGCGGCAGGGAGAAGTACAGCAGCCACCAGCCGATGGCGATGGCCAGGAAGGCCAGCGCGCCACCGAGGCCGAGCGAGAACGGCTGCCAACTGTGCGGGGCGAAGAACCCGACCTCGCCGGCCTCGTCCGCGACGTCGGCTTCCTTGTTGTCCTGCGCCAGCGCGTCCATCCGCCGGGCCGTGAAGGCCAGGTAGAAGCCGATCATCACGCTCAGGCCGAAGGCCAGGAACAGCGCCGTCGTACCGACCGGCTCCTTCGACCAGACGCCGTACACGACGGCCACGGCCAGGATGAAGACGCTCAGCCAGATGAACATCCTGCCTTGGATCTTCACTTACCGGCCTCCTTGCCGCCGGCGAGGGCGCCGGCCCCGTGGCCCGCGTTCTCAAGCTGGTCGAGCGCGGCGATCTCGGGGTGGTGCAGATCGAACGCGGGGGATTCCGAGCGGATACGCGGAAGCGTGAGGAAGTTGTGTCGCGGCGGCGGGCAGGAAGTCGCCCATTCGAGTGAACGACCGTAGCCCCACGGGTCGTCGACCTCGATCTTCTTGCCGTACTTGGCGGTCTTCCAGACGTTGTAGAAGAACGGCAGTATCGACAGACCGAGGACGAACGAGCTGATCGTGGAAATGGTGTTCAGCGCGGTGAAACCGTCGGACGCGAGATAGTCCGCGTAACGGCGCGGCATGCCCTCGGCGCCCAGCCAGTGCTGGACGAGGAAGGTGCCGTGGAAGCCGATGAACAGCGTCCAGAAAGTGATCTTCCCGAGCCGCTCGTCGAGCATCTTCCCGGTGAACTTCGGCCACCAGAAGTGGAAGCCCGCGAACATCGCGAACACGACCGTCCCGAACACCACGTAGTGGAAGTGCGCCACCACGAAGTACGAGTCCGACACGTGGAAGTCCATGGGCGGGGAGGCGAGGATCACGCCGGTGAGTCCGCCGAAGAGGAACGTCACCAGGAAGCCGACCGTCCACAGCATCGGTGTCTCGAAGGACAGCGAGCCCTTCCACATCGTGCCGATCCAGTTGAAGAACTTCACCCCGGTCGGTACCGCGATGAGGAACGTCATGAACGAGAAGAACGGCAGCAGTACCCCGCCGGTCACGTACATGTGGTGCGCCCACACCGTCACCGACAGACCCGCGATGGAGATCGTCGCCGCCACCAGACCGATGTAACCGAACATCGGCTTCCGCGAGAAGACCGGAATCACTTCCGAGACGATCCCGAAGAACGGCAAGGCGATGATGTACACCTCTGGATGTCCGAAGAACCAGAACAGGTGTTGCCAGAGCAACGCCCCGCCGTTGGCCGCGTCGAACACATGCGCACCGAACTTACGGTCGGCCTCCAGCGCGAAGAGCGCGGCCGCCAGCACCGGGAACGCCAGCAGGACCAGGACACCGGTCAGCAGCACGTTCCACGTGAAGATCGGCATCCGGAACATCGTCATGCCGGGCGCCCGCATGCAGATGATCGTGGTGATGAAGTTGACCGACCCCAGGATCGTCCCGAACCCGGAGAACGCCAGACCCATGATCCACAGGTCCGCGCCGATCCCCGGCGAACGCACGGCGTCCGACAGCGGGGAGTAGGCGAACCACCCGAAGTCCGCCGCGCCCTGCGGAGTGATGAATCCACTCACGGCGATCAGCGAGCCGAAGAGGTACAGCCAGTACGCGAACATGTTCAGCCGCGGGAACGCCACATCCGGCGCGCCGATCTGCAGCGGCATGATCCAGTTCGCGAAGCCCGCGAACAGCGGCGTCGCGAACATCAGCAGCATGACGGTGCCATGCATGGTGAACGCCTGGTTGAACTGCTCGTTCGACATGATCTGCGTACCCGGACGGGCCAGCTCGGCGCGCATGAAGAGCGCCATCACCCCGCCGATGCAGAAGAACGCGAACGACGTGATCAGATACATCGTGCCGATCGTCTTGTGGTCGGTGGTGGTCAACCACCGCACGACCACATTGCCCGGCTGTTTGCGCCGTACCGGCAGCTCGTTCTCGTACGAGTCCTCTGCTGCTGCGGCGGCACCCTGGGGTTCGTTGAGGATGCTCACAGTTTGTTCGTCTCCGCATTCCTGGCCGGATCCGTCTGCGCGATGCCCGACGGGATGTAGCCGTTCTGGCCCTTCTTGGCCAGCTCTTCCAGGTGCTTCTGGTAGCGCTCCGGAGAGACCACCTTGACGTTGAAGAGCATCCGCGAGTGGTCGACACCGCAGAGCTCGGCGCACTTACCGAGGAAGGTGCCCTCCTGGTTCGGGGTGACCTCGAAGGAGTTGGTGTGCCCCGGGATGACGTCCTGCTTCATCAGGAACGGCACCACCCAGAAGGAGTGGATGACGTCACGCGAGGTCAGGATGAACCGGACCTTCTCACCCTTGGGCAGCCACAGCGTCGGACCCGGGTTGTTGGTCTGCGGGTTCCGCGTGCCCGGGACGCCGTAGTCGTAGACGCCCTCCGCACCCTTGGGGAACTCCTTCGTGAACCGGTTGGGGATGGCGTCGAGCTCCTTGGGGATCTCGTTGCCCGTGGCGGCGTTGCCGTCCACGTTCTCGATGTAGTTGAAGCCCCAGCTCCACTGGTAGCCGACCACGTTGACCGTGTGGGCGGGCTTCGCGGAAAGGGTGAGGAGCTTCGACTCGTCCCGTGCGGTGAAGTAGAAGAGCACCGACACGATGATGAGCGGGACCACGGTGTACAGCGCCTCGATGGGCATGTTGTACCGGGTCTGCGGAGGTACCTCCACCTTGGTACGGCTGCGCCGGTGGAAGATGACGCTCCACAGGATCAGGCCCCATACCAGTACGCCCGTGATGAGCGCTGCCGCCCACGAGCCCTGCCAGAGGGAGAGGATCCGGGGAGCCTCCTCCGTCACCGGGGTGGGCATTCCAAGGCGGGGGAAGTCCTTGTATGTGCAACCCGTGGAGGTCGCGAGGATCAGGCCCGCAGTCAGCACCTGCGGCAGCTTCCGCCGCATCGGGCGCCGCGACGAGCGGTCGGAGCCGTTGGGACTCACGTAGCGCCTTCCCGAGAGTCTCGCCCGCGCGACCGGCTGCGGCCGTCTCGTGGTCGGTCGCCGACCCTGACGCGGGCGGGGGGTGTGGATGTTTATGCGGACCAAACCCTACTGGACGCGTTTTCAGGGTGTGCGGGGAGGGTGCCCAACGCGCCGCCCGACTCCCCGAAGGGGTGGGCTGTGCTATTCCGGGGGCCCGGCACGCCTCGAACCGCCGCCCCGGCTCCGCTTCTGACACCCCCTCCGGCGGGGCGTTAGCGTGGCGGCGTGCCCTACTTCGACGCCGCTTCCTCCGCCCCGCTGCACCCCGTGGCCCGGCAGGCCCTTCAGGCCTCCCTGGACGAGGGGTGGGCGGACCCCGCCCGGCTCTACCGCGAGGGGCGGCGAGCCGGACTGCTGCTGGACGCGGCCCGGGAGGCCGCGGCGGAGGCCGTCGGCTGCCGCCCCGACGAACTCGTCTTCACTCCTTCGGGGACACACGCGGTCCACGCCGGGATGTCTGGCGTGTTGTCGGGCCGCCGGCGGGTCGGGCTCGGGGTGACGGTCTCCGCCGTCGAGCACTCCTCGGTGCTCCACGCGGCCGCCGCCCACGAGGCGGCGACCGGCGGCGCCGTGACCGAGGTGCCGGTGGACCGGTACGGGGCGGTGACGCCGGACACGTACGCCGGTGCCCTGCGCGAGGACACGGCGCTGGCCTGTCTCCAGTCCGCCAACCACGAGGTGGGTACGGAACAGCCGGTGGCCGAGGTCGCCGAGGCGTGCCGCAGCCGGGGCGTGCCGCTGCTGGTGGACGCGGCGCAGTCGCTGGGCTGGGGTCCGGTGGAGGGTGCCTGGTCGCTGCTGACGGGGAGCGCCCACAAGTGGGGCGGTCCGGGCGGTGTGGGGCTGCTGGCCGTACGCAAGGGGGTCAGGTTCGCCCCGCGCGGCCCGGCCGACGAACGGGAGTCGGGGCGCTCCCCCGGCTTCCCGAACATCCCGGCGATCGTGGCGGCGGCGGCCTCGCTGCGCGCGGTCCGGGCGGAGGCGGCGGCCGAGGCGGCCAGGCTGCGGGCGCTGGTGGACCGGATCCGCGCGCGGGTGCCCGAGCTGGTGCCCGACGTGGAGGTGGTGGGACATCCGGAGCACCGGCTCCCCCATCTCGTGACGTTCTCCTGTCTCTATGTCGACGGGGAGGCGCTCCTCCACGAGCTGGACCGGGCGGACTTCTCGGTCTCGTCGGGGTCCTCCTGTACGAGCAGCACGCTGACGCCGTCCCATGTGCTGCGCGCGATGGGCGTGTTGTCGGAGGGGAACGTCCGGGTCTCGCTCCCCGCGGGGACGCCGGAGGCGGAGGTGGACCGGTTCCTGGAGGTACTGCCGGGGGTGGTCTCCGGCGTACGGGAGAAGCTGGGGGCGCCGACCGGGTCCGGCGGGCCCGGTGCCGCGGCCGGTGCGGACGAGGCGGGGGGATCGCTGGTGGTGGACGCGCTCGGGCGGCGCTGTCCGATCCCGGTGATCGAGCTGGCCAAGGTCTTCGGCGAGGTGCCCGTGGGCGGGACGGTGACGGTGCTCTCGGACGACGAGGCGGCGCGGCTGGACATCCCGGCGTGGTGCGAGATGCGCGGGCAGGAGTACGTGGGCGAGCGGCCGGCGGACCACGGTGTCGCGTATGTGGTCCGCCGGGTGTCATGACGCCGGGGTGGGCCGGGCCCGGGCCGGGCGGGCCCGGGCCCGGTGTGACCAGGCTCCGTACGGCTGGGCTCTGTACGGCTAGACGCAATACCGGTGACTTTGCTGGTACTGGCTCGTTGAGTTGGTGTGCCAAGGCCGGGACAGTTGAAGGCAGTTGAGAGTGATCGGTTTTC
>NZ_JBIWFO010000047.1:0-17442 GCF_044763125.1 Streptomyces sp. NPDC096310 | reverse complement strand
GCAGGGGGGACCCTGTGGGAGAGTAGGACGCCGCCGAACAATTATTGTGGGAATGCCCCGCACCTTCTGGTGCGGGGCATTTCTGCGTTCCAGGGCCATTTTCCGCCCTGCGCAGGTCATTCCGGGGTCACCAGTCGGCTGTCGTACGCCAGGATCACCGCCTGGACGCGGTCGCGTACGCCCGTCTTGGCGAGGATGCGGGAGATATGGGTCTTCACCGTCGATTCGGCGAGATGGAAGCGCCCCGCGATCTCCTGGTTCGACCAGCCGCGGCCGATGGCGGTGAGGATCTCCTGTTCCCGGTCGGTGAGCCGGGCCAGCTTCGGGTGGGTGTCCACGGGGGCAGCCGGGGGAGGGTCGGCCGTCGGCAGGTGGTGGGCGAACGCGTCCAGGAGACGGCGGGTGAGGCTCGGCGCCACCACCGCGTCCCCGCTCGCCACGGCCCGTATCCCGGAGAGCAGTTCCTCCGGGAGCGCGTCCTTGACCAGGAAGCCGCTGGCGCCCGCCCGCAGCCCCGCGTACGCGTACTCGTCCAGATCGAACGTCGTCAGGAGGAGGATCCTGGTGCGGCTGCCCGCCGCCACGATCCTGCGGGTCGCCTCGATACCGTCCAGGCCCGGCATACGGATGTCCATCAGCACGACGTCCGGGTGGAGTTCCGCCGCGAGCCGTACCGCCTCCGTACCGTTGCCCGCCTCGCCCAGGATCGTCAGGTCGTCCTGGCTCTCCAGGAGCATGCGGAAGCCGAAGCGCTGCAAGGGCTGGTCGTCGACGACGAGCACGGTGGTCACTGGTCTGCGGTGTCCTTCCGGGGGCCGGGGAGGTGGAGGCGTACGCGCCAGCCGTCCGCCGGGTGGGGCAGCGGGCCGGCCTCAAGTGTGCCGTCGTACAGGGCCGCCCGCTCGCGCATACCGGTGAGGCCCCGGCCCGTGACGGTGGCGGGCTCGCCCCGGTGCGCGGGCCCGGGGGCTCCCGAGTCGGTGACGGTCGCCGTCACGCCGTCCCGGGCGTAGGACACGTCCACATCGGCCCGGGTCGGCTCACCGGCGCGGTCCGTGGGGTCCGCGTGCTTCAGCGTGTTGGTGAGGGCTTCCTGCACCACCCGGTAGACCGTGAGCTGCTGACCGGCCGGCAGGGGGTCGGCGTGGCCGCGCACCGTCATCCGTACGGGCAGCCCGGCGGCCCGTACTCCGTCGACCAGGTGGTGGAGATCGGCCAGGGCGGGCTGCGGGGCCAGTTCGGCCGCCTCCACGGTCTCGCCGTCCGAGTTCTCGCGCAGGACGTCCAGCAGGCGGCGCAGCTCGGTGAGTGCCTGGCGGCTCGTCGTGCCGATGGCCTCCAGCGCCTCCACCGCGCGCCGCGGGTTCTTCTCCGCCGCGTAGGAGCCGCCGTCCGCGAGGCCCGTGATGACGGAGAGGTTGTGGCCGATGATGTCGTGCATCTCCCGTGCGATACGGGCGCGTTCGGCGGCGGCGGCGAGCCGGGCCTGCTGGTCGCGCTCGATCTCCAGCCGCCGTGCGCGTTCCACCAGCGAGGCCGTGTACTCCTGGCGGCTGCGTACGGCCAGTCCCAGCAGGGCGCCCATCAGGACGACGTTCGATCCCGGCACGATGTAGTGGTTCCAACTGTCGTCCGTATAGCGGGTGATGGCCAAGGCGAACGGCGCCAGTGACACGGTGGCGGAGCCGGCGAGTGTACGGAGCGGGAGACGCAGCGCGATGTTGCAGAGGAGGACACCGCCGAGGAACCCCGCCTGGAGATGGGCCCCGCTCCATGCGTTGACCAGGGCGAACGGCAGTGTCACCAGTACCACGGTGACCGGGCGGCTGCGGCGCCACAGCAGGGGCACGGAGAGGCCGAGGCTCACCACCGTCACCAGCCACGTCGCCGTGTGCGGATCGAGGGCGGTGGTCCGCCAGCCGCCCGAGGCGTCGATGAGCGCGGCCAGCACGAAGAAGGCGGTGAGGTGGATGTCCCAGATCAGGGGGTGTCGGCGGTCGAAGCGCCGGATCCGGCCCGCGAGCCGGTTCAGCCGGCCCGTGAGCGGCTGGGCACCGGCCGACCAGTCCTGGCCGTGGGGGTCATCGCCCGCGGCTGCGTTGGCGTCCGTGACGGGCCCCTTCGCCGTGGTGTCCGCATCCATGTTCTCGTGGTCCTCGTCGTTCTTCCGGGGAATTGTCCGGGAGTGTTCCGGGAGTGGTCAGACGTCGCGGCGCTTGAGCAGGATGCTCGCCAGGACCAGTGTCGCCGCCGCCGTCAGTGCCGGCGCGAGCAGCGCGCCTCCCGGTGACGCGCCCTCCGCCACCGGCCGGGCCGAGGTGAGGGCCGTCGCCGCCTTGGTGGGGAAGTACTCCGACGCGTCGCGCACGATGTCGTACGGCAGCATGCCGAGCACTTCTGGCAGGACCATGACGCCTCCGATGAAGGCCCCGACGGCCCCCGCCACGGAGCGCAGCGCCGAGCCCAGGCCGAGGGCGATCAGGCCGAGGAGGGTCAGTGCCGCCGTGCTGCCCAGGAGGGCGCGTACCACCCCGGGGTCGCCGAGGGAGGTCTCCTGGTCGGTGCCGGAGAGGAGGGCCGCCGCCGGGAGGTAGGTGGCGAACGCCGTGACGAGGGAGGCGGCGAGGACGACCGTGCCGAAGACCGGGCGAACTGCACCCCGATGAGGATCATGAACAGGGTGTCGATGTCCGAGTCGCCGCCGCCGCTCTCGTACGTCGCGCCCACCAGCAGGCCGATCATGAACGCCTGCTCCAACGACGGGGTCCGCGGGGTGAGTTGGGTCAGGGGTACGGCGTTCTCCGCGGCGACGCGGCCGATGTGGGCGCTGTCCGTGCCGTGTACCTCCAGGGTGTCCGCCGCGCCGGAGGCGATCCGTACGTCCGGGGCGGTGAGCAGATGGCGCAGGCGCTCCGGTTGCGGGGTGACGACCTTGACGGCGGCGGTCCGTGCCGCGTCCCGTACGAAGTCGGCGACCGTCGTGTCCGCCAGCAGCCGGCCCCGGCCGATGACGATCAGGTGGTCGGCGGTGAGCGCGGTCTCGCTCATGAGGTGGGAGGAGATGAAGACCGTACGGCCCTCCGCCGCCAGGGACTTGAGGAGGTTCCGGATCCACAGGACGCCCTGGGGGTCGAGCCCGTTGACGGGTTCGTCGAGGATCAGGGTGGCCGGGTCGCCGAGGAGCGCGGCCGCGATGCCCAGCCGTTGGCCCATGCCGAGTGAGAACCCCTTCACCCGCTGCCGGGCGACTGCGGCGAGCCCGGTCAGCTCCAGGACCCGGGTGACGCGGCGCCGCGGGATGCCGTGGGTGTGGGCGAGTGCGAGGAGGTGGTCGTGGGCGCTGCGCCCCGGGTGTACGGAGCGGGCCTCCAGCAGGGCTCCGACCTGGGTGAGCGGGGCGGGATGGGCGGCGTAGGCGCGGCCGGCGACGCTGGCCCGGCCGCGGGTGGGGGCGTCGAGGCCGAGCAGCATGCGCAGGGTGGTGGACTTGCCCGCGCCGTTGGGGCCGAGGAAGCCGGTGACGGTGCCGGGTCCGACGGTGAAGGTGAGGTCGTCGACGACGGTCTTGTCGCCGTACCGCTTGGTGAGGCCGGCCACTTCGAGGCCGTGTGGGCCGGCTCCATGGGGGCCGGTGCCATGTGGGCCGGCTCCATGTGGGCGGGTTCCATGGGGTCTGGTCATGGTGTCGACGCTAGGCAGCGGGCGGGCGCGGATCGTCGTACCGGGGTCGGGTGCCGGGGCGCCGCGTAGTACCGGGGACGTACGGAGGCGGGCCCGGCCGTGTGCCGGGGAGGAGTGCCGGAGGGAGGAAAACGCGTTGCGGGCGGGGCGGTGCGCCCGGAGGATCGCTGTATGGACCACGTGATACGGCCGGTACGGACCGAGGAATGGCCCCGGACCAGGGAACTCCGGCTCGACGCGCTCAGGGACCCGGCGGCGCCGGTGGCCTTCCTGGAGACGTACGAGCAGGCCGTGGAGCATCCCGACGCCGTCTGGCGGGAGCGGGCGGCGGGCTTCTCGACGCGGCACGGGACCCGCTCCGTACAGTTCGTCGCCGAGGCGCCGGACGGAAGCTGGTCGGGGTCGGTGGCCCTGCTGGTCGAGGAGGCCGGGCGGGAGGACTTCTTCGGCGCCACCGTCGAGCGGGCCCAGGGGCATCTGGTCGGCGTCTTCGTACGGCCGGAACACCGCGGCGGCCGGGTCATCGCGGCGCTGGTCGCGGCGGCGCTCGACCGGGCGTGGGCGCTGGAGGAGCCGCGGCTCGCGCGGGTACGGCTGTACGTCAACGAAGGGAACCCGCGGGCCGCCGCCGCGTACCGCAAGCTCGGCTTCGTACCGACGGGAGTGACCGTGCCGATGGCGGGCGACCCCTCGGCGCAGGAGCTGGAGTGCGCGATCGCGCGTCCCTGAGCGGGCGCGCGGGAGGGCCGGGCCGCAGCAGAGCCGGGGCGGGTCCGGCGGGAGCGTGGTGTGATGGTGCCGTGAGCCGCGCCGCAGAAGAGACCAACCGCCGGATGCTCCGCGCGCGGGACGCGATGGACCGCGACTACGCGCAGCCGCTGGACGTTCCGGCCCTGGCCCGGATCGCCCATGTGTCGTCGGCGCACTTCACCCGTACCTTCCGGGCGACGTTCGGCGAGACGCCCCACCGTTACCTGCAGCGTCGCCGTGTCGAGCGCGCCATGTTCCTGCTGCGGGAGAGCGACCACAGCGTGACGGACATCTGCTACGAGGTCGGCTTCGGCAGCCCGGGGACCTTCAGCCGGACCTTCCACGACATCGTCGGACGGTCGCCGAGGGCGTACCGGAAGGAGGCCGTGGCCAAGGCCGCGGCCAGGGAAGAGGCGGCCGCGGAGGTGCCGAACTGCTTCACGATGGCGTGGATGCGGCCGAGCAGTTTCGGATAAGTTTTCGCTCGGCCCACCCCGTAGCGTGAGGAACATGTTCAACGCCATCACGCATTCGCAGATCTACGTCCTCGATCAGGACGAAGCCCTCGACTTCTACGTCGGCAAGCTCGGCCTGGAGGTCAACACCGATGTCGACCTGGGCTTCATGCGCTGGTTGACCGTCAACGTCCCCGGCGCCCCGGAGCGTCAGGTCCTGCTGGAGAAGCCGGGGCCTCCCGCGATGTCCGAGGAGACGGCGCGGCAGGTCCGGGAGCTGGTCACCAAGGGGGCCACGGGCGGCTCGCTCTTCTTCAGCACGGACGACTGCCGAAAGACGTACGAGACGCTGCTGGCCCGGGGTGTCGAGTTCACCGACGAGCCCACCGAACGTCCGTACGGAACCGACTGCGGCCTCCGGGACCCCTTCGGCAACAGCATCCGCTTCACCCAGCCCGCCGCCGGCTAGGGCCTCGGGGAGAGGCCCCGGAGTCTTTACGAGGGGGCCCGAGGGGCGTCCGGCAGCTCCTCGTGGGGCCAGCGGTCCTTGCCCTGCTGCCGGGAGCGGAGCAGGGCCAGCGTCGGCATGCCTCGGTCCTGGCCGGTGGCCAGCAGCTCCGGGACGCGGGCGAACGGGGCCACCGCCGCCACATCGTCCAGGACGAGGGACATTGGTGGGTCGAGCCGACCGTCAGATGACCGTGCGGCCATGCGGCGGCCGTGCTCGACCACGCTTGAGGTGAGTGCGGTGAGCAGCGGCATCGCACCCGGGCGGGCGCGGGGATCTTCGATCGGCTCGCCCACCACATAGAGCGTGCCCCCCTCGCTCACAAAAGAATCCAGTGCGAGGGCATCGGTTCTGTTCGGTGTGCAGGCGTCCCGGATATGGACCGAGGAGAGGGCGGAGAGCGCACGCGCGGTCAACTGCTGGGCGACCTCCCGGCGTTCGGGGTGGCCGGTGAGCGCGGACTCCAGCAGCCCGGCGAGGCCGGAGGCCGCCTTGGGGTGCGTACGGAGTATCCGTACGGCCTCCTGCGCGCCCCCGCCCTGCGCCCAGCGCAGCACCTGCTTCACCGGACGCGCGTCCACGGCCGCGGCATGCAGCCAGCAGCGCAGGAGCGTCTCCGCGGTGTCGGCCATGGCGGCGTCGAGCAGCGCGTGGGGGCGTACGGGGGAGAGCAGCGCGGTCGCGCGGGCCGCGGCGGTGGCCGGGTCCTCGCAGCCGGCGGTGGGGGACCAGTGGATCCGGGCGGGGGTGTCGCAGAGGTGGCCCGGGTCGTAGACGAGGACGGGGCCGAGCTTGGCCCGCGCGTCCTTGGTCTCGGCCCAGAGGGCGGGGGAGGAGGTGACGACGAGGGCGGGGCCCGCGGCGTCCAGGACGGCCTGCACGGCGGTGGGGCGCCGGGTGGCGGGGGCGCCGTACCGTACGCGCGGAGCCGGGACGGGCGAGGGGGGCGGGGCCTGGAGCAGGGCCGGTGCCGGGAGCGGTGCCGGGGGCGGTTGTTCGTGCTGCTGGGGCGGTCTTTGCCGCGGGTCCTCGCCGGGTGTGCCGGGCGGTGGCGGCGCGTACGCCGGGGGCACGTGTTCCAGGGCGGGCGCGGGCTGGTGGACGGGCGCAGGCGCGGGCCTGTGGGCCGGGGCCGGGGTCTGGCGGGGTACGGCGTCCCGCGTGTCCTGTTCCTGTGCGTAGTCCTGTGCGTCGTTCCGCCGGTCGTTCCGCCCGTAGCCCTGTGCGTAGCCCTGTCCGTCGTTCCACCCGTGGTCCCGTCCGTGGTCCCGTGCGTACCCCTGCTGCTCCTTGCGTCTCGCCCGTACCACCCGGTAGCGCGCCGTCACCCCGAGGACGAACACCGTGAGGACGGTCAGCACCATGAACTGGCTGATCAGCAGGCCCCAGAACAGCCCGTACCCCGACAGCTCCCCGGGCGGGGTCTCCGGCCAGGCGCCCGGCAGGTCGTGCGGGGCCGAGGCCAGTTCGCGCATGGCCAGCGGCGTACGCGTGAAGGTGACACCGTGCGGCCAGCCGCCGTGGGTGAACAGGCCGGCCAGCCCCGTCGCCGTCCAGACCAGCAGCGTCAGCCCGAGCAGGAAGCCCAGCAGGCCCAGCAGCAGCCCGTCGGGGATGCCGCCCTGGCCGCCGCCCTGTCCTGGCCGCCGGTCGTCCTGGTGGTGGCGCGGCATGTCATGCCACCGTCGACTCGGAGGACTCGCCGTACTCCCGTTGCCGTTCGAGGAGGGCCGCCCGCTGCTCGGCCTCCCACTCCGCGGCCCGCATGTCCTCGTGCGGTTCGTACGGTTCGTACGGCCGGCGCGCTGTGTGCGGATCCGGGGGCAGCAGTCCGGCGCGCCGGGCCTCGGCCGCGTCGGCGGCGTCCGACGCCTCGGAGTTCTCGGTCATGGCCCGGTCGGTGAAGACCAGCGGCTGTTCCGCCTCCGTCACCAGGTGTTTGACGACCTGGACATTGCCGTTGACGTCCCAGACCGCGATGCCGGGGGTGAGCGTCGGGATGATCTCCACGGCCCAGCGGGGCAGGCCGAGGACCCGGCCCGTCGCTCTGGCCTCGTCGGCCTTCTGGGCGTAGATCGTGCGGGTCGAGGCCATCTTGAGGATGGCGGCGGCCTCCCGGGCCGCGGCGCCGTCGACCACGTCGGAGAGGTGATGGACCACCGCCACGAACGAGAGGCCGAGCCGCCGGCCGAACTTCAGCAGCCGCTGGAAGAGCTGGGCGACGAAGGGCGAGTTGATGATGTGCCAGGCTTCCTCGACCAGGAAGATGCGCTTCTTCCGGTCGGGGCGGATCCAGGTGTGCTCCAGCCAGACACCCACGATCGCCATCAGGATCGGCATCGCGATCGAGTTGCGGTCGATGTGCGAGAGGTCGAAGACGATCAGCGGGGCGTCCAGGTCGATCCCGACGGTCGTCGGCCCGTCGAACATGCCCCGCAGGTCACCGTCGACCAGCCGGTCCAGGACCAGGGCGACGTCCAGGCCCCAGGCCCGTACGTCGTCCAGGTCGACGTTCATGGCCTCGGCCGACTCGGGTTCGGGGTGGCGCAGTTGCTCGACGATGTCCATCAGCACGGGCTGCCGGTCGGTGATCGTCCCGTTGACGTAGGCGTGCGCCACCTTCAGCGCGAAGCCGGAGCGTTCGTCGAGGCCGTGGCCCATCGCGACTTCGATGATCGTACGAAGAAGAGCGAGCTGCCCGGTCGTGGTGATCGCCGGGTCGAGCGGGTTGAGCCGGATCCCGTGGTCGAGCGCCGCCATCGCGTCCAGCCGGATGGGGGTTATGCCCAGCTCCTGGGCGATGAGGTTCCACTCGCCCGCGCCGTCCTCGCCCTGGGCGTCGAGGACGACGACCTGGCGGTCGCGGAAGCGGAGCTGGCGCAGGACGTAGGTCTTCTCCAGCGCCGACTTGCCGTTGCCGGACTCGCCGAGGACGAGCCAGTGCGGGGCGGGGAGCTGCTGTCCGTACAACTGGAAGGGGTCGTAGATGTACCCCTTGCCGCTGTAGACCTCACGGCCGATGATCACACCCGAGTCGCCGAGGCCGGGGGCCGCGGTGGGCAGGTAGACGGCCTGGGCCTGGCCCGTCGACGTACGGACGGGCAGCCGGGTGGTCTCCACCTTCCCGAAGAGGAAGCTGGTGAAGGCTTCCGTGAGGACGGACAGCGGATCTCGCACCACAGGCCCCTTTCGACTCTTCGGCTACGGCGGATACGGAGGGTATGGAAGGTATGGAAGGTATGGGGGTATGGAGGGACTGGACGGGTGGGGCGGCGCGGGGCCGCCGGTGTCAGCGGCGGATACCGGTCGCGAACGGCAGGGTGTTCACGAAGGCCCGGTGGTGCTCGCGGTCGCACCACTCCAGCTTCAGGTACGACTTGCCCGCCGACGCTCTGATCGTCCGCTTGTCCCTGGCCAGGGCCTCGGGAGACCGGGACGACACCGTGATGTACCCGACGAGGTTGACCCCCGCCGCACCGCTGGCGAGATCTTCACCCCGCTGGTCCAGCCGGCCGTGCGCGGCGATGTCCCGCGGGTCGACCGTACGGTTCATCTTGGCGGCGCGGCTGGCTTCCGCGTCGTCGTTGGTCTTCTCCGTCAGCATCCGCTCGATGGCGATCTCGGTCGGTTCGAGATCCATCGTGACCGAGACCGTGCGGATCACATCGGGGGTGTGGACGAGCAGCGGCGCCAGGAAGTTGACGCCCACGGGGGTCATGGGCCACTCCTTGACCCAGGCGGTGGAGTGGCACCAGGGCGCCCGCGTCGACGACTCGCGGGTCTTGGCCTGGAGGTACGTCGGCTCCATGGCGTCCAGCTCGGCCGGCCAGGCGTTTCGTTTCGTCATGGCCTGGATGTGGTCGATGGGGTGGTCCGGGTCGTACATCGAGTGCACGAGTGAGGCCAGCCGCCCCTGGCCGAGGGGCTGCCGTACGCGGATGTCCGCCTCGGCGAGCCGGGCGCAGATGTCGGTGAGCTCGCGGGCCATGACGACGGCGAGGCCGGCGTCCCGGTCGAGCTTCCTCGTACCGGCGGCCTGGCGGGCGGCGCGCGCCATGGCCTGGCCCTCGGCGGCCAGTTCGCGCGTGTAGTGCATGCAGGCGACGAGGTAGGCGCGGTGCTGCTCGCTGGAGGTGGAGACCATCGACTGGAGCTGGTCGTACGAGTCCTGGAGCCAGCCCGGCGAGGAGGCGTCGCCGCGCTGGGCCACGTCCTTCTCGTGGGCGTCGGGGTCGGCGGGCAGCGTACGGGCGAGCATCTGGAGGCGGGTGACGAAGCCGTCGCCGTTGGCGACATGCTTGAGGAGCGTGCCGAAGCGGTCGACCAGGGCTTCCTGGTCCTCGCTGTCGCGCAGGCCGACGCCGGGGCCCTCGATCTCGATGGCGGCGGTGACGGTGCGGCGGTCGGCGTGGAGCAGGACGGCGATCTCGTCGGGGCCGAAGGGCGCGGCCAGCCAGTTGATCCGGCCGATGCCGGGGGGCGGGCCGACCTCGACCTCGCGGCCGTCGCTCCGGGTGCCGGCCTCCATGGCGCCGGAGCGGTAGACGGTGCCGTTGCGCAGGGTGCGCTTGAAACTGCGGTTGATCTCGAACCACTTGTAGAACGTGCGGTGCTTGTACGGCACGTACACGGCGGCGAGCGCGAGCAGCGGGAAGCCGGTCAGCGTCACGATCCGCAGGGACAGGACGGGCACCAGCAGGCCGCACATCATGCCGACGAACGCGCCGGCGATGATCAGGGCGATCTCGCCGGTCTCGCGGTTCTTGCCGACGATCGCGTTCGGCCTGGCGCGGCCGATGAGATACGTACGGCGGGGCGCCATCGGTTGGATCTGGGTCGTCAACGCCTCCCACCTCCAGTGCTGTTGTTGCCGTTACCGGTGCCGCGTGAGCCGCGTGCGCTGTGGGGGGTGGAGCTGGTGGGGCTGCTGCTGCGGGGCGGGGGCGTGGCGGAGGGGATGTGCCCGCCGCCTGCCCCGGCGCCCGCGCCGCCTCCGCCGCCGCCTCCGGAGGAGCTGCGTGAGCTGTGCGCGGCGACGCCGCCGGAGACCGGGTTGGAGGGCCGCGCACCCCCGCCGCCTCCGCCGTCGCCCTGTCCGCCGCGGCCGCTGTGTGTCTTGATGCCCTGCGAGACGAGGGCGGCGGGCGAGCTGATGAGGGCGGCGGCCTGGGAACCGTCCGTGGCCTGCTTGCGGTTGGTCCTGGCGGAGGCGATCTCGTCGCCGAAGCCGGGCACGAAGCGGTAGATCATCGCCGAGGCGAAGATCGCGAGGATGATGATGGCGAGGCCCGAGACGACGGCGGAGAGCGCGTCGGGGCCGCTGTCGGCGGAGAGCGCGCCGGCCAGCGCGAGGACGATCACGATCACCGGTTTCACCATGATGACGGCGATCATGATCCCGGCCCAGCGGCGGACGTGCCCCCACATGTTCTTGTCGACGAGCCCGGCGTAGACGACGGTGCCGAGCAGCGCGCCGACGTAGAGGAGGGCCGCCCGGATGACCAGCTCCAGCCAGAGCACACCGGCGGCGAGGATCGATACGAGCGAGACGACGATCAGCATGATCGGCCCGCCGCCGATGCTGTCGCCTTTCTTGAGCGCTTCGGAGAAGCCGCCGAAGAAGACGTCGGTCTGGCCGCCGCTGGAGGTGGAGATGACCTCGGTGACGCCGTCGGTGGCGGAGACGACGGTGTAGAGGATGAGCGGGGTGAAGGCGGAGGCGAGGACGGTCAGCCAGAGGAAGCCGATGGCCTCGGAGAGCGCGGTGGTGAGGGGGACGCCGCGGATGGCGCGCTTGGCGACCGCGAGGAGCCACAGGACGAGGGTGAGGATGGTGGAGGCGGCGAAGACGACGGCGTACTGGCGGAGGAAGGAGGCGTTGGTGAAGTCGACGTTGGCGGTCTCCTTCACGGCGGCGCTGAGCTTCCCGACGATCCAGGCGGCGGCGTCGGCGCAGCCCCGGGCGAGGGAGGCCAGGGGGTCGAGGGCGTCGGTCGTGGTGGGCGGGCCGGACCTGCCGGTGCCGGTCTCGCCGCGCTCGCAGTACTCCGCCACCTGGCCGGAGAGCAGGGAGCAGTCGCCGCTCGACGAGGGGGACGGGGACGGTGAGGGCGTCGGCGCCGCCGCGGCGCGGGTGGCGAGCAGGAGGAGCGTGGCCTGAAGCCCCGCCAGTACGGTGACGACGGAGCGGATCCGGGGCCGGACGGCGGAGCGGGCCCGGTGCGGGGCGACGTAAGCCGGGGGCCGGACGGCGGAGCGGGCTCGGGGGCGGGAGCTACCTGGCATAGGTGAAGCCTCCGTACTGCTCGACAGCCTTGCTGATCTCGTCGGCGGTGGAGGCCGCGACGTCCCCGGGCACCGGCGCCGGGCCATCCTTCTGCGCTTCGGTGACGATCTTCCAGTCGTCACCGAGCCGGCTCAGCTCGAAGGTCCAGGTCTTCCACGTGGTGCTCACCGGGTCCGTGGAGTCGGGCCCCGACATGCCGATCAGTCCCGTGTACCAGACCGACACCTTCGCCGTGTCCCCCGTCAGGCTCTCGACCTTTGTGCCGACCGGGATCGTCCGGGAGATGAAGTCGCTGCCCTGCGGCGGGTTGCCCTCCGCGTCCAGGCCCAGTTTCCGCAGGAACTCGGGGGAGTACGCCTGGTCCTGCGGCCCCTTCAGCCGGGTCGCCGCCTCGGGGGTGTAGACGCTGTCGACGATCGTGTGGCGGCTGTCCTGGTGGAACATGCCGTCCGAGCCCAGGACCACCGCGTAGTTCGCCGCCGCGCTCGCCGCGCCCTGTTCGTCCTTGGCGAAGCCCGAGGGGATCGTGCCGTTCTTGCCCGTCACCGGTTTCACGCCGGTCGCCGCCGTGGGGTCCGCGCCCGCGCCCGACGCGCCCTTGGTGGTGTTGCCGGCCGGGTCGCCGCTGCCGCCGCGGTTCACGAACGCGATGGCGGCGATGAGCAGGACCACGACGCCCACCACGGTGACGAGGGAGCGCGAGCTGCGGCCCGGGCGGCGCGGGCCGTCGCCGTAGGGGTCGGTGCCTCTGGGGTCGGGCAGGCGGGTACGGGTCTGGCCCGAGCCGCCGAAGCCGTCGTCCTTACGGCCCGAGTCGCCGCCGTAGCCGTGCTCGTCGCCGAAGCTCATGCCGCGTACGCTCCCTCAGCCGTGTGCGATTCCGCGTAGTACGACGGTAGCCGTGCTGGTTCCCGCGCGGGCGCGGTGTGGTGACTCGACATCAGGGTGACGCAACCTCAGCGGGTGGATGCGAGGGACAGGTGGGGTTGAGGGACGGGCGGGGGATCGGAGGGAGAGGGGAGGGGAGGAAGGGGGCGTAAGGGATGGGGAGGAGCCGGGAGGTGCGGGCCCGGCCGCGCTAGACGGCCATGCCGTACACGATGGTGAACAGCGTGCCCAGCGAGCCGATGATGAAGACGCCGGTCAGCCCGGCGACGATCAGGCCCTTGCCCTGCTCCGCGCTGAAGGTGTCCCGGAGCGCCGTCGCCCCGATGCGCTGCTTCGCCGCGCCCCAGATCGCGATCCCGAGACAGAGGAGGATGGCCACCGCCATCACGACCTCGATCATGACTCGGGCCTCGTTCCCCAGTGTCCCGAAAGGCCCCCAGTTGGGCGCGATGCCACCGATGATGGTGGTGATGTCGCCCTTTTCGGCCGCCAGGTACATGTAACTCACCGCCCCTGTTGGGTCATTCACGCCCGTGCCCCATGGCACGGATCACGCTCTATCTTCGCTGATGGAACCGGCCTCGTGGGCCGCTTGGCGGCTCTCTTTACCCGATCCCCGCACAGATGACCGACCCGGGGCCCTGACCAGCCACGGATCGGGTGGTGCGCGTATACGTATGGTTACTCTGTGTATCACGAGGCGTGACTCCGGGCAATGACTGTCGTTGGTACACCTTTATGGTCTCCATCACCCGGATACGGGCGGATCCGCCGCCGGGGGCGTCCCGCGCGGAGGCCGGCCGGGCGGTGCCGTGCGCCCCCCGTGTCCTCATGTCCTCGAAGTGCACCCCCTGATCCGGGGGCCTCCCGCCTACACTGGCCAATCGACAGGGGCCCTGAGGCGGAGGGTGGGTGACGGTGCGTAAGGCATGGCTGGCCGTGGCCGGGGCGGGTGGGCTGTCGATGTCCTTCGTCGCCCTGCTCGTCGTGGGGACCTACTCCGCGGCCGCCGGACTCGTCGGCGGTACGGCGGGGGGCGGCCGGGCCGTCGGTCTGGCCAAGGGGGCAGTTCCCGCCGCGTACCAGAACATCGTGTCGACCTGGGGCAACCTCTGCCCCGCCATCAACCCCGCCCTGCTCGCCGCGCAGTTGTACCAGGAGAGCGGGTGGAACCCGAGCGCCCAGAGCCCGGCGAACGCCAAGGGCATCGGGCAGTTCATCCCAGGTACGTGGGAGGCCCACGGGATCGACGGGAACAAGGACGGTGTCCGGGACATCTGGGACCCGGCCGACGCGATCCCCTCCGCCGCCTCGTACGACTGCGAGCTGGCCAAGTACGTGAAGGACGTGCCCGGCGACCGGACCGCCAACATGCTCGCGGCGTACAACGCCGGGGCGTACGCGGTCATCAAGTACCAGGGCGTCCCGCCGTACCGGGAGACCCAGAACTACGTCAAGATCATCCGTACGCTGGAGAAGAGCTTCGCCCGGCCCGTCGGGCGGGTCGAGCCGTCGAAGCAGGCCGCCGCGGCCATCTACTTCGCGCAGCAGAGGCTCGGCACGCCCTATCTCTGGGGCGGGAACGGGACCCCCGAACAAGGGGGCAGGTTCGACTGCTCGGGGCTGACCCAGGCCGCGTACCGGACCGTGGGGATCGAGCTGCCCCGGGTGGCCAACGACCAGTACAACGCGGGCAAGCATCCCTCGCGGGACGAGCTGCTCCCCGGGGACCTCGTCTTCTTCTCGGACGATCTCACCGACTCGCGGGCCATCCGGCACGTCGGGCTCTACGTGGGAGGCGGGTACATGATCAACGCGCCGTACACCGGTGCCGTGATCCGGTTCGACAAGATCGACACCCCGGACTACTTCGGGGCGACCAGAGTCACCGAGGACGGCGCGAAATCGCTGCCGACCGAGCTGCCGGGGAGCCGGCCCGAAGCCTGAACCGGGCGGAGGGAGCGGTGGACGTACGGTGGGCGCGTGACCCGCGAGCGGGCGGCCGGGTGGCCGGAACTCTCCGGCCTTCGGCGGCGCTGAGCTGCGACTTTGTGTCACTCTTCGATAACGTCATGGTGATCTTTCGGTAGAGGCTGGAACGGGAGCGGCGTGTAGGCCGTTCCCTGGACGGTAGCCGCGGTACTGATCACTCTGATCGCGCGGCATGTCGCGCAGATGTTCCGTACTGACCACGGGGGTTGGTGGAAGCGGCACACACGGAGGTGTGCCGCGGCGGGCTTACAAGGCAAGGGGCCGCAGCAGATGGCTGGACTCGTACTGGACGGTTCGAACCCCGATGTCGGCCTGCTCTACGACATCAACGGACTGGCCAAGGACGCCCCGTCCTGGTTCGACCGCGTCATGGGGTTCACCGGCGAGTACGGGATCCTGCTCGCGCTGGTCCTGGTCGCGCTCTGGTGCTGGTGGAGCGTGCGCCGCCGCGGCTCGGCGGAGGACTCGGTCACGGCCGTCGCCGGGCTGGTCTGGGCGCCGCTCGCCGCCGGGATCGCGCTGTTGGTCAACATCCCGATCCGCGGGTTCGTGGAACGGCCGCGGCCGTTCGTCGACCACAAGAACATCGAAGTCCTCATCACGGGCAAGACCGACTACTCGTTCGTCAGCGATCACGCCACGATGGCGATGGCCGTGGCCGTCGGGATCTTCATCGCGCACCGGAGGTTCGGTCTGGCCGCCATCGCCCTGGCCCTCCTCGAAGGCTTCTGCCGCGTCTACATGGGCGTCCACTACCCGACCGACGTGATCGGCGGCTTCGCCCTCGGCACGGCCGTCGCCCTGCTCCTCACACCCCTCGCGCTCGCGCTGCTGACCCCGCTGGTCTCGGCGGTCGCCCGCTCGGGGCGGCTCGGCCCGCTCGTACGGTCGCGGCGCGCGCGGGAGGCGGACCGTACGGACGGCACTGACGGCTCCGCCGACGCGGTGGGCGGTACGCGGCCGCTGGGCATCCCCGAGCCGCGGCCGGACGACAACAACCTGGCCGCCTGAGGTCCCGGGTCACGGGTCCGCCGCCGCGCTGACCACCACGTTCGAGTCCCAGTGGCCGTTCGCGTCGATGACCCCGCCGCAGGTGATCAGCCGGAGCTGCGGGTCGGGCACCTGACCGTAGACCCGCCCGGTGGGGAAACGCTTCGTCGGGTACGTGTCGACCGCCGTCACCCGGAACGACCGCCGCGCGCCGTCGCCCGACTCCGTCTCGATCGCGTCGCCCACCCGCAGCCGGCCCAGCTTGGCGAAGACGGCGTTCTTGATGTTGTCCCGGCCGTTGCGGACCGGGACGGTGCCCGGGTTGGCCGGGGCGTCCCGGTGACCGACCAGCACGGCCGGACCCGGCTCGCCGGGGCGCGGGCCGGCCGCGTACCAGCCGACCTTCATCGCGTGCCGGAAGCTCGGCGCGTCCAGCGTGCCGGCCGGGTCGAGCGCGAGCGGCTGGACCGCGGCGACGACACCGAGCGCCGGGATCCGCAGCCGTACGGGGGCGGACGGCGGGTCCGTGACGCGGACGAGACGGGGCTCGCGGGCCCGCGCCGTCGACGCGTGCGGCGGGGCGGGCGGGGCCGCCGTCAGGTGCAGGAGTACGGCGGTGGCCGCGCCCAGGACCGCGACGGCGAGCAGCACCCGTATCGCGCGGTCCGAGGCCGGGGCCGGGGCGGGGCCCTGGGCGCGGCCACCGCCGTCCGGCCGGCCCGCCTGTCCGGTCAGGGCTCCCCGCCTGTCGTGCGGCGCTGGAGACGGCGTACCAGCAGGATCGTGCCCGCGGAGGCGGCGGCGGTGGTGCCGATGGCGAGGGACAGCCGCGCCACGCGGTCACGGCCGCCGGGGCCCGTGGCGTCGGCGGCGGCCACCGGGTGGTCGGCGCCGCCCCGCGCCGCGCCGGACGGGGTGACCCGGATCGCCCCGACCGCCGGGCTGCTCGCAGGGAACGCCCTCCGGCTGACCGAGGCCCTGGGGCTGACGGAGACTCTGGGAGTGACAGGCGTTCCGGGGGTGACGGAGGCCCTGGGCGTCGCGGATGTTCTGGGGGTGACGGGCGTCCTGGGGATGACCGGGGTCTTCCGGGTGGCGGAAGCGGTGGCCGTCGCTGTCGCCGGGGCCGGGGTCGTCCGGGGCCTGGCGCGGGACGTGGCCGAGATCGTGCCGGACGTGGACGGCCGCGGGGACACCGCCGGCCGCGGTGATGTCGACGCGCCCGCCCCCGTACCCGCGCCCGTCGTGAGCGCGGTGCCGTTCGGGGCGACCAGGCTGAAGCCCGGCACATGGTGTCCCAGGGGGCGGTTCGGCCGGTCGTTCTTGTAGTAGTAGAGCGGATACCCGTTGTAGACGACCTGCGGCCGGCCGCTGTTCGCCGCGCGCAGCAGGGTCCGCGAGGTCAGGGCCGTCACGCCCCGCCCCCTGGCCGGAAAACCCGTGGCCGCGGGCCAGGTCCTGGCGCACGCGCCCGTGCACCGCAGGCCGGCCGCCCGGTCCGCCGTCCGCAGATAGAGCGGGTTGCCCGCGCGGTCGGCCAGTGCCGGGCCCGCATCGGTGTCGATGAGGGTCAGTTCGCCCGGATCGGTCGGCCGGTCGACGGCCGACGCGGTGCCCGCGCCCGGCGCGAGGAGGAACAGGGCGGCGGCGGTGACGGGGACGGCTATCCGGAGTCCGGTTCCGGGGCGGTTTCCGGGACGGTGCATGAGTACGCCCTTGCGGTCGGTGGCCTGGCGGTGCGGGTCTGCTACCAGGTCATCGCCGGGCGTACCGTACAGCCACCCCGGTGGGCCGTACGGCCTAGACGCAATACCGGTGTTTTAGGGCTTCGTCCGTGGGGTTGGGGCTGTTTTGGTGGGCTTGACGAGGGTGACGACGGGGCTGTCCGGGCG
>NZ_JBIWFO010000046.1:0-21705 GCF_044763125.1 Streptomyces sp. NPDC096310 | reverse complement strand
ACTGCACGACGCGGTGGTGCTGCCGGGCTGCGGGCACTGGACACAGCAGGAGCGTCCCACCGAGGTGAACGCCGCCCTCCTCGACTTCCTCACCCGCCTCGACCGCCCCACGGACCGATGACGCTCCGCAGGGTCCGCCTGGCCGGCACTGTCCGGTCCGGGAAGCCCTCCACGGGCCAGGAGTCCGATCGGACCCCTGCCTGCCGCCGCGCTGAGCGACGGCCTGGGCGCCCTGTCGCAGAACGCCTCGCGGCGGACCGACTGCCCCGTACAGGGCTCCCGGACCCCAAGCAGCCCAAGGCGGTCAGCGACCGCGTCCTGGGCTTGCTGAACAGATAACCCCCACCAGACAGAGGACATATCGATGTCAGAGCGCAATCCCATCCTGATCACCGGTGCCGCCGGCGAAATCGGTGGTGTGAGCCCCACGATGGTCGGCATGCTGCTTGAACAAGGGCACCCGGTACGCGCGTTCGTGCGCCAGGACGACGAACGCGCCCGGTCGCTCCGGCGGGCCGGGGCCGAGGTCTTCGTCGGTGACCTGCTCGACATCGCCGACGTGAGCGCCGCGCTGAAGGGCGTCCGGCGCATCTACTTCAGCATGAGCCTGTCGCCGTACTACACCGACGCCGTCAGCCTGATGGCCGCGGCGGCGCGGACCAAGGGCGACATCGAGGTCTTCGTCAACATGTCCGAGTACGAACAGTCGTTCATGACGTTCGAGAAGATGACCGCACCGGAGGAAGAACGGCGTTCGTGGCTCGGCGGACTCGTCACCCAGTGGTCGCCGCAGCAGCGGGCCCACTGGGTCGCCGAGCAGGTGCTGGACTGGTCCGGACTCCCGACCGTCAACATCCGGGCGGCCATGTTCGTCGAGAACCCCCTGATGACCTGGCTGGCACTGGAGCCGCTGAGCCGGGGTGAACTGCGTCTGCCCTTCGGCGACCATCAGCTCGCGCCCATCGCCGGTTATGACGTGGCGGAGGTGTGCGTGAAGATCCTGGCCGATCCGGCGCCGCACATCTCCACGTCCTACGAGCTCAACGGTCCGGAACTGAAGGACATGTACGGCTTCGCGGAGGACTACGCGGCCGTGCTGGGACGCCCGGTCACCTACGTTCCCGAAGACATCGAGACCTGGAACGCGACCTACGTGGACACCGCCCTGGCCGCGTCCCCGCACACCGCGGAGCACCTGAAGACCCTGACGCGGCTGATGGGCGGCGGAGGCTACCGCGGCACCACCGACCAGTTGGAAACCCTCCTCGGACGCCCGCCGAAGACCGTGCGGTGGGCGCTGGAGAACCACCCGCGCATCCGGAAGCTGGGGGCTGCCTGAGCTGCCGGACGGTTGCCGGAAAGCACGGAGGAACCACCGCACCCGGTGCCCGGGTTCGCCGGCGCCTGAGAAAGTCTGACGCCGCGTGCCCTCACCGAGTCGGTCGGGCAGAGGGGAAGGGCGGAACTTTGCCGCTCTCAGACGCCCTGCCCTGCCCGCGGCCAGGAGCCGGGTCGAACGCGGTCCACCGGACCCTACAATGTTCGCCACCTCGGCAGGGTCCGCACTGCCCGACAAAGCACCTGACACCCCATCAGAACGAGCGTCGAACGAGCGTTACGGACAACGGACAGGTCGCCGGAGCGCCACGTCCTCACCCCAGCCACCTCAGGACGTTGTTGTCGGCGTCGTCACGGTTCCGGTGCCGTAGCGGGAGACCAGCCGCCCGGAGCACAGGTGCACGATCGTGGAGCCGATGGAGAGGCCGGACAGCACGAGTCCCATCTCGGTCGTGGAAGCCCTCGCCGGTCCGGCACGTCGAGGGTCCGCGTCACCCGGGACGACATGGCTCTCCGTAACACTGACTGCTGGAGAGCCCGATCAGCGTCCATCGACAGACGCCCGGGGCACACGACCGGCTCGTCGAGCTGATGGCCGAGCGCGCGAGCCGCGTTGTGGTGGCCGACGCCGGGCGCGTCCGCCGGGCCCGTGGGGTCGACCGAGGCGCTCGCGCCGGTCCTTCTCGTGGTCATGCTCGGCCTGATCGTCTCCGGCACCGACGCATCCGACCTGTACGGTGCGACCTCCGGTGTGGCGTTCCACTGAATGCCGCCCCTCACCTGCGTCGCCGTCATCGTCTACCTCCGGCGCCACCGGGAGGGCGCCTCCGTGTGGAAGACCCTCGTCATCCCCGCCGTCGCCGCACTGGCCATCGGATTCGCCCTGCTGACGGCGACACGGAACGTGGACCTGCTCATCGTCGCGCCCACCGAGGTCGTGGCCGCCCTCCCCCGCCGTCGGTCACCTCATGGTCATCGTCGGCGTGGTCACCGCCCTGGCGCCGAAACGGCGCGGTTCACCGACCTACGAGCGCATCGGGCGACGCACGGGTTGACAGCGCCTGTCAGCAGCGCCGTTCAGAAAACGCTGTCGGGTGCGGCTCGCATCCCCGGGACCCCGTCGCGCCCCAGTGCCCCACTTTGACACATTCGTCCCCATCAGCCCGACCTAGGCTCACGGATGACCCAGGTCGCGAAGGAAACGTCCGATGACGAAAGCCCCCTTCTCCGGCAGCATCTTGGTGGCGCCCCGCCAGTTCCCCCACCTGGAACGGGAGCAGGCACTGGCCGAGGAGTTCGGCCTCGGCTTCGTCGCCGCGACCGACCAGTCGTCCTTCAGCTCGGCGATGACGGACGCCCGGATCGTCATGGTCACCCGCTACGCGAAGGTCACCGCCGACGATTTCGCCTCCCTGGGCAACTGCAAGGCCGTCGTGCGCTACGGGATGGGCTACGACAACATCGACGTCACGGCGGCCGCCGAGGCGGGCACCCCGGTGCCCATCGTCCCGGACGCCTCGACGGACGAGGTGGCGTCCCACGCCTTCGCCATGGGCCTGGCACTGAGCAGGCGTTTGCCTCAGGGTCACGCGGCGATCCGCGACGGCGGCTGGGCCGGCCGCATCGCCTACGACGCGCCCAGGCTTGCCGACCTCGTCGCCTGGGGCGGATCGGCGGGATCGTGGCCGCGTCCTGGTCCGCCCTGGCCGCTCAGGTGCACGCCTACTACCCCTTCACCTCCGTCCCGGAGATACCGTCGGCGACTGACCCGGGTACTGGAGGAGTCGGACGTCGTCTCGCTCCACCTCCCACGTACCGCCGAAACACGTCACCTGGTCTCCGGCGACGTACTGAGCCGCGTGCGGCCCGGCGCCCTGGCCGTCAACGTGTCGCGGGGCGGCCTGGTCGACGAGGAGGCGCTCGCCGACGCGCTGCACTCGGGTCACCTCGCGGGCGCGGCCCTCACTCGGTCTTTGCCATCGCCGGTAAGAACGCGAACAGCAGGTGGGCCGGGCCGGTGGGTTGTAGACGCCGCATCTCGGTTCCGGAGCGCTTGGCGCTACCGGGCGAGAAGCGCGCTGACGGTCTTGCCGCCGGACGGCCGGCGGGTGACCGAGTTGGTGCGGGCGAGGTGGTTGACCACGGGTAAGCCGAAGCCTCCGGTGCCGCCGTTCAGCTCGGGGGTGCGCATGCGTGGCGCCTGCCGGCTGCGGTCGTGCACGGCCACCTCGATGCTGTCCGGGGGAGCGGCCTGGTCCAGGGTGCGGGTGCCGCCACCGTGGTGCAGAGCGTTGGTGACGAGCTCCGAGACGACCAGGACCACGGTGTCGGCTGTCTCGGCGGCGATCGGATCTGCGAGCCCTTCGAGGAAGGCACGGGCGCTCTCGCGTGCGGCAGCTACAGATGTCGCGGAGCGGGCGGGCGAGAGGTCAACTCTCATCTTGTCCATCAGCCCACCCCGGTTTCCGGATCGTCCATCGCTCGGTCCTGTCTGCGCCGTACTTGTGCCCGGCCTGGGGCTCCTCAAGCCTGCGGTGTCGCTGTTCGAGGCCGATTACCTCATCGTCGAACACGCGAAAATCTATGTTGCCTGGAGTAGACATTGGGCTTCGGTGTGGGTATGGTTTCTCTCGTAACCGAGGAAGTCAGCAGGGCCCGGCAGAGACGAACTGCCAGGCAGCAGTACCCGTAGTTGCAGTTGGCAGGACGGTGCGGTGGCGGAGTTTCGAAGCCAGGTTTTCTTGCAGGACGGCGACGGGACTGGCGACCGGACCGGGTGGCCCGCAGTGATCAGGGGCCGTCGTGAGCAGTACCGCAGTATCCGCAAGTGCAGTTCGCAGTACCCAGCAGTGAAGTAGTGAGCAGCACCTCGGTGAAGGCGTCGGCTGCGGGCGCGCGCACCGGGAAGCTCGGCAGTGGGGTTCCAAGCCAGGGAAGACGCAGGACGGGCGACGGGGCTGGCTGCCGAAGGGTGGCGCCTTCACGGGCCACTGAGCAGTTCGCAGCACAAGATACGCAGTTGATCACCGAGGAAAGAACGGAGGAGCCAGGCGCCATCAGGATCGCCCGGACAGAGGTCTTCGAGTCCGGGTACCGCAGGACATCGATAGTGAGGTGGTCTCCGGTCAAGCAACCGCGATCCCCGCAGCCCCGACAGCGTCCCCGTCAGGTCTACGGAAACAGAAGGCCGACGCAGGATCAGGGTCGGCAGATGGTGTAGCAGTTCCTTCGGGGCCCTGGTGCCGTACGGCACCAGGGCCCCTCAAGCGCTTTAACGAGAGAGGTTCCATGACAGCAGGCGACTCCTTCGGCCGTCTCGACGACGACGACTATCCCGCCTACACCATGGGCCGGGCCGCCGAAATGCTCGGCACCACCCAGGGCTTCCTCCGCGCCATCGGCGAAGCCCGCCTCATCACCCCACTGCGCTCCGCGGGCGGCCACCGCCGCTACTCCCGCTACCAGCTGCGCATCGCAGCCCGCGCCCGGGAGCTCGTCGACCACGGGACACCGATCGAAGCAGCCTGCCGCATCGTCATCCTCGAAGACCAACTCGAAGAAGCCCAGCGCATCAACGCCGAATACCGCCGCGCCGCCGACTCCTCCACTCCGCCTGCCTCAGCCTGAGACGGCGAAGACCAGCGACCAGCCGAACGGCTTCGGCGCTGGCGCCCAACATACGGCCCGGGCCGCTTCGGCGCCCCGGGCAACATCGTCTTCACCACGGCTCCGGGCCCAGCCGGAGGCCGAGAACAGGGCCGTGCTCTGTCGACACTAGGCACTGTTTCTTGGATCATGTTCTGAGCCAGATGGCGAGGGCGGCGAGTGTGACGGTGCCGAGGTAGATGTAGGCGCGTTTCTCGTAGGCGGGCGGCCAGTTTCCGCAGGGCCTCATCGACCTGGTTCGTCCCCCGGTCGGCCCCCTTTTGAGGAACGGCGACCGGGGACGTCTTCCTCGCGCCGACGGCGTGCTGGTGGGCTCGTACTGCTGTCGAGTCCACCGACACGTCCCACTCGATCCAGCCCGCCGCGTCCTCGACTGCCTGGATGCGGGACAGCGATATCTGCCAGGTCCCATCGGATGACCAGCGACGATGTCGTTTATAGACCGTTTCCCACGGCCCGAACCGCGCTGGCAGATCCCGCCACTGCACGCCGGTCCGCACCCGGTAGAGAACCCCGTTGATCACCTGGCTTTATTCACGAGTAGTGCCGCCACTTGTTCACGGGTTTGGGAGGCACCCAGATCCACGGTCGGGTGATGTTCACGAGTTTCGGGTTCTGGCACAGATCTTGGGGAGCCATCGCAGAGGGTGAGGGCGCTGTTCGAATGAGAAGGGTCCAAGCCCCGGTGGCTCGACATAAGGGCTCACCTCGTACCCTCCGCACATGACTGATGATCCGTTCCAGTGCCGCTGTGTCATCTGCCATGACTACGGCGACCGGGATGAAGCGGACCGCATGGATCTGACGGTCATCGAGCATGTGCAGCAGCACGGATGGCACGTCGTGATGGTTCCCGAAGACGAGATCGGTCCTGGATTCGCTTACACGATCGGCCTCGCGCACACCCACGGCGGACCTGAACTCGCCATGTTCGGGCTCGATGTCCATGCCATGCACCGCATGCTCAACACCCTCGGAGAGAAGTCCGCCGCAGGCGAAGCACTGGCAGACGGCCAGAGCCATTCTGATGTTGTCACCGGCCGTCGAGTCGCGCTCAGGCAGGTTGATCGCGGCTGGTACCGGACCTTCTTCGGGCAGGCCATCGGCTTCTACCGGCGGCCGCCTCTCCCTGTAGTGCAAGTCGCGTGGCCTGATACCGAGGGCCGTTTCCACTGGGATGAGAGCGCGGACGAGAGGCATCGCGAGTCACAGCCTCAGTTGTGGCTGCCTCCGAGTGACCATCCGGTCGGAATCTGGACGACCGAACTCTGATCAGCTACGCGGTGGGTGGAGAGCCGGCGCCCAGCCGATGCACTACTGAAGCAAGATCATCTTGCGTAGGAGTTCAAATCCGGCCCGACCGTAGAGCTGCCGCTTGATCTTCTTAAAAGTTACGTGGAATCTACCGGGGTGATCATGTCTCCCCGGTGCAACCACGGACTTGGGAGATGGCTTGAGCGGCGCGACGGTACTCATGGAGAAGTGGCCGGTGCTCGGCCGGCACAAGCAGGCGGCGACCTGGCTGACGTTCTGGACGGATCTCGGACGGGCACCGCGCACGATCGACGCCTACGGCCGGGGACTGGCCGAGTACCTGCTGATGTGCGAACGGGAGGATGTCGACCCGGTCAGCGCGAACCGTTCCCATATCGCTGTCTACGTACGGGAGTTGAGCTTGCGACCGCATCGCCGGGGTGTGAACGTGATCTCGATCGACTCGGGGGCGGGGCTGGCGAACGCGACGATCCAGCAGCGGCTCGTGCCGGTCCGCCTGTTCTACGACTTCCTCATGGAGGAGGGGCTGCGGGATTCCAACCCTGTCGGCCGCGGTCGGTACACCCCCGGCCGACGCAACGGCGGTCAGCAGCGCGGCCTGGTGCCGCGGCTGACGAAACTGCCGTGGATTCCCGGCGAACAGCAGTGGCTGAGCGTCCTGGAGGTCGCCAAGCACGAACCGGTACGCAACCGCGTGATGCTCGCCCTGGCCTACGACGCCGCCCTGCGCCGTGAGGAACTGTGCTCGCTGCGGACCGACGACGTCGATCCGGCCCACCGCACGCTGCGGATACGGGCGGAAACGACAAAGAACCGGCTGGAGCGGGTGGTGCCCTACTCGGCGCCGACGGGGGTGCTGCTGTCGGACTACCTCGCCCATCGGGCCACGATCAGCCGGGCCCGCGGGCCGCTGTTCCTGTCGGAGTCGCGGCGCAATCACGCCCAGCCGCTGAGCCTGTGGACCTGGTCGAAGGTGGTCCGCAAGCTCGCGCTGGCCTCCGGTGTCGAGCGGTTCTCCACGCATACCACCCGGCATCTGTGTCTGACGGATCTGGCCCGGATGGGCTGGGAGTTGCACGCGATCGCATCGTTCGCCGGACACCGTCACACCGACTCCACCCTTCAGTACATCCACCTCTCCGGCCGGGACCTGGCCGACAAGCTGGCCCGCGGCATGGACCACATTCATGCCTGGCGCATACAGATGCTCACCGCTCCGGCCGGCGCGATGGCGGAGGTTTCGCGGTGAGGGCATCGTCGCTGGTCATCGTCACCGAGGACGCCGATGGTCGCTGGTCCTGGCCGGTCCTCCCGGACCGTTACGACACGGCCGTCGCGGTCCGCCCTGCGGAGGCACGGGCCGTCCTTGAACTCGGTGTCCGTAATCTGCGCCGGCTTCAGTACCACGACCCGGCCGCATCGGGCTGGCGTGTGATCGCACGGCTGCTCGGTCCGCTGGAGGCGGTCAACGCCGCACTCGACTCGCCGCCCACTCCGCATCGCCGGCGGGCCATGCTCGACGTGATTGCCCTTCTGCTGACGCACAGCGCGCAGACCGGCCGGAGCTACTGGGGCTGGGACACGCAGGAGTGGACCCGTCTACTCGGCCGCACCCAGGCTGAATTCCGGCAGCACGCACCCGCCTGGGCCGGGGACGAGGTCCGCCCCTACCTCGCGGCGCACGCCTACCTGCTCGGCTCCTTCAACGAGTTCCACCAGCTCGGCAGCTTCCAACGCCTCACGCTGTCCTGGCGGATCTTCGGACGCGACCGCGTCACCAGCGAGATCGCCCGCGTCCGCACGGTCCTTGGCGCCTGGGGCTATCAGCTGGGCCAGGCGGACGACACGCTGCTTCCGTCGGTCGCCTGCCAGCTGTTTCTGTTCAACCGCAGCCCGCACCTGGAGGACATAGACACTGCGCTGTTCGACCGGGTCCGCCGCGAACGTCTGCTGGAGGGCTCCCAGCTCAACACCCTGCACGCTCTGCAGCGGGCGGTCGCCGAGCTCGGCTTCTGCGATCCGCCCCTGCCGAGCACCGGCCGTCACTCGGCGCGGGCCACCGGCGGCGCCAAGATCTGGGAACAGTGGGCCGACCGCTGGCACGACACCTCCACCTTGACCCCGCGTGTCCGCGGCAGCGTCCGCTCCACGCTCCTGCGGGTCGGCCGGTGGATCGCCGCCGAACAGCCCGACGCCGCTGACCCCACCGACTGGACCCGGCAGACCTGCGCGACCTGGATCGCGGCACTGGACCGGATGAAAGTGGGCGACTACGTCCAGCGCACGGTCGGCCTGGGGGACCGGCTCGGCAAGCCGCTGGAGGCGCCCACCAATGCCGGACAGATCACGGCACTGCGGACCTTCTTCCGGGACTGCCAGGAATGGGAGTGGCTGCCCCGCCGCTTCGACCCACTACGCGCTCTGGCGATCCCTCGCAGCATCACCGCCCTCCTCGGCCCCGATCCACGGGTGATCGCAGACGAGGTCTGGGCGAAGCTGTTGTGGGCCGGTCTCAACCTCGATCCCGCGGATCTTCCGCGGACTCGCTCCGGGCACTTCTACCCCTTCGAGCTGGTCCGCGCGGTCACGCTGACCTGGCTGTTCTCCGGTCAACGCAGCAACGAGATCGCTCGGTTGAGACTCGGCTGCGTCCGCTGGCAGCACGACGGGAACTCGATCGCGGGCAACTCGCGGCAGGTGCTGGCCCGCGACGCGGTCTGCCTGCTCGATGTCCCGACCCACAAGACCGGCACCGCCTTCACCAAGCCGGTCGATCCGATCCTCGGCCAGGCCATCGACGCCTGGCAGGCCATCCGCCCCGACCAGCCGAGGTTCACCGACCGCCGCACCGGCGAGCACGTCGAGCTGCTGTTCGCCGTCCGCGCCCGCCGCGTCTCCACCAGCTACATCAACAACACGATCATCCCGATGCTCTGCCGCAAGGCCGGAGTCCCGGACGCCGACGTCCGCGGGAACATCACCAGCCACCGAGCCCGGTCCACCATCGCCAGCCAGCTCTACAACGCCAAGGAACCGATGACGCTGTTCGAGCTGCAAGCCTGGCTCGGACACCGATCACCACAATCCACCCAGTACTACGCGAAGATCACCCCGAACACTCTGTCCAAGGCGTACTCCGAGGCGGGCTACTTCGAGCGGAACGTCCGCACCATCGAGGTCCTGGTCGACCGCGACGCGGTCGCCTCCGGCGCCGCTGGGACCGGCGAGCCCTGGCAGCACTACGACCTCGGCCACGGCTACTGCACCTACACCTTCTTCGAACAGTGCCAGCACCGCATGGCCTGCGCACGCTGCGACTTCTACACCCCCAAAAACTCCACGAGAGCCCAACTCCTGGAGGCCAAGGGCAACTTGCAAAAGATGGCCGTCTCGATCCCACTCACCGAAGACGAGCAAGCAGCCGTCACCGACGGCCAGAGCGCGCTCGACCGCCTCCTCGACAGGCTCGCCGACACCCCCACCCCGGCCGGACCAACACCTCGACAGCTCGACGTCCCGGCTGGCGCCACCCTCCTGCCGATCCTCGACGTCCGCCAGGGCAAAGCACAGCAAGCTTGACAATTCTGATTCCACAGAATGATGCGGTTCACGGCACCCTCGATACTGCCCGAGCTCCAGTCCAGAGTGAGCCCGGCAATCACGGCGTCGAGGTCCCGGCGCAGATGGAGTGCGAAACCGGTGAGCCCGGGCAGCTGGCTGGCATCGACTGCGTCGATCCAGGTGGGGAGCGTGGCGCCGAGGCGGTCGGTGAGTATCTCGCCGAAGTCGCGGACGTGTGCGGCAGCTGTGTCCAGTTCGGGACAGCGGGCCAGGACGTCCTTCAGACCGGCCCGGTCCTCCTCGGTCAGGGCCGTGGGATGTCGGGTGATCCAGCCGGTCGCCTGCCGCACCGTCGGCGGCCGCGGCGGTGCTGCGGGCGGAGCCCCGCGCAAGGTGGCGATGTGGGCTCGGACCATGCCGTAGGTGACGGGGGCCCGCTCGGCGACCAGCTCGCCATGCAGCCGGGTGGCGCTGATACATCCCTCGGCGAAGCGTCGCTCCAGGTAGGGCTTGTAGGGGTCCAGCCTGCTGGGCCGGGGGCGGTTGTCGCGGATGGTGTCCTGCCAGCGTGCGGCGTTCGCGTACCGGAGCACGGTGTTCAGCCCCCAGCCCAGGTGCCGGGCGATCGCCCGGCGTGAGTGGCCCTGGGCGAGCATCTCGTGGACCAGGGCGTGTGCGGCCTTCTTCCGTTCGGCACGCCGGCCGATGGGCGAAGAATCGTCCTGCGGCCGGGCGGAAGCCCGTCCGGTGGCTTCCGGCGGCATGCCGCTGGGCATCGGGTTGCGCAGGCAGTCGCGGTGGGCGGCGACGCAGGTTTCCACGGCCCGGCCGAGGCCCTGCCACAGATGGAACCGGTCGGCGACCTGCAGAGCGTCGGGGGCTCCGCGTCGGGCGCCCTCGGCGTAGGCACCCGCCCGGTCCCGGCAGATGACCTCCACGCCGGGGTGGCGGTGCAGCCAGGCGGCCAGCGGCCCGGCTTCCCGGGTCGGGAGCACATCGACCACCCGGTGGTCTTCGACGCTGGTCAAGACGGTGGAGTAGCTCTGGCCGCGGCGGATCGCGAAGTCGTCCACGCCCAGCACCCGCGGCGTACTGAACCGCGGATCGGGCAGTGCCATGACCCTGCGCAGTATGGTCATCCGTCCCGCGCCGAAGCCCAGCTGGGCCGCCAGCCGAGCGCCGGCCCGCCCCGCCAGGGCGAGCCCCACCTGCCCAAGGGCGTGGTTGAGCCGCGTGGTGAACCGCGCGTGCGGGACAGTCAGCCGGGAGAACGGCTCGGCGAAGGTCCGGCGCGGGCAGTCCGCAGACCCGCAGATGAAGCGTCGAACCGTCAGCCGGATCACAAAGCCCTGGTCAGCAAGTGGAAGGTCCCTCAGCCTGCGCTGGTAACGGTCGTGGACTCGGCCCGAGAAGCGGCCGCAGTCCGGACATGCGGCGCCGCCCGCACGGCCTCTCGCCACCACCTCGACCGTGCCGAACGCGGCCGTAACCGCCTCGACCTCCACCTCGCTGATCCCCGCGAACACCAGTGAGTCCCAGAACAGCGCGTCGGTCGGCATGGCCAGCACCATCACCGTCCACAGCCGACCACAGCAGGGAATGGAAGGAACCTGAGGGAGCGTCACTTCCGGCTGTCAGGTGACAAGGCGTACGCCGTCTCGCACGAGCCAGTCACTCGCAATCGAACAGCGATGTCACGCTCCGCGACGGCTCCCCAAGATCTGTGCCAGAAGCGAGTTTCGACAGCACTGGGGTACTTGCCAGGGCAGTATCGGGTTGCTCCTGGTGAAAGGTCCTGGTCATGCCGCAGATGTCCAAGGTCGAGCTGTACGCGGCGATTCGGCGTGATCACCGTGCCGGCATGAAGATGCGCGAGCTTGAGCGCAAGTACAACGTGTCGTGGCGGACGGTCAGGAAGGCCGTGGACTCGGTCTGGCCGGAGCCGCGGAAGAAGCTGCCGCCGCGGCGGACGGCGCTGGATCCGTTCAAGCCGGTGATCGACGAGATGCTGCGGACGGACCTCGACGCACCGCGCAAACAGAGGCATACGACCACGCGGATCTTCCACCGGCTCGTCGAGGAGCATGGCGCCGAGGTGTCCTACCCGATGGTCCGGCGTTACGTCTCCGATCGGAAGCCGGAGATCCTCGTGGCCTCGGGTAAGGCCCCGGTGGAAGCGTTCGTGCCGCAGACCCACCTGCCGGGTCACGAGGCAGAGGTCGACTTCGGCGACGTCACCGTGCGCCTGGCCGGCGAGCTGGTGACCTGCTACTTGTTCTCCCTCCGCCTCTCGTACTCGGGCAAGGCCGTCCACCGACCCGTTGACCGCACTATCGGCGTGTCCTACGTGTCGGCTTGGTGAGGGCGAGGAGTCTCCGTTCGGGATGTGCCCGATGAGACGGAGATGCGATGGATCACGGTGTAGTGATACCCGAACGCGAAGTGTCGGGCCTGGTGGTGACACGGGTCGGCGGCGTGGAGGCGACCACTGCCGCCACGCTGCCCTGGGTGGTGCTCGATGGCGCCGGGCGGCCGATCACACCGGCAAGCGAGTTTCTTCGGGAGCTGCTGGCTTGCGGCAACACTCCGGCTTCCTGCCGGTCCTATGCCTTTGACCTGCTGCGCTGGTTCCGGTTCCTCGCCGCAGTGGACGTCGAATGGAGCCGTGCGAGGCGCGTGGACGTACGCGACTTCGTCCTCTGGCTCCGCACATGCCACAACCCGGCGCGGGACAGGCGTCACCCGGACGCACCCGTGCCGGGGTCGCTGAACGCGCGCACCGGCAAGCCGTACCTGAAGTCGGGCTATGCCCCGGCGACCATCAACCATGCGGTGTTGGTGCTGTCGGCGTTCTACGACCACCATCTGCAGACCGGGCAGGGTCCGCTAGTTTCCCCGGTACCACCGCAGTCCCGTGACGGGCGCCGGTTGGAGGCGCATCACAACCCGCTGGAGCCTTTCCGGCTGCACCGTCGGGGCGCCTACCGGCAGAAGAAGGTCGACCGCGAGCCCCGGGCGGTCCCCGACGATGTCGTCGAGGACCTGTTCACCTCGCTTGGCTGCCACCGCAACCGGGCACTGTTCTCCATGTTCTTGTCCAGTGGCGCACGGGCCGCCGAGATGCAGGGCATGACGATCGGCGATGTCCACCCGGGTGAGGGCCGGATCTACGTGCAAACCAAGGGCCTGGGCGGGGCGAAGGAAGCATGCCCGGCCTCCCCGGAAGCCTTCGCCTGGCTGGCCCTCTACCTCGGTGAGCTGGCCCAGGACGGTCACCGGCCCGCCCCCAACGAGCCGGTGTGGTGGACCCTGCGCGGACCGACGCGCCCGCTGACCTACACGGCCCTGCGAGCGGTGCTCAACCGGATCAACGCCCGGATCGGGGCGAACATCACGCTGCACGACCTGCGGCACACCCTGTGTCTGCGCCTGATCGAAGACCCGGCCATCACCCTGGTCGACGCCCAGCACGTGATGCGCCACCGGCGCATCACCACGACCAGCACTTACCTGAGGCCCAGGATCGACGAGGTGATCGCCAAGGTCCACGAGCACTACACGCGCCCCAAGCCGCGGCCGCTGACCGGCTGGACGTATGACCCAGACGACCTCGCCGACGTTTTCGGGAACCGCTGATGACCCGGCACGGGCGCGTCGCCCGCACGCCGGTCAGCCCACGCGACCCCGCCCACCTCACCGTCGCGCTGCCTGAACCGAGGAACACGACCTGTGGCAGAGGACGGGAGACGGCGCATCGCGATGAACTGGCCCGCCTGGCCGAGAGCCTGCTGAGCGAGCCGACCGTCCGCAACCTGTGGCGCCAGCAACTCTCACTGACCCGCATCTTCGACTGGCTGGAGGGATTCCCCGCCGACACCTGGCAGGACCGATGGCTGCTGAGCGGGTCCGACGACCTGGGCTCCGGCTGGGGACCGCAGGGGCTCAGCGCGGGCACCCGGTCGCGGTTCACTGCTGGTCTGGGCACCTTGATCGTCCTCCAGGCGATCCGGCCCTCCTACGGCTGGCTCTTCGGCAGCCGCCTCCTGGGCGTCTACGACGCCTACCGTCGGCACAACCAGCCGGCGCTGTTTGCCGAACTCAAGCAGCGAGGTGGCGGACAGCGCTGCGACGAGCACGCGACCGAAGCCCTGAACGTGCTCACCCGCATGAGCATCGTCACTGGCAAGGACCTGCTGGCCTTTGATCTGGAGGACCTCACCGACTACGCCCGGGCCCGTCGGGACGACGGTCGCACAGTGACGGGCCTGCCCCTCGCCTACGACATCCTTCATGCCGTCGGCGGTCTGAAGGACTCGCCACCGACCCTGCGTGAGGCCCAGGCCCGCGGCCAGCTCACCCCCGCCGAGCTGATCGACCGCCATCCGATTGCCAACGGCGCGGTCCGCGACGTGCTCGTCCACTACCTTGCCGAGCGATCAGCCATCCTGGACTACGGCTCCCTGGTCAACCAAGCCCAGATGCTGGCCGACCTGTTCTGGGGCGACCTGCAACGCCACCACCCCACGATCTCCTCGCTCAACCTGCCTGACGAGGTCGCCCAGGCGTGGAAGCAACGCGTCCGGGTCCTGCCCGACGGGCGACCGCGCCGCACCGCCCACGCTGTGTTCCTGGCCGTCCGTGCCCGCTGGGCGGCCTGGGCGGCACCCTGCCCGATCAGCGAGGCCGACATCCGCGGCTACATCAAGGAGACCCGGCACCGGCAGGCGCGGATGCAGCAGCGAACCCGCACCCTGGTCCCCGTCCTGCCGCAGCTCGTCCGCGCTGCCGAGGCCCGGCTGCAACGTGCCACGCTGCTGCTGCAGGCAGCCCGCTCCGCGAAGCCTGGTGAGGAGTTCACCGTTGAGGGCTCGCAGTATCGACGCACTGGCAGGGACGGCAGCCGTTGGCGTCCCACCGCGCTGTTCCTCGCCCCCGTCGGTGAACCGGGGCCGCGGTTCGATGCCGAATGCGAGGAGAACAAGGCGTTCTGGACCTGGGCGAGCATCGAGGTTCTGCGACGCACCGGGGCCAGGATCGAGGAATTGCTGGAACTCACCCACCTGAGTCTGCGTCAGTACCAGGCGCCGACTGGGGAGACGGTGCCGCTGCTGCAGATCAGCCCGTCCAAGACCGACCCGTGAGCGCGTCATCCCCGCCGACCCGGACCTGGTCGCGGTGCTCGCCCGGATCATTCGCCGCATCAAGGGCGCCGGCGAGCGAGTGCCGCTGCTGACTCGGTACGACAGCTACGAGCGGGTCTTCGGCCCACCGATGCCGCACCTGTTCCAATGTCCTTCCCAGCACCGGCTGCAGGTCATCTCCCCCAACCGATCCGCGAGTTCCTCACCGAGCTTGCGCTGCGGGCCGGCATCGTCGACGTCGACGGGACACCGCTGAGGTTCACGCCGCACGACTTCCGCAGAATCTTCTCGACAGAGACGGTCAACGGCGGCCTGCCGATCCACATTGCCGCGAAGCTCCTTGGCCATCTCGATCTCAACACCACTCAGGCTTACGTCGCTGTCTATCCCGAGGAAGTGATCCGCCACTACCGACAATTCGTCGACCAGCGCCGAACGCACCGTCCCAGCGAGGAGTACCGCGAGCCCAGCGACACCGAGTGGCAGGACTTCCGTGACCACTTTCAGCCTGCGCAAGGTCGCACTCGGCACCTGCGACCGGCCTTACGGGACTCCTTGCCAGCATGAAAACGTCCCGTTGACCGAACTAGGTTGGACGCGTCCTGGGCTCGTGCTGAGGTCAACGCATAGTGACCGCAAGGGGGTTGTAGCTGCTGCTGGAGCTTCGTGGTAACTGCGTGTGTCGGGGCGGATCTGGTCTGATCGCGTGTCGTCGAGCACGTATGCCCCGTGGAGGTATGGATGCCAGAGCACAGCAGGACGGTCCGGGATGTGGCGGCGTTGACGGTGGCGCGGGTCGGCCGTGTCGAGACGAGCGGTGACCCGCTGCGGCCGTTCCGGCTCGTGGACGCCGATGGCACCGAGGTGGCAGCGGTCAGTGAGTTTCTGCATCACATGCTCGCCGACGATGCAAGTCCGGCGTCGTTGCGGTCCTACGCGTACGAGCTGTTGGCGTGGGTCCGGTTCTTACGCGCGGTGGAGGTGCCCTGGTATCTCGCGAGCCGGGTCGAGGCCCGTGACTTCGCACTGTGGCTGAAGACCACGAAGAAGCCGCCGCGGCAGCGCCGTCCCGATGCGCCCGCGCCGGGCTCGGTGAACCCGATTACGGGGAAGGCCGCGCCTGGCGAGAACTATGCCGCTCGGACCAGGCGGCACGCTCGCGCGGTGATCCGGTCCTTCTACGAGTACCACCGTGAGACGCACGGCCGACCGCTGATCAACCCGTTTCCCCAGGGCGGGGCGGCTGAGGAGGGGAGCCCGAATGCCCACCACAATCCGATGCAGCCGTTCCGGCGCCCAGCCCGCCGGGGGACGTATCAGCCCAAGGAACCCAAGCCAACCCCGCGGATCATTCCTGACCAGGCATTCAATGACCTGTTCGCCGCGTTGAAGTGCAACCGGGACAGGGCCCTGGTCGCGTTCTACGTCTCCACCGGCGCCCGCGCCTCTGAGCTGCTCGGCGTCGAGCAGGGCCTGGTCGCGCCCGAGGACCAAACGATCGGCGTGGTCCGCAAGGGCAGCCAGACCCTCCAGCACCTTCCTGCCTCTGCGGACGCGTTCGTGTGGTTGCGGCTCTACCAGCAGGAACTCCGCAGCATGGTTCCCAAGGGCCCGTCGGAGCCGTTGTGGTGGACGCTTCGTCGGCCCTTTCGTCCGCTGGAGTACGACGCGGCCCGGATGGTCTTCACCCGTGCCAACCAGCTGCTCGGCGCGAACTGGACTCTGCACGACCTGAGGCACAGCGCGGCCAAGAGGATGGTCCGCGATCCGAATCTGACCCTCGCCGACGTGCAATGGGTCCTGGGGCATGCCCACATCACCACCACGGAGATTTATATCGCTCCCACTCCCGACGAGGTCGTCGCTCACGTCCTGGCCCACCATGAACGGCAGCGCACCGAGCTGGCCAAGCCGCCGGCCCCGCCGGCGTCCGGCTACCGCCCGGAAGTGCTGGCAGCACTGTTCGGCACATCGACTGCCCACGGGACTTGCCGGTGAATCCGATCGCGCAGGCCGCTGTCCCCACGCCCGTCGAGTCGCCGGAGGAGGACAAGCCTCTGGAGTGGGAACCACGAGTGTGCGAAGCGAGCTGGTGGCAGACCCGTCAGAGCCGGGAGAGCCTGGTCAAACGGCTGCTGGGATTGTTCACCGACCCCAGTGCGGGCCTCACCCGTGACAAGGCACGGCGGCGGGGCCTGAGTAAGGCGCTGGACTGGCTCGAAGGTCAGCCGGGAGAGACCTGGCAGGACCGCTGGATGGCCAGCGGAGCGGACACCGCCGGCTTTGAGTGGACCGATTTGCCCCTGAAGGGACGCGGCGCAACCAAGCGCCACCTGCGCGATGAACTGGCCACGGGACTGGCTCTCCTGGTCGCCGGGCAGGCGATCCGCCCCAGCTATCTGTGGCTGCTGCGGCAACGCCTGACAGTGATGCTCACCGAGACCCGGGCCGCCAGCGACCCCGACGTCTTCCAGCGGCTCGACCAACTGGCTCAACACGCGACAGCCGCGGCCAGGTCCGATGCCCTGAACAAGCTCACCTGGATCGTGATCCGCAAGGGCGGACTGGTCAGCGACATCACCGTCGGCGACTGCATCGAGCTGACAGCCGCGCTGGAGGAACACCACTTCCGCGGCAGCGCGGGCCGGCCGCTTTTCTACGCCCTACTCAAGGAGACCGGCGTGCTCCCGGTCAGTGCACCACCGCGGCTGCGGGTGCTTCGGATCGAGGGCCGTCGCAGCGTCGAGCAGATCGTCGACGGGTACGGCATCGAGTGCCAGGCCGTCCGCGATCTGCTGGTCGAGTACTTCACCGAGCGGGCTCCCGAGCTCGACCACGTCTCACTGCGTTCCCTCGCCCGCAATCTATGCCGGTTGTTCTGGCGCGACTTGGAAATCCACCATCCGGGCATCGACTCGCTGCGACTGGCGCCGGAGGTCGCGCAGGCGTGGAAAGAACGTCTGGCCCACATTCGTGACGCCCAGGGCCACCCGGTGCGTCCGCGGGTGAACTTCCGCAGCGAGCTGGTGTTCGTCCGGGCGTTCTACCAGGACATCGCCCGCTGGGCGGCAGACGATCCGGCGCGGTGGGCGCCCTGGGTGGCACCGTGTCCGATCAAGGCGAGTGAGTGCGCGACGAAGAAGTCCAGGTCCAGGGTGAAGTCCCGGATGGACCAGCGGACCAGGACCCAACTGCCGTTGCTGCCCACCCTGCTTCGCGCCGTCGACCGGCAGCGCAAGGACGCCGAGGCTCGCATTACCGCAGCTCGCGCGACACCGGCCGGTGGACGGTTCCTCATTGCGGGGGAGGAGTTCGAGCGCTGCCGGTCCGGGCAGGCCGGCCGCGTCTATGCCACTGAGGTGACCGCCAGCAGGCGGCGGAACCTGACGCACGAGGAGGAGGCGGCGTTCTGGTCCTGGGCAACGGTGGAGGTGCTGCGGCACACCGGTATCCGGATCGAGGAGATGCTGGAGCTCACCCACCACAGCTTCATCGCCTACACACTGCCCACCACCGGCGAGGTGGTGCCGATGCTGCAGGTTGCCCCGTCCAAGACCGACTCGGAGCGCCTGCTGCTGGTCTCTCCGGAGCTGGCGGAGGTGCTGACCGCGGTCATCTTCCGGGTCCGGGCCGGGAACGTCGCGCTGCCGCTGGTGTCGGCCTACGACGTGTTCGAGCAGACATGGAGCCCGCCCATGCCGTTCCTGTTCCAACGCCGGTACGGCACCGAGGACCGGCCGCTGACCCGCAGTCACATCCGCGAGTGCCTGGTCGCGACTTCGCAGTCCGCCCAGATCACCGTGGCCGGCGACCCGCTCGAATGGCGCCCCCACGACTTCAGAAGGATCTTCGTGACCGACGCCATCCGCTCCGGACTGCCCCCGCACATCGCCGCGAAGATCTGCGGCCATGCCACTTTGGACACGACCATGGGGTATGCCGCGATCTACCCGGAGGACGTGATTTCCCATCACCGGGCCTTCATCGCCCGCCGCAGAACCGAGCGGCCCAGCGAGGAGTACCGCGAGCTCACCGCCACCGAGTGGGACGAGTTCCTGGCCCACTTCGAACTCCGCAAGGTCGCTCTGGGGACCTGCGGCCGCGACTACGCGACCCCGTGCCAGCATGAAAACGCCTGTGTCAGGTGTCCCCCACTTCTCGTGGACCCGGCCCAGATGCCTCGCCTCCAGGAGATCCACGCCAACCTCATCGACCGCCTCCAGGAGGCCAAAGACCAGGGCTGGCTCGGCGAAGTCGCCGCCATCGAGACCACCCTGGCCGCCGCCGCCCAGAAGCTGGAGACCATGCGCGACCGTGCAGCCCAGCCGTCCACCGTCCACCTCGGCATGCCCGACTTCCGTCGCGACGCCGGACGAACCAGCGCCGAACCAGAACGCTGAGCGCCGACGCGACAGCCGACGGAATCGCTCATGGAGCTGGGCCCGGCAGGATGCCAGGATGGAGATTCGAGCACCTGCGCTCTCACGGCAGTGTCCACCCCGGGCTACATGGGGCGAAGAACGGGGTCGATCTCAGCCAGGGCCTCGTGCATCTGACGAGCCCCCAGGGCAACGCGGTCGTCAGTGTCCCGCAACATCTCCTCGCACAACTGCATCGCGTTGTCCCGGTCCTCGGAGAAGATGCTGAACACATCGTGAAGCGCGGTGTGGATCCAATCGCTGTGATTCGAGTCGGCGACTGCCAGAGCGGAGGCGACTACCGCCAACCCGATCCTGTCCTTTCGCCGCAGCACGGCTTCCGCGGTCACCCGGGTGACGAAGGTGTCACCTGCGTCGAGCACGAGCTCCAGCAGTGGCCCGAGGGCCTCCTGCATCTCGGCGAAGCCTGCCAGGCCGTGACCGGCATCCGCCCGGTCACGGTAATCGTGGCTTCGCCCGAGCTCGCGGAGTACCACGACAGCTGCATGCCGCCGGTCTCTGTCCACCCGCCTACTCACCCCTCCCGTGATTTCGGGTCAAAATACCACTGGGGCACCTGATCGTCGCGACAGGCCCAAGCTTCGTTCCCGCAGAACAAGGCGTCATAGGCTCCAGGACATGCACAGCACCTTGACGGAGCACGCCCGGTGTCTCTACGGAGACGAGTTCGGACCGACGCCTGAGTGCGACCTCGACCACCGGGAGCACTACTTCGTCGAAGAACTGACTTTCGCTGACGCCGATTCGATCCTCGCCATGCTCCGGGAGCTCTGCCCACACGTGGTCGACGGTCGTTTGCCAGTCTGGGTCCGCAACCTGTCCTACCGGTTGGTGCTCCTGCAGCGACCTGATGAGCCAGCGCTGATGCGCGAGGCTGCCGAGAACTTGTGGCTGCACGGACCGGACTGGGATCGCGTCGCGGCGGACCTGACAAGGCGGGCAGACGCCCTGGAAGCCGGCTGAGTTGGGACGCGAGGTCCATAACGGGGGCCACAGGCGGATCAACGTCACGCTGACGGCGACGTGGAAGACATTTCCGCACCAGCGCGGGCCGGCTGCCCCGAGTCCTGGCTGCGGCTGACAACCGTCCGTCGCTCGCGGCGCGTCTGGGGCGACGCGATGGGCTCAGGCGCGCGGCGGCAAGACCTCGATCACCGTGGCCGTGCCGACAATAGGTCGAGCTTCGTGCATGGTGATCACATCACCGCACTTCAGATGCCTCCACTGCTCTGGTCTCAGAGGCGCCAGCCGAGCATCGGCCGTCTCTCCCGGGCCGAGCTTCTCCGCATACTCCACCCACAACCTTGCGATGCTCAGCTCTCGTTCCCCGCCGACGGTGCGGTTGCCGATGTCCCACATCGGTCGGAGCCGACCGTCTCCGGAAAAGGCAGTCCGGCGTCGGCCCTCCTCCCCACCCGCCAGGCTCAAGGTCACCCGGACAGTGCCGTGCTGGACCTCCCAGGCTCGCCACTCGCACCAACTGCGGCTGCGGTCGAGCATCATCTGGCGAGCGGCCTCGGCGAGGAGTTCCCAGAAGTCCACCGACACGGGGTGGACGTCCCCGATCTCGATGAGAACGCCGAGCACCATCTCCCACTCCTGGCGCCCGATGTCCTCGCGAACATCCCCAACCGTCTGCCCGTTCTGTGCTACGGCGTCCTCAGACAGCAGGTCGACGGCCCGCTGAAGGAGTGTGAACGCGTCATCCATGTCCTGCATTGTCCCCTGTCCCCGGACGTCCGTTCATCCGCGACAAGGCAGGAGTCAGTCGCACGACACGCCCGGCTGGTCCCAGCAGGCGAGATTTCTGCCCACTACTTTCAGCAACTCGACGGCGATCCGTCCCACCGGGCGGCCAGCTGGGCTAGTACTGCAACCGTGCTTGTAGTGACGAGGGTTCAGTCAGGGGCTGTGGCCTCGTCGTTTGTAGTGGCTGACGCGGGCTCGGTGTTGTGCTCGTCGCCGCCAGTGGGACCAGTGCAGGACTTGGGCGAGTGAGGGCAGGAGGCGTGCGGTGAGGTGGGCGGTCAGGCGGCGGATCTCGGGCAGGCTCAGTGGGACAAGGCACTGGTCAGCGGATCGTGAGCCCCCTTTTTGAGCTCCTGCGCACGGGCCGTCGCCAGGTAGGCGTGTGCCGCCATGGCCAGGGTGATGTGCCGGTACCAGGCGTGGTACTTGCGGACCTGGTAGTGGTCCAGGCCGCATTCGTTCTTCGCGGTCTGGAAGCATTCCTCGATCGTCCACCGGCGGCCGGCCACCACCAGCAGCGTGTTCAAGGTGGTGCC
>NZ_JBIWFO010000045.1:0-23896 GCF_044763125.1 Streptomyces sp. NPDC096310 | reverse complement strand
AACAACTCCCACAACTCATCCGGCACCAGCCGCTCAACGATCCCCACCATGACTCACAGAATACCGAGTCGCCCAAATGAGATGACTTCTTAGAGCCCCCGAGATGCACGACAGAACGCCCGAGATGCGCGGCCTCCGCAACATCCCTTCAAATTCCCCACACTATCCGCCCGTTGGCGTTGGAGTAATCTTCGCGTGATCATTCCCACACGACGTGATCCTTCGCCCAAGGGTTCGAACTCACCACACAGCAACGGCATGATGATGCGGACCATCCGCTTCCAGCAGCCCCCATGCCCCGGGAGTCACAGCTTTGTCCGATGTACGGCAGTCCCCGCACCGTTCTCTCGCCGTCGTCGGCGTCGGTCCCCGTGGCACCTCCGTCCTGGAGAGACTCTGCGCGTCCGTGCCCGAACTGGCGCCGGACGTGGAACTGACGGTGCATCTCGTCGACCCCGCGCCACCCGGCGCGGGCCTGGTCTGGCGTACCGATCAGCCCGCCGAGCTGCTGATGAACACGGTGGCCTCGCAGGTGACCGTCTTCACCGACGCGAGCGTGGAGTGCGAGGGGCCGATACGTCCGGGGCCCAGCCTGTTCGAGTGGGCGGCGGACCGGCCCGCCGAGCGGCTGGAACCCGACGACTATCCGAGCCGGGCCGCCTACGGGCGCTATCTGGAGTGGGCGTTCCGTACGACGGTGGAGGGGGCGCCGGGCTCGGTGACGGTGGTGGTGCACCGGGCGCGCGCCGTGCGACTGGATGACGACGCCGACGCGGGGGCCTTCGACCGGGCGGAACCGGCCGTCCCGCACGTTTCACCCGTTGTGACCGGTGTGCCCGGTGCGCGCGCTCCGTACCGGCCGACGCAGAGTCTCACGCTCGACGATGGCACGACGATTTCCGGTCTCTGTGCGGTCGTGCTCGCACAGGGCCATCTACCGGTGGTTTCCGGTCAGATCCAGGCGACGCTGGCGGAGTTCGCAGCCCGTCACCGGCTGCGATATCTGCCGCCGTCGAATCCGGCCGATCTGGACCTGTCCGGGATCGCCCCGGGCGAGCCGGTGCTGCTGCGCGGACTCGGGCTGAATTTCTTCGACCACATGGCGCTGCTGACAGCCGGGCGCGGCGGCATCTTCGCGCGGGACGCGGCCGGCGTTCTCGTATACCACCCGTCGGGGCGCGAACCGCAGTTGTACGCCGGGTCGCGGCGCGGGGTGCCGCATCAGGCGCGCGGCGACAACGCGAAGGGGCCGTCCGGCCGGCACCGGCCGCTGATGCTGACCCCGGATGTGATCGCGCTGTTCCGCAAGCGCGCGGACGCGGGCGACCCGCCGGACTTCCTCCAGGAGATATGGCCGCTGGTCGCCAAGGAGGTGGAAGCCGTCTTCTACGCGGCGTCCTTCGGGTGGCCCGTCCCCGGGCAGTCCCCCTCCGGGCCGCCGTCCTACGACGCGCCGGCCGGCGGCCCCGGTTCGCCGCTGGACCGGTTCCTGTCGGCGCCGCACGGCAGCCCGCGGGAGGCCGCGGTGCTGGACGAGGCGGGGATCCCCGTCGCCGACCGCTGGTCGTGGGAGCGGATCTCCCGTCCGTACGGCGACGAGACCTTCCGCGACCCGGCGGACCACCGCGCCTGGCTCCTGGCACATCTGCGCAAGGACGCGGCCGAGGCGGCGCTCGGCAATGTCGCGGGTCCGGTCAAGGCGGCGCTTGACGTGCTGCGCGACCTCCGCAACGAACTGCGGCTGATCGTGGACCACGCCGGTCTCTCCGGTGTCTCCCGACGCGACCACCTCGACCGCTGGTACACGCCGCTGAACGCGTTCCTCTCCATCGGGCCGCCCCGTCGCCGTATCGAGGAGATGGCCGCCCTGATCGAGGCGGGGGTGCTGGATGTGATCGGCCCGCGGATGGCCGTACGGACGGCGGACGGCGCCTTCCTGGCCGAGTCCCCCGACATACCGGGCTCCGCCGTACGGGCGACCACGCTCGTGGAGGCGCGCCTGCCGGAACCGGATCTGAGGCGGAGCTGTGATCCGCTGCTCTCGCGGCTGCTGAAGACGGGGCAGTGCCGGCCGCACACACTCGACGGTTACGAGACGGGTGGGATGGATGTAACACGCCGTCCCTACCGTCTGATAGATCGCCAAGGAGGCGTGCACCCCCGGAGATTCGCGCTCGGTGTGCCCACGGAGGGTGTGCACTGGGTGACCGCCGCGGGCGCCAGGCCCGGGGTCGACTCGGTCATGCTCGCCGACACGGACGCGGTGGCACGTGCCATCCTCCGGGCCGCGACCAGCGACGGCGCGTCATACACGACGCGAATTGATCCCCGACAGAATGTTGAACTTGCAAGCATAGATTAGGCCAGCCTAACGTTGCGGGACGTCACTCGTCGGTCCAGACCTCGCCCCACTCTGTGGTCCAGACCCCGACCGAAGGAGTACAACCCCCCATGTACACACGTCTGAACGCAGCGCAGCCCTACGCCCTGGGGCTGTTCCGCGTGGTCGTCGGGCTCCTCTTCACCTGTCACGGCGCCGGTTCGCTCTTCGGCGCCTTCTCCCGCGAGACGGTCGCCGCCGGCACCTGGCCCGGCTGGTTCGCCGCCGCCATCGAGCTGGTCGGCGGTGCGCTGGTGCTGCTGGGTCTCGGCACCCGCCCCGCCGCCCTCGTCTCCTCCGGCGCCATGGCGTACGCGTACTTCACGGTCCACCAGCCCGAGGGGCTGTTCCCCATAGCGAACAACGGCGAGCTGGCCGCCATGTTCTGCTGGTCGTTCCTGCTGATCGTCTTCACCGGCCCGGGCGCGTTCGCCCTGGACGGGTTCCTTCCGTCGCGGGGTTCGGCCACCGCCGCCGAGGCGGAGAAGCGCGACGAGCGGACGACGGTCGCCGCCTGACCGGCCTCCCCAGCCGCCGCCCGACCGGGCTCTCCCGCCCCTGATGCCGGTCCGACGCCCCGGACCCCTGTTCGACCACGTCGTCGTCCACGGGTCCGGGGCGCCGACATGCCGCCCCGGGCGAACGCTGCGTACCGCACACGCGTACGCTGTGTGGCTCAGCAGCCGCTGCCGCCCACCCATGCGACATCGAGGCGCTGCCACGGGACGGGCGGGGAGTCGGAAAAGTGCTGGAGAGTCTGGGGTCGCTGACCGGCAGCCCATGGATCTACGCCGTGGTGGCCCTCTCCGTACTGCTGGACGTGTTTCTGCCCGTCCTGCCCAGCGGAGTCCTGGTGATCACGGCCGCCACCGCGGCGGCGGCGGGTTCGACCACGGCGACGGTGGCGGGCGCGGCCGGAAAAGTGGCTCAAGTTCCGCAGGAAGTACCGTCGTTGATCCTGCTGATGCTCTGTGCGTTCAGCGCGTCCGTGCTCGGCGATCTGGTCGCCTTCCGGCTCGGGCGGCGCGGCGGGGACCGGCTCGGCCGGGCCATCGCCCGCTCCCGCCGGCTCACCACCGCGCAGGAACGGCTCGGCAGCGCGCTCAGCGGGGGCGGCGGCGTCCTGGTGGTCATCGCCCGCTTCGCGCCCGCGGGACGCTCGGTGGTCTCCCTGGGCGCGGGCGCGGCGCACCGCAAGGTGAAGGAGTTCCTGCCCTGGTCGGCGCTGGCCGCCGTGGCCTGGACCGGATACAGCGCGGGGCTCGGCTACTTCGGCGCCCAGTGGGTCGGCTCGTCCTGGGTCGGTGCGGCCCTCTCCGTCCTGGCGCTGTTCGCGGCGGGCTCGCTGGCCGCGTACGTGATACGCCGCCCAGGGCCGCGCGGAGGCCCGGCGACCGCGTAGGGGCCCGGCGGCCAGGATCCCGGCTTCGGGGCGGCGCGCCCCGCGCGCCGGTCACCGGGCGAGCGCGCGGGGCCGTTCAGGGTCTGCGGCCGTGGAAGGTGCGGCGCAGGTCGCTCACCCATGCCTCCGGGTTCTCCCAGGGGATGAAGTGGCCGCCGTGGTCGTGGGCGTTGACGTTGACGTGGTGGAACCAGCGGGCCTGCGGGCCGGTCGTGAAGGCCCGGACGCGTTCATCGGCGGTGTGGATGCCGGGCGGGTTCTCGTACGTGACGAGGGTGAGGCCGACCGGGGCCCGCACGACCGGGGTGCGGTCGTGGGCGGGGACCCAGGGGTAGCGGTTGGCATTGGCGTAGTAACGCATCGATGTGGCGATGGAGTTGTTCACCCAGTAGATCGTGGCGTGGGTGAGGGGCCGGTTCCGGGCGAAGTCCCAGGCGCGGGGGCCGTTGAAGAAGTCGAGCGGCAGCCCGGAACCGATGTGGATGCCGTACAGCTCGTCGGCGTACTTGTGGCCGAGCTGGCTGGAGACGATCCCTCCGATGTCGCAGCCCCCGGCCGCGTACTTCTCGTATCCCAGGGTCTCGGTCATCAGGGTGTGCCAGAGGTCGGAGACCTTCCAGAAGTTGACGTCCGGGAAGCCGGTGAGCGGGCCGGGGAAACCGAAGCCGGGCAGGGACGGCACGATGACGTCGAACGCGTCGGCGGGGTCGGCGCCGAACGCGGCCGGGTCGGCCAGCGGGTCGATCACCTTCGACCAGTGCCAGAACGTCCACGGCCAGCCGTGGGTGAGGATCAACGGGATCGGGCGGGGGCCGCGGCCCGGCTTGCGCAGGAAGTGCACCGGGACACCGGCGACGCTCACCTGGTAGTGCTCGTAGGCGTTGATGGCGGCCTCGGCCGCGCGCCAGTCGTAGCCGTCCCGCCAGTAGGCGACCAGTTCCCGGAGATAGCTGTCCGGGACGCCGTAGGACCAGTCCTCGTTCCCCTCGTCCAGCGGCGGACGGGTCGATGCCAGAAGGGCGCTCAGGTCGTCGAGGACCTCGTCGGACACGTGGATCGGGGTGGGCTCCAGGGGGAAGGCGTGCGGGCCGGTCATGGCAGGGGTCCTCACTGGACGGGGAAAGCGGTACCGCCGGCCGGTCGCATGGCCGGTCGGTGGGCCCGCGCGACATCGCCGCGCGACATCGCCGGGCGGCTCGTCGTCACCACGGGCACGGGGAAGGTCCGGGGCTCGGCCGCCGGAGGCGGTCAGGACGCCGCGCGGGCGGCGCCCCGTACCTCCAGGTCCTGGAGCAGCCGTGCGGTCGCCCCGGCGATCTCGTCGACGGCCCGGTCGAAGACCTCCCGGTTGTGGGCGGCCGGGGCACGGAAGCCGGAGACCTTGCGCACGTACTGGAGCGCGGCGGCGCGGATGTCCTCCTCGGTGGCCTCTTCGGGGAGTACGGGCGGGCGGAGGGTCTTGATGCTTCGGCACATGCCTCCAGTGTGGACCCGGTCGCTCAGGGCAGGTCGTAGAGCACGCGCCCCAAGCCCGTCAGCTCAGGTGCTGAGGGTGTGACCAGTCGTAGGGCCCCCGGCCCGAGGCCGGCTGAGGTTCTACCGCCGTAGCGCCGGGCCGGCCCAAGGGCTCAGCCGTGCGCGGCGTACCGTACGAACGACGCCCAACCGTCCCGCCCGACCGCGAAGTGCGGGCGTGCCACGTCCTTGGAGTCCCGTACGCAAATGGCCTGTTCGGTGACGGCGATCTCTACACAACTGTCGCCCTGGGTACCGCTGTAGCCGGACTTGAACCAGGCGAGTTCCGTCGTGCTCATAGCCCTCCTCGGAGTCGCTCCAACAGACCCCGCGAGTCTTGGGGGTTCAGGGCCTGCGAGCGCAGTGTGACATAGCACTGACAGAGGAGGCTCACCTCTTTCACGTCGCCAATCAGGCGCCCGTTCGGCTGCCCTCCGAGTACGCGAGGCGCCGACGCTCCGGCGTCTCCAGAAGCTGCACAGGCCCATGCGAAGCTCCTGGCAGGCACGGGTGATCTTGGTCGAGAACCCGTCCACCAGGAGCTTTGTCGTTGCGCAGGGCGTCCAACTTGCGGTCAGCATCGGGATGCCGGAAATCCCTCACTGTTCGGTCACGGCGGTGAGCTCGGCGATGAATCCCGTTCGTGACCTCGACGCGGTCGCTCCCGGAGCCGACGTTCAGCACATCGGCCGGTTGCCTATGGACGAGTACTCATGCAAGAGTACTCGTATGTCATCGATCAGGTTGTTCATCCTCGACACGTTCGCGAGGAACGGCGAGATGCACGGGCACAGGGTGCGCCTCCAGGCCGAGCGGGAACATCTGCACCTGTGGACGGACGTGTCCGTGGGCAGCCTGTACCAGGCGATCAAGCGCCTGCTGGCTGAGGGCTTGCTCGAAGAGGTCAGGACCGAGAAGGAGGGCAATCTGCCCGAGCGTCAGGTGTACGGCATCACCGGTGAAGGGCGGCTGCGTCTCAAGGAACTCCAGTTTGAGAGTCTGCGCTACATCTGGATGAAGCCGGACCCGTTCGACCTGGCCCTCACCCGCCTGGACCCGGAGAAGCTGGACGAGCTCCACACGGTGATCGCATCCCGGCTGGATGAACTCGCCTCCATGCTCTCGGACACCGAGGCGCTGAATGCCAACGCCATCGACGGCGGCTACCTGACGGTGAGCGAGGCACTAGCGGTCAGTCACAGTGCGCACAGGCTGCGCGCCGAGATCGCCTGGCTCCAGGAGGTCCTGAACGCGGTGCCCGAGATTGTCACCGATGAACGGACCCGTCAGCCCGACACCCTCTGAACCACCGGATTCCGCCCCCCTCGTGAATCCACCCGCGCCGCAGTCGGCGCGGCACTGCCGGTAAGGAGCACGCCCCATGCCCGAACTCATCGAACCCTTCACCCTGTCCGTGCCGGAAGAACAGCTGACCGACCTGCGTGAGCGGCTTTCCCGCACCCGGTGGCCCGATCCGGAGACCGTTCTGGACACCAGCCAGGGACCCCAGCTGGCGAAACTCCGCGCGCTGCACGACTACTGGCTCAACGCCTACGACTGGCGGCGGTGCGAGAAGACCCTCAACGGCTTCGGCCAGTCCCGCACCATCATCGATGGTCTGGGCATTCACTTCCTCCATGTGCGCTCGCCTGAGCCGGACGCCCTGCCGCTGGTCATGACCCACGGATGGCCCAGCTCCGTCCTCGATTTCCACAAGGTCATCGGCCCACTGACCGATCCCGCGACCCACGGCGGTGACCCACGGGACGCCTTCCATCTCGTGGTGCCGTCGCTGCCGGGATTCGGGTTCTCCGACCGGCCTACGGAACCCGGCTGGGGATTCCCCCGGGTCGCCGATGCCTGGATCACGCTGATGGACCGGCTCGGCTACCGGCGATGGGGCGCCCAGGGCGGCGATCTCGGATGCGCGGTCACCGACGAGATCGGCCGCAAGGCCCCCGACGGATGCGTCGGGCTGCACCTCAACTTCGCCATGTTCCCGCCAACGCCCGACGAGATCCGGGACGCCACCGAGCATGAGCAGGCAATGCTCGACAGCGCCGCCTACTTCTGGGAGAACCTCTCGGGCTACGCCAAGGAGCAGGCAACCCGCCCTCAGACCATCGGCTACTCCCTCGCGGAGTCCCCCATCGGCCTGGCTGCCTGGATCTACGCGATGTTCCAGGACACCTGCGGCACGCCGGGGGACGCGGAAGCATCATTCACCCTGGACGAGCTGCTCGACGACATCATGCTCTATTGGCTCCCCAACACCGGGACGTCCTCTGCGCGGACCTACTGGGAAATGGCACGGTCGGCACGGCCCTCCGCGCCGAACACCGCCGCACCGATCGCACTGCCTACCGGATTCAGCATGTTCCCGAAGGAGCACGTCCGGAAGTCCCAGCGCTGGGTGGAACGCCGCTACAGCGACGTCGTCCACTTCAACGAGCTTGAGGCGGGCGGGCACTTCGCAGCCCTGGAACAACCGGCACTCTTCGTTGACGAAGTCCGCACCACCTTCCGTTCCTTGCGCTGAGCGCACCGCCGGCATCGGCACCTCCCACCGACAGCTTCCCCCGAGAAGGGCGATACCTCATGACACCCCTGCCCGACGAACTCCTCAAACTGCTGAGCCGGCCCAGCCCCTGCTTCATCGCCACCACCATGCCGGACGGCTCGCCCCAGCTCACCCAGACCTGGGTCGACACCGATGGTGAACACATCCTCATCAACACCGTCGAGGGCTACCGCAAAACCAAAAACGTTCAACGCGACCCCCGTGTGGCCGTCAGCATCGCCGACCCCGATGACACCTCCCGCTACTTCTCCGTACGGGGACGCGTCACCAGCGCCACGACCGACGGCGCCGCCGAGAGCATCGAACACCTCGCCCAGAAGTACACAGGCCACTCCTACGCCTCGTACGGCGGCCCGGGCCAGACCCGGCTCCTGCTGACCATCACCGTCGACTCCATCATCCATTCCCCCATGCACTAAAGACCAAAGGGACCGTTATGGCCAGCTTCCCCCACAGCGCCGGCACCGCCCGCCCCTATGTCTGGGCGCCGGACCAGCCCCCGGCCCACTGGAACGTCGGCACGTACTGGAGAGCGCTCGCCGACGGCAGCCAGACCGACGGCCGGTCCCGCACGTTCGAGGAACTGTGTCCGCAAGGATCTTCGCCGGCCGCGGAACGCTCAGCCCGGTAAGCGACTGTGGCGATCTGAGCGAACGACCGGACCAGCGGATTCGGGTCACCCTCGTTCCACGCCGCTACCACGCGGCTCGGCGCAATGTCGATCAGCGGCACCACACCAGCTCCCCGGGCAGGTCGTGCCCGAACGGGGCAATGCCGACTGTTCCGTTCCAGAGCACGGCCTGCAGGCACTCCTGGACAGCGCGTACCACCGGACCCTCGCGCGGCTCCCCGCCGTTCCCGTACGAATGCCGGATCGGATCCGTGCCGTCCGGGAACTGGAACCAGCGCATGTCCGCCAGGTCGGCCACCTTCAGGCGGTCGCGGCGGGCCAATGGATCATCGGCGCGCAGCACCGCGCCGACTGGGTCGACACGCAGCTCGTGCACTGTCGGACCTGTCTCGTCGAACGGCCCACGGGTCAGAGCGACGTCGACCAGTCCGGCGCGCAGTCCGCGGGTCGGATCGGTCAGGTCGGTCTCGCGGATGCGGACCTCGACACCTGTCCGGATCACCGACATGGTGAAGGCCGTCCTCGTCCTTCACCACGCGTCACCCTGAGGTTGGAAAACGCTCGGTAACGGCGGCTATCGCGGTGGCCGCGCCGTGCTGTCCCGTACGACCAGCCGCGTACCGAACTCGATACGGGTGTCCGCCTGCTCCGCCTGGCCGGCCTGGTCGCCCTGCCCCTGGTCGGCGCGGCGCAGCCGGAGCAGCATCCGGGCCGCCTCCTCCGCCATCTCCACCAGCGGCTGGTGGACGGTGGTGAGCGCGGGGCTCGACCACTGGGCCAGCGGGATGTCGTCGTACCCCACCAGCGAGAAGTCCTGCGGGACCCGCAGGCCGAGCACCCGCGCCGCCTCCAGCACGCCGAGCGCCTGGAGGTCGCTGCCCGCGAAGATCGCCGTGGGCCGGTCGGGGCCCTGGAGGAGTTCCACGGCGTGCGCGTGACCGGCGCGGACATGGAAGTCGCCGAAGCGCACCAGCGCCGGATCGGCCTCGACGCCCGCCATGCCCATGGCCGAGCGGAAGCCGTCGAGCCGTGCCAGGGAGCAGAGCACGTCCTCGGGGCCGGTGATGACGGCGATCCTGCGGTGGCCGAGGTCGAGCAGGTGGCGGGTGGCGGCGAGGCCGCCGGCCCAGTTGGCGGAGCCGACGGACGGCACATCGGGCTCCGGGTCGCCGGCCGGGTCGATGATCACGAAGGGGATGGCCCGCGACCACAGCTTCTTCTTGAGGTCGTCGGGGAGCGTGGAGAAGACCAGGACGACGCCGAGCGGCCGGCGCCGCAGGACGCCCTCGACCCAGTCGGCGCCGGGGGAGTGCCGGGTGCCGGTCTCGGTGAGGACGACGCTCAGCCCGGTCTCCTTGGCGACGTTCTGGACGCCCCTGATCAGCTCCATCGCCCAGGTGCTGTCCAGTTCGTGGAAGACGATCTCGATGAGCGGGGCCTCGGGGGCGGTGGGGGCGGAGCGGCGGTAGCCATGGGCCTCCAGCAGCTCCTCGACCTTGCCACGGGTGGGTGCGGAGACATCAGGGCGCCCATTGAGCACTTTCGAAACTGTCGAAAGAGAAACCCCGGCTTGCGAAGCCACCTGAGCCAGGGTGACCCGGCCTGCACTCGTCTCATCTCGCATGGACCGAAGGATAAGGCACCGGATGTCGGCCGGAAATCGGTAACGGTTTGGCCGCGTGCTGACCGCACTGTTGACCGCTCCGGAGAGGAGTCCTACGGTCACACGCCAGATACTTTCGGCGATGTGGCCGATACTTTCGAGAGGTCGACCGATGAAGGCACCGATGAAGGCGATGAAGACTCGCACGACTCGCGCACGGTTCTCCCGGACGGTCGCCGGTGGCGCGGCGCTCGTCCTGAGCCTGGGCCTCACGGCCTGCGGCGGCGGTGGCAGCTCCTCGGGCGGCGCCGGGGAGTTCCACGTACTGGTCTACGGCGACGCCACCAACAAGGTGGAGAAGCAGATCATCGAGACGTTCAACAAAACCTCGAAGGTCAAGGCGGTCCTGGACACCGTCCCCGGCGCCGACTACCAGAAGAAGCTCCAGACCCTCATCAGTACCCCGAAGGCGCCCGATGTCTTCTTCAACTGGGGCGGCGGTTCCATCCAGCCCTTCGTGAAGTCGGGCCTGCTGCTGCCGCTGGACGATCTGGTGGCGAAGGACCCGGGGCTCAAGTCGAACTTCCTGCCGTCCGTGTACAACACGGCGGAGATCGACGGCAAGGCGTACGGCGTCCCCATGCGCGGCACACAGCCGGTGCTGCTCTTTCACAACAAGAAGGTGCTCGCGGACGCGGGCGTCGAGGCGCCGAAGACCTGGGACGAACTGCTCGGCGCGGTCGCGCGGCTCAAGGCGAAGGGCGTCACACCGATCGCGCTGGGCGGCGGGGACAAGTGGCCGACGCTGATGTGGTTCGAGTACCTGTACGACCGGGTGGCGGGCCCGGGTCTCTTCAAGGAGGCGCTGGCCGGCGACAAGAAGGTCTGGGAGAGCGCCGACAGCAAGAGGGCGCTGGGCATGCTGAAGGAGCTGGTCGACGCGGGCGCGTTCGGCACGAACTACGACTCGGTGAAGTTCACCGACGGCGGCTCCCCGGCCCTGGTCGCGGCCGGCAAGGCCGGGTTCGAGCTGATGGGTTCGTGGGTGTACTCGACCCAGCGGGACGTCAACCCCGACTTCGCCAAGAACGACCTGGGCTACACCTCGTTCCCGACGGTCACGGGCGGCAAGGGCGATCCGGCGGACATCGTCGGCAACACCAACAACTTCTACTCGGTGCTGAAGAAGACCGAGCACGCGGACGCGATAGCCGAGTTCCTGAAGCTCATGTACTCGGACGAGTTCGTCAAGGCGCAGCTCGCCATCGGCAACCTGCCGACCACCACGAACACCGAGAAGTTCCTGGACTCGGCGGACAACCCGGCGTATCTGAAGTACCAGTTCGGCCTGGTCAGCAAGGCGCCCTCGTTCCAGCTCTCGTGGAACCAGGCGTACCCGCCGGCGGCGGACGCCCCGATGATGCAGGCCGTCCAGGAGTTCTTCAACGGCTCGATGGACGCCGACGGCTTCGTCAAGGCCATGCAGGCCCTGTCCACCGACTGATCGCCCCCTGAACAGCGCCTGCCCCCTCCTGATCACCGACCGGCCACGACCGGCCCACGACCGGTCTACAACCGATCACCGCCCGATCAAACGACCGATCACCGATGGAGAGCGACGTCCGACATGGCCGACATGGTTACTCTCACCGACCCGGTGAAGAGCGCACCCCCAGGAAAGCGGAGAGGCGCCCGGTCCTCGCCGGGCCGGGGACCCGCCGGGCATACGGTGGCCAGGCCCGGGCTGCTCTGGGCGCTGCCCGCCGCCGTCTTCTTCGGCCTGTTCGCGATGGTCCCGCTGGTGCTGGTCGCGGTCCTCTCGTTCGCCGAGTGGAACGGGCTCGCGGCGCCCCGCTTCGCGGGGTTCGACAACTGGACCGCGCTGGTCCACGACCCGGTGATGATCAAGAGCCTGTGGCTGAGCGTCCTGCTCACCGGGCTCGGTGTGGTCACCCAGACCCCCCTGTCGATTCTGCTCGGGGTCTGGGCGGCCGGGCGGCAGCGCAACCGGGCGGTGCTCTCCGCGATCTTCTTCGTACCGCTGCTGCTCTCCGCCACGGCCATCTCCGTGCTGTGGCGGGCGCTGCTCGACCCCAACTTCGGGGTACCGGCGGAGGCGAAGTGGCTCTTCGGCGACGGCAATCTGCTGGGGACCCGGACCGGGGCGATCTGTGTGCTGGTGTCCGTGGCCACATGGCAGTTCACACCGTTCCACGCGCTGATCCACCAGGGCGCGGCGCGGTCGGTCCCGCAGGTGCTCTACCAGGCGGCGGCGATCGACGGGGCCGGGCGGGTGCGCCAGTTCTTCCACATCACGCTGCCGCAGCTCCGTAACTCGATCATCACCTCGGTCGTGCTGATGGTGGTCGGCGGGCTCACCACCTTCGACACCGTACTGATCCTGACCCAGGGCGGCCCCGGCACCGACACCAGCATCAGTGCCTACTACATGTACCAGAAGGGGTTCCGGGAGTTCGACTTCGGTCAGAGCGCGGCCATCGCGCTGCTGCTGGTCGTGGTCGCCACGGTGGTCTCGCTGATCATGGTGCGGCTCTCGGGCTACGACAAGATGGCCGGCACGAAGGAGGGAATGTGAGGGGCCGTTCCGTGACCAAGGGCCGCCCGAACTATCTCGCGGGCCTGGGCGCCGTGCTGTGGCTCGGGCTGATCGCCCTCCCGCTGTACGTGATGCTCGGCGCGACCGTCCAGAGCCGCGCCGAGTACAGCGCGAACGGGCCGCTCGCGTTTCCGCGCTCCTTCTCCCTCGACAACTACGCGCAGGACTTCTCCAACGGCTTCGGCCGCTACTTCCTCAACACCGTGGCCGTCACGGCGAGCGTGGTGGCGATCGTGCTGCTGCTGGTGCCCCCGCTGGCCTTCTCGATCGTACGGAACCAGGGCCGGGGCACCGTACGGATCTTCCGGCTCTTCCTGCTCGGGCTCGCCGTCCCCGCCCAGGCGGTGATCGTCCCGATGTTCTACGCGATCAGCAAGGCGGGCCTGTACGACAACCTCATCGGGGTCATCCTGCCGACCGCCGCGTTCTGTCTGCCCGTCTGCGCGCTGATCCTCACCGGGACGATGCGCGACATCACCAACGAACTCTTCGAGGCGATGGCCATCGATGGGGCGACCACCCGGCGTGTCTTCTTCCAACTCGTCGTCCCGCTCTCCAGGGGCGGGCTGGCGACGATCGTGGTGTTCTCCGCCCTCCAGGCGTGGAACGGCTTTCTCTTCCCCCTCGTGCTGACGCAGTCCGAGGAGACCAAGGTTCTCACCCTCGGGCTGTACAACTTCCAGACCGAGCACGGCGTCGACATCCCCGGCCTGCTGGCGGCCGTGGTGCTGTCCACGCTGCCCGTCCTGTTCGTCTACCTGTTCGCCCGCCGAGCCCTGGTCCAGGGGCTCATGGGGGTCGGAGGAAAGTGATCGACAACGTGAGCACCGACACCGACACCACGGCCGTGCCCCAGTCCGCCCTCCTGTCCGAGGCGCGGGCGCGCCGGGTCGAGGAGCTGATCGCGGCCATGACCACGGAAGAGAAACTGGCGCAGCTCTACGGGCTGTGGGCCGGCGCGTCCGCCGACGGGGCCGAAGTCGCCCCGCACCAGCACGACATGGACGCCCCGCCCGCCCTCGCCGACCTGCTCCCTCACGGGCTGGGCCAGTTGACGCGCCCGTTCGGCACCGTACCGGTGGATCCCGCGCTGGGCGCGCTGTCCCTGATGCGTACACAGGAACGCGTCGTGGCGGCGGGCCGCTTCGGGGTGCCCGCCATGGCCCATGACGAATGCCTCGCGGGCTTCGCCGCCTGGGGCGCCACCACGTACCCCGTCCCGCTCTCGTGGGGCGCGTCCTTCGATCCGGAGCTGGTACGGGAGATGGCGGCCGCGATCGGCCGCGACATGCGCTCGGTCGGGCTGCACCAGGGCCTCGCGCCCGTCCTCGACGTGGTGCGCGACGCGCGCTGGGGGCGGGTCGAGGAGACCATCGGCGAGGACCCGTATCTGACCGGCACGGTCGCCACGGCGTACGTACGGGGCCTGGAGTCGGCGGGCATCGTGGCGACGCTGAAACACTTCGCGGGGTACTCGGCCTCGCGCGGCGGACGCAATCTGGCGCCGGTCGGCATGGGCCCCAGGGAGCTCGCCGATGTGGTGCTGCCGCCCTTCGAGATGGCCGTAAGGGAGAGCGGCGTACGGTCCGTCATGTCCGCCTACAACGACATCGACGGGGTGCCGTGCGCGGCGGACGAGCGGCTGCTGACCGAACTCCTCAGGGACACCTGGGGGTTCGAGGGGACCGTGGTCGCGGACTACTTCGGGATCGCCTTCCTCAGGACGCTGCACGGGGTCGCGGGCGACTGGGCCCAGGCGGCGACGGCCGCGCTGACGGCGGGCGTCGATGTCGAACTGCCCACGGTGAAGACCTTCGGGCAGCCGCTGCGGGACGCCATCGCCGACGGACGGCTGCCACCGGAGGCCGTGGACCGCGCGGTGCGCCGGGTCCTGACCCAGAAGGCCGGGCTCGGGCTGCTCGACCCGGAGTGGAGCGCGCGGCCAACCGCCCTTGCGGGGGCCGAGTTTGAGGACACGGAGCGGCTGCGCGGCACGGTCACCCTGGACTCCCCCGCGCACCGCGACATCGCGCGCAGGCTCGCGGAGCGCGCGGTGATCCTGCTGCGCAACGACGGGACGCTGCCGCTGGGCGGCCGTACGGAGGACGGGAGCGCGGGCCCGGCGCGGATCGCGCTGATCGGCCCGCAGGCCGAGACCGCGACGGCCGTGCTGGGCTGCTACTCCTTCCCGGTCCATGTCGGCCCCCAGCATCCCGCGGTCCCGGCGGGCGTGGAACTGCCCACGCTGCGCGAGGCGTTGGCGGCGGAGTTCCCGGCGAGCGAGATCGTCACGGTGGCGGCCACGGGTATCGACGGCCCCGCCCCCTCGGAATCCGGCGCCTCCCACGGCTCCGACGGCTCCGACGGCTCCGGCGGCTCCAACGCCTCCGACGCCTCCGACGGCTTCACGGAAGCGGTACGGGCGGCACGCGCCGCCGATGTCGTGGTCGTCGCACTCGGCGACCGCGCGGGGCTCTTCGGGCGCGGCACCAGCGGCGAGGGCTGCGACGCGGAAACCCTCGATCTGCCGGGCGTCCAGGGCCGGTTGCTGGACGCGGTGCTCGACGCCGTGCGCGGCACCGGGACCCGGGTGGTGGTCACCCTGCTCGCCGGGCGGCCGTATGTACTGGGCCGGGCGGTCACGGAGGCCGGGGCGATCGTCCAGGCGTTCTTCCCCGGGCAGGAGGGCACCCCGGCGGTGGCGGGGGTGCTCAGCGGCCGGATCAACCCCTCGGGCCGCCTCCCGGTGAGCGTTCCCCGGCTGCCCGGGGCGCAGCCGTCCACGTATCTCGCGGCGCCGCTGGCCCGCGCGAGCGAGGTGTCCAACATCGACCCGACGCCGGCCTTCGGCTTCGGCCACGGGCTGACGTACACGGCGTTCACCTGGTCGGACCTGACGACGGGCGACCCCCGGCCGGCCACGGACGGCGCGGCGGAGCTGTCCCTCACCGTCACCAACACGGGCGGGCGCGCGGGCGTGGAGGTGGTCCAGCTCTATCTGCACGACCCGGTCGCCTCGGCCGTCCAGCCCGCGCAGCGCCTCATCGGCTACGTACGGCTCCCCCTGGAGTCCGGCGAGCGGGCCAGGATCAGCGTCACCGTCCCCGCCGATCTGGCCTCCTTCACCGGCCGCGACGGCCGCCGGATCGTCGAACCCGGCGCGGTGGAACTGCGGTTGGCGGCCTCCAGCACCGACGTACGGCTCACCGCCGGGTTCACCCTGACCGGCCCCGTACGGTACGTCGACCACACGCGCGCCCTGCACGCCACGTTCGCCGTCCACACGTCACCGGCCCCGGACGACGCCCTGTGATCCGTTACGGCCCCGTGCTACGGGATCAGCACGATCCGGCCGAACACCTCGCCCGCGTCCATCTTCCGGTGCGCCTGTGCGGCTTGCTCCAGCGGGAGCAGTTCGTGCACCACCGTGCGCAGTTCGCGGCGGCCCGCCGCCGCGAACTGTTCGGCCCGTACCGCGCGCAGGTCGGCCTCGGCCACGGTGGCGGCGCTGAAGGTGGCGAACGACAGCGACTTCTGGAACGCCGCCATCATCGTCATGCCGAAGTCCGCCGGCGGCATGCCTCCGACGGCGCCGACGGCCACCAGGCGGCCGTTCGGGTTGAGCCTGGCGAGGAAGGAGGGCAGGTCCCGGCCCGCGACGATGTCGATGATGACGTCGAAGCCCTCGGGGGCGCCCTCGGCGCCCTCGGCCGTCTCGCCGGAGCGGTCCAGCACATGGGTCGCGCCGAGTGCGCGCAGGCGGTCCCCGCGCTCGGCCGACGAGGCCGTCACCGCCACCGCGCTCGCACCGCCCCGGGCCGCGAGCTGGACCGTCATGATCCCGATGCTGCCGGCCGCGCCGCGCACCAGCACCGACTCGCCGGCGGTGAAGCGGGCATGGGCGAGCCCGAAGTGGGCGACCGGGCCCGAGGACCCGAGCGTCATCGCGTCGACCGAGGACAGAGCCTCCGGGAGCGGAAGGACCCCCGCGACCTGTGCCGTCACCTGCTCGACGTAACCACCGCCCACCCCGGTGAAGGCCCACACGCGCCGGCCGGTCCACGACGCGTCGACGCCCTCACCGACGGCGGTCACCGTGCCCGCCACCTCGCTGCCGGGGACATGGCCCTCCTGGAAGCCGTAGTCACCGAGGGCACCGCTCCGGATCAGCACGTCGGCGCCGCTGACACCGATCGCCTCCGAGGCGATCAGCACCTGTCCGGCGGCGGGGGCCGGGGCGGAGGTCTCGATGACCTCCAGGCCGTCGGGGCTTCCGAACGCGCGGATCGCTACTGCCTTCATGCCGTCTCCTGTGCTCTGGGATTGCCCGCGGATCGTCCTGGGATCGACCGGCCGGGGGCGGCCAGGACCGGCCGGAGTCGGCGCGGGACCGGCCTGGGACCGGCCCGGTATGCCCGTCGCCGTACGCCTTCGGACGCTAGTGGACGCCTGTGCCCGCCTGGCTAAAGTGAGAGCGATGACGGACCGTTTGCCTCACCCGCCCCTGCGCGCCGACGCCCTGGACAACCGCGCCCGCATCCTCTCCGCGGCCCGCGCCCTGTTCGCGGCCGAAGGTCTGAACGTCCCGATGCGGGAGATCGCCCGGCGCGCCGGTATCGGCCCCGCCACGCTGTACCGCCGTTTCCCGACCAAGCAGACCCTGGTGGCCGAGGCATTCGCGGAAGAGGTACGCGCCTGCCACGCGATCGTCGAGGAGGGGCTGGCCGACCCGGACCCGTGGCGGGGCTTTTGCCGGGTGATCGAGAAAACCTGTGAACTGCACGCGCACAACCAGGGGTTCACCGAAGCCTTCCTGTCGGGCCTCCCCAGGACGACCGAGTTCGCCGCGAGTCGCGCGTCCATGCTGCGTTCGCTCGCCGAACTGGCCGACCGTGCCAAGGGCACCGGGCACCTGCGCGCCGACTTCGTCCTGGACGACCTGGTCCTCGTCCTCCTGACCAACAGGGGCATCCGCGCCGCGTCGGCGGCCGCCCACGTCAGTGCTTCGCGGCGGTTCGCCGCCCTCATGATCCAGGCGTTCCAGACCTCCACCGAACGCTCGCAGCTGCCGCCCGCGGTCCGCATGGCAGCCGCGCCACCACACGAGAGCGTACGGGCCACCGCCCCGGCGGGGTCCAGAAAGTGAGCCGCCCGATGCAACCGACGTTCGTACTCGTCCACGGAGCCTTCGCGAACTCCTTCTCCTTCGCACCGCTCCAGGCCGAACTCGGCCTCCTCGGGCACCGTTCGGTCGCCGTCGACCTGCCGGGCCACGGGTTCGCGGCGGACTTCCCGCGCGCCTACCAGGCACCCCAGGATCCCGAAGCGCTCGCCACCGCGCCCGGCTCGATCCGGGGCGCCACACTGGCCGACAACGCCGCGTACCTCATCGGGATCCTGGAACGGGCCAGGCGGAACGGCCCGGTGATCCTCGTCTCCCACAGCCGTGGCGGCATCACGGCCACCGCCGCGGCCAACGCCCGGCCCGAGCTGATCGACCGCCTCGTCTACGTGTCGGCCTGGTGCCCGGTCGCCCTCGACGCCGGCGCCTACTACGCCGAGCCGGAGATGGCCACGGTCGACACCGCCTCCCTGGCCGCGGCGATGGCCGGGAACCCGGCCGAACTCGGCCTGCTCCGCACCAACTTCCGCACCGCCGACCCGACCGCCCTCGCGGCGTTCAAGGCGGCCTTCCTCGCCGACGGCACCGACCAGGAGTTCCTGGCCTTCCTGAACACCTTCCAGCCCGACGAGAGCCTGGACGCCGGCACCTCCGCCGACCGGGCGCAGGCCGCGACCTGGGGCCGTATCCCGAAGACCTATGTCCGCCTGACCGATGACACCAGCCTGCCCCTCGCCCTTCAGGACCGGCTGATCCGCGAGGGCGACGAGCTGACACCGGACAACCCGTACGACGTCCGCACGCTGGCGGGCAGCCATCTGAAGTGGCTGGTCGCCCCGGCACCGGCGGCGCGCCTCCTCGGTGAACTCGCCGCGCTCCTGGACGCGCCCGAAGGGCTCGACCTGGCGGGCACGGGCGCACCTCCGACAGGTACGGAACTCCCGGTCCACCACTGATATGGCGCGCCGCGGCCCCTCCACTCCCGCGGGAGTGGAGGGGCCGCGAACAAGCGCTCCGGTCACGCGGACGCCGGACGGTGGACGGCCCCGTACCGCAGGAGTCCGACGGCTGCGGCGACGAGTGTCCCCACGGTGGCGTACCGGGCAGACCCCCCGCTCTGCCCGGTCACGCTCCGTACGTCCCCCTTGTCCTCGTCGCCGGCGCCGCCGCTGTCTCCGTCGCGCCTCGCTTCTTCCTTCTTCTCCCCCTCCCTCGACAACTCGTCCTCAACACGGTCGAGAAGCGACTCCCAGGCGTCCGGGGCGATCCCGCCGTGCAGCTCCAGAAGGCGCGCCCGGCTCGCGCGTGCCCTCTCTTGGAGCAGATCGTGCATGTCTCCCATTAACTTCCCTCTTCCTCCAGATCGGATGGTGAGCGGCGCGCCCCGGGACTGCCGTCCCCGGGCGCCTTCCTCTTGCGTTGCGACTTCTTTTCCCGTTGCCGTTCGGGCCTCTAGGACCCAACCTGGGATCACGGGCCCCCGCCCGTGATCCCGAGAAGAGCTCTAGCTGACGTCTCCGAGCTCGTCGTGGATCGTCGCCCGGTACGCGGCGAGGAGCCCTCTGACCTTGTCCAGGCGGCGCTTCACGGTCTGCCGGTCGATCTCCAGATACCGGCTGATCTCGGTCTGGTTGAGTCCTTTCACGATCGACAGCCGTCCGACCTCGTACATCCCGCCCTCGTCCGGCAGCGCCTGCCGCAGCAGCCCGTCGACCGCCTCGACGGCCTGGACCTCGAAGTACGCGCTGGTCTCCGGGACGGACGGCTCACGGTCGGGAATCTCGTCCGTGGGAAACGACTTGTCGCGGTCGTACGCACGGCAGACATCGGCGATGACACCGGACATGACCTTCGCGGCGAAGGCCCGGCCACCGTCCTGCCGGTCGAGCGTGAAGCCCGGGTCCGACCAGCGGGCGACCAGCTTGACCACGCAGGTCTGGACGATGTCCTCCAGATCGCGTCCGAGCCGCTTGCCGAGAACCATCGACTCCAGCATCGGCTTCAGCCGCAGGAGTTCCGCCACCTGCTCCTCCGTCAGCCCGCTCCGGCGGCGGCCCGCCCCGGCGGGCCGCCGGTCCTGCCGGGGCACCGTTGAGTGGGGGACGGCGGAGACAGACCCCTCTCCGCCCGTCGGCCCCCGCACCTCGGGTGCGTTCTTCATGGGCGCGTCCTTTCTGTCGTGTCCTCCGGCCTGTCCACGCGACGGACCGGACAACGGCCTCGCGCCCTGTTATGCCGTCAGCTGCACTGCCGCGAGGGGCATTTGATCTCGACTGATCTCCGTGGCCGGCAGGCGTCACCGGAGGCCGGCTTCTGGACCTGGCGCGGCAGGACCCGCGGCAGCACGCTGAACGGGCCGCCGCCGAGATCCGCAGCGCACTCTCCTCGTGGGGCCCCAGGCCGGGCGGCGGCCGCTCGGCTCACCCGGTCCGGAAGGACCTGACCGAGGAGTGTCCCGGGGGCAGGAAGAGCACGGGGTGGGCAGTCCATGTGATGCGGGTGCCGGACTGGGTGACCGTCACGGTGCACGGCTCTGACGCGAGGAGCTCCTTCCTGGTCTTGACGCGGCCCTCGTAGAGCCGGTCCCAGGCTTCTTCGGTGGCTGCCGGGCTGGGCGTCACCGACGTCGGCCGGTTCCTCGTACGGCTGGAGAAGGCGACAACTCCCGCCACCGCCAAGGAGTCTCACCGCGCTCCGCGGACAGCTCTGACGGCCGCCTGCCGCGAAGAACTGATCATGCGCAACGCCGCGGCTCTGGTCGAACCGCCGTCGGTGGAGGCACGCGACCTCTCGCCCTGGTCGCTGAGCGCAGTCAGATCGCGGTCACGATGAACATCTACGCCCACGTCGTCCAGGACACGCAGCCCGAGGCCGTCAGCCACCTGGACCGGACACCCACGAGGCGCTCCGGCCGCGAGTGACCGTGCGCGTTGATGTCAGAAATGGATGTCGAAGGCCCCCAACCATGATGGGTTGGGAGCCTTCGCACTGGTGGGCGCGGACGGTTTCGAACCGCCGACATCTGCTTTGTAAGTTCGCCTTACCGACAGTGAGGCCATGGCTTCGAGGGCTCTCGCACCGACACGGACCGCTGTCACAGCCATCTGGGATACGCGGCCATGCGGGGACGTTGCCGTCAATCGTTGCCGTCATTACCTGGCGCTTCGAGGACGGAAGTTGCCTTACTTCGGGCGCTCTTGTCGCCGGGCCTCCCGTTGCCGCACCTCATCCAGGCGCGCGAACAACTTCTTCCACTCCCTCGCAGCGGCAGCCCTCCGTTGAGCCCCGTCGGGCTTCGCCGCTCTCGACTTACGGGCCTTCTATCCTTCGGGCCGCCGTGATCTCCACTGGTCAACTGGACGCGTTTCGCGGCCCCGTCGCGGCGCTGCCGGTCTCCCATGGCCATGTCCGAACACTACGCCCGAGGCAGGGAGGATGGCCTAGTCACCCAGACTTCCGACACCACCAGCGTCGTGGACTGGCCAAACCTCCGAGCACCCGCCGTCCGTCAGTCGACGCTGCCAGCCGGGACCGTGCCAACAGCCAAAAGGTGCGAGCTGGCTGCGAGAAGTTCCGGGTATGGCTCTGCCATGCGGGCCGCGTCCATGGCTGAGGCGATCAACTCATCCGTGGGGCCTTCACCCGGCTGCTGCTCCGCCGCCTTCACCAGCGACCAGGCAGGCCCTTCGACGCCAAAGACCTGTACGTCATTCAGCCCAGAGGCGGTCAGCTCCGTCGCAAGCTCTTCGGCCCGATGGAAGTACGACAGAGTGAACCCCCGCGCACCGTCATAGACAGCCGTCTCCAGGATCTTGGAAACGGACTCATGGATACGCTCGGTGTGCAGGTGGGCGTACGTAACGTGCTCGAAGAGCGACGCATAGCGATTGATCGCGGCGGCGGCGACCAGTCCACCGGGCTTGGCAACGCGGGAGGCTTCGGCCAGCGCCCGTTGCCGGTCGGCGGGGTCGGGCAGGTGGTAGAGCGGCCCGAGGAGCTGCACTACATCGAAGCTGTCGTCCGGCTCGGGCAGGGCACGCGCGTCCCCTACGGTCGCCGGGCACACCGCCAACGCAGCCTCAACATGACGAGGCACTGGATCAACCAGAGCAACGTCGTAACCGTCCTTCACGAGCCACTCAGCATGAATTCCGGTCCCCCCGCCCACATCAAGCACGCGTGCGGGCGCGGGGGGCAAAAAGCGTCGCAGGAGTTCCTTAGTCCTGACCAGTTCCATCCGGCCGTCTGCCGAGCCGCGCAGGCGGCTGTCCTCGTTGACCATCTCGGCATAGAACCGCATCACGGAGGGAGCCAATTCGAGATTCGACATGGTCGCAGTATCGTGTGTACCGGTGGACCAGTCCAGCGCGGGAATAGGGGAAACCATGGCTGTCCTGAAGTACGAAGAGATCGCGGAGTCCCTGCGCGCACGCATTGCCGCTGGTGAGATCGTCCCCGGAGAGACGATCCCGTCGGGTCGCGAGCTGGCCGAGCAGTGGGATGTGTCACGAGCCACCGCTATCAAGGCCGTCGACGTGCTGCGCAACGACGGCGTGGTCGTGGCCAAGCAGGGAACTGGATTCGTCGTCACGGAGACACCCGTGGCACGCCCGGCCGGCGCTCGCCGTGCGGGGTCAGCGCGCATCCTGGGCGGGATGCCGTTTCTGCGTGTCGGCACGCCCGACTGGGCGGAACCCCCTGCCCACGTCGCCGCCGCGCTCGGACTTCCCCCTGGGACGAAGGCGCTTCGGCGTGTTCGCGTCCTCCAGCTCCCGGACGGAACGCCGAACAGTTGCGTCGAGGCATGGTTCCCCCCGGAGATCGCACAGGCATCACCGCGCCTCGCCGACACCACCGCGATTGCCGAGGGCACGACGCGCTACGTCCGGCGCCAGACTGGACGCGCGCCGGCCGAGGGAGTGGATGTCACCACGGTGCGCCTCGCTACGGAGACAGAGGCGGACCGCCTGGGAGTGCCCCCGGACGCGCCGGTAGCCGTCCTGCTGCACACAGCGTATGACGATCACGGGCGGCCACTGGTCTGCGAGGAAGGCGTCACGCCCTCCTCGCTCTTCGAGCAGGTGGACACCTACGCGATGTAGGTGGGCGACGGGCACCCAAGACGACTGGACCGGTCTACCGGTTCAGTTTTTTTCGTTGCCCTGAAACCGGCTCCCACCTGCACCCCCTTGCGAGGTGACACGGCACCTGGGGATTTCGTCGCTTGACTGGACCGGTCCACCGGTCCAGTCTCTTGGTGTGGCCATCGCCCGATCCGGAACTTTCGGAGAGGGCTATTCCGTCACGCCACAACTCCACAGAGTGATCCACCGCAGTACGGCGGCCGTGCCCGTTCCGGCCGAGGCGAGTGGAGACCAGTCGGCCGAGAAGGGGCCCCCGTCACACCGGGGCCCAACACCCCAAATGGGGGACACGCCACCGACTCGAAAGAACCGCTCGGCACACCTTGAAGCTGCCATCTCAGACGTCCGGGATTTCGGATCTCCCCGGATCGAGCAGCGCCGAGCGAACACGAGAACCGAGCAAGCGCCCCTCAGTAACCGCAGCGAAGGAGGCGTCATGAACAAGCGACTACGTAGGGCGTTGTCCGCGCTGGACCGGCGCGGGTGACCACGCCCTCCGGCGTCGGTGGCCGAGAGGTACGGCCGCCTGATCGGACCGTGATTCCCGCGGCTGTCGCGGGGCCGGTTGCCTCCCTCGCCCGTCCAGTCCCGCTCCATGCGGCGCTGTACGGGCGGGGCTGAGGGGAGCCGGAATCCACCGGTACCAACAGGCGCGCCGCCCGGAGCGGACACTCCGGACGGCGCAGTACAGGCACCCCGGGAGGTACCTGTGATCACCAGTCTGACAGACGCTGAGCGCGTGGCGCTGAGCAAGAAGAACGCTGGTCAGAACAAGCGCAGTGAGGACGACGTTCGGGCGCGTGGTGGCCGATGAAGCCTCGCCCCGATCCGCTGGAGTCGGCCCTGATCGCCGCGTTCAACGCGGGTGAGCCGGAGTTTCCTGAGTGCTGGCTGTGCGGCG
>NZ_JBIWFO010000044.1:0-25364 GCF_044763125.1 Streptomyces sp. NPDC096310 | reverse complement strand
GATCCGAAAACCGATCACTCTCAACTGCCTTCAACTGTCCCGGCCTTGGCACACCAACTCAACGAGCCAGTACCAGCAAAGTCACCGGTATTGGGGCTAGCCATCCAGTTCCTGCCGCTTAACCGCACAACCCACGCCGGGCTCGACGGCCCCTTCATCCTGCTGGAGACACCCGACCACCAGCATCTCGCCTATGCCGAAACGCAGCGCGGCAGTCACTGGATTTCCGACCCCGACGAGGTGTCCATCCTGGCGCGCAAATATGCGATGCTGCGATCGCAGGCCCTAACCCCCGAGGACTCCAGGGACCTGCTGAACCGTCTCCTGGGAGAGCAATGAACACCGCACTTCACTGGTTCAAGTCGAGCTACAGCGGCAGCGAGGGCGGCGAATGCCTCGAAGTCGCCTACGACTGGCACAAGTCCAGCTACAGCGGCGATTTCGAGGACGCCTGCGTAGAGGTTGCCCCCTGCCCCCACGCCGTCCACATCCGCGACTCCAAGAACCCCACCGGCCCCGTCCTCACCCTCGACCCCGCCGCCTGGGCCGCCTTCACCCCGTACGCGGCCGGCTAGTCCGAGGCGGTGCGACGTGCTCGCCCGCCATCACCGTCAACGGGTCCCAGACGATGCCGCCCGGCGTGCGCGCGGCCCGGCCTTACTTCAGGTGCCGGGCGAAGAACCCGGCCGCGTCCTCCCCTGCGAACTGCGGGACGCCGGTATGGCCGCCCATATTGGCGTGCAGCGTCTTCTCCTTGGAGCCGAAGGCGTCGAACAGGTCCAGGGCCGCCTGCCGGTCGTTCCCTTCGTCGTCCCACTGCAGCAGGACGTGCAGCGGAATGGTGACCCGGCGGGCCTCCTCGAACATGGCGGCGGGCACGAAACTCCCGGCGAAGAAGCCGGCGGCCACGATGCGCGGCTCGACCACCGCCAACCGGATGCCGATGGAGATCACTCCCCCCGAGTACCCGACCGGGCCGCCGATCTCGGGCAGCGCAAGAAGGGCGTCCAGGGCGGCTTGCCATTCCGGGACCGACTTTTCGACGAGCGGGAGGGTGAGGGCGTCGATGATCTCGTCGCCGACCGGCTCGCCGGCCTTGATGGCCCGGCGCAGGTCGGCGCGTGCCTGCTCGGCGGCGGCCCAGCGGGGCCGGTCACCGCTCCCGGGGAGCTCGATGGTGGCCGCGGCGAAGCCCTCCGCCGCGGAGTGCCGGGCCCGGGCCACCAGCCGGGGGTACATCCTGTGCAGTCCGAGCGGGGGGTGGCCGAGCAGGATCAGCGGGACCGGTGCGGATGCGGATGAGGGCGTCCACAAGATGCCGGGGATCTCACCGAGGGTGAATTCGCGCTCAAGGACGCCGTCGTCGAGACGCTGTTCAGAAGTGAATTGCATGGTCGTGCCTTTCGGGAGTGCACTGGAACGGCGCTCCCGGACGACGACCTATCGCCCGACCGTGACCCCGGAGGAGAGCACCCATGTCGATACGTTCACGGGTACCACCTCCTCGTTCTCTCGCACGGCCTCCGGAAACGTAGCAGTGGTCGCGGTGGTCCGCCAAACGGATTCCTGCGCGGGCCCCCTGGCCCGACGCCAAGGAGTCGGCACACTGCGCAGAGCTGCTTGGGAAGGCCGACCAACGCCCGCACACCCCGGCCGAGGAGTCCGACGGCCTGAGTTCCATCCATGTCTCCGGTCGGTACGGCCAGGGGCTGTCAGACCCTCCTGCCATGCTGTGCAGCGATCCGTTCGACCCTGCGCACGTCCGGGGCCGTGATGCCGAGGCCGATCTCCGCGAGGCCAAGCGGATCATCGCGGCCGGCGACGACGCGGGCCGCCGGATCAACTTCGCCGAGGGCGTCACCGATCCGGACCGGGGTGGCAACGCCCTGTTCTTCCCGGTCGAGGGGGGAGGAACGGAACGGCTACGAGGCGCTGGAGGAGGACGGGACGGTCGTCTGTCTCGCCTTCACCTCCTACGACTTCGTCTGACGAGGACGTGTCCGGGTGGTTGTCCCGCAGCCGCTTCACACCCGCCGAACCGTACGCCGTACGCCGTACGCCGTCCTCCAGCACCCGACTCCGACCTCACCGTGACCCGCGCGAATCGTGCTCCGCCCCACCGCCCTTCCGCGCCCATCGACCTTTTCGCGCCCATCGACCTTTCCGCGCCCGCCAACCTTTTCGCGTCCGGCGGCGACATCCGACTGACGACCCGGCATCACCCCACACCCCGTCAGGAGTCCCGGATGTCCCCCACCACCCCCCGCTCCCACCCCTTCTCCGCCGACCGCAGGCGTTTTCTCCTCGGCACCGGCGCCGCGCTCGGGGCCGGCGCCGCCACCGCGCTCGGGCTGCCGGGCACCGCGTCGGCGAGAAGCTCGGCCACCGGCACGCTCTACATCGCCAGTGACTCCACCGCGCAGACGTACAACTCCGGTTACTACCCGCAGGCCGGCTGGGGGCAGACGCTGCCCGCGTTCTTCTCGTCCAACATCACCGTCGCCAACCGGGCCATCGGCGGGCGCAGTTCGCGTTCGTTCATCGAGCAGGGGCGGCTCGCCTCGATCCATCAGGTGATCAAGGCGGGCGACTACCTCTTCGTCCAGTTCGGCCACAACGACGCGACCGTCGGCAACGCCGAGCGCTACACCTCGCCCGCCGACTACAAGGAATATCTGCGCAACGACTACATCCGGGCCACCCGCGCCCGGGGGGCGACCCCTGTCGTGGTGACTCCGGTGTCGCGCCGTTCGTACAACGCGTCCACCGGGCAGTTCAACGTCTCGTTCCCCCAGTACGTGAACGCCGCCAGGGCCGTCGCCGCCGAGGAGGGGGCGCCGCTGGTCGATCTGTCGGAGCTGAGCCGTGTCTACCTGAACGGCGTCGGGATCGAGGCGTCCAAGCGGGTCTTCCTGTGGCTGAACCCGGGGCAGTACCCCAACTTCCCCAATGGGGTCTCCGACGACACCCACTTCCAGCAGTACGGCGCCACCCAGATGTCCCGTCTGGTCGCCCAGGCCGTGGCGCGGCTCGGGCTGCCGATCTCCGGGGAAGTGAAGCCCGCCACAGCCTGAGTCCGTGGTCCGCGCGCTGTGCTTCGATGGCGTGATGGATCACACACCCGTACAACTGCCCGTTCTGCACTGGGGTCGACAGGACGCGCCCCGGCGCGTCCTGCTGCTCCACGGTCTGACGTCGGCCGCGGCCTGCTGGTGGTACGTGGCGGACGAGCTGGCCCGCGCGGGCTGGTCGGTGACCGCGCCCGACCTGCGGGGGCATGGGCTCGCGCCACGGACCCGGCGCTACGACATCGGCGGGTTCGTGGCCGACGTACTCCCGCTGCGACCGCCCGCGGCCCCGGACGGGTCCGCGGCGTGGGATCTCGTCATCGGGCACTCGCTGGGCGGTCTCGTCGCCACCGCCACGGTGAGCGCCGCGCCGGACTGGGCGGACCGGCTGCTGCTGGTCGATCCCGTGATCGCCGTACGGGAGGGGGAGATCGAGGGCTTCGTCCGGTCGCTGTCCGACGAGGTGAGGAACACCGACCCGGAGGCGATGCTCAGGGAGAACCCGGACTGGCACCCCGAGGACGCGTTCCTGAAAGCGCAGGCGGCGCGCCGGTCGAGTCCGTACGTGGTCGAGACGGTGCTGCGGAGCAACGCCCCCTGGTCGTACGAGCAGGCGCTGGCCGAGTACCCGCACCCTGTCACCGTGCTCGCAGCCGATCCGGACCGGGGGGCGGTCTTCAGCGCCGGGCAGGGGCGCCGTATCGAGGGCGCCCGCACCGGTTTCCGCTGGTCGGTGGTGGAGGGGGCGGGGCATGCCGTGTACCGGGACAACCCGGATGCGGTGATCGCGGCGGCCCTGGAATCCCCCTGATCTCCCGTTCCCGCCGGATCCGATGATTTCGGGCCGTGTCGGAGGTCTGCCTTCCCACCACACCCTGGAGAAGGTGGACCGTATGAACGACAAGAGCCTGAGCGATGTCCTTGATGCCCACGTCAACAGCGGATCCGTCCCGGGGGTCGTGGGCCTCGTGGCGCGCGGTGACGGGCGCGAGCCGGAAGTGGCGGCGGTCGGTTCCGTCGATACGGCCGGGGGCGTGCCGATGGCCCGCGATTCGATCTTCCGTATCGCCTCGGTCACCAAGCCCGTCACCGCCGCCGCGCTCATGATGCTGGTCGAGGACGGGCGGATCGGGCTGCACGAACCGGTCGCGACATGGCTGCCGGAGCTGGCCGCGCCGCGTGTCGTCCGTACTCCGGGGAGCCCGGTGGACGACGTGGTCGAGGCCACGGCGCCGATCACCGTCTTCGACCTGCTCACCTTCCGCGCCGGGTACGGCTTCCCCGCCGACTTCTCGCTCCCGGCCGTCAAGGCCCTCTTCGAGGAGCTGACCCAGGGGACGCCGGAGCCGCTGCACACGATGGCGCCCGACACCTGGATGGCGAAGCTGTCCCGGATCCCGCTGCTGCACCAGCCGGGCGAGGTGTGGCTCTACAACACCTGCTCCGATATCCAGGGGGTGCTGATCGCCAGGGTCGCGGACCGCCCGCTGCCGGAGTTCCTGGCGGAGCGCGTCTTCGAACCGCTCGCCATGGTGGATACGGGTTTCACCGTGCCGGCCGCGAAGCTCGACCGCTTCACCAGCTACTACAAGCGGGACGGGGACATCGGTCCCGGCAAGGGCCTCGACCTGGTCGACGCCCCGGACGGGCAGTGGAGCAGCCCGCCGCGGTTCCCGTCCGGCGCGGGCGGGCTGGTGTCGACCGCCGACGACCTGCACGCCTTCGCGCGGATGCTGCTCGCCGGGGGCCGCGCGGGCGACCGTGCGCTGCTGACGCCCGAGTCGGTCGCGCGGATGACCACGGACCACCTCACCCCGGCGCAGCGCGAGGCGAGCGGGCTGTTCACGGAGGGCCAGGGGTGGGGTTTCGGCGGCTCGGTGGATGTGGTGGAGTCCGCGCCCTGGAATGTACGGGGCCGGTACGGCTGGGTCGGCGGTACGGGAACGGCCGCGCACCTCACCCCGTCCACGGGCGCGGTGACGATCCTGCTCAGCCAGGTGGCCATGACCGGCCCGACCCCGCCCGCCCTGATGCGGGACTTCTGGCGGTACGGGGCGGGCGCGGGCGGCGGCACGCGGTGACGAGCGCGGGGCCGGCCCCCTTCGCGGCGCCCACCGTGGGCGGTCACCGGCCGAGGGCCACCACCGTCATGACCGGGCCGCCGCCGACCCCGGTATCTCCGGGTACTCCACCTCGTCGGGCAGCCGGTAGCCGAACTCCTTGAGCCGCGCCGCGACATCCGCCGGGGTGCGTCCCGTCAGGCTCGCGCTGCACAGGACGTTCTCCAGGAGGACGTCGTCCAGGAGCGAGCGGTCCGGGTCGAGCGACTTCAGCAACCGGATGTCCGCCTCGTCGGCGGCCTCGGGCAGCCGCGCGTGCTCGGGCAGCCGGTGACCCAGTTCGGCCAGTCGTCCGGCGATGTCCTCGGGGGTCCGCCCGGTGGCCAGGGCCGCGCGCAGGACGTGTCGTGGCTGTACGCCGACCACGTGGCGCACGGCCAGCCAGGGGCCCCGGCCGTCGAGGTGTTCGCTGAGGATGACGAAGTCGTCCGCCTCCGGGGTGTCCGGTACGCCGTTCGGGACGTGGTGGCCCAGCTCCGTCAGGCGGGCGACGATCTGCCCCGGGGTGCGGTCCAGGTCCCGGGCGACGGCGAGGATGTGCCCGACGGCCGTATGCCCGTCCCCGATGATCCGCTCGTCCTCCGGTTCGGGGGTGTACGGCAGCCGGAACCCCAGCTCGATCAGGCGCTCGGCGGCGGCGCCCGGGCCGCATCCGAGGGCGCGGGCCACATAGTTCACCTGCTGCGGCCGCACCTCCGCGCCCCGCTCCAGCCATTCGTTGTCTCTGGCATTCGTACGGATCAGCAGAAGGTCCCGGGGGTCGGGGGTTTCGGGCAGCGGCGGATGTCCGGCGCCCGCGACCCGGTAGCCGAAGGAGAGCAGGGTGCGCTCGACATCGGCGGGGCTGCGGCCCGCCCGGGCGCCCGCGCTGAGCAGGTGCCGCAGCGTCACGGGGGTGGCGACGCCGATCCAGCCGAGGTGGTCGTCGGTCCTGCCCTTCTCGTTGGCCAGCAGGGCGTCCTCGCGGTCGACCGTCTCCGGCAGCGGGCCCTCGGGGCGCTCGATGTCGGTGAACCCGAGCGCGGTCAGCCGCGCCACCACGGCGTCCGCGCTCCACCTCATCCCGGCCGCCGCGTACAGGACGTGTCCGTACGGCACCGTCCGGTCGGTCGTCCGCCAGGGGGCCCTGCCGGCCAGACGGAGACTGGTGATCCGGTTGTCGTCCGGGTCCTCGAACTCGGGGGTGTGCCTCATCGGGGCGCCTTTCGCGGTGGTGTGGGGACGAGAACGGGAACGCCGGCGGTGCTCATTCGGCCACCGCGACGTAGCGGCCGTTCCCGTCGCCGAATTCGAGAAGGTACGCGTCCTCGTCGTTCCGTCCGCGCAGATGCACCCGGACCCCGGCCGGCTCCAGCGTCGTCCACAACCGCAGCATCATGTCCCGGCTGAGGAAGTGGTGGGAAAGATCGAGCAGTTCGAGATGGGTCAGCGGCTGTCCGTGCAGCAGCGCCTCCGCGCCCGCGTCGGAGAGCGTGCCCATCGACAGACTCAGCGAGATCAGCTGTTCCACGACCGGCGCCGAGGCGAGCGCGGCGGCTATCTCGTCCTGGATGGGGCTGTTCTGGATCCCCAGGTGGCGCAGGTTCGGCTTGCCCACCCCGGCGAACAGCGGGGCCAGGTCCTCGACCGTGGCGCCGCCCCCGTACTCGTCGTCGCCGAGCCACAGCTCCAGGCTCTCCAGCGCGGGCAGTTCGGCGGCGGCGATGTGCGCCGCCGCCTCCGGGGGCAGGCCGCCGGACTCGACGCGCAGCACACGCAGTTCCTTGTGGCCCGTCACGGGGAAGTCCAGGCCCTCCCCGCCGCGTACCGCCAGCTCCCGCAGCCCGGGGAACGCCTCCAGGAACGGAGCGAGATCGCTCTGGCCTATCGTGGAGATCATCGCCTCGTCGTCCTCGACATCGCCGAGGAAGACCGCCTCCAGCGAGGTGAACCGGTGGCTCTGCTCGATCAGGCAGCGCTCCCCGGCACCGCCCTCGAAGTCGTACCAGGGAAAGCCGAGGACGACCGCCCGCACCTTCTCCAGCTCGACGGTCGCCACGAAGCGCTCCCAGCAGTCCTGGTAGTGCTCGTCGGACACGTACGGCCCGCACTGGAAGCGCCAGGCGACGGCTGCCGGGTCCGGCAGCTCCGCCGGGCGCGCGAACTGCGGAAAGGTGAACGCGGAGAGCCCGTGGAACTCCCGGACGTGCTGCACGTGCGACAAGATGAGGCTCCCGGGTTCGGGGGGGCTGCTCGGACACCTGACGTTCTATCAGTGGCCACTGACAACAGGCCCCGGCCTCGGTCGAACGGCCTGCTCAGAGCCGGTGCGCGGCCTCCGTCGCCCAGTACGTGAGGATCATGGACGCGCCGGCGCGCTTGATCCCCGTCAGGGTCTCCAGGATCGCCGCGTCCCGGTCGATCCAGCCCTTCTCCGCCGCCGCCTCGACCATCGCGTACTCACCGGAGATCTGGTACGCGGCGACCGGCACGTCCGTCTCGTCCGCGATCCGCGCCAGGATGTCCAGGTAGGGCAGGGCCGGCTTGACCATCACCATGTCGGCGCCCTCCGCCAGGTCGAGCGCCAGCTCGCGCAGGGCCTCGCGGGCGTTGGCCGGGTCCTGCTGGTAGGTCTTGCGGTCGCCCTTCAGGGACGAACCGACGGCCTCGCGGAACGGGCCGTAGAACGCCGACGAGTACTTCGCCGTGTACGCGAGGATCGACACGTCCTCCCTGCCGATCGTGTCGAGCGCGTCACGGATCACCCCGATCTGGCCGTCCATCATGCCGCTGGGGCCCACCACATGGGCGCCCGCGTCGGCCTGGACCTGGGCCATCTCCGCGTACCGCTCCAGCGTCGCGTCGTTGTCGACCCGGCCCTCGGCATCCAGCACCCCGCAGTGGCCGTGGTCCGTGAACTCGTCCAGGCACAGGTCGGACATGACGACCAGGTCGTCGCCCACCTCGGCCCGCACGGCGCGGATCCCGGCCTGGAGGATCCCGTCCGGGTCCGTGCCCACCGACCCCGTCGCGTCCTTCTTCGCCTCCTCCGGAACGCCGAAGAGCATGATCCCGGAGACCCCGGCCGAGGCCGCGTCCACCGCCGCCTTCCGCAGGGTGTCCAGCGTGTGCTGGACCACGCCGGGCATCGAGGAGATCGCCACGGGCTCGCTGATCCCCTCGCGTACGAACGCGGGGAGGATCAGGTCCGCCGGGTGGACCCGGGTCTCCGCGACCATCCGGCGCATCACCGGATTGACGCGCAGCCGGCGGGGCCGCGAGCCGGGGAAGGATCCGTACACAGTCATCGTCAGTCGCCTCTCGCCCCTCTTGGGTGTCCTTACGGGCGCGTCCTGCGCGTGCGGGGCCACCTCCGACGATAGCCCCGGGCGCCCCATGGCCTTACCGACACCGGGACCGGGAAACTCCGGCACCGCGGGCGCGGGGCCTTACCGAAAACACCCGTCACGCACGGCGCGGCCCGGCCGCTTCGGCGACCGGGCCGCGCCCCTGTCTCTCACGTACACGACCTCAGGTCGTCGTACGGCGTCTCCTGCTGCCCGGACGGCGCTCGCTCGGCCGCGTGACCGTTTCGCCCGCCTCCTTGGCGGCCTCCCGGCGCTGCGTGCCGAACGCGGCCAGCGCCTCCGCCAGCTTGTGCACCGACGGCTCCGGCGCCAGGACGTCGACGCGCAGCCCGTGCTCCTCGGCGGTCTTCGCCGTCGCGGGGCCGATGCACGCGATCACCGTCACGTTGTGCGGCTTGCCCGCGATACCGACCAGGTTCCGGACGGTCGAGGACGAGGTGAACAGCACGGCGTCGAAACCGCCGCCCTTGATCGCCTCGCGGGTCTCGGCCGGCGGCGGCGAGGCGCGCACGGTGCGGTACGCCGTGACGTCGTCGACCTCCCAGCCCAGCTCGATCAACCCGGCCACCAGCGTCTCCGTGGCGATGTCGGCGCGCGGCAGGAACACCCGGTCGATCGGGTCGAAGACCGGGTCGTACGGCGGCCAGTCCTCCAGCAGCCCGGCGGCGGACTGCTCACCGGACGGTACGAGGTCGGGCTTCACGCCGAAGTCGACGAGCGATGCGGCGGTCTGCTCGCCCACCGCGGCGACCTTGATCCCGGCGAAGGCACGGGCGTCGAGCCCGTACTCCTCGAACTTCTCCCGTACGGCCTTGACCGCGTTGACCGAGGTGAACGCGATCCACTCGTAGCGCCCCGTCACCAGGCCCTTGACCGCGCGCTCCATCTGCTGGGGCGTACGCGGCGGCTCGACCGCGATGGTCGGGACCTCGTGCGGGACCGCGCCGTACGACCTGAGCTGGTCGGAGAGCGAGGCGGCCTGCTCCTTCGTGCGCGGGACGAGGACCTTCCAGCCGAACAGGGGCTTGGACTCGAACCACGCGAGCTGGTCGCGCTGTGCCGCGGCGCTGCGCTCACCGACCACGGCTATGACCGGCCGGTGTCCCTCCGGGGAGGGCAGCACCTTCGCCTGCTTCAGGATCTGGGCGATCGTCCCGAGCGTCGCGTTCCACGTCCGCTGGCGGGTGGTCGTACCGGCGACGGTGACGGTCAGCGGGGTGTCCGGCTTACGGCCGGCCGCGACCAGCTCACCGGCGGCGGCGGCCACCGACTCCAGGGTGGTGGAGATGACGACCGTGCCGTCGCTGGCGCCGACCTCGCTCCAGCAGCGCTCGCTGGCGGTCCTCGCGTCCACCATGCGTACATCGGTGCCCTGGGCGTCGCGCAGCGGTACCCCGGCGTACGCCGGCACACCGACCGCGGCGGCGACGCCGGGGACGACCTCGAAGGGGATGCCCGCGGTGGCGCAGGCGAGCATCTCCGTGCCCGCGTCGCCGTCGAGCCCGGGATCGCCCGCGACCGCACGGACCACCCGCCTGCCGCCCCGCGCGGCCTCCATGACAATATTGGCCGCATCCCGGATCGCGGGGATCCCGGCGGCTACTGACGCATCGTCAACAACCGTCAGTGCGGGGGTGCTCACACCCGCCCTCGCATGGCTCCGTACGACGTCGAGCACATCAGGCTCGGCGATCAGTACGTCCGCCCCCGCGAGCGCCTCGACGGCGCGGAGTGTCAGCAGACCCGGATCTCCGGGTCCGGCACCTAGGAAGGTGACGTGCCCCGATGCGGAGCAGGCCGGAAGGTCAGAGGTGGTGGGGCTCAATGTGCTCGCTCCCCCATAAGACCGGCCGCACCCTTGGCGAGCATCCCGGACGCGAGTTCGCGCCCGAGCGCGAGGGCGTCGTCGAGCGACGTGGGTACGGGACCGGTGATGGACTGCTGCACCAGCGTCGAGCCGTCGGTCGTGCCGACGACGCCGCGCAGGCGCATTTCGTTGACAACCTGTCCGTCGGCCAGCAGGTCGGCCAGCGCACCCACAGGTGCGCTGCAGCCGGCCTCCAGGGCGGCGAGCAGAGAACGCTCGGCGGTCACGGCGACCCGGGTGTACGGGTCGTCGAGTCCGGCGAGCACAGCGGCGAGGTCCACGTTGACCGCGGCGCACTCGACTGCGAGGGCCCCCTGGCCGGGGGCCGGCAAAACGGTGTCGACCGGCAGGAGGTCGGTGACTTCGTCCGACCTGCCGATGCGATGGAGTCCGGCGGCGGCGAGCACGACGGCGTCGAGCTGCCCGCTGCGGACGAAGCCGATCCGGGTGTCTATGTTCCCGCGGATCGGCACGGTCTCTATGGTCAGCCCGTGACTGCGCGCGTACGCGTTGAGCTGGGCCGTGCGGCGCGGCGATCCCGTACCGACGCGGGCCCCGTCGGGCAGCCCCTTGAAGAGCAGCCCGTCCCGCGCGATCAGCGCGTCCCTGGGGTCCTCGCGGCGCGGCGTGGCCGCCAGGGTCAGCTCGGCGGGCTGCGCCGTCGGCAGGTCCTTGAGGGAGTGCACGGCGAAGTCGACCTCGCCGTGCAGCAGCGCGTCCCGCAGCGCGGTGACGAAGACGCCCGTGCCGCCGATCTGCGCCAGGTGCTCGCGCGAGGTGTCGCCGTACGTGGTGATCTCGACCAGTTCGACGGGGCGCCCGGTGAGCCCGCGCACCGCCTCCGCCACCTGGCGGGACTGGGCCATGGCGAGCATGCTGCGCCTCGTGCCCAGCCTCAGGGCCTTGTCGGGCCTCAACGGCTCCTCGGGCCGTGAGGCCGTCGGGGGCCTCAGTGCCTTCTCGGTCATACTCGCCCTCTGCCTACACCGTCGGTGTCATTCAGGTCGGCCCGGCTGACGGCGGCGACCGTCTGCGGGTCGAGGTCGAAGAGTTCGCGCAGCGCGTCCGCGTACCCGGCGCCGCCGGGCTCGCTGGCGAGCTGCTTGACCCGCACGGTGGGCGCGTGCAGGAGTTTGTCGACAACGCGGCGCACGGTCCTGGTGACCTCGGCGCGCTGTTTCTCGTCGAGGCCGGGGAGCCTGCTTTCGAGGCGGGCGACCTCGCTGTTCACCACGTCGGCGGCCATGGCGCGCAGGGCGACCACGGTCGGGGTGATGTGGGCGGCGCGCTGGGCGGCGCCGAAGGCCGCCACCTCGTCGGAGACGATGGTGCGGACCTGGTCGACGTCGGCGGCCATGGGGGCGTCGGCGGACGCCTCGGCCAGCGTCTCGATGTCGACCAGCCGTACGCCGTCGAGACGGTGCACCCCGGCGTCTATGTCGCGGGGCATGGCGAGGTCGAGGAGGGCGAGCGGCGCTGGGCAGCCGCGGGTCCGCAGCGCGTCCTCGACGGCGCCGGCCGTCAGGACGAGGCCGGTGGCGCCGGTACAGGAGACGACCACGTCGGCGCGGGCCAGCTCGCCGGGGACGGCGCTCATCCCCGCGGCGCGGGCGGTCAGGCTCCGCCCGCCGGGCGCGGTCAGGCCGTACTGGCCGAGGACCTGTACGAGCCGTTCGGCGCGGGCGGTCGTGCGGTTGGCGACGACGATCTCGGCGACCCCGGCGCGGGCGAGGGTCGCGGCGGCCAGCGAGGACATGGAGCCCGCGCCGATCACCAGCGCGCGCTTGCCCCTGGCCCAGGCGTCCACGTCGGAGCCGGTGGCGAGCTGTTCGAGGCCGAAGGTGACGAGCGACTGTCCGGCCCGGTCGATCCCGGTCTCGCTGTGGGCCCGCTTGCCGACCCGCAGGGCCTGCTGGAAGAGGTCGTTGAGGAGGCGGCCCGCGGTATGCAGCTCCTGGCCGAGCGCGAGCGTGTCCTTGATCTGGCCGAGGATCTGACCCTCGCCGACGACCATCGAGTCCAGGCCGCAGGCCACCGAGAAGAGGTGGTGGACGGCGCGGTCCTCGTAGTGCACATAGAGGTAGGGGGTCAGCTCGTCCAGCCCGACGCCGCTGTGCCGGGCGAGGAGGGTGGACAGCTCGGCGACCCCGGCGTGGAACTTGTCGACGTCGGCGTACAGCTCGATGCGGTTGCAGGTGGCGAGAACGGTGGCCTCGGTCGCCGGCTCCGCGGCGAGCGTGTCCTGCAACAGCTTGACCTGCGCGTCCGCGGAGAGCGACGCGTGTTCGAGGACGCTCACCGGCGCGCTGCGGTGACTCAGTCCGACGACCAGAAGGCTCATGCCGGCATCACCGCGGGGACGTCCCCGTCGGGTCCTTTCCGGCCGGAGGGGGCGGTCTCGGCCGAAGGCGCCGATGTCGTCTCGGCCACGCCCGCGGTGGACTCGCGCTCGGCGGGCGTCATCGCGGCGAGAGCCGCCTCGGCGGCGGCGCCCTCACCGGCCTTGCGCTGCTCGTGGAAGGCGAGGATCTGGAGTTCGATGGAGAGGTCGACCTTGCGGACGTCCACGCCTTCCGGCACGGACAACACGGTCGGCGCGAAGTTGAGGATCGAGGTGACCCCGGCGGCGACCAGCCGTTCGCAGACCTGCTGGGCGGCGCCCGCGGGGGTCGCGATGACCCCGATGGAGACGCCGTTGTCGCTGATGATGGTCTCCAGCTCGTCCGTGTGCTGGACGGGGATCCCGGCGACGGGCCTGCCGGCCATGGCGGGGTCGGCGTCGATCAGCGCGGCGACCCGGAAGCCACGGGAGGCGAACCCTCCGTAGTTGGCGAGCGCGGCGCCGAGATTACCGATACCGACGATCACGACCGGCCAGTCCTGCGTCAGCCCCAGCTCGCGTGAGATCTGGTAGACGAGGTACTCGACGTCGTAGCCGACACCGCGGGTCCCGTAGGAGCCGAGGTACGAGAAGTCCTTGCGCAGCTTCGCGGAGTTGACCCCGGCGGCGGTGGCGAGCTCTTCGGAGGAGACCGTGGGTACGGAACGCTCGGAGAGAGCGGTCAGCGCCCGCAGATACAGCGGAAGCCTGGCGACGGTGGCCTCGGGGATTCCTCGGCTACGGGTCGCCGGTCGGTGAGTTCGGCCAGTTGCCACGGTGCTCCAACGGGATGAGCTGGGCTGCAGGCGGCCGTATGTCCCAGGACCGCCCCGTCGAATGCAGGCTATGTCTTTGTGAACGCGTGCACAAAGATTGTGTCCGTTTTGTCCGAGCAAAGTGACCGGGGTCACGCGTCCCGATCCGGCCATCCCGGAACCGGGGACCGCTTCAGCCCGTTGCACACACGAAGGGGGCAAAACCGTACACACTCCTCACGAATACGCCCCCGCGACCGCTCTCCACAACCGTCCGGCGCCTGTTCCCGCACCGGCGGCGACCGCCCGCGCGTCTGGATCGCGTACGGAGGGCGCACGCGGGAACGATCACCGGAGAGAAGCCCGCAAAGCGCCCACGATGGTAACCGTCTTTCGCGTCACGCCCCCAGTTCGCGCCGGAGCCGCTCCGCGTCCACCCGCCAGAACGTGTGCTGCTCGCCGTCGACCAGCACCACCGGGATCTGCTCCCAGTACGCGCGGTGCAACGCCTCGTCCCGCGTGATGTCCTTCTCCTCCCAGGAAGCACCGGTCTCGGCACAGACCGCCTCGACGACCGCGCGGGCGTCGTCACAGAGATGGCATCCCGGCTTCGAGACAAGCGTCACCACCCGCTCGCCGGCCTTCTTCTTCGTCGTACGTCGCAACAAAGGACTCATGGCCCCCATTCTCCGCCCGCCGGGTGCCATGGCCCGCCGGTTGTCCACAACCGGGCCCCATTGGCATGATCACCGCATTAACACATCGGTCGCGGAGAGTTCACCCCCCGTCATCCCCACCCGTCCGGAACACCCGAACAGAATGGCTATGCTCACGCTATGGCCGCACTGGGATGGCTCACCCCCCGTAAGCGCTCCGCCACCGCGAGGAGCGTGCTCGCAGGCGAGGCCGCAGCCGAGGCCGGGCTCAAGTCCACGCAGGAAGCGCAGGAAGCACACGGCGCGCGGGACAGGGAATCCGCCGCCGGCACGGCCGACGAAGCGCCGGACTTCCCTGTCGCCGGGGACGACCGCGCCGCCGCCTTCTTCGACCTCGACAACACCGTGATGCAGGGCGCCGCGATCTTCCACCTCGGCCGCGGCCTGTACAAACGGAAATTCTTCCAGCGCCGCGAGCTGGCCCGGTTCGCCTGGCAGCAGACCTGGTTCCGGATCGCCGGCGTCGAGGACCCGGCCCATATGCAGGACGCCCGCGAGAGCGCCCTGTCCATCGTCAAGGGCCACCGCGTCTCCGAGCTGATGTCCATCGGCGAGGAGGTGTACGACGAGTACATGGCCGACCGCATCTGGCCCGGCACCCGCGCCCTCGCCCAGGCCCACCTGGACGCGGGCCAGCAGGTCTGGCTGGTGACCGCCGCCCCCGTCGAGACCGCCACGATCATCGCCCGCCGCCTCGGCCTGACCGGCGCCCTCGGCACCGTCGCCGAGTCGGTCGACGGCGTCTACACCGGCCGGCTCGTCGGCGAACCGCTGCACGGCCCCGCCAAGGCCGAGGCCGTCCGCGCGCTCGCCGCCGCCGAGAACTTCGACCTGGACCGCTGCGCCGCGTACAGCGACTCGCACAACGACATCCCGATGCTCTCGCTGGTCGGACACCCGTACGCGATCAACCCGGACGCCAAGCTCCGCAAACACGCGCGGACACTGGACTGGCGGCTGCGCGACTACCGCACCGGCCGCAAGGCGGCCAAGGTCGGCATCCCGGCCGCCGCCGGGGTCGGCGCCCTCGCGGGCGGCACCGCCGCCGCGGTCGCCCTGCACCGCCGCCGGCGCTGACGCCACCAGCCCCGCCCCGGCCCCAAGCGCCGGAGCCCGGCTCCAGAGCCCGGCCCCGCGCGCCCCGTGCCCGGCACCGACCGGCCCCACGCGCGTCAACCGTCTTCGACGCTCCGTCAACCGGGCGACACGCTTCTCGGCACATTCCCCCACAACGGAGGGCCCGGTGGGAACACCCGCGGGGCCCTCCGCACATCCGCACGCCGTCACTCAGGCACAACCCATCACGAGAGCAAGCAGATCTTGACGCAATCTGATCAATAAATGGTCACGATGTGCTACTAGATCCGCCTCCTAGGCGGCACGGAAGCGACGTAATCGATGATTTGAGCAACTGGGTGTAGTGCTGCCTGTACGAAGCGTTATTCTCCTCAGACGCATACCGGACCCCACCCGTCGCCACGACGAGTGAACGGTCCCGCACTGCACGTGATGGAAGCTCTGCCTCTGGGAGTCCCGTGTACCCACACGTCGGGGTTGACGCCTCGGGCCTGGCTACGCTGCGCGCAACGGTCCTCGACCACCTGCGCGGCTTCGTCCCCACCGCGTACGCCGTCCCCGCCTTCGCCGCACCGGCCCCTGCCGTGAGCGGCCCTATCGGACCTTGTTACGCCCTGGCGAGTGGTGGTGCGGCCGTCAGCAGACGGGCCGGCCGCAGCAGCTCCGCCGCCTCGACCACCGCCCGCCGGCCCAGCGCCGACAGCGACAGCGCCCGCATGATGGAGTTAGTCGAGCGCGCCCAGGCCGGTGAGGCCGAGGCCTTCGGCCGGCTGTACGACCAGTACAGCGACACCGTCTATCGCTACATCTACTACCGCGTGGGCGGAAAGGCGACCGCCGAGGACCTCACCAGCGAGACGTTTCTGCGCGCCCTGCGCCGCATCTCCACCTTCACCTGGCAGGGCCGCGACTTCGGCGCCTGGCTGGTCACGATCGCCAGGAACCTGGTCGCCGACCACTTCAAGTCGAGCCGTTTCCGACTGGAAGTGACCACCGGCGAAATGCTCGACGCCAACGAGGTCGAACGCAGCCCCGAGGACTCCGTCCTGGAGTCCCTCTCGAACGCGGCGCTCCTCGAAGCCGTACGGAAACTCAACCCCCAGCAGCAGGAGTGCGTCACGCTGCGCTTCCTCCAGGGGCTCTCGGTCGCCGAGACCGCCCGGGTCATGGGCAAGAACGAAGGAGCGATCAAAACCTTGCAGTACCGGGCCGTCCGCACCCTGGCCCGGCTGCTCCCCGAAGACGCCCGCTGACCCTCCCCGCCCCCACGCCCGCCCTCGCCACGGACCCAACTCACAGTCGGTGACGCCTCGATGACGCACTGGTCCGATCATCCTTCGTCCGTAACTCAAGTGCCGCGCCGCTCGTTGTGCGGGATGCAGGCTCCCTGCGGTCACGCCATGCCCGCAACCACTCACTCATTCGTGTGGATGCGCTCAAGGCGTGCAACCTTCCGGACCCCCAGGGGAGTCGATCGTCATGACGAGAGGAGGTGCCGCCAGTGATCGCGAACGTTTCGGCACACCGGCGGGCGAACGCCTTCGCCCAGGCCCTGGAAGACCAGACGCTCCAGGGCACGGCGGCCGAACAGCCCGCCGATCCGGCCGAACCGGCCGGACAGGGGCGGCTGTTGGCCCTGGCGAGTGGTCTCGGTGAACTGCCGAAACCCACGCTGGACCCCGAGGTCAAAGTGGTGCAGCGGGCGCAGCTCGTGGCCGCCATGGAGGCCATGCTGCTGGAGGGCGCAGCCGCGGGGGAGGTGAGACCGAGCCCTACGGTGCCCGAGCAGCGGAAGTCGGGCCGCGGTGCCCACCGCGCGTCCCCGCTGCGCAAACTGCGGCCGAGATCCCGCTGGTCCAAGGGGCTCGCGGCCGGCGGGCTCACGGTCGGGGTGGCGGCGGGCGCCTTCGGTGGTGTGGCCGCCGCCAGCTCCGACGCCCTACCCGGTGACTCGCTCTACGGGCTGAAGCGCGGCATGGAGGACTTCAAGCTCAACCTGGCGGGCGACGAGTCCGACCGCGGCGAGCTGTACCTCGACCACGCCTCCACCCGCCTCAGCGAGGCGCGCCGGCTGATGGAGCGCGGCCGCTCCGGCCAGTTGGACCACGAATCCCTGGGCGAGATCCGCCGCACCCTCGGCGGAATGAAACACGATGTCACCGAGGGCCACCGGCTGCTCCACCAGGCCTACGAACGGGAGGGCTCGCTCGGCCCGATCGCCACCCTCTCCTCGTTCTCCGCCGCGCACCGCCAGACCTGGAACGGGCTGCGCGACCGGCTCCCCGTACAGCTCACGGACGTCGGCAACGAAGTGAGTTCGGTGTTCGACGCCATAGACCAAGAGGTCGCCCCGCTCCGGTCCCTGCTGCCCAAGGCACCGGAGAAGCACCAGAACACCACCCGCCCCGGCTCCACCCAGGACTCCACGGGCCGCGGCCACCCCGCGCAGGACCACCCCGCGCCCGCCACTCCGAGCAGGAGCGGCGGTACGGACAGCGGCTCCGCGCACACCGAGGAGAGGCCCGACCCGTCGAGCCCCGGCTCGGCCACCTCGTCCGACGAGGGTCTGCTCGGCGGCAGTACGGGCGGCCTGCTCGACCCCCCGCAGAACAGCGCCGTCCCCTCGCCGTCCGAGAACGACAGGGACTCCAACGACCGCCCCGGCCCGGACATCACGATCCCGCCCCTGCTGCCCGACCTGCTCCCAGGGCTCGGCATCAAGGCGGAGGACGCCGACTAGGGACGCCGACCAGGGCTCCGTACCCGCGTACCGGGCGGCTGTCACAAGCCTGCCCGGTACGCGGGTGCGCCGGTACGCCGTGTCCGCCGGTACGTCGTGTCCGCCGGGTCGAGTCCGCCGGTACGGCAGGAATCAGAAGAAGACGGACCGACGCTGCACCAGCAGCTTGTAGAGCGAGTGCTGGATCTGCTCGCGTACCTGATCCGTCAGGTTGAACATCAGCATCGGATCCTCCGCGGCCTCCGGCGGATAGCCGTCCGTCGGGATCGGCTCGCCGAACTGGATCGTCCACTTCGTCGGCAGCGGCAGCGCCCCCAACGGCCCCAGCCACGGAAACGTCGGCGTGACCGGGAAGTACGGAAGCCCCAGCAGCCGCGCCAGCGTCCGCGCGTTGCCGATCATCGGGTAGATCTCCTCGGCGCCCACGATCGAGCACGGCACGATCGGCACCCCTGCCCGCAGCGCTGTCGAGACGAACCCGCCCCGCCCGAAGCGCTGCAACTTGTACCGGTCGCCGAACGGCTTCCCGAGACCCTTGAACCCTTCGGGCATCACTCCGACGACCTCACCGGCCAGCAGCAGCCGCTCCGCGTCCTCCGCGCACGCCAGCGTGTGCCCGGCCTTCCGCGCCAGCTCGTTGACGACGGGCAGCACGAAGACCAGGTCCGCCGCGAGCAGCCGCAGATGCCGGTCCGCCGGATGGTTGTCGTGGACGGCGACCTGCATCATCAGCCCGTCCAGCGGCAGCGTGCCCGAGTGGTTGGCCACCACGAGCGCTCCGCCGTCCGACGGGATGTTCTCGATGCCCTTCACCTCGACGCGGAAGTACTTTTCGTACAGCGGCCGGATCAGCGACATCAGGACCTGGTCGGTGAGTTCCTTGTCGAAGCCGAACTCGTCGACCTCGTACTCGCCGGTGACCCGCCGGCGCAGGAACGCCAGCCCTCCCGCGAGCCGCCGCTCCCAGCCGCCCCCGCCGTCCGGCGCGGCCGCCGCCGGTGCCCCGGGCTCGCCCGTTTCGGCCCGCTCGCCGTCCTCGGGGGCGTCACCCGCCCGTGGTTCCGGTACGGGCGTCAGCGGCCCCTGAGCGCGCCGCGCCGCGCTGTCCTTGCCGTGGTGCTGCCGCCGGCCGCCACCGGCGCCCGAGCCCGTCCCGCCGCCCGAGCCGCCACCGCGCCGCGACCTCGGCTCCTCTCCGAAGGGGATGACCTTGGCATCAGCCATGTCCGGGGCGCTCCTTGCTGACGAGGGTGGAGAGACGGTCGACGGTACGGCCCACCGCCTCCGGCGGCAGCAGCCCCGCGTCCCGGGTGCGCGCGAAGTCCGCGAACGCCTCCGCGGTCGTGTACGAGGGCACGAAGCCCAGTGTCTCGCGCATCTGGACCGTACTGACCACCCGGCCGTGGGTCAGCAGCCGGATCTGCTCCGGCGAGAAGTCCGAGACCCCGACCGTGCGCAACGCCGTACCGACCCAGGTCACCGCCGGCAGCGGAACCGGCACGGTGGGCCGCCCGAGCCGCCGTGAGCACTGCGCGAGCGTCAGCACCCCGTCCCCGGCCACATTGAACGTGCCGCTGTTGAGCGTCCCGCGCCGCGGCGCCTCCGACGCGATCAGCAGCACGTCGAGCACGTCGTCCTCGTGGACGAACTGGAGCCGGGGGTCGTAGCCGAAGACCGTCGGCAGGACGGGCAGCGACAGGTACTCGGCGAGCGGCGAGTCCGCCGAGGGCCCCAGGATGTTCGCGAAGCGCAGCACGCAGACCGCCACATCGGGCCTGCGGCGCGCGAAGCCGCGTACGTATCCCTCGACCTCCACCGCGTCCTTGGCGAAGCCACCGCTCGGCAGCGCCTTGGGCGGGGTGGTCTCCAGGAAGACCGCCGGGTCCCGGGGCGCCGAGCCATAGACGCTCGTGCTGGACTTCACCACCAACCGCTGTACAGAAGGCGATTTCTGACAAGCGCCGAGGAGCTGCATCGTGCCGATGACGTTGGTCTCCTTGACCGCCGCCCGGCCGCCCGCGCCCAGCGGAGTGCCCGTCACATCGAGGTGGACGACGGTGTCGACCGCGTGTTCGGCCAGGACTCGCGCGATGGCGGGCCGGCGGATGTCCGCCCGGACGAACTCCGCCTCGCCCAACGCGTGCCCGGGGGGCTCCGCGTCCACGGCGATCACCCGGTCCACGCCGGGTTCGCGTTGCACACGCCGTACGAAACGGCCGCCGAGCTGCCGGGCCGCCCCGGTCACAAGCACGACCTTGCCCAAGATCCGCGCCTTCCCTAGACCTCCGGATCCGCCACAGACCTCTGGATCCGCCACGTCACCGTAGCGGGTGACCGTCGCGATGTGACGACCGCCGGACCCGCCACGTCCCCCTTTTGACCGGCAAATTTGACCGGCAAACAATCGTGGCCCTCCCACCATGTCGGTGAAAGGGCCACGAATGCGCGTACAGCTATCGCACTTACTTCTTGTTGCGACGCTGAACGCGGGTGCGCTTGAGCAGCTTGCGGTGCTTCTTCTTGGCCATCCGCTTACGCCGCTTCTTGATAACAGAGCCCACGACTACCCTCGCTCACTTCTCTTCACTCGGTGCGGGGCGTCTGGGCCCACACGACCTACGTCGGCCTAGCCTACCCGCCACCGAGTGAGGGACGTAATCCGAGGGAAACCCAGTCCCCCTCTCCCGGCGGCATTCGCCCTCCGACAAGCCTTGGAGGGCCGAACACCGCCGGTCACGGGCACTACGCGGACTCGACCCCCACAAAGGACTCGCGGAGGTACTCGTGAACCGCTTGCTCCGGAACCCGGAAGGACCTGCCCACCCGGATCGCCGGCAGATGACCGCTGTGCACCAAGCGGTACACGGTCATCTTCGACACTCGCATCACCGAGGCGACCTCCGCCACGGTAAGGAACTTGACCTCGTTCAGAGGCCTCTCGCCAGCAACCATGATCCACCTGTACCTTCCGCACCCGACGGCCACCGGCTTCCCCTCCGGTAACTCTTCGTCGCTGTGCGCTCACATCCCAGACTAGGGGCGGGTGATGCGAGTGGGGAAGAGGAGCAGCCTCCGGCCGCCTACTGTGACAGACACGCCCGATTGAGTACATAGCGAGTAAGCGGCAGGTAGTAATCGGACCGCACGGCGTCATCAAGCGGAACGACCACCGACACCCGCCCCTCCGCTTCCCCGACGAAGAGCGCGGGATCGTCCGTGTCGGCCAGGCCGATGGCCTCGATACCGAGCTGACCTGCCCCGCAGACCCAGCCGTGGTCCCCGACGACAAGCCCGGGAAGCGGCCCCCCGGCCTCCGCCAGAGCCTCCAGTACGGCCCGAACCGGCAGCGGTGAGTGGGTATGTGCGCCGGTCTCACGCCCTGCGCACCGCACGCCGGGTTCCCGCACCAGCGCGACTCCCCGTACGTAGTCGAGGTTGTACGTGCGTACCCCGAACCGGGTCGTTATGTCGATACATCTCCCCTGCGCGGGGGTGAGGACGAGACATCCCGCCGACGACAAAGCGTCTGCCAACCCCGCGTAGAAACCGAGCAGACGATGCGGATGCCCCGTACCCAGCAACACCGCGGTCCGCCGGGCCGCCGCCTCGCCGAGACGCTCCGCGAACGCGGCCAGCGCCCGCAGCGTCAGCTCCGGATCAATCACATCAGGTCCCGACACATGATCGGAATCGCGCGAGACCCCGCACCTGTCGGCCATCAGAGAGAGCAAGTCCCGTTCGTCCCATGCCCATTCGGGATCGATTCCGATCGTCACCCGCGGATCCCGCGCGGCGAAGAGACGGTAACTGCGCAGACTCTCCTCCCGCGACGTCGCCACAGGACCGGCCAGCCTGGCCGCCAGAAGATGCGCCCGCAGGGCACCGGTGCTCAACACCCCACCGATGCTGCCGCCTTGCCCCCGACACCGGGCCGGAACCCCGGACAGACCGCACGGTTGGCGTAACGACCACTACGAACCGGCACGACGCCCGGTGCCACAGAGAGCCTGGCGACGGACCACGGATACGGCCGCTACGCCAGCAGCCCCCGCGCCGGGAACACCGCCCTGCGCGTCGCCAGCACCGCCTGGTCCAGCCGGTCCGCCGGGTCGTACCCCGAATCCCACGACCGCCAGGCCGGCGTCCGCCCGTCCGTCATCCGACCGGGCCCCCGCTGCCGCGTCCGCGCGTACACCTCGTGCCGCCAGGACTCCGGCGGCTCCGACAGCGGATCGACCGGCGCGTGTGCCGCGATCCCCACCAGATGGGTCCAGGACCGCGGCACCACGTCCACCACCGCGTACCCGCCCCCGCCGAGCGCCAGCCACCGCCCGCCGTCCACGTACTCGTGCACCAGATCGTGGCAGGACGCCTGCACCGCCCGCTGCGCGTCCAGCGACACCGCGAGATGCGCGAGCGGATCCTCGAAGTGCGTGTCGGCGCCGTGCTGCGTCACCAGCACCTGCGGCCGGAAGTCCGCCAGCAGCTCCGGGACCACGGCGTGGAAGGCCCGCAGCCACCCTTCGTCGCCCGTCCCCGCCGGCAGCGCCACATTGACCGCACCGCCCTCTCCCGCACCGGCGCCGGTCTCCTCCGGCCGGCCGGTCCCCGGAAAGAGCGTGCGGGGATGCTCGTGCAGCGACACCGTCAGCACCCGCGGGTCCTCCCAGAACGCCGCCTGCACACCGTCCCCGTGGTGCACGTCCACATCGACGTACGCGACCCGCTCCGCCCCCAGCTCCAGCAGGCGCGCGATCGCGAGGGCCGCGTCGTTGTAGACGCAGAAGCCGGACGCCGCCCCCGGCATCGCATGGTGCAGCCCGCCCGCGAAGTTCACCGCGTGCGCGCACTCCCCGCGCCACAGGGACTCCGCCGCGCCCACCGACTGTCCGGCGATCAACGCCGACGCCTCGTGCATCCCGGCGAACGCCGGATCGTCCTCCGTACCGAGCCCGTACGACGTTTCGGCGGCCCGCGGGTCGAGCGAGGCGCGCCGTACCGCGTCCACGTACTCCTGGCGGTGGACGAGCCGCAGCGTCGAGTCCCCCGCGGGCGGCGCCGCGACGACGTCGACGGCTCTGTCCAGCCCGTACGCCCGCACCAGCCCCATGGTCAGTGAAAGCCGTACCGGGTCCATCGGGTGGCTGGGCCCGAAGTCGTACGCCGTGACTGCGTCATCCCACATCAACCGTGCGCGGCCGCTCATGCCCGCCACCGTATCGGTCCTCCTCCGCCGCGAACGAGCGGGCGTACACCAGTGTCACGAGGACCATCACCATCGGTACGAGCATGGCCCCGCGATAACTCCACGCGTCGCCCAACGCCCCCACCAGCGGCGACCCCACCAGGAACCCCACGTAGTTGAAGACATTGAGCCGGGCCACCGCCGCGTCGCTCGCCCCCGGGAACAGCCGGCCGGCCGCCGCGAACGTCTGCGGCACGATCACACACAGCCCGAGCCCCAGCACCGTGAACCCGAGGATCCCCGTCCACGCCCCGGGAGCCAGCGCCACCACCGCGAACCCGCCTCCCGCCAGCACGGACCCGCACCGCACGACGACCACGGACCCGAACCGCCGCACCCCGAGATCCCCGACCGCGCGCCCGAGCAGCGTGGTGACCATATAGGCGTTGTACGGGACGGTCGCCAGCTCCTCCGAGCTGCCCAGCACGTCCTGGAGGTACTTGGCGCTCCAGTTGGAGACAGTGGAGTCCCCTATGTACGCGAAGCACATGACCAGGCAGAGCGGCAGCAGCACCCGGAAACCCACCGGCGCACGGCTCCCGGCCCCGCCCGAGCCGCCCTTCTCCTCGTCCTTCTCGTCCTTCTTGGCATCCACGTACCAGCGGGAGCCGACGAGCGCGGCCGGCAACAGCACCACCACGACCGGCAGATACGACACGAGCAGCGGCAGATGTCCGTGCGCCCCCACCCAGGCGAGCGAGGCCCCCGCGATCCCGCCGAGACTGAACGCCGCGTGGAAGCCGAGCATGATGCTGCGGCCGTACGCCCGCTGGAGACTGACGCCGAGCATGTTCATCGACGCGTCCAGCGCGCCGACGGCGAGCCCGAACGCCCCCAGCGCGAGCGCGAGCTGCCCCACGGCATCACCGGCCCCGACACCGAGCAGGGCCAGCAGGACGACGGGCTGGGAACAGCGCAGCACGAGCCCCGGCCGTATCCCTACGACCAGCTTCTCGGTGGCGACGCTGCCGACGCCGGCCAGCACGGGCACGGCGGCGAGGAAGAGGGGAAGGAGGGCGTCGGATATCCCGTACCGGTCCTGGATGGCCGGGATCCGGGTCACCAGAAGGGCAAAGCTCACCCCTTGGACGAAGAAGCTGAGCGCCAGCGAGAACCGACCGTGCCGCAACCGCACATCTGTCCGCACATCTGTCATGGCCGGACAGCGTAAGGCGCCCGTCTACCCATGGGTAGGTGGATCAGGCAATGGATCTGCCGAGCAGCCCCGGCAGTTCGGCCATCCTCGCGAAGTAGCCGGTGGCACCGGGCATTTTCCCGGCGGGCGTCATCGCCGTGAACGCGTATACGTCCATGCCCGCGGCCTGGGCGGCCCGGACCCCGAGGGGGCTGTCCTCGACGACGGCACACCGCTCGGGGGCGACGCCCATCCGCGCGGCGGCGTGCAGGAAGAGATCGGGCGCCGGCTTCCCGCGCCCGACGTCCTGGGCACTGAAGACGACGTTGCCCGAGTCGGCCGTCCGGTCCTCGTCTCCGCCCCGGCGGTGCGGGAACAGCCGGTCGAGACCGGTCTTCCGGTGCCCGACGCGGATCCGCTCGTGGCTCCCGGAGGAGGCGAGGCAGTACGGCACCCCGTCGGCGGCCAGCTTCTCGATCACCTCGACGACCCCGTCGACGGGCGTCAGCTCCTGCTCGAAGGCGGCGAAGACCCGGGCGTGCAGCTCCTCGTCGAAGTCCGCCGGCAGCCGCTGCCCGGTCCGCTCCCCCACAAGATCGTGGACGCGATGCACGGCGGCCCCCATGAAGTCCCGCAGGGAGTCCTCGTACGAGGTGGGATGGCCCAGTTCGGTGAGATAGCCGGCCAGGATGGTGTTGGAGAGCCGCTCGCTGTCGACGAGGACGCCGTCGTTGTCGAAGATGACGAGTTCGTAGCGCATACCGTCGACCCTAAACCGAGCCTCAATGGCCCCTGGAACGCAGAAATGCCCCGCACCAGAAGGTGCGGGGCATTCCCACAATAATTGTTCGGCGGCGTCCTACTCTCCCACAGGGTCCCCCCTGCAGTACCATCGGCGCTGTAAGGCTTAGCTT
>NZ_JBIWFO010000043.1:0-32792 GCF_044763125.1 Streptomyces sp. NPDC096310 | reverse complement strand
CTACGAACGCAAGGCCGACCACTTTCTGGCCTTCACCAGCATCGCCTGCACCCTCATCTGCTACCGCAGACTCACCAAATGAGATGACTTCTAAGTTGACACACCCGGTGGTCTTCCCGAGCGGACACTTCCCGGTTCGTGCCGGGTGTAGGGAGCGGCTGCAGGGCGAGTGCGGCGATGAGCCGGCCGGCCCTCGTCGGCGGGTAATGCCGCGGGGCAGGGACAGCGCTCAGATGTTTGAGGAGACGACCGAGCAGGCTGTTGGGCATGTGTTCTCCGGTCGGGCTTGAGGGCGCAGCGGCTGGCACGTCCGCGTTCCGTCAGTGGTCAACGATGACCGGCCTTGTGAGGTGAGGGCCGTTGCCGCCGGATGACCCGTCCGGGGGTCGGAGGAACGAATCTGCAGACGGAGGAGGGATGATACAGGTAGCGGTGGGGTGGCACGGTCCGTTCATGAAGATGATCAAGGCGCTGACGGCTGCGGCCGTCAGCGTCTGTCTCGTAGCCGTGCCTGCGGCATCGGCGGCTCCGTACTGGAACACGAGGGTGAAGTGTGAGCAGACCGACCCGGAGGGCCGGGTGATCCCCACGCGTTACGGCAACGGCGATCTCGGCTGGAACCACTTCTCGGGCAAGCACAACATCAAGAAGTGCCGGGTGGTCGATGCTGCCCTGGCCGGGAAGGTGGACAAGAAGGACGGGGGAGGCTCGAGTACTACGGGGTCGCTCGCAACCAGGCCAAGCTGGTCAATATCGTGGTCATCGTGCAGTACGCCCGCCGTACGGCCGACGGTGAATACGACGCGGGCGAGGGAAAGAAGATCGGCGTCATCACGGCCTACTGCAAAGGCATGAACAAATGCCCGAACTGGATCAACGAGTGAGCGGCCCCGGCGACGAGACGGTCGAACAGCACGCCTACCTCACGCGCTTCCTCCTCGACTACACCGCGGTGCCCCTGACCGGGGCCGTCTTCCTGCGCGGTCTCCTCCCTGCGCCGGACACGGTCCGGATCGTCACCGGAGCCGCCGACGCGACGGCCCCACGGGAACTGACTGCCTACGAGATCCCCCTGTCGGACGCGGACGACGAACCGCTCACCGCACCCCTGCTGCTGGGCTGGACCCGCACCTTCGCATCCAGCACCCACCCCCACACCGACGCGTCCGTGATGGACATACCGCTGATCACGGTGGACACCTCCGCCCTCGAACCCGCCGCCCCGACCGACACCGACCAGGCACTGCGCATACTGCGCACACTGGCCTGGCCGTTCATCGAGATCCCGCCGGACCCCGCCCTGTGCGGATTCCTCCTCACAGGACAGGACCGCATCCGGCTCTACCTCGCCACGGAGAAGGCCGACGGCCTGACCGCGGCCGACGTACGGCTCACCGGTGCACTGACCGCCCTCCTGGCCGCCCTGCCCTCACTCATCGGTGAGAAGGAACGCTGGAGGACAGACCCCCTGGACCCCCACTGCGCCCATGCGGTCGACCTGACCACATGGTGACGCCCCGCCTGGAACCGACCTCGTCATCCGTCGGCAGTTCGCCGCACGGAAGCAGTACCGACACATCCCTCCCACTCCTGCCGCACGGCCAACCCCGCCGCTGCGTGCCCCACACGGAGGACGGGCGGCGCGCAGCCGCTGTGCGAGGGGGAGGAGTGGCTGCCGGGTACTTCGCCGGCGTTCGCTGACCCGGTATGTCGTCTCCGGACGACATACCGCAGGGTTGTGCCCCCATGGAGGGACACAGCACAGAACCAGGTACCGGCTCCCCGCTACGCGGCCCTGCCGCACAGGGCGCGCTCGGGCTGGGGGCGCAACTGCTCCAGCCCGGCCCGCAGGCCGATGGTCTCTTCCCTGAGGGCAGTGAGCTCGGCGCGGGCTTCCTGCCGGGCTTCCTCCAGATGCCCGCGCAGTTCCTGGACCGCCTCCCGCAGGTGCGTCCGTACGCCGTCCCAGGGCGGTGGCTTCGTCGTGCTGGCTGTTCTGCTTCTCCGTCAGGAAGACGGACAGCGGGGCGAGTTCTTCGGCGAGGGCATCGCGGACGGCCTGCTGGATGAGGTCCACCGGCAGCCTGACGTCGCTCGGCGGTTCGCTGTCGTGGCCGTCGGGCTGGGCGGGGATTGCGCCGTGGACGGGATCCCCCGGGAGTTCGCCGTGCACCGTGGCGGTGGCCACCGGGGCCCGCTCCGATGCCGCAGTGAGAACCCCGGAGACCTCATGGCCCGGCGCGTAGGCAGCGACGCTGGACTCCGTACCCGAAAGCGGGGTGAGTCGTTCGAGTGACGCCCTCACGTCGCGGATTTCGGCCCGCAGGCCAGCGACGGCCTGACGGACCTCCGCGTTCAACATCTCCCCACCAGCGGACAGCCGGTCCCTCGTCTCACGGAGGTTGGTACGCATCCGCCCGAGTTCCTCGACCACCGACCGGGAGGTCTCCTGCTGCGCCGCCTGCCCGCTCGCCTCCAGCTTCTCGAGGCTCTTGCCGAGTGCGTCGCGCAGATCGCTGCCCGTGTTCGTGACGGCGGTGTGCAGCATCCCCAGCGTTGTGGCGAAGTCCGTATCCGGTACCCCGAGCCATCGGGCCCCCTTGACTCTGTCGGGGATCTTGATGTTTCCCGGTGCGACAGCATGGTCAACGGGCATGCTTGGGTGGTTCAGGCCGATGAGGCTGTCGAGGGGTTCGTTGTCCCTTCGCCCCCGTTCCGGTGAGCAGGTCCCGTCTCTGACCGCGCAGGTCGCGCGGGCGAGCAACCCGGGCGGTACGACGGCGATATGGGTGCGTGACCGGCTGGACGGACTGTGGTGCGACGAGGACTTCGCCGACTGGTACCCGCGGGACGGGCGGCCTGGTCTCTCGCCCGCTCAGCTGGCCACCGTCTGTGTGCTGCAGTTCCTGCTCGGCCTGTCGGACCGGCAGGCCGCCGAGTCGGTCCGCTGCCGCATCGACTTCAAGTACGCGATGGCCATGGAGCTGGACGACCCCGGATTCCATCACAGTGTGCTGGCCGATTTCCGGGACCGTCTCGCCGAGGACGGCCGCGCCGACCGCCTCCTCGACCTCGCACTCGCGCGCCTGAAGGAGGCCGGTCTCGTCCGCGAGCGCACCACCCAGCGCACCGATCCACCCACGTACTGGCCGCGGTGCGCGACCTGACCCGCCTGGAGCTGGTCACCGAGGCGGTCCGCGCCGCACTCGAAGAAGTCGCCGGCACATCCCCTCACCTGCTCGACGGCCTGGTCAACGAGGACCGGGGGCTCCGCTACGGCCGGCCGGTCCGCCTGGGCAGGAACCCCACCAAGCCGAAGACCAGAATCCTCGCCACCGGAAACGACGCCGTCCGGCTCCTGGAGCACCTCCACCGGCACGGAGCTCACCGCACATCCGGTCTTCGCGTCCTGGCCCGGCGCCAGATCATGGTGCAGAACTACCACCGTGACGCCGCAGGACACCTGTGCTGGCGCACCGCCGAGAAGGAGGGCGGGCCCGGACTGCCGCTTCGTCCCGGACCATCGTCTCGCCCTATGACATCTCGGCCCGCTACGCGCGGCACGGACACATCATCAGCTGGACGGGGTTCTCCGCGCATCTGACCGAGACCTGTGCCCCCGACGGCCCCAACGTGATCACGGACGTGGTCACCCCCGCGGCCACCACCCACGACAGCCAGGTCCTGCCCGGCATCCACACCCGCCTCTCCCGCCGCGGACTGCTGCCCGCCGAGCACCTCGTCGACGCCGGCTACACCTCCCTGCCCCACCTGGAACAGGCCGCCCGCGAACACCAGGTCACCGTCGCCGGTCCGCTGAAGGGCAACCCCACCCGCCAGCACCGCCAAAACGAGGGCTTCGCCCGGGACGACTTCCACATCGACTACGACAAGCAGCGGGTCACCTGCCCCCAGGGACCGGTCAGCGCAGGCTGGCACGGCCCCTACCCGACCTCCTCGCCCACCGCGGCCCCGCTGATCGTGGCACGGTTCGCCAAGAGCCAGTGCCGTCCCTGCCCACACTCAGTGCACCAGCACCGCCGACAACGCCCGCATCGTGGGCTTCCCCCCACGAGAGCTCCGCGATACTCCGCGTCCGCGCCGAGCAACAGACGCCCGAGTGGAAGGCCCGCTACGCGGTCCGCTCCGGAGTGGAGAGCACGGTCAACGAGTTCGCCCACGGACACGGCATGCGACGCTGCCGCTACCGAGGACAGGGAAAGGCCCTTATCCAGCACGTCCTGACAGCCATCGCCGTGAACATCGAGCGCCTCAGCGGACTACCACCGACCGAGGCCCCCCCATCCCCCGACGACCGACCGCTTTCCAGGACTACCTCGACCAGCGCGAGATTCCCCGGCTGAAGTCCTGGCGAACCCTGGGCCGCTGACCTCAGCAACTCCAAGATCCCCGACAGAGCCAAGCTGAACAGCAATGGCCCCTCGACCTTCACGCAGGCTGCGTGCCCGTGCTGATCTGCTGGGTGAGCTTGAGCATTTCTTCGATGTGGTACATCTCGCTGATCTTGCCGTCGACCATGCGCACGATGTTCTGGCCCTGGAAATCGACCGGGTTGCCGCTGGCGGCGAACCCGAACGCGTCTCCGGTATGGGTCGCGGTCATCCGCCACTGGAGGACGACCCAGCCGCCAGGCAGCTCCTCCTGGAACAGGATCCGGATCTGCCTGTTGGTGAATCCGTCACGGGTCGCGGCGATCAGCGCCCGTATGCCGTCGACGCCCGAGACGGCATCGGAAGCGGGGTTGTGGTCGATCAGATCAGGGGCGAACACCTCATCCGCCCCGGCGACGTCCCCGGCGTCGTACAGCTCCAGCTCGCGCGCGGCGACCCGCAACGCGGTGGTCGTGGCCGAGCGCGCCATCTCGCTTGCGGTGTTGGCCGTAGTGATCGCGGGCATGTCGTCCTCCATGGTGTGTGGTGCGGGCTGACCACGAAACGCGTAGGTCATGGATCTATTAGTGCACACACTGCATCGGTTACATCAACTGCACTAATGGCATAAACTCGAACCATGACTGCTGACCGTCTTCCGGAGTGCGGCGTCCCCCGGTTCATCACCCTGCTCGACGGGCCGTGGGCCACCCTTATCGTGCGCGAACTCCTGCGCGGACCCCACCGCTTCACAGAGTTGCGCGACGCCCTGCCCGGCATCAGCCCGCACACCTTGACCAGCCGGCTGCGCCGGTTCGAGCGACACGGCATCGTCCTGCGCACCGCCTATTCGGAGATTCCCCCACGGGTCGAGTACCGGCTCACTCCGCTCGGTGAAGGACTGCGCGCTGTCCTCGACACCATGGCCACCTGGGCCCTGACAGTCCCCGACTGCGAGCCAGCAGCCACCGCGTGACCGTCGAAGTCGACTACTGAGGTTGAACTCGTGGAGTCGTAGGGGCTGACGGCTCGTCGCCCGTGCGGTATCACGGGGGCATGCGGTATCCACAAGGGGGCGGGCTGACCGCCGAACGGCAGCAGTTCCGCGAGGAGTTACGGCTCAGGGCGGCCGAGAGGTTCGCCCAGGGCGAGGTCAGCTCGGTGATCGCCGAGGACCTGCGGGTCAGTGTCCGCTCGGTGCAGCGATGGCGGCAGATGTGGGACGAGGGCGGTCCGCGGGCTCTGCGGTCACAGGGGCCGGCGTCGCTGCCGAGGCTGAGCCAGAAGCAGTTCGCCCAGCTGGAGGCGGAGCTGGCCAAGGGGCCGGCCGCGCACGGCTGGGAAGACCAACGCTGGACCCTGAGCCGAGTGAAGACGGTGATCGGCCGGCGCTTCCATCTGACCTACACGGTCCAGGGTGTGCGCAAGCTGCTGGTGCGCAATGGCTGGTCCTGTCAGGTCCCGGCCCGACGCGCCGTGGAGCGGGACGACGAGGCGGTGGCCGGGTGGGTCAAGGAGGTGTGGCCCTGCGCGGAAGGCTCGCGGCGGCCCGTGGAGCCTGGCTGGTCTTCGAGGACGAAGCTGGATTCTCCATGACGCCGCCGCAGGCGAAGACCTGGTCACAGCGCGGCCGGACCCCGGTGGTGCGGGTGCGGGGCCGTTCCCGCAGACGGATATCCATCGCGGCGCTGACCTGCTACAAGCCTGGCCACCGGTCCCGGCTGATCTACCGGCCGCGCCGGGACGACGGCCGCCGCGACGGACGCAAGAGCTTCTCCTGGCGCGACTACCGGGACCTGCTGATCGCCGCCCACCAGCAGCTCGGTGGCCCGATCGTGCTCGTCTGGGACAACTTGAAGTGCGCCACGAGGCGCTACGGAATCGAGTGGGGGTGAAAGGACCCCACCGCCGGGTGGTCGCAGCCGCCCGGTGAAGCTGAGGGCAGCCGCTGCCTGGGAATGCAGGTGGTAGCGGGAAGCAGCCCTGACAACGACGGAACGGGTCGGCACTGTCAGACGGCCCGGGTCCGGCAAGCAGCGAGGAGAAGGTGTACGCGAGGAACCGCTGTCTGACGCCCCGTAAGTGTCCCGCTCGGCTCAAACCTGATGGATACGGGCCGGGTTGCAGCGCGTGAACCGTCACTCGTCTGGGTGGCGTTCAACTCCGAAGCCGATTTTGAGGCCCGGTGAGGAGGCCATGCCAAAAGCCTGCGGCGTAGGCATGGCGAAGCTGTCGGGGTAGAGGCGGGCACCTCCCTCCTTGATCGATTCCGTGGTGAACGTGGGAACCGCCTGCGGTCGCCCTTCCCACCGGACAGCCAGTCCGGAGGCGGGCAGGTCCGTTGCCAACTGATGGCCGTCGGGCGGGGCGGAGGTCTCGTAGTAGTCCGAACGCGCGAGAGGCGCGTACATGGCGAAGGAGACCAGCAAGTCAGCAGTGGACGTACTGGAAGGTCAGGAGGCTGTCGCCGGTGAACACCGACGAACTTGACTCCGTTCTGTTCGGAGCGGAGCGCAGGGTACTGAAGATCCAGACCAAGCTGCACTGTTGGGCCCGTGATGACCCTCATCGCAGGTTCGATGATCTGTTCAACCTCGTCGCCGATCCCGCGTTCCTTCTGGTCGCGTGGGACCGGGTGCGGGGCAACAAGGGAGCACGCACGGCCGGAGTGGACGGGCGCACGGCCCGTTCCATCGAGGCTGGGCAGGGCGTCGTGGACTTCCTCGACGGGCTGCGGTCGCAGGTCAAGGACCGCAGTTTCTGCCCGCTGCCGGTGCGGGAACGGATGATCCCGAAGTCGGGTGGCAAATTGCGCCGCCTGGGGATCGCCACCATTGCCGACCGAGTGGTGCAGGCTTCCTTGAAGCTGGTGCTGGAGCCGATCTTTGAAGCGGATTTCCACCCGTGCTCTTACGGGTTCCGCCCGAACCGTCGCGCTCATGACGCCGTGGCCGAGGTCCGCTACTTCGGTTCCCGCTCCTATGAGTGGGTGGTCGAGGGCGACATCACGGCATGCTTCGACGAGATTTCCCATCCGGCTCTGATGGACCGGGTGCGGCATCGAGTCGGTGACAGACGCGTCCTGGCACTGGTGAAGGCGTTCCTCAAAGCAGGCATCCTCGGCGAGGACCGCATGCTGCGAGAGAACCGCGCCGGAACCCCGCAGGGTTCGATCCTTTCACCGCTGCTGAGCAATGTGGCCCTGACGGTCCTGGACGAGCACATCGCCCAAGGGCCCGGCGGACCCGCTTCCAGCCAGACGGAAAGGGCCAAGCGCCGTCGTCACCGCCTGCCCAACTACCGGCTCGTCCGCTACGCGGACGACTGGTGCTTGATGGTGTCGGGCACGAACGAAGACGCCGAAGCCCTCCGGGAGGAGATCGCAGAAGTCCTGTCCGGGATGGGCCTGCGCCTGTCGCCGGAGAAGACCCTGATCACCCACATCGACAAGGGCCTCGACTTCCTCGGGTGGCGCATCCAGCGCCACCCGAAACGAGGCAGCGACCGGCACTACATCTACACCTATCCGTCCGGAAAGGCCGTCAAGGCCATGACCGGCAAGGTCAGGACGATGTGCCGGACAACGGACACGAGCCAGCCGCTCGATGCCCTGCTGCGTCAGCTCAACCCGGCGCTCAAGGGCTGGTGCGTCTACTTCCGGCCCGGCGTGTCCAGCGCGACCTTCGCCTACCTGAGCTACTACACGTGGCGCCAGGTCGGGAGCTGGTTGCGTCGCAAACACCGCCGGGCCACCTGGAAGGACCTCCGCCGCCGCTACTGCGACGTCGGATGGTGGCCGGCCTCGGAGGAAAGGCCACTGTTCAACCCCGCGAAGGTAACCACCACGCGTTACCGCTACCGGGGAACAGTCATCCCGACCCCCTGGCCCGGCCTGGAATGAGGACAACACACGGGTCCTGAACAGGGCTTGTGGAGCGCCCGGTGCTCGGAAACGGGCACGCCGGGTGCGGGAAGCGGTCTGGGGAAACGGGCCGGTCGACAAGACCGGAAACGCGCCCCGGATCGACTTCACCGTCCACAAGGCCGCCGGCCTGCGGGAGTTCGCAGCAGCCCGGGACTGGCTGACCATCTACTACCTGCCGCCCTACGCGCCCGACCTCAACCCCGTCGAAGGGATCTGGTCACTGCTGCGGCGCGGCTGGCTCTCCAACGTCGCATTCAGCACCCCCGAACACCTCATCCAGACCATCCGGCGCGGTCTACGGCACATCCAGTACCGCAGCGACCTCATAGACGGCTGCCTCGCCGAGACCGGCCTGACCATCAGACCCACCTGAGCAACCCAGCGACATCACGAGTTCAACCTCAGTAGTCGCTACCCTGAAAACTACTCCGAGTCACGGCCAGATTATTGATGGCATCAGACAGGGCGCGTCTTAGTGACTCTTCTTCGTCTTTAAAGGACTCCACCTTTCCGCTATAAGCCTCGTGCGCGTCGATATATGACGCCCAGGCTTCGTAAACATGGCGATGTTGTTCGTTTGTTGTCAGCGACAACATTGCAAGTTGCTTCGGAGAGGAAACTTGCTCTTTTGCTTTCGAGCCGAACCAGATGCTGAAGCGAGCACTCTCACTCAGTAGCTGGCCAACCAACTCGATAAGATCATTTCCCAGTTTGTTGCTCGATAGCATCCTGATTGGCAAGTCAACTCGGATAATCCCTGTCGGAGTCAGCAGTTCTGAAGACGGAGACCAGCCGGATGGGATTTCATCCAGCCACTCCCAGCCGTCAGGAAAAGACACTATCTTTCTCCCTTTCTGTGGAGCGCGGGATGGCCTACTATCCGTGCTGGCGAAGTAGCCACTTCGTAATTTCGAGGCTTCCCTCTCCTATAGGGATCCCCTGAACTCCACCCGCCCGCAGCACCTCGGCGCAGTAAGTGATACAGCTCCTGGCCGCTTCATCATAGGCGCCCAGATCCTGCCCGAGTGTCACGTCTTGCCAGGACCTCGCGCGGCTCGCGTTCGGAAGAGGAATGCGAACGTCGAGTCTGAAATCGGACAGTGAGCCAACGAAGTTTTGGGGGACGGCGCGCGTTCCAGGAATGCCAGCCTGCTCAGTATGAAGAACGTCATCACCGTAGCGCACCGTAATCGACGCATGGCCAGCAGCCCGATCAAGGTGCACAACTGCTTCGCCACCACAGTTGTGCACAAGTACCGGTGTGGCGCCCGCCAGCGCATAGTACGTGTGGAGGTCGTCGACGGTGAGGTTGTAGACCGTGGTCGACTTGGTGCGATGGCTGATCGCCGTGATCTGGGTCCATGTGCCTGTGCTTGTCTGGAGCCATTGGCCGGGCTGGAGTTGGCCCGCGTCGATCCAGGCACTGGGTTCGGGGGCCCAGAAGGGGTGGCCGTCCGTGGCGGTGATCGTGCTGGAGTTGCCGTTTTGCTTCGTGGTCAGGGTGATGTCGGTCAGGCTTTTGTCGCCGGTGCCTTCGATGAGTGCCGTGACTCGGCGTGGTCCGCTTTCGCCGGTCTCCGGGTCCGTCGCGTGGACGTTGTTGCCGATCTTGACGTCCTTGATGGGTTTGCGGGTGCCGTCGGCCATCAGGACCGGGGTGTCGGCTGTGAAGCTGTTGGGCAGAAGTCTGCCTGGGCATCCGCCGCGTCCTGCCCACTTCGCCGCCCCTGCGGCTCCGAGCATGCCGCCCAGGCAGCCCATCGCCGCCGCGCCGCCGACCTGGCCCCAGTTGACCTTCCGGCCGGAGAGGCGTTGCGTCAGCCAGTCGATGCCTCCGTCGAGCAGGCCGCCGCCGACGCAGCCTGCGAGCATGGGGTTGTTGCCGTTGGGGTCGGTGTAGGTGGTGGGGGAGCTGAGTGCGTACTCGTAGAGGTTGGTGCCGCCTGCGTAGCCGATGGGGTCCTGGGAGATGAAGCGGCCGGTTTCCGGGGCGTAGTAGCGGTTGCGGTAGTGGAGCAGTCCCGTGCCGTCGTTCTCGCGGCCCGTGAAGGTGTACGGGTTGGTCGACTCGGCGCCGGAGGAGGTGGGTTGGCCGTTCGGGTCGTAGGTGTAGCGGGTGGCGACCGTGCCGTCCGGGTCGGCCAGGCCGATCACCGTGCCCAGTGCGTCGGTCAGGTAGACCTGTGTCTTGCCGTTCTCCGTGCGGGTCAGGTACTGGTCCAGGCCCGATGTCGCCACCGTGGCCTTCGTCTCGCCCGAACCCGACTGCTTTGTCAGCGAGTTGGAGGCGTCGGTCAGGAAGCGGCTGGTCGTGCCGCCGATCGTCTTCGACGAGCGGGTGCCCAGCGGGTCGTAGGTGAAGGCGCTGGTCAGGCCGGTGCCGGCTGCCGTCAGTCCGGTCAGTTCGCCTCGGGCGTTCCAGGTGTATGTGCGTTTGCCGTCGGAGGTGAGCTGGCCTTCGGCGTCGTAGGTGAAGGAGCGGTCGTTGAACGTGGTGAGCCGGTTGTCCTTGCCGTAGGCCGCGCCCGTTTCGGCCGCAGGGAGTGCCACGCTTGCCAGGGAGCCGGTCAGGCCGGTCTGGAGGCCGCGTTCGTCGCGGGTGTAGGTGAGGTCGCCTATGGATGCCGTGCCCCGCGCGTACCCGATCGCCTGTGTTGTGCCTGTCTTGTCGTACTCCGTGGTGCGGGTGATGGAGCCGGGCAGCGTCGCCGTCTTCTGCCGGCCCACCGTGTCCAGGGCGAATGTGACGGCCTGGTTCCCGGTGGTGACCGAGGTGAGGATGCTGGAGGCGTCGTAGCCGTAGCGGGTCGTCGTGCCGGCTGGAGTCCTGAGGCCGTCATCTCGGTGCGGCGGTCGGCGGCGTCGTAGTCGTAACCGACCGTGCCGGTCGGGCCGGTCACCGTCTTCGTACGACGACCGGCCCCCCGACGGAGACCGCGCCTTCCGCGCCCGGGTGCGCGAGGTGCTGGACCGCATCGTCCGGCCGAACGCCCCGGCGTGGGAGGCGCAGGGGCGGATCAGCCGGGAGGGATGGCACTTGCTGGGCAGGGAGGGGCTGCTCCGCCTCGGACACTCGGGCGAGGACTTCCTCTCCAGCGCGGTTTTCCTGGAGGAGTTGGGCGCCACCGGGTACGCAGGGATCCGCGCGGCCGTCGGCGTGCACGCCTACATGGCCGTGTCCTATCTCCGCCTGTGGGGCACCCCCGAACAGCGCAGCGCCTACCTGCCGGCCGTCGAACGGGGGGAGCGGATAGCCGCGCTGGCCATCACCGAGGTGGGCGCCGGTTCCGACCTGCGCCACCTGAACACCCGCGCTGACCCTCGGGACGACGGTGCCCACACCGTCAACGGGGAGAAGTGGTATATCGCCAACGGTTCCCGGGCCGACTTCTTCGTCACTCTTGCCCGAACCGGCGCCTCTTCCTCCTCCCGGGGGCTCACCGGAGCCAGCCTGTTCCTCGTCGACGCCGGCAGCCCTGGAGTGCGCCGTGAACCCCAGCCGATGCTGGGCTGGCACGGCGCCGATGTCTGTCGTGTGACGTTCACCGATGTCGAGGTGCCCGCCGACCGATTGCTCGGCCGACGCGACCGCGCCCTGACGTACCTCATGCGCGGGCTGGACTTCGAACGGCTGGTCGCCGGACTGCTCGCGGTGGGAGGCGGCAGGTACACCCTGGAGCTGCTCAACGGCTTCGTGCGGCAACACCGTGTGGGCGATGCTCCGTTGAGCGCGAAGCAGGCCGTCCGGCACCGGATCGCCGAACTCGACGCCGAGTTGGACCTCGTGCGCCAGTACGCCCTGCACGCGGCCCGGCTGCACAGCAGGGGCGCCCTCGACACCCGCACCGCCTCCATTCTTAAACTGAGGTCCACCGAACTCGCCGTGGCCGCGGCACAGGCGTGCCTCCAGTACCACGGTGCGGCGGGCTACAGCGAGGACTCGGCGCCCGCCCGGCTCTACCGCGACGCGATGGCGGGGACGATCGCCGGCGGAGCCAGCGAACTGATGCGCGACATGATCTTCGAGTCCACGGAGCTGCCGCCTCGCACATCCTCCGTCTGAGAGATCCCGGCAGTCCGCCTGCTTTGTTCTCGTGCCCCGCCCGCCACTTTCGGCCCACGTGAAACGGAGTTGTGGAAGTGTCAGAGACATTCACCGAACGCTCCAAGGCGGGCAAACGGCTGTGGATCGCCGGCGTGACCGTCACGGTCCTTCCGCTCGCCGTCATCGGGTTCGTCGCCGCCGGTGTCGGGAGCGGCCAGACGGACGGTCCCGCCGCCCCCGCCCACCGCCTGGACGCCACAGGCCATTTCTTCCTTGCAGCGGCTGTCATCCTGACGGCGACGCATCTGGGAGGCAATCTCCTCTCCGGTCTCGGCCAGCCACGGGTCATCGGCGAGATCTGCGCGGGCCTCGCGCTCGGACCCTCGCTGTTCGGGCACTTCGCCCCGGACGCGGCCCAGTGGCTCTTCCCCGCTCCGTCGGTGCAGTTACTCAACGGGCTGGCTCAACTGGGGCTGGTTCTTTTCGTCTTCGGGGTGGGCCGGGAGATGGCCGGCATGCGCCTGCGCGGCGCCGCTAACCAGGCTGTGTTGGTCAGCCAGGCCTCGCTTTTCATCCCGTTCGCCCTCGGCACAGCGGCCGCCGTGCCGCTTGTGGACGCCTTCGTCGGCCGCAGCGGTTCCCCGCTCGCCTTCGTCCTCTTCCTCGGGTGCGCGCTGAGTATCACCGCTTTCCCGGTGCTCGCCCGGATCCTCGCCGACTTGGACATCATCCACAGCCGTCCCGGTCAGCTCAGCCTCTTTGCCGCAGCGATCGGCGACGGCGGCAGCTGGCTTTTGCTCGCCGCCGTCCTGGCGGCCGCCCATGGTTCCGGTACCGGCGGGCTGTTGTTCAATACGGCCGCCATCGTGGTCGTCGCCGTCGTCTTCCTCGGGCCTGTGCGTCTGCTGCTCGCCCGGTGGCTGGGCAACGGCGCCCGCGCCGGCTCCACCGCGGTCGCCGTCCTCCTCGTCGCCGCGGTCACCGCAGCCGCTGCCATGACCGCGGCCATAGGGGTCCACCAGTTGATCGGCGCCCTGCTGGTCGGCCTCGCGTGGCCGAGAAGCAACGGCAAGGCGGCCGCGGTCGCCGAACGCCTCACGGTGACGGCGAAGACGGTGCTGCTCCCGTTCTTCTTCTTCGGCTTCGGCCTCACCATCGACTTCGGCGCGCTGGGCTGGGACAGGTCGGTGCTGGTGACGCTCCTCATGCTGCTCGCCCTCGCGATCGTCGGCAAGATCGGCGGTCCGTTCCTGTGCGCCTGGATGACGGGGATGGAGTGGCGTCCCGCTCTCGCTCTGGGCTTCCTGCTCAACGCCCGGGGACTCACCGAACTCGTCGTCATCCAGATCGGTTACCAGGCCGGACTCATCGACGAACGGCTGATGGGCATCCTCACCCTCGTTGCCCTCATCACCACGGCTCTGACGACTCCGTTGCTGCGCGCCATCGGCTTCGCTCGCGTCGGCAGCCGTCCCGCGGCCCCGGGCACCGCACAGCGGGAGGGTGCACACAGGCCCCTGCCGGCGCCGTCAGGACATGCCCGGGTCGCCCCGGGCGACGGCGGTTTCGAGGCCGACGATCACCGGTCCGGCTGATGGTCAACCTGGGACAGCCGGTCCACAGGGCCGGCCCCGCGGTCCCGGCCGGGATGCTGCCCGCCCCGGGAGACCAGGCGGAAGAACTCCAGCGTCCACGCGCGCTGTTCCTCGGTGTCCGGCACCCTCGTCCCCCGAGCCCGTTCCATGGCCGTCCAAGCAGTCTCCGGCGCCATGCCTTCCAGGATCATCAGGCAGACCGCGATCAGGGAGGACCGTCCGATGGCACAGCGGCAGTGCGCAACGACATGGGCGCCCCCCGCAGCTCCTCGGCGAGTTCCCGCAGCACCGGCAGCACGACGCGGACCGGCGGGACCGTGAAGTCGGGAATGGGCAGCGCGACGAACCGCAGCCCGGCGGCCTCGGCGAGGCGGGGCTCGTCGGCGAGCCCCAGTTCGGTGCGTTCGGCGTCGGGGAGGGCACAGACGACGACGTCGGTGCCGGCGCCGCGCAGGGCCACCATGTCGCTGGCCAGACGCCCGTGGCCGTGAGGCCGGGCCATGGTGCTCAGGCGTCCCGGTCCTCGCAGACCGGCGACGGTATAGAGGGTGGGGGTGGACGGCTCGGTCATCAGGCGGACGACCCCGGCGCGAGCCAGTGGTAGCGGCCGCCGCACTGGTCGGCGAGCCAGCCGTTCAGGCTGCCCAGGCCCCGCTCGTTGACCTGCCCGTCGTGGATGCCGTAGGCCCGTTCCGGATCGACGGCGCGGACGAAGTCGATGGCCTCGTCCGTCTTCATCCATGACCCCTGTAGGGGGACCAGCAGGGTCTCCACCGGTCGGTCGGGACGGTGAAGGGAGTCCCCAGGATGGTAGAGGTGGTCCTCCACGAGGTAGCCCAGGTTCGCGCAGTCAGGGAGGGCGCCGTAGATGCGGGCGTGCTGCCCGCCCTGGGCGGCCACCCGGAAGCCCGCCGCGGTGAACTCCTCCCCGGCGACGACGCCGGTGAAGTCCAGGCTCGGGATCCGCGCCGACTTGGGGGCGTAGACGGGCACGCCCAGCCCCTTCAGCCGCAGCAGGTCGATGTGATCGTCGTGTTCGTGGGTCACCAGGACCGCGTCTGCGCCCGAGAGTGCCTCGGGCTCGCTCCAGACGCCGGGATCGATGATCAGCGTGCCGCCGTCGTGCTCCAACCGGACACAGGAGTGGGCGTACTTGGTAATCCGCACGACGTGAGCATAGCGCGGAGGCCTTGTGGATCTCTTCGTGGAATGGCCGGAAAATTTCGGTCGGCCACAACCTGGGAGTGTTCCCGGTAATCAGCGGCATTTAGATGATGCGTGCTTTTCGGGACAGTCGATACCTAGTCAACTTGCTTATGAACATGCAGAGTTCATCTTGTGGCAAGAGATGACTGCCGTTAGCGTCGAATCATGGACATGTCAAACTCGAACGTCGAGGAGCTCGCCGACCTGGCCGAGCTGGAATTCTCTCCGATCACCCCGGAGGATGCCGCCGACCTGGACGACCGTGTGTACCTGCTCGGTGTCCGCCCGGAGTTCGTGAGCCGGTAACGTCCGCTCGTCGATCCGCCCCCGGCGCTGCGGGGGCCCGTTGACACCAGAGGTTCACCACCGGAAACGGTGCCGGACCTCGCCCTCGGGGGATGGGGATTCAGTACGTGGTCATGGATCATCTGCCGGTCGCTCTTCCTGCTGGTTCAGTGCTGCGGCTGCCGGTCGATGCCGTTGACGCCACGCTCCGTGAGGCGATCGCCGAGCTTGATCCCGACGGTCGCCTCGGGAGCGCGGAGCGTCCCGTCTTCCTGACAGCTTGGCTTCCCTGCCTGAAGGGAAGCTGTCTGTCGTTTCTCGGTATGAGCCCTGCCAGTCGACAGTGGCTGGCAGGGCTTGCCGGTGCCGGTGCCGGTGCCGGTGCCGGCTTCGCCACGCGGCGCAGGGCCGAACTGGCGGCCGCCCTGGCCGTCGCGGACCCCGACGCCGTATTGCCGGACGATCCCATCGAACAAGTGATCGCTGTGGTACGGGCGTTGGTCAGAGCCGAGCCCGGTGCGGCCCGGTTCGAGCTCGGGCGGCAGCCGCTGTGGTGCGGCCCCGACTCAGGCAGCGGTCTGGCCCACTCCTGCGACCTGTCGACCGGCCAGCCGGTCGTGACCGGCTCCTATCTCGCCGGGGGGTCCGGAGCCCAGCTGCTGACAGCGGGTGGCGTGGATCTCGGCGAACTCATCGAGACACAGCCGTGGGGCCCCGAGTTGCGGCAGGCGGTGCACGCCGCCGAGACCGAACTCGACTGGCCGGTCCGAGTGGAGTTCGTCATCGAACACGGCAGGGCCCACATCGTCAGCACCACCCGAGCCTCCCTGCACGGCGCCGCTCTCCTGCGCGCCGTCGCCACCCGGTACGAACGCGGCCGGCTGACCCCCGGACAGGCGGCGTCGCTGGTGGAGCCCGTGGACGTCGAGCATGCGCGTTCCATGGCCGTGCCGTCCCTCGAGCTGCCCGTGGCGGCGCGCGGTCTCGGAGTGTCTCCCGGCATCGCTTCCGGTACCGTCGTCTTCAGCGCGGCCGAGGCCGTTGCCGCGCGGGCCGAGGGAGAACAGCCGGTGCTGGTCCTCACCGAGTCGAGGCCGGCGGACCTCCCGGGCCTGCTGGCCGCGACGGCCGTGGTCACCGAGCGAGGTGGACTGACGTCGCACGCCGCAGTCGTGGCGCGCGGACTCGGGCTGCCGGCCGTCGCGGCCCTCGTCGACGGCGTCCTGGACGCCGACGCCAAGACCCTGCACACCACGCGAGGCGACACCGTCCGGGCCGGCGATCTGGTCACCGTGGACGGCCGCACCGGAGTGATCCACCTCGGCGGCCGCAAGCAGTCCTCCACCAAACGACGGGCCGCCCTGGAACTGCCCGGCTGGCTGGACGACGCGCTGTCCGCGCTGCCCGGCATCACGGTGCGCGTGAACGCCGACACCGGCGCCGACGCCGCCGCGGGACGGGCGCTGGGCGCGGGCGGGGTGGGACTCTGCCGGATCGAGCACATGTTCCTCGGCGAGCGCCACCAGGTGCTCCAACGGGTCCTGATGGCCCGGCCCGGCCCCGACATGACCGAGGACCTCGCCACCCTGCACACCCTCCTGCGGACGGAGATCACGGACGTCCTCGCGGCGATGGACGGACTGCCCGTCACCATCCGCCTGCTTGATCCCCCGCGCCACGAATTCCTCCCCGACCTGACAGAACTCTCCCTGACCACGGAGGCCACCGGCGCGCTGGCCGACCGGGACCGGCTCGACATCACCCGTCGCCTGCACGAGCACAACCCCATGCTCGGGGTGCGCGGCGTGCGGATGGGCGTCCTGCTCCCGACGCTGACGGCCGTACAGATCAAGGCACTGGCGCAGGCGACGCTCGCGCTGCGACGCGACGGCCGCGACCCGCGGCCCGAACTCCTGGTCCCCATGGTGAGCGCGCCGGCGGAACTGGACTTCGTCCGGGGCATCCTCGACGACGTCTGTGCTCACCTGGGAACCTCCCCGGCCGAGGCGGGCATCTCGCTGGGAGCCATGATCGAGACCCCGCGGGCCGCGCTGCTGGCCCGGTCGATCGCACGCCGAGCGGACTCCCTGTCCCTGGGCACCAACGACCTCACCGCACTCGTCTGGGGCCTGTCCCGCGACGACGCCGAAAAGTATCTGCTGCCCGCCTACCAGGACATGGGCTTGATCGCCGAATCCCCCTTCGCTCGACTGGACGTCGAAGCGGTCGGCACCCTGGCTCGCCAGGTCGCCGAGGAGGCACGAGCCGTACACCCGGACATCACGCTCGGCGTCTGCGGCGAACAGGCGGCCGACGCGGCGGCCGTGCGGTTTTTCACCGAGGCGGGCTTCGACCACATCTCGTGCGCGCCGCCACGCGTCCCCCTGGCCAGGCTCGCCGCAGCACGTGCCGCCCTCGCCCGAAGAGCGGCGGATGTTCACCCGATGGAGGCAGGACGTTGAGCGAGCCGGCGATCGCCGTGGAACACCTCGGCCGTAGCTTCACCGACCGCGGACGCGAGATTGCGGCGCTGCGAGACGTCAGCTTCCAGGTCGGAGCCGGCGAGATCGTGGGCCTGCTCGGCAGCAACGGAGCCGGCAAGACCACCCTCACCAAGATCCTCGCCACCCTGCTGCTGCCCAGCACCGGCACCGCCCGTATCTTCGGGCACGACGTCACACGCGATCTGCGCACGGTACGCCGGATGACCGGCGTCGTGCTGGGCGGCGACCGCGGCCTCTACGCCAAGCTGAACGGCCGCGACAACCTGCGGTTCTTCGCCATGCTCGCCGGCGTAGGCCGACGCGGCCTGAAAACCAAGCTGGACGCCGCGCTGGAGGAAGTCGGCCTGGGTGCCGCGGCTGACCGCGCGGTGGAGACGTACTCCAAGGGCATGCGCCAGCGACTGCACATCGCCATCGGCATGATTGCCGAGCCGCGCGTGCTGCTGCTCGACGAACCGACTGTGGGTCTCGACCCGGTCGAGGCCGACCGACTGCGCGGCACCGTCGCAGCACTGCGCGACACCGGCGTGTCCGTTTTGCTCACGAGCCACTATCTGCTCGACATTGAACGCCTCGCCGGCCGGGTGATCATCCTCGCGGACGGCACCCTCGCGGCGGACCTGCCGGTTGAGGAGTTCGCCCGCCAGGCCGGCTACACCGCCACGGTGATCGTGCGCGGCACCGGCAGCCCGCCAGACGGTGGCGCGGTGTCGTCCCGCGACATCGCCGTCGGCGGTGTCGACGTGGCCGACGGGGCGTGGACCCTCCGGCTGCACGTCCGTGACTGGAGCGTCGGTTCGTTCGGTCTGCTGGAGCAGGCGCTGGCGCACGTCAGCGTCATGGACGTGCATATCGAGCCGGTTCGGCTGGAGGACGTCTACTCCCACGTGGCCGCGCGTCTGGCCGCCGGCAGCCAGGTCGGTGGAGTGCGGTGAGCGGCGCCCTGTGGATGTTCGTGACCGCGTTGCGCATGGAACAGCGGGCCATGCAGCGCAATCCGTTGCTGCTGGTCAACTCCGGCATGCTCCCCGCCGTGTTCCTGATCATCGCGGTGGAGACCGGTCGCCCCGACCCCGACGGCGCGGCCGAGCTCCTTGTGGCCGTGATGCTGACCGCGCTGTGGGGCTCCACGGTGTGGATGAGCGGAGGGGTCCTGCGCCGCGAGCGCAGCTTCGGCACGCTCGCCCGCTGTGTCTCCGGAGTCTGGTCGCCGTACCTGGTGCTGCTGGGCAAGAGCCTGGGCGCGACCGTCACCAGCGTCGGCGCGATCCTCGTCAGCACCGGCGTCACGGCGGTGGCGCTGGGGCTGCCGCTGGGGGTGTCGCACCCGCTGTGGATCGTCGTGTCGCTCATGGTTCTGGTGTGCTCCGCCACCGCTCTCGGGGCGCTGGTGTCCTGCCTCTTCCTGGTGACCCGCAACGGCCTGGTGTGGTCCCACGCGTTGATGTACCCGGTCTTCGCCGTGGGCGGGCTGCTCATCCCCACCCACGCGCTGCCCGCCTGGCTGCGCTGGGCACCCGATCTGCTCAGCCTGCACTGGATCAAGGACTGTCTGGTCGACGCGGCCACCGGCGGCGTCTCGGTCGCCCCGCTGGGTGCGGCGATGCTGCTGACGCTCGCCTACTTCTTTACCGCGGGCTTCGCCTACAGCCGGTCCGTCGAGAGGTCTCGGAGGGAGGGCACACTTGACCTCGCTTGACCTCGCTTGACCTCGCTTGACACCGCCCCGGCGCACGGCGCCGTCCCGGCCCGTGCCTTGCTGGCCTGGCGGGCGGCTGAGGCCGCCCGTATGGGCTGGCTCGAGTACCGCGCGCTCCAGACGCCTGCCGGCCTGCTCGGCGCGACACTGCCGCGCGGGGTTCTGCAGATTCTGTTCTTCACGACGCTCGCCGGCGTCCTCGCCGGTCCCGGACACCGCGAGTACGCCTTCGCCGGTTCGCTCGTACTGGCGTTGAGCAGCACCAACGTCAACGGTGTGGTCGCCGTGCCCGTCCTGGACAAGCAGTACGCCACCTTCGCGCGGGTGCGCACCGGCGCGCTGTCGCCCACCGTCACCCAGATCGCCCGGGCGCTGCCCTATCCCGTCATGGGCTGGAGCCTCCTCGTCGTGCAGGGCGCGATCGCGGCGCCCCTGCTCGGTATGACGGACTTCGCCCTGCGGTTGCTGCCCTGGGCGTGGGTGTACGCGCTGATCGCTCTGACGCTCAGCGTGCTGGGGCTCGCGGGAGCGACGATGACCGTCGGCAAACGGGCCGATGTGGTGGCCCCGAACGTCCTGTCCTACCTCGTCATGCTGTGCAGTGGCGCGATCGTCCCGCCCGGCCGGGTGGGATGGGTGGACGCGATCGGCCAGGTGCTGCCGGCCCGGCACGGCCTGGACGCCGTCCGCGCGGGGATGGACGGCCGGCCCTGGCTCGGCGACCTGGGGCTGGAGGTCGCCGCCGGTCTCGGGTTCACCGTCCTCGCCGCCTTGTCGATCCTCCACCAGGCCCGGCGCGCGAGCAGACACGGCCACGACGACTTCGAGTGACCGACGTGCCCACACCCGAGGGGAAACCGATGAGCATCATCCGCCTGCCTCTGGCTGTGCGGACCGAAGCGGACCATGAGGAGTCCGCTTCGCCGCCCAGCAGAGCCCTGCGTGTCGCCCTGGTGAACATGCCCTGGGCACGCATTCACGCGCCCTCCATCCAGTGCGGACTGCTGCAGTCAATCGCCCGCAGGGCCGGCCACGAGTGCGACAGCCACTACCTCAACATCGAGTTCGCCTCCTTCTTCGGCAGTAAGGCCTACGACGGAATCGCCAACATCGCCTCCGAGCGGCTCCACCTGATGGGGGAATGGCTGTTCTCCTACGCCGCATTCGGCGAAGTGACCCCGGACGACGACTACTTCGCCGCGTACCCGGAGGTGAAGTCCATCTGGGACGAGCTCACCGGCAAAGGCCTCGAGGATCTCGTGGAGTTGCGCCGTGAGAGGCTGCCGGACTGGATCGCCGAATGCGCGGCCAGACCGGAGTGGGGGGAGTACGACGTCATCGGATTCACCTCCACCTTCCTGCAGAACGCGGCGTCGCTCGCACTGGGGAGAAAGATCAAGGAATTCTGCCCGGGCGTGACGCTGGCGTACGGGGGTGCCAACTCCGACGGGGAGATGGGGGCCGAGTACGCGAGGAAGCTGCCCTGGCTCGACTACGTGGTGGCCGGCGAGGGCGATCTCGTGTTCCCCGCACTGTTGAAGAACGTCGCCGACGGCACGAACACCCCCATTCCTGGAGTCCTGCGGCATCCCGCCACGGACGTACCGCCGACTGCCGACGCCCCGCGCCCGCAGGTCCTCGACGACCTTCCCACCCCGGACTACCGGGACTACTTCACCTGGGTGGAGCGCTTCGACCGCGCCCGGCTGCTGGGCCGGACCCCCATACGGCTGCCGGTCGAGTTCTCCCGGGGATGCTGGTGGGGCCAGAAACACCACTGCACCTTCTGCGGCCTCAACGCGCTCGGCATGGCGTACCGCTCCAAGTCCGGTGAGCGCGCGTTCACCGAGCTGAGAGCCCTGCTGCGCGACTACCCGGTGGTGCATGTCGACACCGTCGACAACATCCTCGACATGGGGTATTTCTCCTCGCTGTGCGCGCAGCTTGCCGAGGAGCACTGGGACGTGAACCTCTTCTTCGAGGTGAAGGCCAATCTCACCCGGGAACAGCTCGCGACCCTGAAAAGCGCCGGAATACTGCGCATCCAGCCCGGCATCGAGAGCCTCAGCACCCATGTGCTGCAGCTGATGCGCAAGGGCGCGAGCAAGCTGATCAACATCCGGCTGCTGAAATGGGCTGCCTACTACGGGATCGACGTGGCCTGGAACATCCTGGCGGGATTCCCGGGAGAGACCGAGGAGGACTACGCCGAGCAACTGCGCCTGCTCCCGCTGCTGCACCATCTCCAGCCGCCCGGCGGCTGTGGCAGGATCTGGCTGGAGCGCTTCAGCCCCTATTTCACCGACCCGTCCTTCCCCATCGACAACCTCCGGCCGCGGGCCAGCTACAGCCACGTCTATCCGGCCTCGCTGGCCCTCGAGAAGATCGCGTACTTCTTCGACTACGAAGCGTCCGGCACGGTGTCCCACGAGACGGTGGCCGCGCTGAACGCCGCCGTCTCACACTGGCAGACCCGCTTCACCGAGGCGAAGCCCAGCCTCGTCTACCAGCGGCTGCCCGGGAAACTGACAGTGATCGACCGCAGGACCGACCAGCCCCGTCGGGCTGTCCTCACGGGCTGGAAGGCGGACGTCTACGAGGCCTGCGGCGACGCACCCCGGTCGGCGGCGGCGGTCTCCCGCCACGTGGCGGCGCAGGGTCTGGCCGTCACCGATGACGACGTGACCGCCTTCCTCGAACAGTGCTGCCGCGCGGGCGTGATGGTGTCCGACGACGGCAAGTACCTCGGGCTCGCGCTGCCGGAGAACCCCAGCTGGTAGCCGTCGCGGACCCGTGTCAAGGGAGGAGAGCGCATGACAGCAGCGGCATCGGCACGCGACAGAGTGCGCCTGGGCAGGAGCATCGCGTCCCGCCTGGCCGCGTCCACGGAGGCTCCCGCCGCGTTCGTCGCCGGCAGTTCGGTGGTCGGACTGGGCAGCGCCACCAGCGACATCGACGTCTATCTGGTCGGCTCCCCGGCGGAGGAGAAACGGCAGCAGATGTTCGCCGACACCATCCGTGTCGACGTACAGCATGTCCGGCTGGACACCCTGGAGTCGCTCGTCGACCGGGTCCTCGGCACGGACCTGCGCTCGGACCATGCGGGCCGGACACTGTCGGACCGTGAGATCGCGCTGACGGTCCGATTGTTCACGGGTGACATCGCGACCGACTCGGGCGCGCTGGCCGCGCTGCGCAAACGGCTCGACGAACACCCGCTGCGGCTGTCCCGCCTGGTCATGAACGCCTGGATACTCGCCGCGTTCTTCGCGGCCGAGGACTGTCTCGGGCTCCAGCGTTCGGACGACCCGAACGACCTCGACGCGGCCGCGCTCGCCGGCCGGCGCGGTCTGGTCTGCGCGGGCAAGGCGCTGGCCGCAGCGGGTGGGGACCTCTACTTCGGCGAGAAATGGGTGTGGCGGCAGCTCGCTCGCAGCGGCCCCGACGGTTTTCCCTTCGCGGATTTCCAACGGCTACTGCGGGACGACCCCCTGGCCGTCGACCCGCAGGCCGGCTTGACCGCGCTGACGTCGTTCGCGCAGACCTGTCTGATCGCCACAGCCACCCTCGGCTGGCACGGCGTCGAGGTCTCCCACTGGCCGGCCTGGCTGGCGGGGAGTGGTCCGCTGCGGAGGTCCCCGACGTTCTTCCCGCGCGCCTACGACGACACGGTGACGCTGGTCGAGCCCGCTGGCCGGCACTTCCGCCTGACGCCCGACGTGGCGCTGGTCTGGGGCCTGAGCCACAGGCTGTCCGCCCAGACCGTCACGGAGCATGCGCTGGGTCTGTCGAAGGAGGCGCCGGCGTTCGCTGCGCTGACCGAGAAGCGGTGCTGGCGCATCACCACCGAGTCGCGGGAAGCGGGTCTGCTCACAGAGCAGGGCGGACAGTGGGGAGCGATGTGAGGTTCCGTCAGAAACGCAGCACCACTCTCGACCTCGCCCTCGCGCTGCAGCGCGAGCTGATCGGGCGCACCGGTTCCTGGGAGTCCAACTTCCTGCCCAGACCGGTCACCCCGCAGACGGACCTGTTCCGTGACGGACTGTGGTCATGGGCGGGGGTCGTCGGCTCCGGCCTCCCCGCGTTCCTGGCCGCCGCCCGCCGGCCGGAGGACCTCATCACCCTCGTCGACGACGACCGCCTTCGCCCCGGAACGGAACTCCTCACCACCGCGCTGACCGCGGCGGCCCCGACCCTCGCCGAGGCGCTCCCCGCGTTCGAGGAGATCCGCAAGCAGGCGGCCGTGGAGATCAACGACTTCCTGGCGCCCGAGCGTTACCTGGCTCCCCTCTGCGCGGCGCTGGGCACGGCCGAGACCGAGCGGACGCTGGACCTCCACCTCGTGCCGCTCGCCCCGGCCCCGCCCGCCACGGGCTTCCTGACCTACGCAGGCAAGGTCACGGGCCTCTACGTCGACTGCCGCCGCTTTCGCGGATCGACGCTCGCGGACGCCGTCCTGACCATGCTGGGCTGGGCACAGCTGAAATCGGGGGCCATCCCCGAGGGCCACCTGTCCACCGAGCTGGTCCGTCGCCTGCCCGGCAGTGCTCCCTACCAGCGTCGGCTACGCGTCATCCTCACCAAGATCCTCGTAGAGATGACCGCAGGTCATCTGGTCCGCGCGCTGGACCCCGCACACCGCCCCTGCGCCGACGTGCTCGGCGCCAAGTGGCGCTACGCGCGGCTGTACTCCGTGGCCGAACGGCACTGGCCCCGCCACCTCGACGGCGACATCGACCGCGACGAAGCGCTGACGCTGATGGCCGCGGAACTTTCCGCCCACAGTCTGCGGTGGTTCGTCGACTCCGTCGACCCGTCCTCGCTTGCCGCGGACTTCTACCTCCTGGAGTGGCTGACCGCGGCGGGCGACCGCACGGCCAGAGCACGGCTGTTCCGCTGGCTGCCCCACCTGTGTGCAGAACTGGCAGGACACCTGGACAACGTGATCGGCAACGAGCTCGGGCACTATGAACGAGCCAGGACCCAGCACTATCCGAGGGAACTGGCCGACTTCATCACGGAGATCAACCAGGGCGACAGCCGCGTCACATGGCAGCGGCTGCGCCGCGAGAGGGGCCACGGTCTGGCGCTGCGGCTCGCCACCGAGGCATTCGCCGGTCCGGGCGTGGAGTTCGGCGGAGAGGCGTGGGCTCCGGTGGCCGCCATGATGCGGCGCTACGTCCAGCACGAGCTGCCCGACCAGGTCTTCGTCGATCAGTGCTTCACCTTGGAGCACAACAACGGCTCGCTCTTCGACAAGTATCACGACACGACGACCACACGTGTGGTGCTGGACGCCCAGGCAGCGACCGATCTCGACACGCTGCTGACGCATGCCTCAGCCGAAGTCCGGGAGCTGTGGCGGGCACACCGCCTTGACTTGGTGGAGGGCCATCCGGTATGGCTCGGGGCACACCCGGCCTCCCCGGCCGAGATTCCCGTGGATTCGTCGGGATGGAACGCGACCGGCCTGCACACCAGCGCGCCAGGCACGGTCGGATGCGGCGACCGCAGCGACCGGAACGCGTTCGACCCCCTGAGCGACCCGCTGCGCGACTCCCCGGTACGGGTCCGCCAGACACCCGCCCGTCGACCCTTCTCCTCCTTCTTGAGGACCTACCGATCCCTGGCCGCAGTCCTGCACACCGAACGTGGCGACATCCACCTCACCCTGCGCCCCGATGAGACTCCCTACACTGCGGACAACTTCGTGGGTCTGGCGACCGGGAGCCGTACCTGGACCGACCCTTTGACGGGAGCCACCGGGAGGGCGGTTTCTACGACGGCACGGTCTTCCACCGTCGAGTGCCCGGGTTTGTCGTCCAAGGCGGCGACCGGCTGGGCACTGGGCACGGCAGTGCCGGATACCGGATACCCGACGAAATCCATCCGGACCGGGGATTCGAGCGGCCTTTCCAACTTGCCATGGCGAATCTCGGCAGGGACAGCACCGGCTCGCAGTTCTTCATCACCCTTGCTTCGGCACCCCATCTGAACGGGCAGTACACGATCTTCGGAGAGGTAGCGGACGACCTGTCCAAGGACGTGGTCGGCGCGATTGCCGCGTCACCGATGGCGGTCCGGCTCGACCGCGTGACGATCTTGGCAACCTGAAACCTGGGCCCGCTGAGGACCCGCTGTCGGCGTCAGCGTCTGGTGGAGTGGGGCGGTTGACGGGGTGGGGTGGGCGTTGATCCAGGAGAGGCCGCCGAGGTCGAGGTGGTGGCGGGCGCGGGTGACGGCGACGTAGGCGAGGCGGACGTCGGTGTCGTTGACCGGTTGGGGGATCGGGCGGCCGTGGGGGTCGTGCTGGTCGGTGTCCTGGGGCGGGGGGAAGTCGTCGGCGATTTGGACGGCGGGCCATTCGAGGCCTTTGGCCTTGTGCGCGGTGGAGACGGTGACGTCGGCGTGGGCTTCGTCGGTGAGCTGGTACTGCGGGCGGACCGGCTGACGTCCGCGGTGAAAGAGGTCGCGCGCCTCTCACCGTTTTGAGGCGCCGCGTCAGCATGCTCGGCGGTTACGTGTTTCTCACCTCCGGCATGTCGGGCCACCTGTCGGTCATGCATGCCCCGACGGCATCCCATCCTGAACCGTCTTCCCGCGATCGAGAGCCGCAGCCCTCGATAGGAGTCTCCTGACTGGGCATCAGGGTGCGGTGTGCCAGGATCACCGTGGAGGAGGTGCGGTCCGGTGGGCTCGCTGCAGGTGGATGTGCTGGCGTATGAGGCGCTGTGCGAGCGGTGCTCCTTTTCCCTGTGGTGGGTGTTCGGGCTGCTGCCGTCGTACCGGCCGCGCGGCGAGGAGTTCACCACCACGGACTTTCCCGAGGCGGTCGACATGGCGCGTCGCATCCTGGCCGCGCCGGACGGTGACACGGCGGACATCGCGGCACAGCTGCACGGCCGTCCCGCGTGGCAGCGGGGGCGCAGCTTCAACCCGAACCGGTGCGCTGCCTGTGGGCACCATGCCGACTGGCACGTTTTCGATGGGATCCTCAACCGTGCCTGCCACGGGGGCTGGATCCATGCTGCCGCGGGCCGTGTCCCCGTCCTTGAGTGGCGTGCGATCAGAGGCCGTGGGCAGGGGATCTGTTGGCCGTACTGCTGACCTTCCGCGGCCTTCCCCGGCAGCGAGGGAGGCCGGGCGCGTGGTGGCCGGGCGGGTGATCCGTGCGGCGCGTGTGCCGGGCGGTGTGAACGGCAGTGGTGAGACGGTGCCGGGCACAATGGGTCGCCCCGCCAGGCCGGTTGGTCGGCGCTGGGGTGGGTGACCTCGCTCGGCGGGGCGGAGACGAGGATCTCCAGCGGGATCTCGCCGCCGCATTCGCTGCAGCGGCGGACGTCCGCGTCGGGAGTGAACCGTATGTGGACCAGCTCGCTGCAGGGTGTGCCGCATGAGGTGCAGGTGTCCTCGCGGACGCCGCGCAGTACCTCACCGTGGCCTTGGCCATATGTCTCCCTTGGTTGCCAGGGCGGCGGCGGGCTCGGCTGCCCGCCGGACACGTTGGTACTCTTCAACTTGTTGTGAAGTTACGCGGTTGCTGGTAACTTCACAACAAGTTGAAGAGTTCTCTGGTGGGAGGGTGGTGGGAAGGAGTGCTGCAGATCCAGCTGGGTGCCGAACGGCCCGCTGGCACCGGCGACGGGCTGGGGCGCGCCACGGTCGGATGGCGTCCGGGGATGTCGGAGGAGGAAGTCTGGCAGGCGGGGCGCGGCATCTGGAAGTTCAACGCCGACCGGGCTCTGTCCCAGGACGAGGTGCAGATCGTCAATACCGACGGCATGGTGCTTGCGGTCGCGAGGATCACCGGGATTTCCAAGCACGGTGACCGTTACGCCCTCGAGGGTGCCCTGCTGCGCGGCGATGCGCGGGTGGGCCGTCCCACTCCGAGCCCGCACCTCTCCCGCAACCCCGTCACCTACCTCTGAGAGCCGCGGTGTGATGAGCGACTTCGACGCGATCGACTCGCTGCTCGCCTCCCTCACGCCCCAACCCGCGCTGCCCGAGGCGCAGGTGCGCCGTGACCTGCGTGAGCGGGCCGGCCTGTCGAAGGCCGAGGTGGCCCGAGTGCTCGGGGTGAGCCCGTCCACGGTCACGGGGTGGGAGACCGGCCGGGATCCCTCCGGGGAACTCAGAACGAAGTACGCCTACCTCCTGGACGGCCTGGCCGCGAAACTCGCACCCCCCGCCCCACCGCCCGCAGACGAAGCAGCCGCGCCCCAGCCCGCACTGGACGAGAGCACAACGTTCCCGGCAGCCGGCGGAGGCATGGCCGCAGGCGACGACATGGACGACGTCGAAGCTCTGGCCGCGCCCGAGCCGTGTGTCCTGTGCGGGCAGCCTGCCCGCGACCAGGTCGCCGGTTTCCCCCAGCACCTCGACCCCACCCAGTGCGCCACCACAGCCCCCGCGCCCGGCCCCCCGGCCAAACGGCCGGAGGGCCGCACGACGAAACCCGTACAGGCCGCGCCCGCCGGCTGGCGTGTGCGGGCCGCGTCCGACACGGACCCGTCGTCCGCCCCGATTGAGGCGGCCGTGGCCGAGGCGCTCGAGGCGCACGAGGGCGATGTGGAGGCGGCGACCGCAGTCTTGGTCAAGCGGGCGATCCCGGATGCGATGGCTCTGCTGGACGAGACCCGTAGGGGCGGCCGCTACGCGATCGTTGCTCACCCGTGGATCCCGGACATCCTGCGCAAGCAGTCCGCGCGCGGTGCCGACGAGATCTGGGAGGCCCGCCCCAGGTGGACCCGCCCCGAACTGCCTTCCGGCGTGCACGAGGTGACGGCCCTGGACATCAACGGCGCCTATCTCAGCGCGCTCAAGACGCACCTGCCGCTCGGGCAGCTGGAGCACTCCACCGGCGGCGGGCATGACCGGCGCCGGGCCGGGGTCCACCTGATCACTCCGCCCGCATGGGAGCACGGCGCGTATCTGCCCAACCCGATCGGCAGCCGTGACGAGCCCGGCCCGCTGTGGGTCACCGAGCCCACCCTGCGCCTGCTGCTGCGTCTGTCCGGCCCGAAGTACGCTCTGTGTGAACCTCCTGAGATCCATGAGTCGTTCACCTCGGGTGCGACGGAGAGCTTGCTGGAGAAGTTCCGGATCACTCTCAAGGATGCCCGGGACCGGGCTATCGCCGAGGGGGACGAGGTGATGCTGGAGTACGTGAAGGCGATGTATTCGAAATTTGTCTCGACGATGGGGGAGTCGAACTACAACCGGGAGCTGTACCGTCCGGACTGGATGCACCTGATCCGCTCGCAGGCGTTCGCCAACCTCTGGGCCAAAGCCCTCAGGGCGCACGACGCCGGCCTGGCGGTCGTCCGCGCGATGGGCACCGACGAACTCCACGTCGTCGGCGACTGGCGGCGTGTCTTCCCAGAAGGCCGTGGAGTTTCCGAAGTGAAGGTCAAGGACGTGTACGCCGTCGGCACCGTACCCACCGACCCGGCCGCGGCCGGACAGACCGACGAGGACTGACAGGGGGAGTTCACGTGCCCGAGCGCACCATCGATTTCGGCAAGTACGGCGCCCAAGGAATCAAGGGCTACGAGGCCGTCGCCCGCCAGCTCGACGCCCTTGCCGACTTCATCGCTTCGCCCGTCACCACCCGGCGCGGCCTTATGGCCCGTCTGCACTATCTCACCCGCACCCCCCGCGCCCGCGCCGCCGCCCACGACGCGGGCCTGACCGTCACCGACCGCACCCTGAAGGCATGGCTGGCCGGCACCCGCAATCCCACCCCACAGAACCTCGCCCGGATCGAAGCCGCCTACCGTACGGTCCGCCGCCACAACGTCGCCCGCTACCTCCTGGCCCGCCTCAACCGCACCGGCCGCGGTACCCGCGTCGAGATCCACCCGCTCAATCAGTCCGGCGTGCGACCTTCCCAGCAGCGGGCCGTGGAATTCCGCACCCTCAACATCCGCCGTTGGGAGGCCATCATCGGCGCCTGGTCCACCGGCGATGACCGGGCCCTGGACGACGCCTGGATCGAGCAGATCGTCGACCTCGGCTCGCAGTGGGGCCAGTACGAGTACGTCACCAACATCGGCTTCGCCGCCTGAACCCTACCCACCGCACACGAAAGCCGACTCGCACGGCCGAACCGGCCATCGCTGCCCCGCCCGATAGGCCCCAGGCTCCCCGGAGGATGGGGGCGTGAATCTGACGCCTGCCGTCGCAGAAACGGGCGGGAACGCGGCGAGCCAGGGGGACTGGCATGGAGGTATGAAAGCGGATGCCTTTCGGGCACGGCGGAGATCGGGAACGCGGTGGCGCTCAGGACGGGCGGTGCATGCGTCACTTCCAACCCCCCTACAACCGGCGCCAGCGCATGTGCGACACCACCCCTGGAACCGAAGGAAATCATGCACGGCCGCCAGCGGACACGTCGGAGAGCGGCGTACGGGCAGCAGGCTGTCGGCACACTTCATCGCACCGGCGAAGTTCAGCCACCACTCCCGGTATCCCTGCCATAGCCTTCGCACGCTCCGTTACGATGAGCGGCACGATTGTTGGCACGTGACACGGACAGGCCCGGAACGGGCCCGCCCTGCCCCGGGCCAGGTGATGTCGCACAGACGTACGCCGCGGGACGGGGCTGGCTCCACTCCGGACTGCGTCTGGCGAGACGGCGTCCGGCCTACGGGGGTGCCGGCGGGATGCGTGGGGTGGCAGTGCGGACCGACTTCGGGGACCTCGTCGTGGACCAGGCCATCGTCCACGTAGTGCCCAGGAGCGCCCAGGGCGAGGAGCTCTTTCCGCTCCAGCTCAGCCAGACGTTCTGCCGCCTGGACGAAGACGTGCGCTACGAACTCCAGGGCAAACTGCGTGACGTCTTCGCCCGTCTGGGGCGCGAGGTCATCGAGGACCCGGAACTCAAGTCCCCCCTGCCCGACGCGGTCCGCGCCTTCCTCGGCGCTGAACAGGACCTCGTCCAAGTCTCCGGGGAGCTGGCACACGCACTGCGCGACAGCCAAGGAGGAAACAACCCGGCCGGGCTTCTCCTGGTCGCCTCCGCACGCCTGGACAGCCAGCAGGCGCTGCTGATGGTCAAACTCGAGCACGAGACCGGCATGCAGACCAACGAGATCGTCACCGACGGCCTGCGCACCTTCGCCATGCAGTACCTCGATGACCTCCTGCTCACCCAGAAATCCAAGGTGTACAAAGTAGCCCTCTTCTCCGAAGAGGGGCTGGCTGAATCAGGGCTTCAGGGATGGGCCGCAGACCCCCAGACATCGGGCAAGGACGTTGCCCGCTTCTTCCTCGAGAAGTTCCTGGGCTGTCGGCATCAAAACGACCCCAGGGAACTGACCCGCCGCTTCCACGACACCGCGATGAACTGGGTCAACAGCCGCTGCACGGACTCAGACACCCGTATGAACTACGTCCTGGCCACGATGGTGGAACTCCAGAGGCCTACCCCGACACTGGACCCCACGGAGTTCATCCGCACCCACTTGCGCGACGCGCACCAGGCCGACCTTGCCGCATTCCTCGCCGAGAACGACGTCCCTATCGGCACCTTCGAGAAGAACACCGAACTCATCAGTAACAGGCTCCAGAAAATGCGAGTGGACCTGTCCAACGGTGCCTTCCTCGTCGCCCCGGTAGAAGCCATGCAGGACGGAACCATCCAAGTAGAGGACCTCGGCGACGGCCGGACGACGGTGACAGTCACCTCGACCGTCACCAAGACCAGCAGCGGAGCAGCAGGCCGCCCTCTCAAACCACCCACTCAGCGCCCTGAGCAGCCCACCCAGGCCGAGACACTTCCTGGATTCGAGACAATCCGCGCCCTCCCCAAACAAGCCACGCCTGCCCACAACGGACACGCGCTCCCACCGGCCCAGGCGTGATGCTCCGCGGCACCCTCCCCAACGCTTGGCTGGGTCAGCCGTGCCCCTGAGCGCCGATGAGGCCTTCCAGCGCTATCAACACGAACGGCCCCGCATCGAAAAGGCAGCCGAGGCGACCAAGGCACACCTGGAGCATCACACCGCCCTCCGCTGGATCGCCTGCGAGGTGACCGCCCGCGCCAAGGAGGTCAGCAGCTTCAACACGAAGATGTACCCCGCAAGGGCTACACCGACCCCTGGAAGGAAATCACCGACAAGGCCGGCGTACGCGTCATCGTGCCCCACAGAGGTCTGCTCGACCCCGCCCTGGAAATGATCAAAGACTGCCTCGACGTCCGGTGGGTAGAGGACGACCGGGACACGCCCGGCGACGAGGACCGCCTGCGTTACCCCCGCCTGCACGTCCAAGCCGTCATGGTCGGCGGGGAAGAAGACCCCGACGGCAACCCGTACGACTGTGAGATCCAACTACGCACCGAGGCAGTCGACTTGTGGTCACGCATGTCCCACAAGCTCCTGTACAAGCCCGGCGTCACCCCACCCCCCGATGTCAGACGCTCGCTGTACCGTCTGATTGCCCTGGTCGAACTATTCGACCTCGAGGTCGAACGGGGGGTAGAAGCCATGGCACAGCACCCTGACCTTGCACGCAGCAACCACCACCTCCTCAACACGGCCGAACAGATCTACCGCACCTTCACTGACCACCCCTACAGCACCGACCTGTCCCACGAAGTCATCGACACCTCTCGCAGACCATCGACGACACCGCCGCCTACAGCGAGCAACTCACCCAGTTCACCGAACGCTTCCGCGAGCGTCTCGAACGTGCCTACACCGAGTACGGACCCACCAGCGCCCTTTTCCTCAAGCGCGGCCGCTACCTGCTGGCCAGCCAGCCAGAAAGCCTGATCATCTTTGAACGGCTATCCCAGATCCGTTCCCGCTTCGACCTGCACATTGCCTGGAAGAACAGCGAGCTACCAGACAGCATGATCACCGACATGGCCCAGATCTGGGGAGTCTCCCTATGACGGGCCCAGCACAGCCCGAGCCCCCGGCCCTCGCGGCCGCCACCGCGATGTTCATCGAGGTCCTCGTGGTCGGCATCGGCGCGCTCACCGCAGCCGTGCTCCTCCTCATTGCTCTGATCGGCCCAGCTACCACGGCCAAACTCGCCCCCCTAGTACTGCAACCGTGCTTGTAGTGACGGTGTGACGTCGTGGTCGTTGTGCTTGTCATGGGTGGGGACCTCGGGATCAGTGACGTGCGGCGGTG
>NZ_JBIWFO010000042.1:0-36272 GCF_044763125.1 Streptomyces sp. NPDC096310 | reverse complement strand
GTCAGCCCGCCCCCTTGTGGATACCGCATGCCCCCGTGATACCGCACGGGCGACGAGCCGTCAGCCCCTACGACTCCACGAGTTCAACCTCAGTACGCAATGTGGATCTCCAGGTGTTGCCACTGAGCTGTGCGGAGAACTCGGGTCTCGGAGGGTCGTTCCGCCTGCTCAGGCTGAAGGAGGGGACTACGATCGCGCTGAACGAGATTCAGCTCCTCAGCCGCGTGATCTCCAACCCTCGGGAGGTCCAGCTCCTGGACATCCGCTACGGGGTGCTCCGGGCGCAGGCACTCACTCCTCGGGATTCGCTGGCCTTCATCGAGAAACTGCTGGGAGAGACATGACCGTCAAGCCTTCCGCCGGAGACACCGCGAACCTGGCGTGGTTCAAGAGCAGCTACAGCACCGACGACGGCCCTTCGTGCGTCGAGGTCGCCGCCACCCCGCGCACGGTCCATGTCCGTGACTCCAAGGACGTACGGCTGCCCTCCCTCGGCTTCGCCGCCGCCGCGTGGGCCGACTTCGTCCCGTACGCCACGGACGTCCCGGAGAAGAAGCGCTGACCCTGCGCGGCTGAGCGGTCAGGAAGTTGGGGAGTCAGGAAGTCACGGAGTCCGCGTCGCCGTGCCGGAACGCGGCGCGGGGACCGTCGGGAGGGTGCCGTCGGCGACCAGGTCCGTCACGGCGGCCGTGTGTTCGCGGATCAGGTAGTCCGTGGCGTGTTCGGTCGTGGACTGGGACTCCAGGTGCTCGCCGTAGAAGCGGTGGCGTTCCTGGCAGTCCTCGATGATCTCGCCCCAGGTTCGGACCCAGATCCTGAACCTGGGGTGGGAGACGGCGCACCCGGGCACGCGGTCCGGCTGGTGGGCCAGCTGACGGAGGGTGGCGTCCATGGTGTTGCCCACCAGCCAGAAGTCCCAGGTGACGTTCGTGTCCTGGAACCTGTCGTCCGTCACCACCGCCTGCGCGTAGCTGCTCACCTGGGCGAACTCCGTCATGCCCAGGGTGAGGTCGGGGCGCTTGAGCTCGACCACCAGGTGGTGTCTCTCCGCCTTCCGGTGGCGGGCTGCCCGGGACAGCATCAGATCGACCCGGCCCTGCCGGCCGTCCTCCCGCAGCACCGGAGCGGGCGTCGGTGCCTCGCGGCCGAGCAGCCGACAGTGCTGGGCCAGTACCTCGTTCAGGCTCCGGTCGCTCGCGTGCAGGCCGTACTCCTCGCCGAAGACCCAGCACTCGTTCTCCAGGATGCGGTGGAGTTCCGAGCGCTCCTTCACCCGGCCCCTGGCCTCGGCGTCGAAGACGAGGTGTTCCAGCGCGGCCAGGAAGTCCAGTCGGCTCGTCGCCACCGTCGACGCCTTGATCAGGGCCGACAGCGGGGTCCGGTCGAGGAGCCGGGCCAGTTCCTCGCGCTCCTGCTTGGAGAGGGCGAAGAGCTCTTCCACGATCCGCAGCACGTCGTGGGGCTCGTGCGCCAGTACGGACCGCATCAGCGCGAAGGTCGTCCGCTGGGTCTTCTTCACCTGCGGCAGATGCCGGATCACCGTCGTCGCCACCGCGTCGAACGTCTCCCGTTCCGCGCGCTCCTGGTCGCTGCCGGGCTCGCCGTCGTACGGGTAGATGCCGTCCGAACGCCAGGACCGTACGAGCTCCCTGCGCCGCTCGTCGGCGCGGGAGCGGAAGTGCGTCCTCATGCGTTCACGGGCCGCCGCCACGACCTCGGCCGTGAATCCGTCGGGAGTCCAGTCGGCGAAGGTGAGGTCTCCCGCCTCGCTGTCCTCGAAGCCGGGCCAGGAGAGGTACGCCGTGAAGTGGAAGCCGGGGGCCTGGATCTCGGGCCTGAGCTGGGCCAGGGACATGCCGCGGCCGTCGCAGAGGATCAGGGCCCGGGTGACGGGCCGCTTCCACTCGATGAGGCGGAGCTGCGCCGGGCCGGCCGGGCAGCCGGAGCCCGTCGGGATCTCGTACGGGCCGGTGACGTGCAGCTGCTCCGACGACGGGTCCAGCCGGCGGCCGTCGTACTCGATGTCGATGTCCGGGTACGCGGCGAGATAGAGGGCGAAGGCGGCGGTCAGGGCCGAGCGGGCGGTGTCCTCGGTCAGCCGCTGCGCCTCCTCGCCGCCGAGCGCCTCGAAGACCGTGCCGGTCGGCCCGATCGCCGGTTCGGGGTCGCTGACATCGAACTCGTCCATGGAGCGGCGGTCCGACTCGATGACCACGCGGTGGAGCCCGTGCGGGCCCTCGCTCACGCTGGTCCAGCGGATCTCCGTACCGAGCGCGAAGGCGCGCACCCGGCCCCGGCCGTTCTTGCCGTGCAGGGTCCGCTTCTTCACCGGGCTGGTCCCCGCGCTCTTCTTCCAGGAGACGCCGAGGTGCCGGAAGTACTCGTCACAGCGGTTCGCCGCGATGCCCGTGCCGTCGTCGGTGACGATCACCCGGTCGACCGCTCCGAGGTCGCCGCGCTCCAGGACGACGCTCACCCGCCCGGCGTCCGCGTCCAGCGCGTTCCAGATCAGTTCCTCGACGGCGCCCACAGGGTTGCTCAGGCGCGCGAGTTCCGCGACGTGCTCCCTGCCGATCATCAGCCGTAACTTTGCCATGACTCCCGGTACCTTTCACCGCTTGCGACCACACCGTTCCTGGGCGATCACGTGCGGGTGAGAATAGCCCGTGAGTTCACTGTTCGTGACTCAACTAGTACCGTGCGTGATGTTCTGGGGTGAGTGTGCGCCCGGGCGTCCGGAGCGGCATCCGGGCACGTGGGTGGCGATGAGTAGGCGATCGCGCCGTGGGGTACGCTTTCCGGCCCGATTGGCCAGGGTCAAGGCGCCTATGGCACACTGTTCAGGTTGCTCGGTTGAGTGCCAATGCTGCGCGCCTCCCGCCGGGAGGACCGGAAGCGAGTCCCACAGTACTCGTCGTCTCCAACTGCCTTACGGGGCAGCGCTGGGGCCGGACGTACGGGAATCTTCCGGGAAGTGTCAGCGGGGTACCGGCCAGGCTCCCGGTGGCGGAACGCGATGTACCCGCGGTTCTCCCCGGCTCGCGGACGTTGGGCCCGCACCCCTGGCAGGGAAAATCCTTCGGGAGATTTTCGTGGACGGGGACGCGACACGCCCGACCGCGTGGGTCGGAGAAGAGCCCGGAACCACCGGGTCCCAGAGCGTTACGAGAGACAGGACTACGAAGCAGCCATGGCGGGACAGAAGATCCGCATCCGGCTCAAGGCCTACGACCACGAGGTCATCGACTCCTCGGCGAAGAAGATCGTCGAGACGGTGACGCGTACTGGTGCGTCGGTCGCGGGCCCGGTGCCGCTGCCCACTGAGAAGAACGTGTACTGCGTCATCAAGTCGCCGCACAAGTACAAGGACTCGCGCGAGCACTTCGAGATGCGCACGCACAAGCGCCTGATCGACATCCTCGACCCGACGCCCAAGACCGTTGACTCGCTGATGCGCCTGGACCTTCCGGCCGGCGTTGACATCGAGATCAAGCTCTGAGAGGCGCGGAAGAGATGGCAAAGCAGATCAAGGGTGTCCTGGGCGAGAAGCTCGGCATGACCCAGGTCTGGGACGAGAACAACCGTGTCGTCCCGGTGACCGTGGTCAAGGCCGGACCCTGCGTCGTTACCCAGGTCCGTACGAATGACTCCGACGGCTACGAGTCGGTCCAGATCGCCTTCGGCGAGATCGACCCGCGCAAGGTGAACAAGCCCCTCAAGGGCCACTTCGCCAAGGCCGACGTGACCCCCCGCCGCCACCTGGTGGAGCTGCGGACCTCCGACGCGAGCGAGTACACGCTCGGCCAGGAGATCACCGCCGCCGCGTTCGAGTCCGGCGTCAAGGTCGACGTCACGGGCAAGAGCAAGGGCAAGGGCTTCGCCGGTGTCATGAAGCGTCACAACTTCAAGGGCCTCGGCGCCGGTCACGGCACCCAGCGCAAGCACCGCTCTCCCGGTTCCATCGGTGGCTGCGCCACCCCGGGCCGTGTGTTCAAGGGCCTCCGCATGGCGGGCCGTATGGGCAACGAGCGGGTCACCACCCAGAACCTGACCGTTCACGCCGTTGACGCGGAGAAGGGCCTGCTCCTGATCAAGGGCGCGGTTCCTGGTCCGAACGGCGGCCTCGTCCTGGTCCGTACCGCGGCCAAGGGGGCCTGAGGTAACTGATGAGCACCGTTGACATCCTTTCGCCGGCAGGCGACAAGGCCGGGACCGTCGAACTCCCCGCGGAGATCTTCGACGCCAAGGTCAGCATCCCGCTGATCCACCAGGTCGTTGTCGCCCAGCTGGCCGCTGCCCGACAGGGCACGCACAAGACCAAGACCCGCGGCGAAGTCCGTGGCGGTGGCAAGAAGCCGTACCGCCAGAAGGGCACCGGCCGCGCCCGTCAGGGTTCGACCCGCGCTCCGCAGTTCGCCGGTGGTGGCGTCGTCCACGGCCCCGTACCGCGTGACTACTCGCAGCGGACCCCGAAGAAGATGAAGGCCGCCGCCCTGCGTGGTGCCCTCACCGACCGGGCCCGTCACTCTCGTATCCACGTCGTCTCCGGCCTGGTCGAGGACGCGGTGTCCACCAAGGCCGCGAAGACCCTGCTGGGCAAGATCAGCGAGCGCAAGAACGTGCTCCTGGTCGTCGAGCGGGCCGACGAGGCCGCGTGGCTCTCCGCCCGCAACCTGCCCCAGGTGCACATCCTGGCGCCGGGCCAGCTCAACACGTACGACGTGATCGTCTCCGACGACGTGGTCTTCACCCAGGCCGCCTTCGAGTCCTTCGTGTCTGGCCCCCAGAAGGCCGATGACAACGAGGGGAGCGAAGCCTGATGGCTGACATCACCAGCAAGACCTTCCACGACCACCGCGACATTCTTGTCAAGCCGGTTGTGTCGGAGAAGAGCTACGCGCTGCTCGACGAGAACAAGTACACGTTCATCGTGGCGCCCACGGCCAACAAGACCCAGATCAAGCAGGCCGTGGAAGCGGTCTTCTCGGTCAAGGTCGCCGGGGTCAACACGATCAACCGTCAGGGCAAGCGCAAGCGCACCCGCACCGGTTTCGGTAAGCGTGCCAACACCAAGCGCGCCATCGTGACCCTCGCTGAGGGCGACCGTATCGACATCTTCGGCGGACCGACCTCCTGACGGAGGTCGAGACGTCCAGGATCCGGAATTCTTCCGAGGACTGAGAGACAATGGGTATCCGCAAGTACAAGCCGACGACCCCGGGCCGTCGTGGCTCCAGCGTCGCCGACTTTGTCGAGATCACGCGGTCCACGCCGGAGAAGTCGCTGGTCCGCCCGCTGCACAGCAAGGGCGGCCGTAACAACGCCGGTCGTGTGACCGTTCGCCACCAGGGTGGTGGCCACAAGCGCGCCTACCGCGTGATCGACTTCCGTCGTCACGACAAGGACGGCGTGCCTGCCAAGGTCGCGCACATCGAGTACGACCCGAACCGCACCGCGCGCATCGCGCTGCTCCACTACGCGGACGGCGAGAAGCGCTACATCATCGCCCCCCGTGGCCTGGCGCAGGGCGCCCGTGTCGAGAACGGTCCGGCCGCCGACATCAAGCCCGGCAACAACCTGGCGCTGCGCAACATCCCGGTCGGTACGACCATCCACGCCATCGAGCTGCGGCCCGGCGGCGGCGCGAAGTTCGCCCGTTCCGCGGGTGCCTCCGTGCAGCTCCTGGCGAAGGAGGGCTCCATGGCCCACCTGCGCATGCCGTCCGGCGAGATCCGGCTGGTCGACGTCCGCTGCCGCGCCACCATCGGCGAGGTCGGCAACGCCGAGCAGTCGAACATCAACTGGGGCAAGGCCGGCCGTATGCGCTGGAAGGGCGTCCGCCCGACCGTCCGCGGTGTCGCGATGAACCCGGTCGACCACCCGCACGGTGGTGGTGAGGGCAAGACCTCCGGTGGTCGCCACCCGGTCAGCCCGTGGGGTCAGAAGGAGGGTCGTACTCGCTCGCCGAAGAAGGCAAGCAGCAAGTACATCGTCCGCCGCCGCAAGACGAACAAGAAGCGCTAGGAGCGGGTTTAGATGCCGCGCAGTCTCAAGAAGGGGCCCTTCGTCGACGGACACCTCATCAAGAAGGTGGACGTACAGAACGAGGCAGGCACCAAGAACGTCATCAAGACCTGGTCCCGTCGCTCGATGATCGTCCCGGCCATGCTGGGCCACACGATCGCGGTGCACAACGGCAAGATTCATGTCCCGGTGTTCGTCACCGAGTCCATGGTCGGCCACAAGCTCGGCGAGTTCTCGCCGACTCGCACCTTCCGCGGCCACGTCAAGGACGACCGGAAGTCGAAGCGCCGCTAACGCGGGGTGAACTGACTATGACTCACACCGAAGGGACAACCATGGAAGCCAGGGCCCAGGCGCGGTACATCCGCGTCACGCCCATGAAGGCCCGCCGCGTGGTGGACCTCATCCGTGGCATGGATGCCACGGAGGCTCAGGCGGTCCTGCGCTTCGCCCCGCAGGCCGCGAGCGTGCCGGTCGGCAAGGTGCTGGACAGCGCCATTGCCAACGCCGCGCACAACTACGACCACTCCGACGCCAATTCGCTGGTCATCAGCGAGGCGTATGTGGACGAGGGTCCGACCCTGAAGCGGTTCCGGCCGCGCGCGCAGGGCCGTGCCTACCGGATCCGTAAGCGGACCAGCCACATCACCGTGGTCGTCAGCAGCAAGGAAGGAACCCGGTAATGGGCCAGAAGGTTAACCCGCATGGGTTCCGGCTCGGTATCACCACGGACTTCAAGTCCCGCTGGTACGCCGACAAGCTGTACAAGGACTACGTCAAGGAAGACGTCGCCATTCGTCGCATGATGACGAAGGGCATGGAGCGGGCCGGCATCTCCAAGGTGGAGATCGAGCGCACCCGCGACCGCGTCCGTGTCGACATCCACACCGCACGCCCGGGCATCGTCATCGGCCGCCGCGGCGCCGAGGCCGACCGCATCCGCGGCGAGCTGGAGAAGCTGACCGGCAAGCAGGTTCAGCTCAACATCCTTGAGGTCAAGAACCCCGAGGTGGACGCTCAGCTCGTGGCCCAGGCCGTGGCCGAGCAGCTCTCCTCGCGTGTCTCCTTCCGTCGCGCCATGCGCAAGAGCATGCAGTCGACGATGAAGGCCGGCGCCAAGGGCATCAAGATCCAGTGCGGTGGCCGTCTCGGCGGCGCCGAGATGTCCCGCTCGGAGTTCTACCGCGAGGGCCGTGTGCCCCTGCACACGCTCCGTGCCAACGTCGACTACGGCTTCTTCGAGGCCAAGACGACCTTCGGCCGCATCGGTGTGAAGGTCTGGATCTACAAGGGCGACGTCAAGAACATCGCCGAGGTCCGCGCCGAGAACGCCGCGGCGCGCGCCGGCAACCGTCCCGCACGCGGTGGCGGCAACGACCGTCCCGCCGGCCGTGGTGGCCGCGGTGGCGAGCGTGGCGGACGTGGCCGCAAGCCGCAGCAGAGCCCGGCAGCCGAGGCCCCCAAGGCCGACGCCACCGCTGCTCCGGCCGCCGAGGCGACGACCTCTTCTACCGGCGGAACGGAGGCCTGACCGAAATGCTGATCCCCCGTAGGGTCAAGCACCGCAAGCAGCACCACCCCAAGCGCAGCGGTATGTCCAAGGGTGGAACGCAGGTTGCGTTCGGCGAGTACGGCATCCAGGCGCTGACCCCCGCGTACGTGACGAACCGGCAGATCGAGTCCGCTCGTATCGCCATGACCCGTCACATCAAGCGTGGCGGCAAGGTCTGGATCAACATCTACCCGGACCGTCCGCTCACGAAGAAGCCCGCCGAGACCCGCATGGGTTCCGGTAAGGGTTCCCCCGAGTGGTGGATCGCGAACGTCAAGCCGGGTCGGGTGATGTTCGAGCTGTCCTACCCGAACGAGAAGATTGCGCGTGAGGCGCTTACCCGCGCTGCTCACAAGCTTCCGATGAAGTGCCGGATCGTTCGGCGCGAGGCAGGTGAGTCGTGATGGCGGCCGTGACCAAGGCGTCCGAACTGCGCGAGCTGGGCAACGAGGAGCTTGTCGACAAGCTCCGCGAGGCCAAGGAAGAGCTGTTCAACCTCCGCTTCCAGGCGGCGACCGGCCAGCTCGAAAACCACGGGCGGCTCAAGCTCGTGCGCAAGGACATCGCGCGGATCTACACCCTGATGCGTGAGCGCGAGCTGGGCATCGAGACGGTGGAGAGCGCCTGATGACTGAGAACAACGTGACCGAGACCAAGGCCGCGCGCGGCGACCGCAAGACCCGTGAGGGTCTCGTCGTCAGCGACAAGATGGACAAGACCGTCGTCGTCGCTGTCGAGGACCGCGTCAAGCACGCTCTGTACGGCAAGGTCATCCGCCGTACGAACAAGCTCAAGGCCCACGACGAGCAGAACGCCGCCGGCATCGGCGACCGCGTCCTCCTGATGGAGACCCGGCCGCAGTCCGCCACGAAGCGGTGGCGCATCGTCGAGATCCTCGAGAAGGCCAAGTAACACCAGCAGGTCCCCCTCCGAGGGGGTTTCCTCTCGGAACAGTTCCGCCAGGCTCCGGGGGCCGCGCATCCACGGATGAGCGGTCCCCGGGGAACCGGCAGACGATCAGGAGATAGACGTGATCCAGCAGGAGTCGCGACTGCGCGTCGCCGACAACACGGGTGCGAAGGAAATTCTCACCATCCGTGTTCTCGGTGGCTCGGGTCGCCGCTACGCGGGCATCGGTGACGTCATCGTCGCCACCGTCAAGGACGCGATCCCCGGTGGCAACGTGAAGAAGGGTGACGTCGTCAAGGCGGTCATCGTTCGCACCGTCAAGGAGCGTCGTCGTCAGGACGGCTCGTACATCCGCTTCGACGAGAACGCCGCCGTCATTCTGAAGAACGACGGCGACCCTCGTGGCACCCGTATCTTCGGCCCGGTGGGCCGTGAGCTGCGCGAGAAGAAGTTCATGAAGATCATCTCGCTCGCGCCGGAGGTGCTGTAAGCATGAAGATCAAGAAGGGCGACCTGGTTCAGGTCATCACCGGTAAGGACAAGGGCAAGCAGGGCAAGGTCATCGTGGCCTACCCCACGCAGGACCGTGTTCTCGTCGAGGGTGTCAACCGGGTCAAGAAGCACACCAAGGCCGGCCAGACGGCTCGCGGTTCGCAGACCGGTGGCATCGTGACCACCGAAGCCCCCATCCACATCAGCAACGTTCAGCTCGTTGTGGAGAAGGACGGCAAGAAGGTCGTTACCCGCGTCGGCTACCGCTTTGACGACGAGGGCAACAAGATCCGCGTTGCCAAGCGGACCGGTGAGGACATCTGATGACTGCGACCACTACCGCGCCGCGTCTGAAGCTGCGCTACCGCGAGGAGATCGCCGGCAAGCTGCGTGAGGAGTTCTCGTACGAGAACGTCATGCAGATCCCCGGCCTCGTCAAGATCGTGGTCAACATGGGTGTGGGCGACGCCGCCCGCGACTCCAAGCTGATCGAGGGTGCCATCAAGGACCTCACCACGATCACCGGCCAGAAGCCGTCCGTCACCAAGGCCCGCAAGTCGATCGCGCAGTTCAAGCTGCGCGAGGGGCAGCCGATCGGCTGCCACGTCACCCTCCGCGGTGACCGCATGTGGGAGTTCCTGGACCGTACGCTGTCGCTCGCGCTGCCGCGTATCCGTGACTTCCGCGGCCTGTCGCCCAAGCAGTTCGACGGCCGTGGCAACTACACCTTCGGTCTCACGGAGCAGGTCATGTTCCACGAGATCGACCAGGACAAGATCGACCGGGTCCGGGGCATGGACATCACCGTGGTCACCACGGCGACCAACGACGACGAGGGTCGTGCCCTCCTTCGTCACCTCGGCTTCCCGTTCAAGGAGAACTGACCGTGGCGAAGAAGGCTCTGATCGCTAAGGCCGCCCGCAAGCCGAAGTTCGGCGTGCGCGGTTACACCCGCTGCCAGCGCTGCGGCCGGCCCCACTCCGTCTACCGCAAGTTCGGCCTGTGCCGTGTGTGCCTTCGTGAGATGGCCCACCGCGGCGAGCTGCCGGGCGTGACCAAGAGCTCCTGGTAGTCCTCCTCTTTCAGGAGACTGCTCGAAGCTCTCGGTAAGCAATTTGGTTGGCGGGAGCCCTCCTTCACATGCCGTAGGCTTGTGGGGTTGGGCGCCCGCCGTCCATGACTGACTTACTACGCCGTAGGTCCCCGCACCGCACCCGTCCCGGCTCTGATCGGGGAGAGGGATGGCGCATACAGGAAACCCCGGCGAGAGAGGCCGAAGGCCAATTCATGACCATGACTGATCCCATCGCAGACATGCTCACGCGTCTGCGCAACGCGAACTCGGCATACCACGACGACGTCGTGATGCCGCACAGCAAGATCAAGTCGCACATCGCGGAGATCCTCCAGCAGGAGGGCTTCATCACCGGCTGGAAGGTCGAGGACGCCGAAGTCGGCAAGAACCTCGTCCTGGAGCTGAAGTTCGGCCCGAACCGCGAGCGTTCGATCGCCGGCATCAAGCGCATCTCCAAGCCGGGTCTGCGCGTGTACGCGAAGTCCACCAACCTGCCGAAGGTCCTCGGTGGCCTGGGCGTGGCGATCATCTCCACGTCCCACGGTCTCCTGACCGGCCAGCAGGCAGGCAAGAAGGGCGTAGGTGGGGAAGTCCTCGCCTACGTCTGGTAGTCGGGAACGGAGGAAAAGCTCATGTCGCGAATCGGCAAGCTCCCCATCCAGGTTCCCGCCGGTGTGGACGTCACCATCGATGGCCGCACGGTCGCGGTGAAGGGCCCCAAGGGTTCCCTCTCGCACACCGTCGCCGCGCCGATCGAGGTCACCAAGGGCGAGGACGGCACCCTCTCGGTGCTGCGCCCCAACGACGAGCGTCAGAACAAGGCCCTGCACGGCCTGTCCCGCACGCTGGTGGCGAACATGATCACCGGCGTGACCCAGGGATACATCAAGGCGCTCGAAATCAGCGGTGTCGGCTACCGCGTCCAGGCGAAGGGCTCCAACCTGGAGTTCGCCCTGGGCTACAGCCACCCGATCCTCATCGAGGCCCCCGAGGGCATCACCTTCAAGGTCGAGACGCCCACGAAGTTCACCGTCGAGGGCATCGACAAGCAGAAGGTCGGCGAGGTCGCCGCTAACATCCGCAAGCTGCGGAAGCCCGACCCGTACAAGGCCAAGGGCGTCAAGTACGCGGGCGAGGTCATCCGCCGCAAGGTCGGAAAGGCGGGTAAGTAAGCCATGGCATACGGTGTAAAGATCGCCAAGGGTGACGCGTACAAGCGCGCCGCCATCAAGCGCCGCCACATCCGCGTGCGCAAGCACGTCTCCGGCACGCCGGAGCGTCCGCGCCTCGTCGTGACGCGCTCCAACCGCAACATCGTGGCCCAGGTCATCGACGACATCGCGGGCCACACGCTCGCCTCGGCGTCGACCCTGGACACCTCGATCCGCGGTGGCGAGGGCGACAAGAGTGCCCAGGCGCAGAAGGTCGGCGCCCTGGTCGCCGAGCGCGCCAAGGCCGCGGGTGTCGAGGCTGTCGTGTTCGACCGTGGTGGCAACAGGTACGCCGGGCGCATTGCCGCTCTGGCTGACGCCGCCCGCGAAGCCGGGCTGAAGTTCTAGCCCCCCGGTAGGGGTGCTGGGCCCGATTCCGGGACCAACGGACGTAACAGAGAGAGGTAAATCCAATGGCTGGACCCCAGCGCCGCGGGAGCGGTGCCGGTGGCGGCGAGCGGCGGGACCGGAAGGGTCGCGACGGTGGCGCTGCCGCCGAGAAGACCGCTTACGTTGAGCGCGTTGTCGCGATCAACCGTGTCGCCAAGGTTGTGAAGGGTGGTCGTCGCTTCAGCTTCACCGCGCTGGTCGTGGTGGGCGACGGTGACGGCACCGTAGGTGTCGGTTACGGCAAGGCCAAGGAGGTGCCGGCCGCCATCGCCAAGGGTGTGGAGGAGGCCAAGAAGCACTTCTTCAAGGTCCCCCGTATCCAGGGCACCATCCCTCACCCGATCCAGGGCGAGAAGGCCGCGGGCGTCGTTCTGCTCAAGCCGGCTTCCCCCGGTACCGGTGTGATCGCCGGTGGCCCGGTGCGTGCCGTGCTGGAGTGCGCGGGCGTGCACGACATCCTGTCGAAGTCGCTCGGCTCGGACAACGCGATCAACATCGTGCACGCGACGGTGGCGGCCCTCCAGGGTCTGCAGCGTCCCGAGGAGATCGCGGCCCGCCGCGGTCTGCCCCTTGAGGACGTCGCCCCGGCCGCTCTGCTCCGTGCGCGTGCGGGAGCGGGTGCGTAATGGCCCGTCTCAAGATCACGCAGACGAAGTCGTACATCGGCAGCAAGCAGAACCACCGTGACACGCTGCGTTCGCTCGGGCTGAAGCGCCTGCACGACGTGGTCGTCAAGGAGGACCGTCCCGAGTTCCGCGGCATGGCCAACACCGTGCGGCACCTCGTCACGGTCGAGGAGGTCGACTGACATGGCGGAGAACAACGGCCCGCTGAAGGCCCACAACCTCCGTCCTGCCCCGGGCGCCAAGACCGCCAAGACCCGTGTGGGTCGTGGTGAGGCGTCCAAGGGTAAGACCGCAGGTCGTGGTACCAAGGGCACCAAGGCCCGTTACCAGGTTCCGGAGCGCTTCGAGGGTGGGCAGATGCCCCTCCACATGCGCCTCCCGAAGCTGAAGGGCTTCAAGAACCCGTTCCGCACCGAGTACCAGGTGGTGAACCTGGACAAGCTCTCCGCTCTCTACCCCGAGGGTGGCGAGGTCACGGTGGCCGACCTGGTCACCAAGGGTGCGGTGCGCAAGAACAGCCTCGTCAAGGTCCTGGGCCAGGGCGAGATCACCGTGGCGCTGCAGGTTTCGGTTGACGCCGTTTCCGGCTCCGCCAAGGAGAAGATCGCCGCCGCGGGCGGCACCGTCACCGAGCTCGTCTGAGACAACTCGATGGCCTGAACACCCGACCGGGGATGCCTCTTCCAAGGGGCATCCCCGGTTGGTCGTTCCTAGGGGGGCACTGTCGCCGGTAAGGTGGCGTGCATTGTTGCTGTACGAAGCCGGGGGCTCGCTCCCCGGACCCGGGGTCGCGCTCCGGGATCAGCTCGTTCCTTATCCGTCGATCCTCAATACCGTCACCTCTGACGCAGTAGCGCGGGGGTCGCAGGAGGCACCGTGCTCACCGCGTTCGCCCGGGCGTTCAAGACGCCCGACCTGCGCAAGAAGCTGCTCTTCACACTCGGCATCATCGTGCTGTACCGGCTCGGGGCGCATGTGCCCGTGCCCGGCGTCAGCTACGCGAATGTCCAGATCTGTGTCGACGCGGCCCAGAAGGGCAACAACAGCCTGTTCGGCTTGGTGAACATGTTCAGCGGCGGGGCGCTGCTGCAGATCACGATCTTCGCGCTCGGCATCATGCCGTACATCACCGCGAGCATCATTCTGCAGCTCCTGACCGTGGTCATCCCTCGGTTGGAGGCCCTCAAGAAGGAGGGCTCCTCCGGCCAGGCCAAGATCACGCAGTACACCCGCTATCTGACCGTCGCCCTCGCCGTGCTCCAGGGCACCGGACTGGTGGCCACCGCACGCAGCGGCGCGCTGTTCAGCGGCTGCCCCGTCGCGTCGCAGATCGTCCCCGACCAGTCGATCTTCGTCACCGTCGTCATGGTGATCACCATGACCGCCGGCACCGCCGCCGTCATGTGGCTCGGTGAGCTGATCACCGACAAGGGCATCGGCAACGGCATGTCCATCCTCATGTTCATCTCGATCGCCGCGGGCTTCCCGGGCGCGCTGTGGGCCATCAAGCAGAGCGGCACGCTCGCGGACGGCTGGATCGAGTTCGGCACGGTCATCCTGATCGGCTTCGTGATGGTCGGCCTCGTCGTCTTCGTCGAGCAGGCCCAGCGCCGTATCCCCGTGCAGTACGCGAAGCGCATGATCGGCCGCCGCTCGTACGGCGGCACGTCGACGTACATCCCGCTGAAGGTGAACCAGGCGGGTGTGATCCCCGTCATCTTCGCGTCGTCGCTGCTCTACATCCCGGCTCTGGTCGCGCAGTTCTCCAGCGGGAACTCGGCGTGGAAGACCTGGATCGAGGCCCACTTCGTCAAGGGCGACCACCCGTACTACATCGCGACGTACTTCCTGCTGATCGTTTTCTTCGCGTTCTTCTACGTGGCGATCTCGTTCAACCCCGAAGAAGTCGCCGACAACATGAAGAAGTATGGTGGGTTCATCCCGGGTATCCGGGCAGGCCGGCCCACGGCCGAGTATCTGAGCTACGTGCTCAACAGGATCACTTGGCCGGGCTCGCTGTACCTGGGGCTGATCGCTCTCGTACCGACGATGGCGTTGGCGGGCTTCGGCGGTGCCAACCAGAACTTCCCGTTCGGCGGGACGAGCATCCTGATCATCGTGGGTGTGGGGCTGGAGACCGTCAAGCAGATCGAGAGCCAGCTTCAGCAGCGCAATTACGAAGGGTTCCTCCGCTGATGCGAATCGTCCTCGTCGGACCGCCCGGTGCCGGCAAGGGAACGCAGGCCGCGTACCTTGCCAAGAACCTGTCGATCCCGCACATCTCCACGGGCGACCTGTTCCGCGCCAACATCAGCCAGGGCACCGACCTCGGCAAACAGGCGAAGGCGTACATGGACGCCGGGAATCTCGTGCCCGACGAGGTCACCATCGCGATGGCGCAGGACCGCATGGCCCAGCCGGACGCCGAGAACGGCTTCCTGCTGGACGGCTTCCCGCGCAATGTGTCGCAGGCGAAGGCGCTCGACAAGGCGCTCACGGCGGACGGCGTGCACCTCGACGCCGTACTGGACCTGGAGGTCCCCGAGGAGGAGGTCGTGAAGCGGATCGCCGGCCGGCGCATCTGCCGCAACGACAGCGCGCATGTCTTCCACGTGACGTACAGCCCGCCGAAGCGGGAGGGCGTCTGTGACGTCTGCGGCGGCGAGCTGTACCAGCGGGACGACGACTCCGAGGAGACCGTGCGGACGCGGCTGGAGGTCTACCACACGCAGACCGAGCCGATCATCGACCACTACCGGGCGCAGGGCCTGGTCGTGACGATCTCCGCGCTCGGCAAGGTCACCGAGGTGACCGAGCGTGCGATGGCGGCGCTGGAGCGCGATCCGGCCTCGCAGGCCTGACCGGGCCTCGCACGCCCCAGTAACGACCAGTACGGCCGTGGTGTCCCAGGGGCACCACGGCCGTACTGTTGAGCAGGCACCGCTGGCCGCAGGGCCCGGCGTATCGATTCTCTGACAGTCAGGTGGAAGGCACAGGCATGGTGGAGATCAAGACCCCCGAGCAGATCGCGAAGATGCGCGAGGCGGGGCTGGTCGTCGCCGCCGTGCACGCGGCCACCGGCGCGGCGGCGGTGCCCGGCGCGACCACCCGGGATCTCGACCAGGTCGCCCGCAAGGTGCTCGCCGAGCACGGCGCGAAGCCGAACTTCCTCGGGTACGGCGGGTTCCCCGCCACGATCTGCACCTCGGTCAACGAGGTCGTCGTCCATGGCATCCCCGACGACACGACGGTCCTCAAGGACGGCGACATCATCTCCGTCGACGCCGGCGCGATCATCGACGGCTGGCACGGCGACGCGGCCTTCACGGCCTTCGTCGGCACCGGCCACGCCCCGGAGCTGATCGAGCTGTCCCGGGTGACCGAGGAGTCGATGTGGGCGGGCATCGCGGCGATGCGCACCGGCAACCGCCTCGTCGACGTCTCCCGCGCGATCGAGACGTACATCAGGCGCCAGCCGCGCCCCGGCGGCGGCAAGTACGGGATCATCGAGGAGTACGGCGGCCACGGCATCGGCACCGAGATGCACATGGACCCCCACCTGCTGAACTACGTCACGCGCAAGCGCGGCAAGGGCCCCAAGCTGATCCCCGGCCTCTGCCTGGCGATCGAGCCGATGGTCTCCCTGGGCACGCCCAGGACCCAGGTGCTGGAGGACGACTGGACGGTCATCACGACCGACGGGACCTGGTCCTCGCACTGGGAGCACTCGGTGGCGCTGACGGAGGAGGGCCCCCTCGTCCTGACCGCCCCCGACGGCGGGAAGGCGAAGCTGGCGGAGCTGGGCGTGACGGCGGCGCCGGATCCGCTCGGCTGAGGCACTTGCTTAAAGATCTTCCACGGTGGGCAAACTGACGGATTCGTCTTTTCGAGTGGGCTCCCGTAGACTGACGCGTCGGCTCTGGTGTACCCGTGTGTCCTCATGCGATTGCCAGAATCGATCAAGGTAGCCGATTCGAAGGGCGAAGCGTGGCCAAGAAGCAAGGTGCCATCGAAATTGAGGGCACCGTGATCGAGTCCCTCCCGAACGCCATGTTCAAGGTGGAGCTGCAGAACGGTCACAAGGTCCTCGCGCACATCAGTGGCAAGATGCGGATGCACTACATCCGGATCCTTCCCGATGACCGGGTCGTGGTGGAGCTGTCTCCGTACGACCTGACGCGTGGCCGGATCGTCTACCGATACAAGTAGATCTTGTGGACGTCCCTTCACCGGGGCGTACGCACTGACCCGGAGAACCTCAATCCCATGAAGGTCAAGCCGAGCGTCAAGAAGATCTGCGACAAGTGCAAGGTGATCCGCCGTCACGGCCGGGTCATGGTCATCTGCGACAACCTGCGCCACAAGCAGCGCCAGGGCTGACGCAAGACTCCCCGCACCTCGCAGTACTTCGCGCGACGCGAGCAAACGTAATGACGCAGTGTCCGGCTCCCACCCGGTGGGACCGACACCTCCGGCGGAGGCCGGGGACCCGGACCGTACGGACGCCGTACGGCAGCCGGGACAGACACTGCGGTAGACCTCCGACACATCAGGAGCCATGAATGGCACGCCTCGCAGGCGTTGACCTCCCGCGCGACAAGCGCGTCGAGGTCGCCCTCACCTACGTCTTCGGTATCGGGCGCACCCGGTCCAAGGAGACCCTTGCCGCCGTCGGCGTCGACGCGAACGTCCGCGTCCGCGACCTTGCCGAGGAAGACCTCGTCAAGATCCGCGAGTACGTCGACGCCAACCTCAAGACCGAGGGTGACCTCCGTCGCGAGATCGCCGCCGACATCCGCCGCAAGGTCGAGATCGGCTGCTACCAGGGTCTGCGTCACCGCCGCGGTCTGCCGGTGCACGGTCAGCGCACCAGCACGAACGCCCGTACCCGCAAGGGTCCGCGTCGCGCGATCGCCGGCAAGAAGAAGCCGGGCAAGAAGTAGTCCTCAGCCGGACGCTCACCAGCGGTCTTCGCTGTAGGACCGACCACCTCCCTGTAGGAGAAACAGATGCCCCCCAAGGGTCGTCAGGGCGCTGCCAAGAAGGTGCGCCGCAAGGAAAAGAAGAACGTCGCTCACGGGCACGCCCACATCAAGAGCACGTTCAACAACACGATCGTCTCGATCACGGACCCCTCGGGCAACGTGATCTCCTGGGCCTCCGCCGGCCACGTCGGCTTCAAGGGCTCGCGCAAGTCCACCCCCTTCGCCGCGCAGATGGCCGCCGAGTCGGCCGCCCGCCGCGCGCAGGAGCACGGCATGCGCAAGGTCGACGTCTTCGTGAAGGGTCCCGGCTCCGGCCGTGAGACCGCGATCCGCTCGCTCCAGGCCACCGGCCTGGAGGTGGGCTCGATCCAGGACGTCACCCCCACCCCGCACAACGGCTGCCGTCCCCCCAAGCGCCGCCGCGTCTGAGGCTCGGCCGTCTTGAGGGGCGGTACGGCGCTTTCGCGTCGTGCCGCCCGTACCCTTGTCAGTATTGATGGACGTCAAATAGCGGGCGTCCCCAACTGAAGGAATCACCCATGCTTATCGCTCAGCGTCCGTCGCTGACCGAAGAGGTCGTCGACGAGTACCGCTCCCGGTTCGTGATCGAGCCGCTGGAGCCGGGCTTCGGCTACACCCTCGGCAACTCGCTCCGCCGTACGCTCCTCTCCTCGATCCCCGGTGCCGCTGTCACCAGCATCCGGATCGACGGGGTCCTGCACGAGTTCACCACCGTGCCGGGCGTCAAGGAGGACGTGACCGACCTCATCCTCAACATCAAGCAGCTCGTCGTCTCCTCGGAGCACGACGAGCCGGTCGTGATGTACCTGCGCAAGCAGGGCCCCGGCCTGGTCACGGCCGCCGACATCGCCCCGCCGGCCGGTGTCGAGGTGCACAACCCGGACCTCGTCCTCGCCACGCTCAACGGCAAGGGCAAGCTGGAGATGGAGCTGACCGTCGAGCGCGGTCGCGGCTATGTCTCCGCCGTCCAGAACAAGCAGGTCGGCCAGGAGATCGGCCGTATCCCGGTCGACTCGATCTACTCGCCGGTGCTCAAGGTCACGTACAAGGTCGAGGCGACCCGTGTCGAGCAGCGCACCGACTTCGACAAGCTGATCGTCGACGTCGAGACCAAGCAGGCCATGCGGCCGCGCGACGCCATGGCGTCCGCCGGTAAGACGCTGGTCGAGCTGTTCGGCCTGGCGCGCGAGCTGAACATCGACGCCGAGGGCATCGACATGGGCCCGTCGCCGACGGACGCCGCGCTCGCCGCCGATCTCGCCCTGCCGATCGAGGAGCTGGAGCTCACCGTTCGGTCGTACAACTGCCTCAAGCGCGAGGGCATCCACTCCGTGGGTGAGCTCGTGGCACGCTCCGAGGCGGACCTGCTCGACATCCGCAACTTCGGCGCCAAGTCGATCGACGAGGTCAAGGCGAAGCTGGCCGGCATGGGCCTCGCGCTCAAGGACAGCCCGCCCGGATTCGACCCGACCGCCGCCGCGGACGCCTTCGGCGCCGAGGACGACGCGGACGCCGGGTTCGTGGAGACCGAGCAGTACTGAGCAGTACGGGGCGGACCAGGTCCGCCCCGTAGCTGAGTTCGCTTCCGCGGGGCGACCGCCTCGCGGGAACTGACACCGGTACCTGATACGGCCGGTGCAGACACAAGGAGAAACACCATGCCGCAGCCCACCAAGGGTGCCCGTCTGGGCGGCAGCGCCGCGCACGAGAAGCTGCTCCTCGCGAACCTCGCGAAGTCGCTCTTCGAGCACGGCCGCATCACCACGACCGAGGCCAAGGCCCGCCGGCTGCGTCCGGTCGCCGAGCGCTTCATCACCAAGGCGAAGAAGGGCGACATCCACAACCGTCGCCTGGTGCTCCAGTCGATCACGGACAAGAGCGTCGTCCACACGCTCTTCACCGAGATCGCGCCGCGGTACGAGAACCGCCCCGGTGGTTACACCCGTATCACCAAGATCGGCAACCGTCGTGGCGACAACGCCCCGATGGCGGTCATCGAGCTGGTCGAGGCCCTGACCGTGGCGCAGGAGGCCACCGGTGAGGCCGAGGCCGCGACCAAGCGCGCGGTCAAGGAAGACGCCCTCAAGAAGGACGAGGCTCCGGCCGAGACCGTCGAGGACGCCAAGCCCGAGGTCAAGGACGAGGCCGAGTCCAAGGACGCCTGAGTCCTTGGACGGCTGTACGGACGGGTCCGCTCCCTGACGGGGGCGGGCCCGTTCCGTTGTTCCGTTGGAAGAGGATCGGACAGGTGTGCAGGTGAGCGAGAACCCCGGAAGCCCCGAGAAGGCTGATGGCACCGAGAGTCCCGAGGGGCCGGCGGCCGGGCACGTACGGGTACGGCTGGACCTCTCGTACGACGGCAAGGACTTCTCCGGCTGGGCCAGGCAGCGCACCCGGCGCACGGTCCAGGGCGAGATCGAGGACGCGCTCCGTACCGTGACGCGCTCCTCCCGTACGTACGACCTGACCGTGGCCGGACGCACCGACGCGGGCGTGCACGCACGCGGCCAGGTCGCCCATGTGGATCTTCCGCTGGACGTCTGGGCCGAGCACGGCGAGCGGCTGCTGAGGCGCCTCGCCGGGCGGCTGCCGCACGACGTACGGGTCTGGAAGGCCGAGGAGGCGCCGGCCGGGTTCAACGCGCGCTTCTCGGCGATCTGGCGGCGGTACGCCTACCGCGTCACCGACCACCCCGGAGGCGTCGACCCGCTGCTGCGCGGCCATGTGCTCTGGCACGACTGGCCGCTGGACGTGGCCGCGATGAACGCCGCGTCGGCCGGGCTCCTCGGCGAGCACGACTTCGCGGCGTACTGCAAGCGGCGCGAGGGCGCCACGACGATCCGTACGCTCCAGCGGCTGGAGTGGGAGCGGGACGCGAGCGGCGTCGTCACCGCGACCGTGCGCGCCGACGCCTTCTGCCACAACATGGTGCGCTCGCTGGTGGGCGCGCTGCTCTTCGTGGGCGACGGCCACCGGCCGGTGGAGTGGCCGGCGAAGGTCCTGGCGGCGGGCGTACGGGACTCGGCGGTGCATGTCGTACGCCCGCACGGCCTGACGCTGGAGGAGGTCGGCTACCCCGCCGACGAGCTGCTGGGCGCGCGCAACCGCCAGGCACGCAACAAGCGCACACTCGGCGGCTGCGCGGGCTGCTAGCAGCCTCCGGCCGGCCGGCCGGAGGCCCGGCGGCCCTCAGCGGCCCTGGGCCTGGTTCGCGCCGCGTAGCCGGCGGCTCACCCGGTGCAGCAGTACGCGGGGCCGGGGGCCGGCCGGGCGTGGTGCGGTGACGCGGAAGGACAGCTCCCCGCCGGGCGTGGTCCAGTACGGGGCGATCCGGTCCGCCGCCGGCGGCTCCTCGGGCACGTCAGGGCTCCGGTGCGCACCGAGCCGGGCGGTCTTCGTCCAGCCGAGCGCGGTCAGCCGTACGGAGGCGTCCCACACGCCGGCACGCAGACCGGCCGCGGTGAGGGACGCCGTTCCCGTGACGCTCAGCCCGCTGCCCCCGGTGCGGGCGACGGTGCACTCCGTGGCCGCCCGGTGCTCCTTGCCGCTCTCCCGGGCGCGCAGGACCAGCACGGCGGACGCCTGGTCGGGGTGCGCGCCCGAGGCGAGCGGTTCCCGGGCGAAGAGGTCGGGCAGGGGCCCGGTGAGCCCCACCGGGGCCAGGAACCGCCGCGCCTCCCCGTCCGGCGGCGACACGTCCAGCGGGCCCTGCGCCGAACGCAGGTGTGCGCTGAAGGCGATACGGAGGGTGGCGTCGTCCGGGCGGGTCAGCCGGTCCAGCCGGGCGTGGCAGCCGATCGAGGTCTCCCAGCGCGCGAGCGCCGTGAGCGCGTCGGGGCGGCCGTCGGCGATCAGGGCGAGCGCGACCCGGCTCACGGCGGGCAGCGCCGCGGCCGCGGTGGGGGAGACGCCGTCCTCGACGACCTCGCGGATCGCGTCGAACAGCGCGCGCCGGGCGGAGTCGTCGAGGTCGAGCAGTTCGCTCCCGCTCAGCCGGTCCAGCAGCTCCAGGCGCAGCCAGCGCCGGTGCAGCCGGTCACGCGCCGCGCCCGGCTCGGTGAGGGCGTCGATCCGGGCCATCAGCGTCCGCAGCGCCGGGTAGAAGGCGCCGGGCGCCGGGGCGGGCCCCTCGGGCGCCGGGCCGTACCGGAAGCAGACGTGCCGGCCGAGGACGGCCGTGCGGCCCGCCAGGACGGTCGCCTCGGCGGTGAACGCCTGCTCGGCCAGGGTCTCCCGGCCCCCGACGCCCGTCTCCGCGCCCGTGGTGAAGCGCAGGCCGTGCTCGGCGAGGAACGCCCGGTCGAAGAGCTTGTCGGCGCCGAGGCTGTCGGCGAGCGGGTCCTTGGCGAGGGTGGCCCGCGGCCGGTCCCGGGTGAACAGCGCGTGCGGCACGGGTCTGCCCCGGCCCGCGGCCTTTCCGGCGACGATGTCGGCGTCGTGCTCGACGCCGTACGCGTACAGCCGCTCCAGTGCCTCGGTGTCCAGCTCGGTGCCGGGCTCAAGGAAGAGGACGTACGCCCCCGTCGCGCCGGTGAGCCCCTTGTCGCGCTCCTCGGTCACGATCACTTCGAACGCGGCGGGCGGCAGGGTCTGCGCGGCCAGGGAGTCCAGCGTGTGGCGCAGGGCGTCGGCGGCGGCGCCCGTGGTCCGTACGACGTCCGCGGCGGTGCCCGCCGTCCGTCCGGGGCGCGCCGTCCGGACGACGACGCTGACCTTGACGCCGGCCGGGGGCTGGTCCGTACGCCGTACGGTCAGCGGCCGGCCCTCGGTGTCGAGCACGGTGGCGTAGCGGTCGAATCCGGCGCCGGTGAGCCGTACCCGTACCTCCCACGCGCCGTCGTCCAGCGGACGGCCGCCCGCGGCGCGCAGCGGGTCCACGGTGAAGGTGCCGCGCACGACGGGGCGGACCAGGACCGTACCGTCGGCCTCGGGCGCCCCCTCGTGTTCCTCCAGGACGAGGGAGGTCTCGCGCCGCACCGGCCACACGTGCGCGGTCTCCGTGTGGCGCAGCAGTACGTCCGCCTTGAACGTGCCCAGCGCGTCGGTCACCTCGACGGGCTCCGCCAGCACCCCGTCGGTCAGCGACGGGGCGAGGAAGTACCGCTCGCCGCGCCGCGCCAGCAACAGGCCGGGGCCGCCCGGGTGTTCCTCGAAGCGGGCGGTGAAGGACGCCTTGAGTCGGTCGCGGTTCCAGCCCGTGCGGCCGGCCGTGCAGTGGGCCCGCAGCTCCCGCTGGCGGCGGGTGAACTCCGTGAGTTCCGCGGGCCTGCCCGCGCGCAGCAGCGTCGAGCGGACCCGGTGCAGGACGGGCAGCCCGTCGTGCACGCCGTCGGTCATGAACTCCTCGGCCAGCTCCCGTACGGCGTCGAACGGGTCGTCCCGGAACGGCGGGTCGGTCGGCGGCCCCTCCGGCTCCACACCGAGCCGGTGCAGCAGCTCGACCCGGTAGAAGCGGCGCAGCAGCCGGTCGCGCGCGGGGCCCGGCTCCGTGCCCGCGACGACGGTGGCCAGGATCTCCCGCAGATTGCCGTAGAAGTAGCGTGGGTCGATGGCCGTCGTACCGGCGTTGGAGGCGTCGTCGCGCGCCCAGTACGTGTAGCAGACGTAGTCGCCGAGGACGGAGACGACGGACGCCTTGAGATAGGCGCGGACCATGAAGAGCTGGTCCTCCAGGATCCACGGCCCCTCGGGGTGCACGATGCCGTGCTCGCGCAGGAACGCGGTGCGGAACATCTTGTGCGGCGTGAGGCTGTCGATCAGCGGCGCGTTCCACACCGTGCACGACTCGCGCGTACGGCTCATCAGGCCGTACGGGACGCCCCTGGCCCGGAAGTTGCTGGCGACCTTGCCGATGAGGATGTCCGAGCTGTTGCGCTCGGCCATCGCGTACAGCCGCTCCAGTGCCTCGGGCGCCAGCCGGTCGTCGTGGTCCGCGAACTGCACGTAGGCGCCGTTCGCCTGCTCCACACCGACGTTGCGGGGGCGCCCCGGCCAGCCGGAGTTGGGGATGGAGACCGTGCGTAAGTGGGGGTGCTCGGCGGCGAGTTCGGCGAGGCGCGCCGGGGTCCCGTCGGTCGAACCGTCGTCGACGAACAGGACCTCGAACGCGTCGCGCGGCATGGTCTGCCGCAGCAGCGAGTCGACGAGCGGCTCGATGTGGGGTCCCGAGTTGTAGGTCGGTACCACCACGGTGATTCTGACGGCCGTCATCGGCTCTCCCCCGTGATCATTCTGTGCAGTCTCTGTGAAACATACCCAGGTGAACGCGGAAGCGGCTAAGGGGTTACGGGGCCACGGGCTCGGTGGCCGCCGCCGACGCCTGCGCCTGGCCCCGGCCGAGGATCTGGCGGAAGGTGAACTCGGCGAGGTCGTCGCCGATCGCGTAGACGTCCTTGTCGCTCTTGACGACGTTCTTGCCGCTGGTGAAGCCGCCGACGGTGAAGTAGACGTACCGGCCGTACGAGTTGGTGGTCTTGCGGCAGACCGAGGGCGCCCGGCAGAAGGTGTCGACCCCGCCGCCGGAGAGCGAGGCGATGCCGCCCTGCGCCTGGTCCTTGGCCTTCAGCGCCTGGGCCTCCCGCTCGAAGACGGCGACGCCGACCGTGACGGCCACCCCGTCCTTGTGGTACGTGGCGCGGATGACCTGGTCGCAACTGTTCGAGGCGAGGACGGAGCCCAGCGCGCCCTGGGTGGCGGCGGCGCAGTTGGTGGTGGAGGTCGTGGCGCTCTTGAGATAGACGCGGTCGCCCATCGTCAGCTTCTTGCCGGGGAACAGGGTGTCCTCGCCGAGCGGGGCCTTGTCCTTGTCGGCGCTGGATATGAAGTCCTTCGGGTCCGGCGGCGGCAGCGGCGCCGCTGACGGGAAGGAGGGGGCGGGCTCGCCGTTCTGGTTCGGCAGATCGGCGGAGGAGGTGGGGAGTTGGCCCGCCGCGTTCTCCGTACCGCGGTCCGCGCCGCCGGTGCCGTTCATGGAGACGACCGCCGTCGCGACGATCGCGGCGACGGCGCCCGTGGCGAGCACGCCGCCGCCGACCAGCAGCCAGCGCTTGCGCCGGGTGCGGGCGGCGGACGCGTCGGCCAGCGCCGCCCAGTCGGGTGTCTGTGTGCCGTACGGGTCCGATGCCGGCGGGTCGTACGGGTCCTGGGATCCGTAACCGCCCTGCGACTGCCGTGCCCCGTACGGATCGTGGTCCGGTGAACCGGGGCCGCCCCACGAAGGGCCCTGCCCCCCCTGCCCATGCCCAAAGCTCATGTCGCGCAGTTTAAGCCCCACCAGGCCTCGCGCGCGCGTGCGTCCTGCCCCGCGCACCCGGCCGGGAAACGGGCCCGGTGGGAGGGGTGGGACGGGTGAGGTGGAAGGGGGCACGGAAACCGGTTTGGGTCCTGGCCCCGCCTGCGCCGACAATGCGGAGCATGGGACATGTAGAGGCCGCGCACCTGGAGTACTACCTCCCCGACGGGCGGGTGCTGCTCGCCGACGCCTCGTTCCGCGTCGCGGAAGGCGCCGTCGTCGCCCTCGTGGGGGCGAACGGCGCGGGCAAGACGACACTGCTGCGGATGATCGCGGGGGAGTTGCAGCCGCACGCCGGAACGGTGACCGTGAGCGGCGGGCTCGGGGTGATGTCCCAGTTCGTCGGCTCGCAACGGGACGACGGATCGGGGAGCGACGAGCGTACGGTGCGCGACCTGCTGGTCTCGGTCGCGCAGCCGCGGATCCGGGAGGCCGCCGAGGCCGTGGACCGGGCCGAGCACGCGATCATGACGGTCGACGACGAGGCCGCGCAGATGACGTACGCGCAGGCGCTCAGCGACTGGGCGGAGGCGCGCGGCTACGAGGCCGAGACGCTCTGGGACATCTGTACGACGGCGGCGCTCGGCATCCCGTACGACAAGGCCCAGTTCCGCGCCCTGCGCACGCTCAGCGGCGGCGAGCAGAAGCGGCTGGTGCTGGAGGCGCTGCTGCGCGGCCCCGACGAGGTGCTGCTGCTGGACGAGCCGGACAACTATCTGGACGTGCCGGGCAAGCGCTGGCTGGAGGAGAAGCTGAAGGAGACCCGTAAGACGGTCCTCTTCATCTCCCACGACCGGGAGCTGCTGGCCACGGCGGCCGAGAAGATCGTCAGCGTGGAGCCGGGGCCCGCCGGCTCCGACGTGTGGGTGCACGGCGCCGGATTCGGCACTTACCACGAGGCGCGGCGGGAGCGGTTCGCGCGGTTCGAGGAGCTGAAGCGGCGCTGGGAGGAGAAGCACGCGCAGCTCAAGCGGCTGGTGATCAATCTGCGGCAGGCGGCCTCGGTCAGCCACGAGATGGCGTCCCGGTACGCGGCGGCGCAGACCCGGCTGCGGAAGTTCGAGGAGGCCGGGCCGCCGCCCGAGCCGCCGCGCGAGCAGGAGATCACGATGCGGCTGCGCGGTGGCCGTACCGGCGTACGGGCCGTGACCTGCAAGGATCTGGAGCTGACTGGCCTGATGAAGCCGTTCTCGCTGGAGATCTTCTACGGTGAGCGGGTGGCCGTCCTCGGCTCGAACGGCTCCGGCAAGTCGCACTTCCTGCGGCTGCTGGCCGGCGAGGACGTCCGGCACGGCGGCGAGTGGAAACTCGGCGCGCGGGTGGTGCCGGGGCACTTCGCGCAGACGCATGCCCACCCGGAGCTGCGGGGACGCACGCTCGTCGACATCCTCTGGACGGAGCACGCGAAGGACCGGGGCGGCGCGATGAGCGTGCTGCGCCGGTACGAGCTGGAGCGCCAGGGCGACCAGCCCTTCGACAAGCTCTCCGGCGGCCAGCAGGCGCGCTTCCAGATCCTGCTGCTGGAGCTGGCGGGGACGACGGCGCTGCTGCTGGACGAGCCGACGGACAACCTGGACCTGGAGTCGGCGGAGGCGCTCCAGGAGGGCCTTGAGGCGTACGACGGGACGGTGCTGGCGGTGACGCACGACCGCTGGTTCGCTCGTTCGTTCGACCGCTATCTGGTCTTCGGCTCGGACGGGGTCGTACGGGAGACGCCGGAGCCGGTGTGGGACGAGCGCAGGGTGGTGCGGGCACGGTGACGCGCGGGCCGGTCGCGCCGTGTGCGCCGGTGCGTGTGGGGGTGCGGACCTCGTTTTGACCCGTACGGGGCGGCGGCGGTATTCTGCTGGTTCGTTATGCGTATTGGCTTGGTCGTTCTCACGCGAGGGGCCCTTACGCCGGTTCACCGGGCCGATGGACAGCGGTAGGTGCACGGGTTGCGTCCCCGTCGCACCACCAGGGCTGTCGTGATCGTCCGGGTGGCCTTGTCAGGACCCGTCCCACAACCCTCGCGGGCTGCGGGAACCTCATCACTGAAGAAGCGAAGGCATACGACCGTGCGTACGTACAGCCCCAAGCCCGGCGATGTGACGCGCCAGTGGCACATCATCGACGCGCAGGACATCGTCCTGGGCCGTCTGGCGACCACCGCCGCCAACCTTCTGCGCGGCAAGCACAAGCCGATCTACGCGCCGCACGTTGACACCGGTGACTTCGTCATCATCATCAACGCGGACAAGGTGCACCTGTCCGGCAACAAGAAGACCCAGAAGATGGCGTACCGCCACTCCGGTTACCCGGGTGGTCTGCGTTCCGTCCGCTACGACGAGCTGATGGCGAAGAACCCCGAGAAGGCCGTCGAGAAGGCCATCAAGGGCATGATCCCCAAGAACTCCCTGGGCCGTCAGATGATCTCGAAGCTGAAGGTCTACTCGGGCGACCAGCACCCGCACGCTGCCCAGCAGCCGGTGCCGTTCGAGATCACCCAGGTCGCGCAGTAGTTCCGGCCACCCCCTAAGACGAAAAGAAATCTGAGGAGCATCGTGGCCGAGACCACTGCAGAGACCCCCGTCGAAGGCGCCGAGGTCGAAGAGACCTTCGACGCCGTGACGACCTTCGAGTCGGAGGTCCCCGTCGAGGGTGAGTACACCACTGAGTCGACGGACCTCGCGGGCCGCTTCGGCGACCCGCAGCCGGCGGCCGGCCTGGGCCGTCGCAAGAACGCCATCGCCCGCGTCCGGATCGTCCCGGGCACCGGCAAGTGGAAGATCAACGGTCGCACCCTTGAGGAGTACTTCCCCAACAAGGTGCACCAGCAGGCTGTCAACGAGCCCTTCAAGGTGCTTGAGCTGGACAACCGCTACGACGTCATCGCCCGGATCTCCGGTGGCGGCGTCTCCGGCCAGGCCGGCGCCCTGCGCCTCGGTGTGGCCCGCTCGCTGAACGAGGCGGACGTGGACAACAACCGCGCCACGCTGAAGAAGGCCGGCTTCCTGAGCCGCGACGACCGTGCGGTCGAGCGCAAGAAGGCCGGTCTCAAGAAGGCCCGCAAGGCGCCGCAGTACAGCAAGCGCTAAAGCGCACCCGGCCGGCTCAGGCTTTCACAGCCTTTCGGCCTACCGTTCGCCCCGGCGGCACTCCGTGCCGCCGGGGCGTTCGTTTATCGCGAGCCTCGGGCGTATAACAGCATTCAGGGTGCACGAGAGTGCAGCCGATGCTCAATGGCCTTACCTGTATGTGCAGGGCTTCGCATTTTCGGATCAATTTCGGAGCGCTTTGGTTTTCGGCGCACTTTCGTCAGGGGCGGCACCGGCGCCGCTCCGGCGTTCTCGGAGGGAGAGCTGTGGGACGACTCTTCGGTACGGATGGCGTGCGCGGTGTCGCCAACGCCGATCTGACGGCCGAGCTGGCGCTCGGCCTGTCGGTCGCGGCGGCGCACGTGCTCGGTGAGGTGGGGACCTTCGAGGGGCACCGGCCCACGGCCGTGGTCGGCCGTGACCCCCGCGCCTCGGGCGAGTTCCTGGAGGCCGCCGTGGTGGCGGGTCTCGCGAGCGCGGGCGTGGACGTCCTGCGCGTCGGTGTGCTGCCCACCCCCGCGGTGGCGTATCTCACCGGTGTGCTGGGCGCCGACCTCGGCGTGATGCTCTCCGCGAGTCACAACGCCATGCCCGACAACGGCATCAAGTTCTTCGCCCGGGGCGGGCACAAGCTCGCCGACGAGCTGGAGGACCGTATCGAGACGGTGTACGAGCAGCACAGCACCGGCGAGCCGTGGGCGCGGCCGACCGGAGCCGGTGTCGGTCGGGTCCGCTCGTACGACGAAGGTTTCGATCAGTACGTGGCACACCTGATCGGCATCCTGCCCAACCGGCTCGACGGCCTCAAGGTCGTCCTGGACGAGGCGCACGGCGCGGCGGCCCGGGTCTCGCCCGAGGCGTTCGCCCGCGCGGGCGCCGAGGTCATCACCATCGGCGCGGAGCCGGACGGCCTGAACATCAACGACGGCTGCGGCTCCACCCACCTCGGGCTGCTGAAGGCGGCGGTCGTCGAGCACGGCGCGGACTTCGGCATCGCCCACGACGGCGACGCGGACCGCTGCCTCGCCGTGGACGGGACCGGCCACGAGGTCGACGGCGACCAGATCCTCGCCGTACTGGCCCTCGCGATGCGCGAGGCGGGCACCCTGCGCGGCGACGCCGTGGTCGGTACGGTCATGTCGAACCTGGGCTTCAAGATGGCCATGGAGCGCGAGGGCATCCGGCTGGTCGAGACGGCTGTCGGTGACCGCTACGTCCTGGAGTCCATGAAGGAGCACGGCTACGCCCTCGGTGGCGAGCAGTCGGGGCATGTCATCGTCCTCGACCACGCCACCACCGGCGACGGCACCCTGACCGGCCTCATGCTGGCGGCCCGTGTCGCCGCGACCGGCCGCACACTGGCCGATCTGGCGGGCGTCATGCGGCGGCTGCCGCAGGTGCTGATCAACGTGCCCGACGTCGACAAGGCCCGGGTGCGGACCTCCGCGGAACTGGCCTCGGCGGTCTCGGAGGCCGAACGCGACCTGGGCTCCACGGGCCGCGTCCTGCTCCGCCCCTCGGGCACGGAACCGCTGGTACGCGTCATGGTCGAGGCCGCCGACATCGAACAGGCCCGCGCGGTAGCGGGACGCCTGGCGGACGCGGTGAAGTCGGCACTGGGCTGACGGGCTGACGGGCTGGGGTGGTCACTGTCCGGTGGTGGGTGCGGGTTCGGGCGGTGGCCTGTCGGGGTGGGCCGGGGTTGTCCTGCGTCGGGCGGGGGCGGTGCTCAGAGGGGGGTGCGTGGACCGAAAGTCCCGGATAGGGGAGCTTTCGGTCCGCACGAGTGGAACGACGGGCGCCCAACCCCCTGCCAGGTGGGGCAAAGTGGGGCATAGTGCATGCTTTTGGGTGGGGAAGCGCTGATCGGGACTCCCGGCACCCACCCCACCCGACAGGCCACCGCCTGAACCCGCACCCACCCCACCCGACAGTGACCAACGCGGCATAAAGCCCCGGTCCTCACCTGCTGTGCCCAGGCCGAGGCTCAGGCCCACGCCCCGGCCCACCCGCAGCCCGGACCGGCCGCATCAGCGCCAGCGCCAGCACGCTCAGGCCGAACATCAGGACGCCCAGGGGGAGATGGACCGACGGTACGTGCGCGATGCCGAGTGCGACCTGTGCCGAGGCGAGGGCGAGGAAGCCGGTTGCGTGCCACACGGGCCGGGGTGAGCCGCCGCCCGGTTTCCACGCCAGCACCGCCGCGAGCACGTACAGCATCGACGCCCCGTACATCACGCGGGCTCCGACACTGTGCAGCGTCTCTCCGTAGGACGAGCTCAGCAGCAGCCCGGCGGAGACCGCTTGAAGGAAGATGGTCAGGGTCTGGAGGGCGATCGCGATCTCCAGAAACGAGAAGCGGTGCTGTGCCGTCGCCTGGGTTGCCATGCCACGGTCCCCTTTTCCGCCCGGGGGCAGTAGATCGGTAAGGTCTCACCAGCCCGACGACGCGGGCCCGCGAAAGGTAAGGCGAGGAGGCGGTCGGGCATGGGCACGGCGGGGGCGGGCGCCGACGATATGGCCGGCGAGCGGCGCCAACTGATCAATGTCGCCTACCGGTTGCTCGGTTCGCTGGCCGAGTCCGAGGACGCCGTACAGGAGGCCTACGCGCGCTGGTACGCGCTGCCGCGAGACCGGCGGGACGGGATCGCGTCCCCCGGCGCCTGGCTCACGACGGTGACCGGCCGGATCTGCCTGGACGTGCTCGGCTCGGCGCGGGCGCGGCGTGAACGGTACGTCGGGGCGTGGCTGCCCGATCCGCTGCCCGCCCGCGCCGAACGGCACCTCGGCCACGGCCCTGGCGCCGCACCCACTGCCCCCGGCGACCCCGCCGACCAGATGGTCCTGGACGAATCGGTGACCATGGCCTTCCTCGTCGTCCTGGAGTCGATGACCCCGGCCGAGCGGGTGGCGTTCGTCCTGCACGACGTCTTCCGGTACCCCTTCGCCGAGATCGCCGGCATCCTCGGCCGTACCCCCGCCGCCTGCAAGCAGCTCGCGGCCTCCGCCCGGCGCCGGGCGCGCGGAGCGCGGCCCCCGGTGACGACGGCCGGGCAGGCCGACGCGGTACGGCGGGTCAAGGAGGCATGGGAGGCCAAGGACATCGCGGCCCTGGTCGACCTCCTCGACCCGGCCGCCGTGATGACCGCAGACGGCGGCGGCCTGGTCGGAACCGTCCCGCGCCCGATCGAAGGCGGTGCGCGCATCGCCCAGTACCTGGTGGCCATCGCGGGCCGGGCTCCCGGGCTCGAACTCCTGGAACGCTCGGTCAACGGTTCGCCGGGCCTGGTGGCCCGGCAGGCCGGCGCCGTCATGACCGTGGCCTCGTTCGAGGTCGCGGACGGCCGCGTCACCCGGATCTGGGCGGTCCGCAACCCGGAGAAGCTGCGCCCGTGGACACAGGACGGGGCCGTCTGACGCTGCCCCGGGCGCCGGGCGAAAATCCGTACCGTACCCCAGGGCCGCGAGGAGAGCGGCAGTCGTCAGGCAGGTCAGTGCCGCGTCCAGCAGCACCTGGCGGCGGCTGGGCGGGCCGCTGCCCCGGCACGGCCTCACGGGGCGGCGTCCGTCTCCGGGCAGAGCTCGACCCACACCTGCTTGCCCCACCGCAGGAGTTCCGTTCCCCACCGGTCGGCCAGCGCCTCGGCCACGACGAGACCGCGCCCGTCCTCCGCGCAGTCGTCGGCGGGCCGGGGCGCGGGCGGCGTACGGGACTTGTCCACGACGGCCACCCGGACCCGCCTCGGCTCGGGCAGCGAGACCAGCACCCGTACCAGCCGACTCCCGCTGTGCCGTACGGAGTTGCCGATCAGCTCCGAGACGACGAGCGCGGCGGCGTCCGCGACCCCGGGCAGCCCCCACGCGGTGCACGCGGCCCCGACCAGGAGCCTGGCCCGGCGCGCGGACTCGGGGGCGCAGGGCATGGTCTGGCTGTACGCGGGATGCCCGAGGGGGGAGGGGAGTACGGGCCGGGGCTCCAGGTCGGTCTTTATGCGCGGGGGGCGAACGGGGCGGGCGGGGTTGCTGGGGGGAAGAGGCATGAGGGTCTCCCGGCGGTGGTCCTGTTGCTTGGGCGCAGGTCCCCGACGGGGTAACTCGCGCACCGATTACCGCTGGTGATGAGTCGGTAACTCGCCCCAGCGTGAGCTCTGGGGCTTGTAATCGGCAACCAGAAGTGGGTACCCCACATGAATTGGTATATGTGATCGAACGCGCTCAAGCCTGTGCATGGAGGACATGAGACGTCAGACTCGCAACAGGCGCCGCGATGCGGCAGGCTCTCTCACCACGGAGGTACACACGTGGCTGCTCCGACGGGACCCACGGTCCGACGCATGCAACTCGGATGGGAGTTGCGGCACTTGCGGGACAAGGCTGGATTCACCCTTGCTCAGGCCGTGGACGGGTTGACGTTCTCGCCCTCGAAGTTGCAGCGCGTGGAGAACGGACTGACCGGTCTGCCGAAGGTCCAGGACCTCAAGGACCTGCTCGACCGGTACGGCGTGACGGACGAGGAAGACGTGGAATTCCTGGTGAAGGTCCACCGCGACTCGGTCAACCGAGGATGGTGGTCCGTCTACCGCAGCGTTCTGCCGTCAGGCATGGGGATGTACATCGGTCTGGAGAGCGGGGCTCGCCGGATGCGTACGTGGCAACCGTACGTAGTCTTCGGCTTGTTGCAGACCGAACGGTACGCACGTGAGATGTTCCAGACCGCCAAGCCGGTCGAGGAGACGACGACCGAGTTCGTGGAACGTCACATCCAACTCCGAATGGAGCGGAAAGGGGCTCTGACCCGGAGGGAGGACCCCTTGGAACTGTGGGCCATCCTCGACGAGGGGGCGCTCCGAAGGGTTGTCGGCGATCCGGACGTGATGCGAGAGCAGTTCGAGGAGATCACCTCGCTCGCGCGTCGCGACAACGTGACGGTTCAGATCCTTCCTCTGGGCACGGCCACGTACCGGAGCAGCTTCAACTTCAACCTGCTGGAGTTCGAAGCACCGCTTCCGGTGGTCGTTCAGGTCGACGCGGCCGATGGATCGAACATCAGTGACAAGGACACCACCGCGTGGTCCTTCTCCCGGAGGTTCGACGCGCTGCGGGCAGGCGCCCTCGCCCCGAGCGAGACGCCCAATTTCCTGCAACAACTAGCACGAGAGATCTGACTCATGCCCGATCGCATAGAGACCCAGGCCGCCCCCGAATCGGCCTGGTTCACGTCTTCGTACAGCGCGGAGAACGGCACCGCCTGCGTCGAGGTCGCTCACCTCGCCCCCACCCACCAGGTAGGCGTCCGCGACTCCAAGGACAAGACCGGCCCCGCGCTCGTCGTGCCCGTCGCAGCCTGGGCTCGGTTCGTCGCGGGGGCGCGGTCGGGTCTGTGAGCGGGGGGCGCGCTGCCCCGATCAGAGATCCGGATCGGCGTGTCAGCGGGTGGCTGAAGTCCGTGAGAACGTCAGCGGGAGTGCTAGCGCGAACAGGGCGATCGCCACTAGCCATGCGGCCACGCTGCCGGAGGGGTAGAGCGCAACGGCCCACCACGTATGGGTCGCGTAGCCATCGGGGTTGTAGGCGCGTCCGAGGATAAGGTTGATGATGAGGAGCATTAGCCCTGACGCTGCCGCCGTGGCTTCGTTGGCGAGGCGGCGTGTTACCAGCGCGAGGGCCAGAAGCAGTGTGACATTGCGGGCGATGTCCATTCCCACCATTGTTCCGGCCACATGCGTGAGGAGCACTGCGAAGATAATGGCGCCTTGGTCGAACCGACCGACGGGGAGGACCGCTGTGGTCTCTGCCTCACGCAATTGCCGGTCCAAGCAGTACACGACGGCAATGACGATCAACACGGGAGTGAAGTAGGCCAGTTGGGCGCTGCCCATGCCGCTTGTCAGGCTCGGAACAGGGACCTCGCTCGCCCCCACCGTCCAGCACACCACGATGAGCAGTGCGAGCGCTGCCGGGACGGCCCACCAACGGCGCACAGTGATTGCGTAGCGGTTCATGAGATGGCCTTGTTGCAGTGCTCCTGGCTCACGGCCGCCTTGGTGAACCAGTCGGCCTGTTCTCCGGTGGGAAGCTGGCGGATTTTCTTGAGTTCCACCCATTCGGTATCCGGCACCGCTGCCTTTATCGCCTGTTCCTCCACTCCGACCACGAGGGCTGCCCAGGCAGCGGCAGGGGAGCCCGGCTGTCGGCAGTCGTCCACGCCAGCTAGCGCGGCTGTTCCGGTCACCGCCGACTCCGCGAGGTCCGCGGTGTACTGGGTAGAGTCCTGGCCGCCGCGAAGCGGAGGCAACGACCAGTACAACGGCCATATGCCTGGCTTGAGCGGAACTTTTGCCGAGGTGATGCGCAGTTCTTTCGGGGTGGCTATGCCGGCAACCTTCAGTTTCTTGATCGGGGCGAGGGCATCTCGCCGCAACTGCTCGGCGTAGGGCTCGTACTCCGGTGGGACGCACACCATCGGCTCCTGTCCGGTACAGCTAAGGGCTACACCACGTACTTCTGTCGGGTGCTGGTAACCCCAGCCGACCACCAATGCGCGGCCGGTGGTGAAGGTGGCTGCTGCCACAGCGAAGGCAAGAGCCACTGCCCAGGCACGTCGGCGCGTTCGGGCCAATATCCAGAACGCCATGGCCAGGCCGGTGACGACACCCCACGGTGCTGCGTACACCGCTGGCGTGCGCACGTCGGTCACGGTCGAGAGCCCGTCGATGAAGCCGCCCAGGTGACGCACCCAGGTGTTGGCGGTCGCGTGCGGCATGGACAGCCACGCCCAGCAACCAATTCCGACAGCGGGTGCCGCGATGCTCCTCGGCAGGAGCAGACCGAGGCTCCAGCCGATGACCAGCCATCCGAAGGGAAGCGCGATCAAGTGCGCCACACCGAGCCATCCTGCGCCCCCGGGCAGCACGCCCACCGCATGGTAGGCCGCGACGAGAGACCCGATGACAAGGACGAACTGCAGAATCAGGACAGGGGCCGCAGCCCACAAAAGCTGCCTTACCGCGCTGCGTTGGCTTGTAGCGGTCAAAGCGCCCAGTAGGCGGTGGCGGCCGGCTTCCCACGCGGCGGCTCCGGCCACTGCCGGAGCGATGACCGCGATGGCATAGGCGGCGAGCTCACCTGACTGCACCCCGTACTTCGAGGGTGCGGTGTAGGTGGCGTCGTCAATGTACAGCCCTGCGTACACCAGTACGGGAAGTACCAGCCAGGGTGCCGCAGAGGCGCGGAGGTTGGCCCAGATGATCATTCGGCTGCCTCCAGGAGCGAGGCGTAGGCGCTCTCCAGGCGTCGGCCCGGCGCACACCCCGGGGTGGCGTGGCCGGCGAACTCCTCAACCGTTCCCCTGAACCTCGGTTTCCCCGATTCGAGGACCACGACCTCGTCGAAAGACTCGTCGAGGTCGCCGATGTCGTGAGTGGAGACGATGACATGGACTCTGCCGCGCAAGGAGACCAAGAGGTCGAGGAACCGCCGCCTCTGATGCGGGTCGAGACCGACGGTCGGCTCGTCGAGAAGCAGCACTTCGGCATCGTGTACGAGCGCTTGGGCGATGGCGATCCGTTGTTGTTGGCCGCCGGACAATGTCTTGATCTTGTTGTTGATCTTTTCGGTGAGGCCGACCCGATCGATCGCCCCCGGCGCGGCGCGCCAGGCGTCACGCTCCCGCATCCCCTTGAGCCAGCCCACATACGCTACATGCTCTCTGCACGTCAGCCCTGGAAGGAACCCGGGACGCTGTGGCAACCAGGAAACCTTGCTCCGGTAGGCGCGCGTCTGTTTGCGGTTGGCCGGATCGAGTTCCCCGTATCGGACGCTTCCCGAGTGTGACATTGAGGCGCTGGCACCGACGGACAGCAGGGTGCTCTTGCCCGCGCCGTTGGGGCCGAGCAGGACGGTGTGACCGGGTGAGAACGCGAGATCGAGCCGGTCGAGAACCGGGCGTGATCTGCGGCCGTATCGGAAGGTGCATGACTGGTAGTGCAGCGGCACGGGGGCTACCTCATGGGTGAAAAAGGGGCCCCCGGGGGGCGTTCCCGCAACGGAGAGCCCCCGGGGGGAAGTGCTCAGTACGTTACGGTCAACGAATCGACCCAGACGCGCAGGCCCGAGGCGCCGTAGTTGACGGCGAAGTAGTAGTCGCCCGAACCGTGGTCGGACCAGTTGCCCGTCGAGGTGGCGGAACTGCCCGTGAAGCAGTTCGTGAAGGCGGCCGTCGTGTAGGACGGGTCCGGCCCGAGAGTGTCCTTGCGCAGGGTGACGTTGGCGACTCGGTTGCTGCCGTCATCGGAGCATCCGGTGAACTTTATGTTGGTGGAACCACCGGAGTCGTACCAGCGACGGGACTCGAAGCCCGGGCCGGCGCCGGACAGCGAGCTGGACCAGCTTGCCGCCTGGGCGGGCGTAGCGAGAACGCCGAGTACAAATGCGGCACCGAGTGCAATGGTGCCTATGCGGCGGCCGGGCTCGCGCAGGGCAGTCAGACGCGTGGATCTCATCTGTCTTCTCCTTGAGTTGGCTTAGAAGTCATCTCATTTGGTGAGTCTGCGGTAGCAGATGAGGGTGCAGGCGATGCTGGTGAAGGCCAGAAAGTGGTCGGCCTTGCGTTCGTAGCGG
>NZ_JBIWFO010000041.1:0-36599 GCF_044763125.1 Streptomyces sp. NPDC096310 | reverse complement strand
TACCTCAATGCCCGCACTGCGGGTCTTCCTTGCCAACCAACCAAGTCCACCCAGGTCACGCACCCGCACTCGACTAACTTCATTGTCGAAGGACAGCAACCCGTGAACAAACGCTGCTGCTGAACGCGAACGAAGCCAATCAACCGATGGTGATCGCTCCACCGACCACCACGCGCACCACCAGGAGGTAAGAACGACTCCAGCCGATCCCACTCCGCATTCGTCAGATCCCCACGGCCCATACAGTCAGCCTGGCCCCAACACCCCACCCGCGTCAGGAGATCCGAGAAAAAGTGCCTAGCCCACTGACACTTCTCGCGACAGGACGACTGACGTTCTCGTGGCAGACGACAGCGCTTGGCCTCCAGACAACGAACTGCTCCGCTGTCACCTCGCCCGGCGGCCTACCTCACGGGGGCTTCGTCGTGCCCGGTCGGCGGCAGGGTGACACTGAAACGATACCGGCCGCTCGGGCGTGCGAGCGGCCGGCGGTTTGTCCCCCGTGGTCACCCTCGGAGCGCCGCGCACTGGCGGAGCAGCGGTTCCAGGCGTACGTGGGTGTCCTCGCCATCGAACACCTGGAGGGCGTCGAGACAGGCGACGATCCACTGGGCCTCGTACTCGTCCTCGATCTGGACCGCCACGGCGGTCACCGCGCTGTCGATATCGAACGAGCCGTCCTTGAACTCTGCGTTGAGGGCCTGGTACCCGGTCGCGAGCAGCCGATCCGCGAACACACCTGTCCCCTCGGCCAGGTCGCGGGCCCCTGCAACGTCCGTGAGCAGGCCCCCCATGCGGCGCAACACCTCGTCGGGGTCGCCGAGTTCACGGTGCAGGCGGTGTGCGCGGTCGACCAACAGGGGCCAGCCGCTGGTCAGCCCGTACAGACGATCTACGCGGTCGTCCGTGTGGAACATGCCGACGCGCTGGGCCCAGCCTCGTAGGCTGCGGCGATCGTGGCGGCGCGGCACCACGGGGGCGGCCGAGGTGGGCTCGATGTCGGTCAGCAGCGGTCGCCACAGGCCCAGCTGGGTGGGGTCGGTGACGATGACCACAGCGCGGGTCACCCCCGGGGTGGCGGGCAGCAGCGTCTCGGCCCAGTCGACGGCCTGTCGGCACGCCTCGGGCCTCGCATCCGGGTAGCGGGCGAAGTCGCTGATGACGACCCGCCGTTCACGCGGAAGTCCCCCGGTGAGCTCCTGCTTGTAGACGCTGGGCCTGCCGACAGGTGGCAGCTTCCAGTCGGCGATGCGCCCGGCGACGGTGCGAAGGGTGTCGCCGACATCGGTGACTCCTGTGGCGCGGCTGCCGAGAACGACCCTCGTCTGGTTGGAACGCTCGCCGAGAAGATCGTCGAGCTGGGTGATGGTAAGCGCTGCCGGTCGGCCGTCGGGCAGCTCGGGGCGGCCCTCCTGCACGATGCTCTCCTGCAGTTCGCAGTCATGTTCGGCCCTCAGCAGGCGGGCGTCCACCTCGTGGGAGGTGCCGATCATGCGCAGGGCGTTCGGGCCGCGCAGATGCCAGCCCTGGCCGTCGTGGTTGGGGGCAAGGATGCCGAGGCCCACCATCTCGGAGAGATAGGCACGGAAGCCTTCGGTGTCGAGCTGTTCGAAGCCCCTGCGCCAGAATGTCTCGCATTCCTCGCGCAGTTCGGCGTCGCTCAGCCGTACTTCAAGGCCCTGGTGGCGGGCATGGTAGGCCAGCACATTGGCGATCACGTCGTAGCGGTGGTCCAGGCTGAGCGTGTCCTTGAAGGCTGCCGAGATGCCGTCCCGGAGACCGGTGTCCGACTCCACGACCTCGATGTCGGTGGCATCCACGGCGTACGGGGGTTCCCCGGCTCCGCGCCGGGCCCGCTTGCGATGCATCACCTCGACCAGCCGGTGACCGTACATCTGGAGCAGGAACGGCTGGTAGGAGCAGTATCCGAGCACCCGGTTGACAAGATCCACGTCACGAAACTCGAAGCCAAGGGCGCGCATCGGTTCGACGAGCAGATCGGCCGCGGACTGGGGAGCAAGCGGGCCGATGACCTTCGGAGTCTGCGCGAGGTGGCCGAACGGTCCGTTGCTGGCAAGCTTGGAGAACCGCTGCACGGAGTGCAGACCGGCGAAAACGACCTTGGCGCGGTCCTTGGTGTCGGACCCGAGTCCCTTGAGCTTCTTGGTCTGATCGAAGCGCGGAGCGTCCGCCTCGAAGAACTGGTCGCACTCGTCGAGCAGGATCAGCAGACGGCGCCGCGATTCCTCGTCCAGCCAGGCATTGATGCCGGTGCGTACCCGTTCGGAGATCTCCTGCCGTGACTTCCGGCCCTGCGGTCGGCCCAGTACCCGCGCCTCGGTCAGCTTCCGGTCCAGGACGCTCCACAGGGCCTCCGGCCCCAGTGAACTGCCCTTGCCGATATTCTCCTGGTCGAGGTTCACGTACACCGCCTGGTAGTAGCCGGGGCGTTGCTCCGTAAACCGTTCTTCGGCATCACTGAGCAGGGCCGACTTGCCCAGGCCTCGGCCGCCGAAGATGACCTGGGTGCCGCGGGGGTCGAGGATGCTCACGCGTTCAGCGTCACGGCCGTAGAACATCTCGCCGCCGATCCGGCCGCGCTTCTCGCTGATGTACGGATTGACGCCGGAGAACGGCAGCAGTGTCTGCGTAGCCGTGCTGACCTGGCGGTTACCCCGGGCCGCGAGGTAGGCGAGAGCGGCGTCGTCCACTACCAGCAGGGGCTGCAACCGGTCGGAGCCGACGGCGAGTTCGACGCGGGCCTGGCGGCTCAGCGTGCCGAAGTAGACGACAAGGAGACTAGCTCCGCTGGTGTCGCGCGACGCCCAGCTCATGACGAGCTCGGCGGAGGGGCGGCCCCAGACCAGCAGCACGCGGAGGGTGCCGCCCTGCTCCCTCATCTGTGAACCGAACGCCGGTACCTTCGCCCTACCGTTGATCTCCACCTCGGTCGCCTCGAAGAGACGGTACTCGCGCCGGTGCGCGGGCGCCGACCTCTCGTCAAGCGGCCTGGCGCTCTTGGCCTCGTAGCCGAGGAGTTTGAGGAGCGGCGGCACCTGCCGACTCGCGGCCACGCCGAGCCGGTCCTTCGGCTCGGTGTCACCCAGCTCACGCCACGTGTCGAGGGCGTCGGCCGCCTGTGCTGCCTCGTCGCTGGAAAGGGTGCCGTAGTCCAGGACAGGCAGCGTCGGATGCTTGCCACGGCTGCGGACGAGGTCGACGAGGTCACGGTCGATACCCTCTGGCAGGCCGTCGGGCACGACCGGGAAGAACTCGGTCAGGTGGGACTCACCGGCCTCGATCTCCGGGACGTGTTCACCGATCTCCAGGAAGTAGACGAGATCAGCAGCGGTGGCCAGGTCGTTGGTGTCCAGGCGTCGCAACACCTGATCCCGCCCGTCTGCGGTGACGTCCAGGACATCGAGTCGGGCCCGAATCCGGTCGGCGGCCTGCTGCCTGAAGGCGGGGAGGTCGTTCCTTACGGTGTCGAGCGCCCGCCGTACGTCCATCAGGTCGTGCGTGGCGGTGTCGTCGAGCCGACGGCGAGCCTCGGCCAGCAGCTCCTGAAGGCGCAGGTCCTGGTCGTCGGTCACGGCGCTGTCGGCTTGTGCGCGGTGCAGCTCGGCGACGAGTTCGTCGTGTGCCGTCACCAGCGCCCTGCGCCTGGCGGACTCCTGCTCGGCGATCTCGGTGACCGCGGTCAGGTCGAATTCCCGTGCCAGCGCAGCGGGCAGCACCCCCCGGCCGGCCAGCTCGATGATGGTGCGGGCTGCCTCAAAGGCGTCGTGGGCGAGCCGCTCCGCGAGGGCGTCGTCCCAACCCCGGTCCACCGCCATGAGGAGTCGGCCGAGCGGAGGCTGTTCGTCGAGCGTGTCGCACACTTTCAGCAGCTCCGCGTCCAGCACGCGTTCAGGGGCGATGACGGCGCCGGAGCGGGCGGTCGTCGTAGCGCCGGCCAGCAGGTCGAAGAGCTCCTCCATCGAGGCGCGGGCTGCCCATGCCGCCGCAGCAGAGACAGCACCCGAGCGACGTGCCAGCTGCTCCAATTCCGCAAGTATCGCTTCCTTGCCGTCAAGCAGAGAGTGACGCAGGGAGGAAATCTCCTTGACCGCCCGGCTCCCGTCGGACCGGTCTCCGCGCCGGGTGCCGTCGACCGCCAGGCACCACTCTTTGGTCAGAATGGTGACCCGTTCCACGAGGTGCACCAGGTCCTGCCGCCCGGAGCCCTGAAGCGGCTTGCCGCTGGGCGAACGGTACTTGCGGTCCATGCGGTCGATCTCGTTGTTGATCTCGGCGAGTTTCGACAGGCGCTCGGCCTGCTCCCGGACCTCCGGCACCGCGTCACGATCGTCATTCACCACAGTGGTGAGCAGCGTCCCGAGTAGACCGTCGCGGGGTGCCAGCCACCGCTTGGCGATCTCTGTCGCCCGAGCGAACCGCAGCCTCTGCGGCAGGAGCAGCGAACGGCACTCCTCCTGCAACTCCCTCAGTCGGGCCTCCGTCTCGGAGGCATCGGCGATGACGACCGGGGAGGCAATCATCAGGGCACCGCTGAGGGCACGGTCGGCGACGGCGGTCGCCACCTCTCCGAGCCGGTCCGGCAGCCGGGGCACCAGCGCCTTGAGCTGAGCGCCCGCCGTATGGTCGCCTGTGATCAGCGCCGTACGCAACAGTGCTGGCAGCAGGACAAGTTCGCTGCCCTCGGCGTCGCGCCCCTCGTACCCGCCGTACTGCTGGAGCAGGTCCGCGGTGAGCCGGGCGCCCTGGCTGTCACCGAAGGTGAGCAGAGCCGCGGCACCGGCCAGCCGGAGCACCGCCACCTGCGGTTCGAGGTGGCCGGCCGCGCGCGCCACATGATGGGCGAGCCCGAAACGCCGATCCACGACCAGTTGTGCAAGCGCCCGCTCGGCCGCAGCCTCGGTGGCGTCCCGATGCACAGGCGCGGTCGTCTCCACGACTGGTGCGGCGGGCATGAGCGCGGGCGCGGCCCCTGCGGCCTGGGCGGTCGGGGAGTCTGCTTCCGCGTTGGTGGGTGCCCTCGGGGCGCTGTCGGTGGTTGGCGCGTGGGTGTCGTCGGTGCGGCGTGGGCCTGAGAGCGGGGCAGAGGTGGGCACGGCGAATTCGGGTTCCGGGGCGCGTTCCGGATCCGGGGTGGCGTTAAGCGCGGTCGCCTCGTCGGAGTGGTCGGCAGTCTCCCCAACGGCGTTGCCGTCCCTCTGCTCGACGGTGTCCGTCCGCGGATCGTCGTCACCGGCCGCCGCCCCGGCGGATGCACCGCGCTCGGAGCTCTGAACGGCTTCTTCCTGCGTCGGCAACGACAGATCGTGCACCATGACCACCGCCGTGGCGCACGCGGGCAGCGCACGGACCACCTGCTCCTGAAGAGACAGAATCTCCGTCGCGGCGTCCGCCTGCCGCCCCAGCCGGATGAGTCGCGCCAGGGCGGCGAGCGCCGCGCCCTCCCGCCGTTGCGTCTCGTCCCACGACGGTGCGTCCAACAGGCCACGGGCCACGCCACGCACCGCCTCGGCGGCAAAGGCGGCGGGGCTGCCCGGCGAACATGCGACGTCCAGCAGTTCCCGCAGTATTTCCCGAGCCTGGAGGTCCTGTTGATGTGCCGCTCGATGTGCACTGGCGGCGCCTGCCATGTCCTTCAGGCGGTGGGGCACCCCCTCGATGCCCGCCGTGCGGAAGACCGCGTGGGCGCTGTCGAAGGCAGCGCCCAGCGCGGACAGGGAAGCCAGGTCCTTGTCGTGGGGAGGGCGGCCGTCCGCGACCGCGCCGGTCACCCGCTCGGCGGCTTGCCGGGCTTCCGCGAGCGCCGACTCCAGGTGGCGGCAGGCCGTCTCCAGATCCGCCACCGGCTCCGGGACGGCGGGCTCCTGCGTGGTGGGGTCGGGTGCGGAGGCATCCCTGTCTTCCGATGCGCCCGGAGCGAATCTCGGGTGCTCAGCCACGATGGACCGCGCCACGTCGGCGAGAACGTCGAGGCGTATAGTCTCCTCCTCGTCCGCGGTTGCGCCGAACCAGCCCTGGTCCGCCGCCCACGCGAGGATATGGGCATCCGCGACAGAGGCATTGCACGAAGCGAACAACGCTGCCCGGACCAGCATCGCGCCCCAGCGGGAAACGGGATCGGAGACCGTGTCACCGTCCTGTGCGAAGACGAACCTGTCCATCTGGTTCATCACGGTCTGAGTGACTTTCCTGACCGCGCACGTGCACGCGTGCTGTCGTATCTCGCGTCGCAACCTGCCGAGAATGTCCCGGCACAGGGCGTTGCCCGCCCGTCGAGGAGCTGCCATGCGGATTCCCAGGCTGCCAAGCAATTCCTGCCGCTGCTTGGGCGGCAGGGAGTTGAAGGCCAGTTCCACCATGCTGTCCGTGAGGTCGTCCACGGCGGCGGCAACCGGGTTCTCCAGGGCGTTCAACGCTGCGGCGAGGCCACTGAGATCCTCGACAGACACGCTCGACGGGGACAACGGCGGCCCCGTGACGACGCGATAGCGATCCTGCATGTGTGCGTGCTCCGTTTCTGCGACTGCGAGATGAGAGTGGAGACGGACGAAAGACGTAGGCCGGGAAACTCGCGAGAGCCGTGGACGGCTCAGTGGCCGCGGGTGTGAGCGGTGACGAACGTGTACCCCTCAGGAAGTTCCCAGCCGTCAGCCTTGCCGAGCCTGCGGCAGTACTCCCGAAAGGCCGCTCGCTGAGCTTCGCTGGGCGAGCAGCCCGGCAGCAGACGGCGCAGGTGGCCGGGGACGAATTGGATGGCGTGCCATCCCTCTCCGCCGGATTCCGTGCCGCCCCAGGGGCGAATCACCCGCCGTCGAGCGGGGCGGTAGCCGATGAGAGGGATCGCCGATTCCCCGTCCCGCGCGGGGAAATGCGGCTGGCCCCAGACGTCACGGCTGCCGAGGGCCGGTTCCAGGAGCCGTTCCGCGAGTAGTTCGGAGACAGCCGATTCCAGGGCGACGGTCTGCGCCCGCGCAGGAATGCGTTCGTAGGCCGCATACGGCAGGCCCGAACGGTCCAGCAGGGCATGGCCGTCCAGAGTGAGCAGCCCGCATCGGCGGACTGTGCGCATCACCAGTTCCCGGGGGCTCAGTCCCACCGCGGAGTCGCCGTGGCGGCCACTGCCCGGAACGTCCTCCCGAGTGAGAACACAGGGGTCGAAGCTGTGCCCGACCACACGGTCACCGACCTGTATGTGCTCATCGAGCCGCGTCGTGGTCATGCGGATCACAGCGCCGCCGCGAGGCAGGGACAGCTCAAGCATCAGCCCAGGGAACAAGTCGCCGGGCCATACAATTCCGGTCAACCAACCTTCCTCGTCGCCGAGTTCGGCGGTGACGTCCTGAACCGCCGCGGTCGCCTCCAACGTCCCGCCCGGGTGGTCGAGTTCGAGGCGGACCGTGGGGGGTCGGTCGTGAGCGTCGCGCAGTTCCCGCACAGCCTGCGGGTGCAGGGGGAGCCGACTGTCGATGAGATGGGCCAGCCGCAAGGGCAGCCGCCAGAGTATGTCGTTCCCGTCGGAGCTCAGCAGCTCGCTGGGGCCGAGGGTGGCATCGTCGGCGAGTGGCAGGTCGACCGGCTCCACCTCTGCTTCCGGCTCTGGCTCCGGTACGGGAGGCACAGTTGTCGTGGACATCCACCCGCATCCGGCCGGGCCCAGAGGGTCTCCGGGGGGCTCCGCGTCACCGGGATGATGAGAGCGCCATACGCCTCCCCCCTCGAAGGCGTCGTCGAGCGAGACTCGGGCACCGTTCTCGAACAGGCCCTGATCGCTGTTCCGTTGTACGACGTCGGCGAGCGTCACGTTGGCCTGGCACACCGCCGCGGCATAGCCCACCCCCTTGAGCAGTTCCGCTGCACGGGGGAATCCGCGCAGTCGAGGTCCGACCGCTGTGTACACCGTGACCGGCGCGGTCAGGCCGTAGCGCCGCTTCGTCGGGGTGGCCGCGTGTTCCACTGCTGCCGCGAGGGACCTGAAGTCGTCACCGCCCAGCGGTCCGGTGTCACGCCAGCAATCCGCCAGGGAAGCCCGGGTTATGGCGTAGTGGCCCCACGTGCGCAGCGTATCGCTGGAATTGAGGACGCCCCGTACCGTGTCGAGGATACCGAGCAGGCCGGCCCGTAGGTCATCGTCGTTCGTGCTGCCCACAAGTTCGGCAAGGGAGACGGGAACGTACGGGCTGAGTAGTTGCGCCCGTGCGGTCGTCAGCAGGTGGTCTGCATAAGCGGTCAGGTCGTCACGCCGGGCAGCCTCCCGGGACGGGTAGCAGACGTCGACGACGACATGGCCGTCCCCGTTGATCCATCGCCGACGCGTGCGCAAACGGTGGAGCTGGGCCGGTGACAGGCTCAGGGCCGGGCCGAAGGCGTGGGGGTCCGGGACCAAGAGTTCCCTGCGCAGCGGTGCTGGGTCGCTGCCCGGCCTGCCCGGCCCCTCGGCACCCGCGGGTGCCCCCGAAACCCAAGGCGGTACGTCACCGAGGGCACCGACCTCGGGGTGGGCGCCCTCCTTGTACACGATCTCGGCGTAGAGCGGGTCCGAACCTGTGGCGACACACACCATCGCACCGACCGGGAGCGCAGGAGCGGACTCGCCGAAGGTGATCACGGGGAAGTCGTCGAGGCTCAGCGGGCTTCCGCCGTAGCCGTCGCTTCCGAGGTCGTAGCCGAAGTACACGGCGTTGAAAGCGACGGCTGTGTGCACGGGCGCCGGTCGAGCGGCGACCACCGCTTCGAGATACCGCAGCAGCCGTTCACGTTCCCCGTCGGGCACGGCGTCGTAGCCGCTTGTCATGGCAAAGGTCAGCAGGACCCCGTCGCCGTACGGCGCGGGCACCTCCCTTTCCTCCCGGCGCACTGATAACGCCACCGGCCCTGATCCACGCGAGTCCCCACCCATGACACCTCCGCCGCGATACGGGCCGCCCCAGCCCGGCTTGCGGTAATTCCTGCAGGCTATGCCTGCCCGCTGCTCTCTGGCAGCACTTTCGTCACTTTGCGTTGGTTGCCAGCGCCTCATGGCGACCCCATCCGCGCACCGACGTCACAGCGCGCTCAGGCCGCCGGGTTTGAGCAGGCCAAAGTCACCCTGCTCTAGGTCACCATCGACGGGACGGCTGAACACGAGGACCGAATACGCGGAGAGTCGCGGTGACGGCAGGTCAGGCCCCCTTTGCCACCGGCTCCAAAATCGCCACGCAATCCACATGATGCGACATCGGAATCAGGTCAACAACAGTTCGTTGAACCAGCCGCAGGTCGAGTGATGTCGCCAGTCGGCAGCCCCATCAAGCCAACCGGGAAGAAGCGACAACACGCCTGAACGCCGAACGTGGCCACCCGACGATTGTGCGTGGAGTGCGCCGAGCGGCAGCACCGGCGGTCGTACCCGTGCCGCGTCCGACCGCCCGGCCTGAACTCCTCATCCGCTCCGTCGGTACTGGGCCAGGATCTCGTCCGGGGTCAGGGCCCGGTCGAGGAACATCAGGTCGTCCATCCGGCAGTCGCAGGAGTTGCCCTCCCTGGTGTTCTGCGGATAGCTGCCGCCGATCTTGATGCCCCGGGGGTCCGTCGGCGACGCGGCGTCAGGTTCCGGTTCGCCCTGGACGGACCAGGGGTCGCCGGTGAGGGTGTAGAAGCCGGGCACCGGGCGGCCGTTGCGGTAGAGCGCCATGGTGCCGTCGTCGTAGTCGAAGGTGGCCGCGAGGAACACCCAGGTCCCTCGGGGCAGCAGCGTCGTCCAGTCGGCGTCGGCGGCGAAGGTCTGCGAACTTCCGCCGTCGAGACGGCGGCCCAGCGCCACCACCTTCATCTCGTCGCCCACCGTGATGAGTTCGAGAAGGGCGCGTACATCGTGACCCTGGGAGGTGCCGGAGAGGATGCCGGCCAGTCCGATCGCGCCGTAACGGTCGTCGGGGTCGGCGGAGTTGGAGTTGAGGCCCGGGTTCTCGCCGGTCATCTTGAACCAGCCCATGACGGTGGTCTCGCGTACGCCGCTGAACGCGCGCAGGGAGGATACGCCGTCCTGGGCGTAGACCCCGGCCTTCCAGTCGTCGTTGCCCGCGGCGGTGGGCGCGATCTGCCCGGTTCGCAGGACGGGGCCGCGGGCGCGGTCCCATACGCGCATCCGTGTACCGCCGTTGACGAGCTGAAGATCGGTACCGGACCGGCCGCGGTCGCGCTCCCAGGCCGGATTCCCGGGTACGGGGTGGGCGAAGTCGTAATACGCGACGAGGTTCGGCCGCAGGCTCGCCGGTACGGGAGCGGAGGCGGCGGTCGCCTGCTCGGCGGGGGCGAGCGTCGCGCCCAGCAGCCCGGCGGCCAGCACCAGCGCCCCCGCGGCTCTCAGCCCGCCGTTACCGCGCATCGGACACCTTCCAGATCTTGCCGTTGGCTTTCGAGAGGACGTACAGCTCGCCCGCACGGTCCGTGCCGAAGCGGAGGTCGACCCGCTCGTCGCCGGCCAGCGACCGCATCGAGGTCACCTCGCCCCGGGCGTCGAAGACCTGGAGCTGGTGGACGCGTGCGAGCGGTCCGCCGCGGCGCATCTCGCGCACTTCGGAGTAGAAGAGGCGCCCGCTCACGCCCTCCGAGTAGATGTATGTGCCGTACAGCTCGGGAATCCGCCCTCCGCGGTAGACGAATCCGCCGATGAGCGCGTTCCCGCTGTCGGCGCAGGGGCGGTCCGCCGGTGGGTTGTGGTCGAAGGCCGCCACCGGGTAGGTGTAGCCGTTCCGGGCGTCGTCGGCCGGGAGCGGGAAGACACCGCAGGTGGGGTTGTCGGCCTTGCGGTAGACGAAGGGGCCCTCGCGCTCGCTCCAGCCGAAGTTGTCGCCCGCCCTGACCTCGTAGACGGACTCGACCCGGTGCTCGCCGATGTGCCCGACGAACATCTGGTGGCGGCCGCCGGTGTCCCAACTGAAGCGGTGGGGGTCGCGCAGCCCGTACGCGTAGATCTCGCCGAGCCGGTCGGGCTGCCCGACGAAGGGGTTCGAGGCCGGAATCCCGTACTTCCCGCCCGGTCCGTCGTGGCCGAGGGGGTCGATCCTGAGAATCTTGCCCTGCGGTGCGGTCAGGTCCTGGGGGACCGTGCCGCCCGCGCCGGCCCCGCCGTCACCGACGGCGATATGAAGGAGGCCGTACTCCTTCTGCCAGGGGCGGGCGTTCGGATCGAAGCCGATCTCCTGGATGTTGTGGAAGACGTCCTGGAAGCCAAGACGCATCACCTCGCGCCGGGTCCCGCGGAACGCGCCGGACGCGGGATCGTCGGCGGTCCACTCGGTGATCACGGAGTGCACGCGCGTGGTGGCGGGAGCCGGCAGATCGACCGGCTTGGTGGTGAGCGCGTCGCGTGCCTCGGTGTGCACGGTGTAGAAGATGCCGTTCCGCGCGAAGCCCGGATGGAAGGCCACGAAGCCGAACCCGCTGCCCAGTCCCCGGTGCGACCAGAAGTCGGGGCCCGCGGCCGACCCCACGTCGAGATACTCGCGTGAGGCGCCCTCGCGGTCCAGCAGATAGAGCTTGCCGTTGAGATCGGGGACGTACAACCGCCCTGATCGGTCGGGCACTTCACCGAGGTAGTTGATGCGGGCCCAGCGTTGCAGCCGGGCATCGGTGGGAGGCGGAACCGGCTCCGACTTCGGGAGGGCCGCGAACTCCTTGAGCACCAGACCGTGCCGGGAGACGACGGGGTCCGGCAAGGGGTCGTCGATCGGCGCGCCGTCCTGTGCGAGGGCCGGTGGCGCCAGAAGCGCCATCAGCAGCACCCCTGCGGAGATCACCAACCGGCTCCGGCCTGACCTGGGCATTCCGCTCACCTCATCGGTTCGCCGTGCGGAGAGAATGCATAGAAAGCGCTTCCAGCAGCGCCTGCGCCAAGCTACAAAGCGGGCCCGGGAGAGACAAGGGGCACCACACAGAAGATGTGGTGTACACGCCAATTCCAGCCATCGAGATCGGCCCGGAGGCGTGGTGACCCGGCGCCCTCGGCCGTGGGAGCCCGACAAGGAGAGACCGTCCGACGGCTGAAGGTCGGAATGGCGAATTCCGAATTATGAATTCCGGCGCGAAACGCAAGGCGATCTCACGCCTGCACCTCGCCCATATCGTGCCCATGCCACGCTCCGAAAAGGAGCGGCATATTCCGGTATTGCCGTGCACGGGATTTTCGCCGGTGTGCACCGACGACACCTTCAGCTACCGGCAGAACTCCCGGTAAAAACCGAACAAATATTCAGCAACATCCGGTAGTTTCATTGCCACGTCACGCGCATGGGCATCAAGAGGCCCATGCGCATCATGTTTCAGGGGGGAACATGCGGAAGAACAGAATCCGTCCGGCCGCCGTGCTCGCGGCACTGCTGCTGCCGGTCGTCGGCGTACTGACACCGGTGTCGGCCCAGGCCCAGGAATCTCCGGGAGAGCGGACCTCACCCGCCGCCGGCAGCCAGGACGGCGACGACGGAACCCTCGAAGCGCAGATCATCGGAGGGACCAAGCCCGAGTCCCGCGGAATCGCCGCGATCTCGATCGACGGCATGCCGAGCTGCAGCGGGTCGATCGTCGACAACTACTGGATTCTCACCGCCAAGCACTGCGTCAGGGAGGACAACGGCGACGGCCCGAAGATCGCCTACAGCCGGCTCAAGGTGCGGGTGAAGAGCGTGTACTCGGACACCGGCGGCGGGGTCGTGGCCGTATCGCTGACCAAATCACGCGACCTTCAGGACCTCGCGCTGATCAAGCTCAGCCGGTCCGCGAACGCCGAGCCGGTGTCCATGGCGACGAAGCACTCCGTCATCGGCGCCACGACCTACGTCTTCGGTTACGGCACCACCTCGTCCAGCGGCGCGAACGACAACCGGCTGCGCCGGGGTACCGAGCGAGTCGTGGACAATTCCTTCCCCGGAATCCTGACCACCGCGATCGACGGCAAGCCGTGCCACGGGGACTCCGGCGGCCCGCTGTTCAAACTGGTCGACGGAGCGCGCTACCAGATCGGTGTGGTCTCCCGGCTTCCCCAGAGCGACCCGACGGACTGCTCGGCGGGCCGTACGGTCTACTCCTCCGTACCCAACAGCCTGAGCTGGATCAAGGACACGATGCGGGACTTCTGACCTCTCGCGCACGGTGATGCCCGCCGGGTCCGCGGCGGGCATCACCGTGCCCCGCTCCCACCCCACGGGCGCGCGTCGCCGCCTGTATCCTGCCGCGTATGCCGTCTGCCCTTTCCCCGCAGCCGGATCGTGGTGCACCTCCCGCCCAGCGGGGACTCCTGACCGAACGCATCGCGCGTCAGATGGAGCATGACATCCGGTCCGGAGAGATCGCCGTCGGCACGAAACTGCCCTCCGAGCGTGAACTCGCCGCACGCTTCAGCTCCAGCCGTAACGTGGTCCGTGAGGTGCTGCGCCGTCTTGAGGCCCAGCACCTGATCGAGGTCGCGCCGGGCCGCGGGTCGTTCGTACGGGAGCAGGCACCCGGCCAGGCGCGCAGTTACGACGCCCTGTACCGGGCCGGCCGGCCCACGGTGCGGCAGCTCATCGAGGCGCGCCTCCCCCTTGAGGTCGAGATCGTCAGACTGGCGACGGAGCGCGCGACCGCTGAGGACATGGCGGCGATGCGGGCGGCCAGGGACGCCGTGGAGTCGGCCACGGATGTCGTCGCCAAGGCCCAGGCGGACCTCGATTTCCATGACGCGATCGCGGCGGCGAGCGGCAATCCCGTGCTGCGGATCATGCTGTCCTCGATCAGCGGGATGATGTTCGAGATGATGCTCCGCTCGAACTCCGATCCGTCGATCGGCGAGCCCGGTGTGCCGCACCATCCCGAGATCTTCGAAGCGATCCTGGCCCGCGATGTGGAGCTGGCCTGCGCGCGGATGCGGGCCCATCTGATGCTCGGGTTGCGCACGTACGGCGCCGATCTCGATGTCAGTGTGAACGCGATGGCCCGGCAGCACATCGAGTCGTTGCTCGGCCGGGACGACCACCAGAGTTAGGGCCTCTCGTTCGGGTCTTGCCGGGGGCCCGCGGGCCGCCCGTCCCAGCACGCTCCGTGGTGCGGCGCCGGACGCTGCGTCATACCGACGACAAGGGGTGTTCAGCGCCTGGCGTCTCTTGCTACGGTCCCTCTCACTGTCACAACTGGTCCTACCAGTTGGACCAGTTAAACAGGGCAAGTCAGGACGTATCTCACCAGAAGGATACCCAGAAAGACGAGGACGATGATGTCCACGAGCAGCCAGTTCCTCAGCCGGCGCTCCTTCGGCAAGGCCGCCGCCGGCTTGGCGGCCGCGGCGGGCGTGGGGTCGCTCGGTGCCTGTTCGGCCGGGGGCGGTACCGCCTCGGCGAACACGCCGTTGAGGATCATGGCGATCAACCACGTCTGGTCCCAGGCGATCAGACGCCGTCTCAAGGAGTTCGAGAGCCAGGTCGGACGCAGGGTCTCCATGACCCTGCTCACCGCCGACCAGCTCTCCAACAGCTACAACGTCAAGCTCAACGCCTCCGGAACCGACGTGGACGTCATGATGATCCGGGCGCTCCAGGACCAGTTGCTCTTCGGGCGCAACGGCTGGCTCACCGATCTCACCGGTCTGGTGAAAGGCGAACCAGGGTACGACTGGCCGGACTTCCAGGATGCCCCCCGCGAGGTGTCGGTCACCGGGGGCAAGGTCCTGAGCGTCCCCGTGGTGACCGAACGCCCGACGCTCTACTACCGCAAGGACCTGGTGGAGAGTCTGGGCGGACCGCCCAGGACGCTCGACCATCTGATGGAGATGTCGCTCGAACTCGCCGACCGGGACCGGAAGTTCTTCGGCTTCGTCGGGAGGGGACAGCGCAACGGCGCGGTCAGCCAGTGGTCGAGCTTCCTCTACTCCTTCGGCGGTGACTTCATCGTGGACGGCGCGTCCGGGATCGGATCGCCGGAGGCGGTGGCCGCGTACACCTACTACGGCACGCTGCTGGCACGGACCGGCCCGCCCGGGGCCACCAACATGAGCCTCGAACAGGCCATGCCGGTCTTCGCGCAGGGCAAGGCGGCCTTCTACGTGGACGCCGACGCCATCTACAGCAACTTCCTCGACCCGAAAATCTCCACCGTGGGCCGGACCGTCGGGTTCGCCCCCTTCCCGGCCGGTCCGGCCGGAGCCCGGCCGCACAACATCCCCTCCTGGAGCCTGGGCATCAACCGCTTCTCCCTTCTGCGCGACGAGGCGTGGGAGTTCATCCGGTGGGCCTCCAGCCCGCGGATGGTGGCGGAGCTACAGGCGGACGGTATCCCGGGTGCCCGCCGGTCGGCGTGGTCGGACCCGCGGACGCTCGCCGCGTTCCCGCCCGAACTCGCCGCGACCATGCGGACCAACGCGAAGCGCGGCATCGGGTACGACCGGCCCCAGGTCCTCCAGGTCGGCCGTTCACGCGACATCGTCGGACGCCCGCTGGTGGCCGGGATCCTCGGCGAACGGGTGGCACCGGTCGCCCGTGACGCCGACGCCGAGTTCAACGACTTCCTGGTCCGCGACAACCGTCACAGGGAGTCCTGATGCGTACGACCGAGGCCACCACCGCGACGCCGGGCGAGACGCCCGGCGTCGCCGCCCACGCGCGCGGGCTGCCCGCACCGGGCTCCCGCCCGCCCCGCACCTTCGAGCAGGCCAACCGGCGGCTCCGGTGGGCCATGCTCGCGCCGGCGCTCGCCTTCGTCGGCCTGATGATCGTCTTTCCGCTGGCCTTCACACTCCACCTCAGCCTCACCGACGCCTTCGGCGCGGTCAACGCCGACCAGAACTACATCGGCTTCCGCAACTTCCTCGACGCCCTCGGCGACTCCCGCCGCTTCTGGCCCGCCGTGCAGCGCACCGTGCTCTTCACGGTGGGCGCGGTACTGGTCGAGACCGTGCTGGGCCTGGGCCTCGCGATGCTCATGCGCAGGCCGTTCCGCGCCATGCGGTGGGTGCGTACGGTCCTCATCATTCCGCTGCTCACCACACCGGTCGCCATCGGCATCCTGTGGCTGCTCATCCTCGACCCGAGCAACGGCATAGCGAACCATCTGCTCATCTCGCTCGGACTGCCCCCGCAGGAATTCCTCGGCTCGGTGAGCCAGTCCCTGCCGACCCTGATGCTCATCGACGTCTGGCAGTGGACGCCGATGATGACCCTGCTGCTGCTCGCCGGGCTGACCACCCTCCCCGCGGAGCCGGAGGAAGCGTCCCTGGTCGACGGGGCCAACGCCTGGCAGCGGTTCCGCCACGTCATCCTGCCGATGCTCGGCCCGACGCTCGCCACCGCGCTGGTGCTGCGCGCCGTGGACGCGCTCAAGACGTTCGACGTCCTCTACGCGACGAAAGGAGCGGGCGGCGGTTCCGACTTCGAGGCGGAGACCCTCAACGTCTACGCGTACGGCCTCACCTTCGACTACCAGGAGTACGGGCTCGCGTCGGCGGTCCTCGCCCTGTTCACGCTCTTCATCATCGGCGTCGTGGTCCTGCTCCGCCGCCGTACCGGAAGGAAGACCGCATGAGCCCGACCGCCCGGCGCCGTTACGGATCCTGGCTGCGGGGCGTCGCCATCGCCGTCGTGACGCTCGTCTTCGCGCTCCCGGTCATCTGGATGTTCGCCGCCGCGTTCAAGACGAACGTCCAGGTGACCGACCCGACCGTCGGCCTGTGGTTCTCCCCCACGCTGGACAACTTCCGCAGTGTTCTCGGCACGGGGGAGATCCTGCGGCCGATGGGCAATTCGCTGCTCGTCGGTGTGGTGTCCACCGTGCTCTCCGCGCTCATCGCCGTACCGGCCGCCTGGGCCGTGGGGCGGTTCCGGATGCGCCGTACCGGCTCGCTCATCCTGATCGCGCGGATCGTTCCGGCGGTCTCCCTGCTGGTCCCCTGGTACTACCTGTTCGCGCAGGCGGGTCTGGTGGGTTCCTACACCGTACTGATCCTCAGCCATATGTTCGTCTCGGTCCCGCTGATCCTCTGGATCATGATCAGTTTCTTCGAGGGGCTGCCGGTCGAACTCGAAGAGGCGGCGCGTACGGACGGGCTGTCCGCGTTCGGCGCGTTCCGGCGCATCACGCTGCCGCTGGCCGCGCCGGGCACCGCCACCGCGTCCCTGCTGGCCTTCGTCTTCAGCTGGAACAACTTCATGTTCGCGCTGATCTTCGCCGACGAACACACCCGGACGGTGCCCGTCGCGCTGTTCAACTTCATCTCCTACGCGAGCACGGACTGGGGCGGTCTGATGGCCGCCGCCGCGCTCATCACGGTGCCGGTCCTCCTCGCCGCCGTCCTCGGACAGAAGTACCTGGTGGCGGGGTTGACCTCCGGCGCCACGAAGGGCTGATCCGCTCCCCCGTCCCGTACGACCGTTCACCGTCCGCACCCCACAGCTCAGGAAGAACGTATTCATGAAGATCGTCGACGCGCAGGTCGTCGTCACCAGCCCCGGCCGCAATTTCGTCACGCTGAGGATCACGACCGACGAAGGCCTCTCCGGCCTCGGGGACGCCACCCTCAACGGGCGCGAACTGGCCGTCGCCGCGTATCTGCGCGACCATGTGGCGCCGCTGCTCATCGGTATCGACCCGCACCGCGTCGAGGACACCTGGCAGTCCCTGTACCGGGGGGCCTACTGGCGTCGCGGGCCCGTGACGATGGCCGCGATCGCCGCGGTCGACGTCGCGCTGTGGGACATCAAGGCGAAGGCCGCCGGCCTCCCGCTGTACCAACTGCTCGGCGGCGCGAGCCGGGAGCGCGTGGCCACGTACGGGCACGCCGACGGAAGGGATCTGCCGGAGCTGTTCGACTCGATCCGCGCCCGCCTCGCCGAGGGCTATCCCGCGATCCGGGTGCAGACGGGCATCCCCGGGCTGAAGACCGTGTACGGCGTGCACAGCAGCCCCGACCGCGCCGAGGCCGCCCCGCACCAGCAGGCCCGCCCCGTGGTCGAGGACTGGGACACCGCGGCCTATCTGCGCCACATCCCCACGGTGTTCGAGGCGGTACGGGGCGAGTTCGGGCCCGAGCTGCCCCTGCTCCACGACGCGCACCACCGGCTCACCCCCGCGCAGGCGGCCCAGCTCGGCAAGGACCTGGAGCCCTACCGTCTCTTCTGGCTGGAGGACTGCACCCCCGCCGAGAACCAGGAGGCCCTGCGGCTGGTCCGCCGCCACACCACCACCCCCCTCGCGATCGGCGAGGTCTTCAACACCGTGTACGACTACCAGACGCTCATCGGCGAACAGCTCATCGACTACGTACGCTCGGCCGTCACCCACTTCGGCGGTGTCTCCCCGCTGAGGAAGCTCTTCGACTTCGCCGCGCAGTACCAGATCAAGAGCGCCATCCACGGCCCGGAGGACATCTCGCCGGTCGGTATGGCCGCGGCCGTCCATCTCGACCTGGCCATACACAACTTCGGGATCCAGGAGTACGCGGGCCACACCCCGCTGACCCATGAGGTCTTCCCGCACGCCTACACGTTCACCGACGGGCACCTCCACCCCGGGGAGGCCCCGGGGATCGGGGTGGAGCTGAACGAGGAGCTGGCCTCCGCGCACCCGTACGAGGCCGCCTACCTGCCGGTCAACCGGCTCCAGGACGGTTCCGTCCACGACTGGTGAGCCCCCGCCCCGGTGGAGCGGCCCCCGCCCGCGTGGTCATCGCCGGGCCGCGCGGGCGCGCTGGACGAGCAGGCCGGCGATGCCGAGGGCGAGGACGAGATAGAGGGTGACGGTGATCGGGCTGGAGACCAGCGCCGCGGGGTCGCCCTCGCTGACCGCCATGGCGCGGCGGAACTCGGTTTCGGCGAGAGGGCCGAGGATGACGGCGATGAGGACCGGGGCGACGGGCAGCCCGTAACGGCGCATCGCGAAGCCGAGCAGCCCGATCGCCAGGACCAGGACGAGATCGAGGAGCTTGCTGCTGGTCGCGTAGACGCCGAGCATCGCGAAGACGGTGATGCCGCTGTAGAGGTAGTGGCGGGGGACTTTGAGGAGTTTGGCCCACAGCGGTGCGAAGGGCAGGTTGAGTACGAGCAGGACGGTCATCGCGATGAAGAAGCTGGCCAGCAGGGCCCAGACGAGATCGCTCGCCCGCTCGAAGAGCAGAGGTCCTGGCTGGAGACCGTACTGACGGAACGCGGCCAGCAGGACGGCGGCCGTCGCGGAGGTGGGCAGCCCCAGGGCGAGCAGGGCGCCCATCGCGGTGCCCGCGGTGGCGTTGCCCGCCGCCTCGGGGCCGGCGACGCCCTGGATGGCGCCCTTGCCGAACATGGAGCCGGTACGGCGCGAGCCGAGCCGGCGTTCGGTGCCGTAGGACAGGAAGGTGGGCACCTCGGACCCGCCCACGGGGATGATGCCGAACGGTACGCCTATCGCGGTGCCGCGCAGCCAGGCGGGCATCGCCTGGCGCAGCTCCCCGCGGGAGAGCCACAGCCGGCCGGTGGACGGCATGACGCGCAGGTCCTCCTGGGTGCCGCGGCGCGCGGCGACGGAGATGACCTCGCCGAGGGCGAGCAGGCCCACGGTGATGACCACGATGTTGATGCCGTCGAACAGTTCGGGGAGCCCTCCGGTGAAGCGGGCGGCGCCGGACATGCCGTCGACTCCGACCAGGGCGATCGCGAGGCCGATGACCAGGGCGGCCAGCCCGCGCAGGATCGAGTCGCTCACCACGGCCGAGATCGCGACGAACGCGAACACGGCGAGTGCGAGGTACTCGGCGGGGCCGAAGAGCGTGGCGAGTTCGGCCAGCGAGGGCGCGAAGAACACGACGAGTACGGAGGAGAGGATGCCGCCGATGAACGCGCCGATGGCGGCGGTCGCGAGGGCCTGGGCCGCGCGCCCGGACTTCGCCATCCGGTGGCCCTCGATGGATCCGGCGATGGCGGTGCTGTTGCCGGGGGTGTTCATCAGGATTCCGGCGGTCGAGTCGCCGAACAGACCGCCGAACAGCACACCGGCGAACATGATGAACGCGCCGATGGGGTCGAGCGAGAAGGTCACGGGCAGCAGCAGCGCCACCGCCATCGCGGACCCGAGGCCGGGCAGTACGCCGACGGCCGTGCCCAGCAGGGCGCCGACGAGTACCCACAGCATGTTCATGGGTGTCAGGATCGTGAGGAACCCGTCACCGAGGTTGCTCAGTGATTCCATCAGAGCACTCCTGCCAGGACGCCCGGGGGCAGGTTGAGGCCCAGCCCCGCGGAGAAGGCCAGTTGGACGGTGGACGAGATGGCGATCGACAGGAAGAGGTCGAACACCGGCCGCCGGCTGCCGAGTGCGCGGGCGACGCCCCAGAAGAGCAGCGCGCCGGAGAGCAGCCAGCCGAGGGGGACGAGCAGGGCGATGAAGGCGGCGATCGTACCGACCAGTCCGGCCAGCGCCCGGTGGTTGCTGCGGGTCCTGACCGTCCCGTCGGTGTCACCGGCGGCGGCTTGGGCGGGAGTGGCGGGGGCGGTGTCGTCGGCGGTCCGTACGGCGTCCGGGTCCGCCGGGTCGGCGACGCGCTCGGGCTCGGGGCGGCGCAGTACGTCGACACCGAGGAGGACGGCGAAGACGAGGCAGGCGACGGCGACCACGGTGGGGAACATCCGCGGTCCGGGCGAGGCGACGTTGGCCGGCACCTCCATGGTGAGCGTTCCGGCACCCAGCACGACGCCGGTGACGAGCAGCAGCAACGGGATGATCAGGCCGGTGCGGCGGCGCAGGAAGGCGGCGGGACCGGTGTCCGCCGGCACGGGGTGGGTGGTCACAGACCCAGCTCCTTGATGATCGTATTCACCCTGGCCTGGTCCTGGCGGATGAAGTCGGCGAACTCGTCACCGGTCAGCAGGCTCTCCACCCACTTGTTGCGGGAGAGGGCGTCCGCCCACTCGGGGGTACGGGTCGCCTCGGTGACGATGTCGGTCAGTTCCCGGCGCTGTGCGTCGCTGATGCCGGGCGGGGCGACCAGGCCGCGCCAGTTGGGCAGCGACACATCGACGCCCTGCTCGATGAAGGTGGGGGTGTCGATGCCCGGCACGGGGGTGTCGGCCGAGACCGCCAGTGCCCGCAGGTTGCCCGCCTCGATCTGGTCGCGGAAGTCGTTGTAGCTGCTGACGCCGATCTCGACGGTGTCCGACAGCAGTGCTGTCAGCACCTCGCCGCCACCCGCGAACGAGATGTAGTTGACGTCCCCGGGATCGATGCCGGCCTCCCGCGCCGCGAGTCCGGCGAGCAGATGGTCGGTGCCACCGAGCCCGCCGCCGCCGACGGCGTGGCTGCGCGGGTTCTTCTTCCAGGCCGCCATGAAGTCCTTCAGCGTCCGGTACGGGGAGTCGGCGGGGACGATGAAGACCTGGTAGTCCTCGGCGAGCCGGGCGATCGGGGTGGTGTTCTCCAGGTCCACCCGCGACTTGTTGACCGTGATGGCGCCTTCCATCACGGTGCCCGTCATCATCAGCCGCGTGGGGTCCTTGCCCAGTTCGACGAATTGGCCGAGCCCGATGGTGCCGCCCGCGCCGGGCACGTTGACGACCTGGACGTTGTTGACGATCGAGCCGGCCCGCAGGGCCTGCTGGAACTCGCGTGACGCGAGGTCCCAGCCGCCGCCGGGCGCGGCCGGGGCCGTGACGGTCAGCTTCGACCTCGGAGTGGCGCCCGAGGTGGAGTTGCTGGCGTCCACGGCGGCGGCCCCGGCGAGCACCGCGGTGCACAGGGCACCGGCGACGCCGAGCATGAAACGTTTCCTCTGCACGACCACTCCCTTGTGATCTCGTACCGAGCTGTCTGCGATGGCCGGTGGTGTTGCCAGATGGCCGGTGGCGTTACCCCAGTGTGTCCATCTGGTGGATATTAATGACCGCCAGATGGTAAACATCATTTACGGGACGAAGCAATGGAGACGACACGGCGAAGAGAGGGAAACCGATGTCCCCGACGACCGACGGTGGCGGCATCCGGGCCGTGAGCCGGGCGTGGCAGGTGCTGCGCGCGTTCACACCGGAACGTATGTCACTCACACTGACCGACCTCGTCCGCGAGACGGGCCTGCCGAGGACCACCGTCCTGCGGCTGGTGGAGACGCTGGCCGGGGAGGAGTTGGTGGAGTACGGGACGGACGGCCGGATCCGGGTCGGCACCAGCATGATCGCCTTCGCCGCCTTCGCCGACACGGCCTGGACGGTGCCGCCCGCCTCACTGGCGCGGATGCGGGCCCTCGCCGCCGAGACCGGGGAGACGGTGAGCCTGTACGTACGGCAGGGCACGCGGCGCGTCGTGGTCGGCCAGGCCCCCAGCCCCAGCACCCTGCGCCATGTGGTGGAGCCGGGCGACGCGCTCACGATGTCCGTGGGGTCCGCCGCGTACGTGCTGCTCAGCCTCGAACCGCCCGGGGAGCGTGAGTCGCTCATCGCCGCCATCGCCGAGGAGTGGGGCGGTGACGCCGAGGCACTGCGGGCGGGGACGCGGGCCGCGGCCGAGCGGGGCTGGTGCGTCACCCACGGCGAGCGCGAGCCGGGCAACAGCGGCCTGGCGGTTCCCGTCCCGTTCCCCGGCGGCGACGCCCCGGCCCGTCCGCCGGTCCTCGCCGTCGGCGGTCCCACCGTGCGGTTCACCGAGGAGGAGATCCCCGGCTTCGTCCACGCGGTCCGCCGCTGCGCCGAGGACATCGCCCGCACCGGTCTGCCGCCCGCACTGTACTGACCTCGTCGAAGGAGAACCGTGCACCACTATCCGCCCCCCGGGGCGCTCCCCGTCGCCACCGTGTCCGACGCGATGGACCGGTTCGGCGTCGCCGACGGCATCCGCCCCCTGTGGCCGGGCGCCGTCCTGTCCGGACCCGCGTTCACCGTGTGGACACGGCCGGGCGACAACCAAGGCCTGCACGCGGCGTTCGAGACGATCAGGCGCGGGGAGGTCCTCGTCGTCAACGGCGGCGGGGACGCGACCCGCGCGCTGATCGGTGAGCTGGTGGTGCAGAAGGCGAAGGCACTGGCCATAGGCGGGATCGTGCTCGACGGCGCCGCCCGGGACGTCGTCGAACTGGCGCGGCTCGGTGTCCCGGTGTTCGCCCGCGCCGTCACACCGGCGGGGCCGTGGAAGACCGGTCCGTACCGCACGGCCGTCCCGGTCGCGGTCGGCGGGGTGCCGGTCGTCCCCGGGGACTGGGTGCTCGGGGACGACGACGGAGTGGCGGTCGTCCCGGCCGGGGAGGTCGACGACGTCGTCGCGCGGACGCACCGGCTCATCGAGGGCGAGGCCGAACGCCGGGCGGCCAACCGGAAGCTGGTGCCCCGTGACTGAGCGCCCGCTCGTCTGGATCCCGCGGCCGGTCCACGACGACGCCCTGGCCCGGCTGCGCCCGTACGCCGAGGTGCGTCCCGGATACGGTGCCGAGGGGGCCACGTTCGACGAGGTCCACGAACGGGTCGCCGCCATCCTGCTGCGGACCGAGCGCGTCGACGGCGCGATGCTGCGCCGCGCGCCCCGCCTGCGGATCGTGGCGCGGCACGGGGTCGGCCTCGACACCGTGGACGTCGACACCGCGCGGGAGCTGGGCATCACCGTCACCACGACCCCGACGGCCAACAGCCGGTCCGTCGCCGAGCACGCCGTGGCGCTGCTGCTCGCGGTACGCCGGGGCATCGGCATCGCGGTCCGCGACGAGGGGGACACCCGTGCCGCGATCCAGGGCCGGGAGCTGGGCGGTGCGGTGCTCGGGCTCGTCGGTTTCGGCCGTATCGCCCGCGAGGTCGCCACGATCGCCGGGCGGGGGTTCGGGATGCGGGTCCTGGCCCATGACCCGATGGTGCCGGCGTCCGTCATGACGGACGCCGGCGTCGAACCCGTGGATCTGCCCACGCTGTTGTCCCTGGCCGAGAACCTCAGCCTGCACGTTCCGCTGGTCGAGGGGACCCGTGGCCTCATCGGCCTGCCGGAGCTGCTGGCGCTGCCCGGGGGCGCGGTGGTGGTGAACACCTCGCGCGGGGGCATCCTCGACGAGTCCGCGCTGCTCACGGCGGTCCGCCGAGGCCATCTGGCGGGCGCCGGCCTCGACGTCACCACCGTCGAACCGCTCCCGTCCGACCACCCGTTGCGCGACGAGGCGTCGGTCGTCATCACCCCGCACACCGGCGCGCAGACCGCGCAGGCGCTGCGCCGGATGGCGACCGAGGCCGCCGACCACATCATCGCCCACATCATCTGACCCGGCGCCAAGTGTGCGCCCTCACACCACTGCGTACCACCAGGCGGTTCGCTTGTGCCGCTGGATGGTTCCATGGTGTGATGGCGCGGCCCACTCACCGGCGAGGTGTCCGCCTCGCCGTGTGCCGGGACACCGAGACACGAGGGAGACGGCATGCCCGAATCCGACACCGGCGGCGTCCGCAGTGTGCAGCGCGCGGTGGACCTGCTCGCCCTCTTCGACGCCGAGCATCCCAGCCGGCCCGTACGCGAACTGGTCGACGCCACCGGACTGCCGAAGACCACCGTGGTGCGGCTGGTCCACACGCTGGAACAGTGCGGCCTGCTCTGGAGCCGGGGGGACGGCCGGCTCGTGCCCGGCACCGGGCTACTGAGATGGGCCGAACTGGCGGGCCGCACCTGGCGGTTGCCGGAGGAAGCGCTGCGCCGCCTCGCCGCGCTGAGCGAGGCGAGCGGGGGCGAGACGGCCTCGGTCTACGTCCGCCAGCAGAACACCCGGGTATGCGTCGCCCGCCACGAAGGCACCCTCACCCTGCGCCATGTCGTCCGTATCGGGGCGGAGATGCCGCTGTGGTCGGGGGCCGCGAGCCATGTCCTCCTCTCCCGCGCGGACCGCGCCGACGTCGCCGCGGTGGCCTCCCTCGCACCGGACGGCGACCGGGACGCGCGGCTCTGGGAGCACACCAGGAAGGCCGCCGAGGACGGTATGGCCGTCAGCCACGGGGAACGGGAGCCGGGCGTCTCCGGTGTCGCGGCCCCGGTCTTCGCCACGTCGGGCCGGCTGACCGCGGCGGTCGCACTGGGCGGCCCGACCACCCGCTTCACCGACGAGGCCGTCGCCGGTCTCACCCCGGCCCTGCTGGACACCGCACGCGCTCTCACGGCGCTCGACTGCATCGGAGGCACCGCCTGATGACGACTCCCCTCCTGGAGGGCGTCCGGGTCCTCGATCTGACCAACGTCCTCGCCGGCCCCTTCGCCGGCTATCAACTCGCGCTGCACGGCGCCGATGTCATCAAGGTCGAGATACCCGAATCCGGGGATCTCGCACGCCAGTTGGGCGCCGACCGCGCTCTCGGGGAAGAACTGCTGGGGGCTTCCTTCCTGGCACAGAACGCCGGCAAGCGCTCCCTCACCCTCAATCTGAAGGACCCGGACGGGCGGGCGGCGCTGCTGCGCGCGGTGCGCGAGGCGGACGTCCTGCTGGAGAACTTCCGGCCCGGTGTGATGGACCGGCTCGGCGTCGGCCGCAAGACACTGAGCGCCGAGAATCCCCGGCTCGTCTACTGCGCGATCTCCGGCTTCGGGCAGACGGGCCCGCTGCGGGACCGCCCGGCGTACGACCAGATCATCCAGGGGCTGAGCGGGATGATGAGCGTCACCGGCACCCCGGGGACCGCGCCGCTGCGGGCCGGGTTCCCCGTCGCCGACACACTCGGCGGCATGGCGGCGGCCTACGCGGTCGCGGCGGCGCTCGTCCGGCGTGGCCGCACCGGGGAGGGCGCCTTCGTCGATGTCTCGATGCTGGAGTCCGCGCTCACCGCCATGGGGTGGGTCACGTCCAACTACCTGATCAGCGGGCGGGTTCCGGAGCCCATGGGCAACGAGAACTTCACCGCGGCCCCCTCGGGCACCTTCCGTACCGCCGACGGCCATCTCAACATCGCGGCCAACCGGCAGCAGCAGTTCACCACCCTGTGCCGGCTCATCGGGCGCGAGGAGCTGACGACCGACCCGCGCTTCGCGCACCCCGCCGACCGCAAGACACACCGCGACGCCCTGCGCGACGCGATCGAGGAGGGGCTCGCCGCCCGGCCGGCGGCGCAGTGGGAGGAGATCCTGTCCGACGCCGGGGTACCGGCGGCGCGGGTGCTCTCGGTGCCGGACGCCCTGGGCCTGGACCACCTGGCGGCCCGCGGCTTCGTCCACGACCTGCCCTTCCCCGACGGCCGCGAGCGCTCCCTGCATGTCCTCGGCAGCCCGGTGCGGGTGGACGACGAACCGGCCGCCGCCCCTTCGCCCCCACCGCTGCTGGGAGAACACACCGACACGGTACTGGCGGAACTCGGCTACACCCCGGTGGAGATCGCCGCGCTGCGCGAAGGAGGTGCGGTGTGACCGGCACAGCGGTACCGGCGAGCGGCGGACCGGCGCGGGAGACGGCGGACGGGGGCGAGCCGATGATCGCGGAACGCACCGTCACCGACTGGTGGTCCACGGCGGTCAGCGAGATCAGGCCCGGCGAGATCAGGCTGCGCGGCTACCCGGTCGAGGAGCTGATCGGCCGGGTCACCTTCGCCGAACAGATCTGGCTCATGCTCCGCGGCGAACTGCCCACCCCTGTCCAGGGACGCCTGTTGGAGGCCGCCCTGGTCGCCGCCGTCGACCACGGGCCGCAGGCCCCGTCGATCGCCGCGGCCCGGATGGCTGCCACCTGCGGTGTCGGGCTGAACAGCGCCGTCGCGACCGGCACGGGTCTGCTCGGGGACGTCCACGGCGGGGCCGGACAGCAGTGCATGGAGGTACTGCGCCGGGTGACGGACGGCGAACAGGCCTCCGACATCGTCGCCGAGTACCGCGGTCGCCGCGCCTACCTACCCGGCTTCGGCCACCGCTTCCACCCCCGGGACCCCCGGCGGGACCCCTTGCTCGCGCTCGTACAGGAGGCCACCGACGCCGGCGAGGTCCCCGGCCTGGCGCTCTCCGCCGGACTGTCCCTCGAAGCCGCGCTCGCCGCGGGCCGGGACCGCCCCGTGCCCATGAACATCGACGGGGCCACCGCGATCATCTACGCGGAACTCGGCTTCCCGCCGCAGCTCGGCCGGGGCCTGTTCGTCCTCTCCCGCAGTGTGGGCATCCTCGCCCACGCCTGGGAGGAGACGGAGAACGGGGCCCGCATCAAGGGACCGCTGCCCCGCCAGCTCCTCGCGGGCTACCACGGCCCGCCGGAACGCCACCCGGACCGCGGTGCCTGACCGCCGACGGGCCGGGGGACGGCGGGACTTGGGGTGGGCGGGGGTGTCAGTGGCCTGTGTGATGATGCGGGGATGCCGACCGGTCCAGGCGTGACCGGGCATGCGTGAGGGGGCGGGGCCGCAGCATGGCCAAGGACGAGGGGTCCATACCGGACGAGGAGTGGGAGCGGCCGGCGCCCGCGCCGGCCCTGACGACCGGGCGGTACGGGCCCCGGCGCCGATGGCCGGGTCGTACGAGGCCCGGCGCCGATGGCCGGGTCGTACGAGGCCCGGCGCCGGTGGCCGGGACGTACGCGTCTTGTCCCTGACGGTCGGCCGGCAGGCCCCGGTGCCCGCCGTACCGCTTCTCAGGCGGTACGGGACTCCTCGCGGCCCCGGTCCGGGGTCGCCCCCAACTCCTCGATGACGCTGTCGAGATGTGCCCTCGCCGCGGCTTCCGCGGCCTCGGGGTCACCGGCCACGATCGCGTCGATGATCGCCAGGTGCTGGGGCAGCGACCGCGTCGGGCGGCCCGGCCGCAGCGCGAGCCGGAACTGGTAGCGGACCATCTGCCCGTTCAGCCGTTCCAGCAGCGTCTTCGCGACGTCCTGCCCGCTCACCTCGGCGACCAGGTCGTGCAGGCGACGGTTGAGCCCCGAGTAGGTGTCGAGTTCACCGCCGGCCACGGCGGCCCGCATCCCCGCGCCGATCTCCAGCAAACGCTCGTGGTGCGCCGTGGTGGCCCGCTCGGCGGCGCGCCGGGCGCACAGGCCCTCCAGCGAGGCCCGGCACTCCGTGATCTGGACGGCCTCCTCCACCGGGATCACCCGGACGCGGGCGCCCCGGCGCGGGATCAGCTCCACGAGCCCTTCGGCGGCAAGGTCCTGGAGCGCTTCACGGACCGAGCTGCGTGTGGCCCCGAACGTCTCGGACAGCTCCTGCTCGATCAGCCGCTGCCCCGGGACCATGTCCCCCGTGGCCAGCGCCGCCCGGATGCCCGCGCCGACCGCACTCCGGCCCGCCTGCCCGGTGACCTGCTTCTGCGCCACGCCTACCGCCTTCCCCGGTCCACCGTCCGTCCCCGTCGCACCGCAGTCTATGGGGCGTCACGGGGCACGTGAACAACGCCTGAAACTTTTTCGTCAAGCATATTGTCAACAATCTGGTCGACGGTTAGGTTGGCGAGCGAAATCGCACGGAGGGAACGCAATGACGCAGCCCACGGCGGCCGAAGCCGCCTCCGCTCCCCGCCCCCGGACCCACGCCGGCCAGACCGCCGTCCCCTGCTGGTTCCTGCGCGGCGGCACCTCACGCGGACCGTTCTTCCGCTCCGCCGACCTGCCCGCGGACCGTGCCGCCCGGGACTCCGTCCTCCTGGCGGCCGTGGGATCGCCCGACCCGCGCCAGATCGACGGACTGGGCGGGGCGAACCCCCTGACGAGCAAGGCCGGCATCGTCGGTCCCGGCAGCCGGCCCGACATCGACCTCGACTTCACGTTCGCGCAGATGCAGCCCGGCAGCGATCTTGTCGACACCACGGCGAACTGCGGCAACATGCTCGCGGCCGTGGTCCCCTTCGCCGTCGAATCCGGTCTGCTGGTCCCGGACGGCGACACCACGACGGCCCGCGTCCTCACCCGTAACACCGGCCTGGTCGCCGAGATCTCCATCCGTACCCCGTCGGCCGAACCGTCCGGGAACGGCATACCGGCCGGACGGTACGTCGGATACGCCGGTGACACGGCCATCGACGGCGTACCGGGCACCGCGGCGGCCGTCACCATCGGCTTCCTCGACACCGAGGGCTCGGTGTGCTCCGCTCTGCTGCCCACCGGGAACGTCCGCGACCGGGTGGAGGCCCCGGGCATCGGCCCCGTCGACGTCACCTGCGTCGACAACGGGCAGCCGCTCGTGATCGTGAACGCGGCCGACCTGGGACGCACCGGCCACGAAACCATCGAGTCGCTGAACGCCGACACCGAGCTCAAGGAGCGCCTGGAAGCGCTGCGGCTGGTCTGCGGCGCGCTGATGGGGCTCGGCGACGTGACCGCGAAGAACTACCCCAAGATGACCCTGGTCTCCCCGCCCGCGCACGGCGGCACGATCACCACCCGCAGCTTCATCCCGCATGTCTGCCACGGCTCGATCGGGGTGCTCGCCGCCGTCACCGCGGCCACCGCCTGTGTGCTCGACGGATCGGTCGCCGCCGAACTGGCCGACATCCCGCCGGGCACCGACGTCGATGTGTCGGTGGAACATCCGGCCGGCGAGTTCACCGTACGACTCGGTCTGAGCCAGGACACCCCGCGCCGTGTGACACGGTCCGCCCTGGTGCGCACCGCACGGCTGATCATGGCCGGCGATGTCCTGGTCCCCCACGGCGCCTTCCGCCACCAGCGGCTCTGACCCGCCCGAAGAATCCCCCGAAGGATCCACCCGAGATCCACCCGAAGATCCACCCGAACGACCCGAACGACCTGAACCAGCCCCAGGAGGAGCAGCGATGATCATCGACTGCCATGGCCACTACACCACCGCGCCCCCGGCGCTGGCGGAGTGGCGCGACCGGCAGATCGCCGGACTCACCGATCCCGCGCTCGCGCCCGACCCGGCCGAGCTGCGGATCAGCGACGAAGAGCTGCGCCGGAGCGTCGAGGACAACCAGGTGCGGCTGATGGACGAGCGCGGCATCGACCTGACGGTGTTCTCCCCTCGGGCGTCCTTCATGGCCCACCACATCGGTGACTTCCGCACCTCCGCCCGGTGGGCGGCCCTCTGCAACGAGCTGATCGCCCGGGTCTGCGCACTGTTCCCCGACCGCTTCGCCCCCGCCGCGATGCTCCCCCAGTCCCCCGGCACCGACCCGGCCACCTGTGTCCCGGAGTTGGTCCGCTGTGTGGAGGAGTACGGGGCGGTCGCCCTGAATCTCAACCCCGACCCGTCCGGCGGCCACTGGACGGCGCCCCCGCTGACCGACCGCTCGTGGTACCCGGTCTACGAGAAGATGGCCGAGTACGACATCCCGGCGATGATCCACGTGAGTACGAGCGTCAACCAGGCGTTCCACACCACCGGCGCCCACTACCTCAACGCCGACACCACGGCGTTCATGCAGCTCGTCCAGGGCGATCTCTTCACCGACTTCCCCGGCCTGCGGCTGGTCATCCCGCACGGCGGCGGCGCCGTCCCGTACCACTGGGGGCGCTTCCGGGGGCTGGCGGCGGCGCTCGGCAGGCCGCCGCTCGACGAGCATGTGCTGGGCAACGTCTTCTTCGACACCTGTGTCTACCACCAGCCCGGTATCGATCTGCTCCTCGACGTCGTCCCCGCCCGTAACCTCCTCTTCGCCTCCGAGATGATCGGCGCCGTCCGCGGTGTCGACCCGGACACCGGCCACCACTTCGACGACACCCACCGCTATCTGACGGCCGCCGGGCTGTCCCCGGAGACACTGGCCGACCTCTGCGAACACAACGCGCGCTCCGTCTACCCACGCCTCGACGCCCTGCTGAAGCGGCAGGGACGCTGACCCGAGCCGGAAGGAACCACACGATCGTGTACACACTCGGAGTCGTCCACCGGAACATCACCAGGGCCCCCCGCCGGGACGTCGACGCCCTCGCGCCGTTCGGTGTCAGCACCCTCCACGAGGCCATGGGCCGCACCGGTCTGATGCGCCCGTACCTCAGGCCCGTCTACCCCGGCGCCGCCTTCCACGGGACGGCCGTCACCGTCCTGCTCCAGCCCGGCGACAACTGGATGCTGCATGTGGCGGCCGAACAGCTCCAGCCCGGCGATGTCCTCGTCGCGGCCTGCACCACCGAGTCCGAGGACGGGTTCTTCGGCGAGCTGCTGGCCACCTCGGTCCGCGCCCGGGGGTGCGCCGGGCTGGTCATCGACGGCGGCTGCCGCGATGTGGCCGCCCTGGAGGAGATGGACTTCCCCGTCTTCAGCCGGGCCGTCAACGCGAAGGGCACCGTCAAGGCCACCCTCGGCTCGGTCAATGTGCCGGTCGTCTGCGGCAACGCGCTGGTGCGCCCCGGTGACGTGGTGGTCGCCGATGTCGACGGTGTGGTCGTCGTACCGGCCGAGCGGGCCGGGGAGGTCGCCGAGGCGTCCCGGGTCCGCGAGGCCAACGAGGAGGGGAAGCGGCAGCGGTTCGCGGCCGGGGAACTCGGCCTCGACCTCTACGCGATGCGCGAACCGCTCCGGGAGGCCGGTCTCCGTTACGTCGACTGACATCCCGCCCGCACCGGCCCTCGTCCCCCGTCCGCCCGCATCCGCACCCGTACGACCGGAGTCCCGATGAGCACGCGCGCCCCCAAGTCCCCCGGCTGGCTGGACTGGTGTCCGAACCCGTCCCGGCCCGCCTTCACCCTCCCCCCGGGAACCGTCGACACACACTGCCATGTGTTCGGCCCTCAGGAAGAGTTCCCGTTCGCCCCCGAACGGAAGTACACGCCCTGCGACGGCGGGAAGGACCAGCTCTTCGCGGTGCGCGACCGGCTCGGTGTCAGCCGTAACGTCGTCGTCCAGGCCACCTGCCACGGCGCCGACAACAGCGCCATGGTCGACGCCGTCCTGGCCTCCGGCGGCCGGGCCCGAGGCATCGCCACCGTACGCCCGGACATCGCCGACGCCGAGCTGCGCCGCCTCCACGAGGCGGGGGTCAGGGGCGTACGGTTCAACTTCCTGAAGCGGCTGGTCAACACCGCGCCCCAGGACGAACTGGCCGCCGTGGCCCGGCGGATCGCGCCGCTGGGCTGGCATGTCGTCCTCTACTTCGAGAGCGCCGACCTGCCGGAGCTGGAGGGCTTCTTCGGCTCACTGCCCACGCCCCTGGTCGTGGACCATCTGGGGCGGCCGGATGTGACGGCCCCTTGCGGCGGCCCGGAGTTCAGCCGCTTCCTGCGCTTCGTCGAGCGCGGCGACGTCTGGGTGAAGGTGAGCTGCCCCGAGCGGCTGAGCGTCACCGGACCCCCGGCGCTCGACGGCGAGCGACACGCGTACACCGATGTGGTGCCCTTCGCCCGCCGGGTCGTCGAGGAGTTCCCCGACGACGTGCTGTGGGGCACCGACTGGCCGCACCCCAATCTCACCGGCCACATGCCCGACGACGGGCTCCTCGTGGACTACGTCCCGCGGGTCGCGGTCACCACCGACCAGCAGCGGAAATTGCTGGTCGAGAACCCGACGCGGCTCTACTGGCCCGGCGAGTCCACCGGCTGCTGAGGGCCGTACCCGTACCGCACCACCCATTGTCACCGCTGCCGGCTGGACCCGTTCGACCCCACTCCTTCTTGCTCTCCTCACTCCGACAGAGGCCCCCATGTCCCACTCCAACGCGCTGAACCGGCTGAACCGCCTGCCGCTCTTCCGGTTCCACAAGACCACCCTGCTCGTGGTGTCCTTCGCCTACTTCTTCGAGTTCGCGGACATCAACAGCTTCGCGACCACGGCGCCCAAGCTGATCAATCTGTGGGGCGTCACCGTGAACCAGGTGGCCTACGTCACCTCCCTGTCCTTCGTCGGCATGTTCTTCGGTTCGATCATCGCCAGCGGCATCGCCGACCGGTGGGGACGCAAGAAGGCGCTCACCCTGACAACGGTGTTCTTCGGGGTCTTCTCGTTCACCTCGGTCTTCGCCTGGGACATCGTGTCCCTCGGTGTGTTCCGTGTGCTGACCTCTGCCGGACTCTCCGCGATGACCGTGGTGGCGGTCATCTACGTCAACGAGATCTATCCGGCCGCCTTCCGCGGCAAGTACCAGGCGTACGCGATCGTCATCGGCATCTGCGGTACGCCCGTCACCAATCTGATCGCCAGTGCGGTGGTGCCGCTGAGCGACTGGTCCTGGCGGCTGGTCTACCTGTGGGGTTCGGTCGGTCTGCTCTTCATCTTCTTCGCCCGCGGCCTCAAGGAGTCCCCGCGCTGGCTGGAGAGCAGGGGCCGGCACGCCGAGGCCGACGCGATCCTCACCGAACTGGAGGCCCGCGCCACCGAGGAGAAGGGCCCCCTGCCCGAGCCCGCGCCCCCGGTCGACGAGGAGCCGGCCGCCAAGGCGACTCTGCGTCTGCTGCTCCAGAAGAAGTACCTGGCGCCGACACTGCTGCTCACCGTGGTGTGGGTCACTCAGACCATCGGCTTTTTCGGCTACTCCAGTTGGGCGCCCACGCTGCTGGCGAAGGAGGGCTTCAGCGTCGAGAAGTCGGTGTTCTACGTGGCCCTGACGACGGTCGGCGCGCCGCTCGGCTCCTTCCTGGCCTCCCTGGTCACCGACCGCTTCGAACGCAAGTGGTGTCTGGTCGCCTTCGGTACGGTCATCGCGTTCTGCGGCCTTCTCTACGGGCTCACCTTCGACCCGATCCTGATCGTCGTCTTCGGCTTCCTGGTGAACCTCTTCGAACGCGGCTACACCGCGCTGGGGTACGCGTACTCGCCCGAGGTCTTCGACACCCGCAGCCGCTCGCTGGGTACCGGGGTCTCGTACGGTCTCGGTCGGTTGTCGAACGCGGCCGGACCGTTGATCATCGCGGCCCTCTACAACAGCTCCGGGTACCGGAGCGTCTTCTACTTCATCGCCGGCACCTGGCTCTTCGGCGCCGTGGCCCTGGCGGTCTTCGGCCCCAGGACCCGGGCCGCCCGGCTCGCGCAGACGGAGAAGACCCCTGCGGCGGCCTGACACACTCCGCCCCGTCGCCGCCGGTGTGCTGTGCACCGGCGGCGTGTGCGGTGCGGCCCCTCAGGGCGCGGTGCGCAGCCAGACGGCCGTGTCCTGGGGAAGGCGACCCGCCGCCAGCGGGCCGCTGGTGAGCAGTGTCTCCGTGTGCGGGGGCAACGGGGCGGGCTCCGCGGCGAAGTTGACCACGCAGATCAGCGCGGCCCCGGAGACGTCCCCGGCCCCGGAGACGTCCCCTGTCCCGGAGCGTTCGAAGGACAGCACGCCCGGCGCCGACTCCCGCCAGCTCATCGACCCGTCCCCGAGGCCGGGGACGGTACGCCGCAGCCGCAGGGCCTCCCGGTAGAGCGTGAGCATGGAGCCGGGGTCGGCGGCCTGGCGGTCGGCGGCGTACGAGGGCCAGAACTCCGGCTGCGGAAGCCACGGTTCGCCGGCCGGGCCGAACCCGGCGTACGGCGCGTCCGCCGTCCACGGCAGCGGCACCCGGCAGCCGTCGCGCCCCGGATCCGTGCCGCCCGAGCGCGCGTGCATCGGATCCTGGATCCGGTCCAGCGGGATCTCCGCCTCGGGCAGGCCCAGTTCCTCGCCCTGGTAGAGGTAGACGGAGCCGGGCAGGGCCAGCGAGAGCAGCGCGGCGGCGCGCGCCCTGCGGGTGCCGAGTCCGTGATCGGCCGGGGTGCCGAACTCCTTGGCCGCGAAGTCGAAGCCGGTCTCCTCGCGCCCGTACCGGGTGACCGTGCGGGTCACGTCGTGGTTGCAGAGCACCCAGGTGGCGGGTGCGCCGACGGGCGCGTGTTCGGCGAGCGTCGCCTCGATCGCGGCCCGCAGCCGGCCGGCGTCCCAGGGGCAGGCCAGGAAGCTGAAGTTGAACGCGGTGTGGAGCTCGTCCGGGCGGAGGTAGCGCACGAAGCGCTCGGTGTCGGGCAGCCACACCTCGCCGACGAAGACGGCGTCGTACAGGTCGGCTATGGCGCGCCAGGAGCGGTAGATGGTGTGCAGTTCGCCGCGGTCGACGTACGGGTGCGGGTCGCGGCCCGCGGTGAAGTCCGGCAGGGCCGGGTCCTTGGCGAGGAGCGCGGCCGAGTCGATGCGTACCCCCGCGACGCCCCGCTCGAACCAGAAGCGCAGCACCTCCTCGTGCTCCCGGCGTACCGAGGGGTGGGCCCAGTTGAGGTCGGGCTGCTCGGGGGCGAAGAGGTGCAGGTACCACTCGCCGTCGTCGAGCCGCGTCCAGGCCGGTCCGCCGAACTCGGAGACCCAGTCGTTGGGCGGGATCTCGCCGTGCTCGCCGCGCCCGGCCCGGAAGTGGAAGAGGGCGCGTTCGGGGCGGCCCGGTCCCGCGGCGAGGGCCGCCCGGAACCAGACATGCTGGTCGGAGACGTGGTTGGGCACGATGTCGATGATCGTGCGCAGGCCCAGCTCGCGCGCCTCGGCGATGAGTTTCTCGGCCTCGGCGAGGGTGCCGAAGGCCGGGTCGATGGTGCGGTAGTCCGCCACGTCGTAGCCGCCGTCGGCGAGGGGCGAGAGGTACCAGGGGGTGAACCAGAGCGCGTCGACGCCGAGTTCCACCAGATACGGCAGCCTGGCCCGGACCCCCGCGAGGTCCCCGGTGCCATCGCCGTCGCCGTCGGCGAAGCTGCGTACGTAGACCTGGTAGATGACGGCGCCGCGCCACCAGAGGGTGTCGACGGGCTCCGGCGGGCTGCCTTCCATGCGGTGGTTCCTTTCGGGGAGGGTGAGGGGTCCAGGTCAGCCCTTGGTGCTGCCGGCGCTGATCCCGGCGATGATGTGCCGCTGGAACACCAGGAACATCAGCACCATCGGGATACTGGCGATCACCATGGCGGCGATGAGTACCGAGAGCGGGATGTTCTGGGAGAGCTGGACGAGCGCGACGCTGATGGGCTGCTTGTCGGTGTCGGAGAAGACCATCAGCGGCCAGAGGAAGTCCTGCCATACGGCGACCAGTGCGAAGATCGACACCACTGCGAGCACCGGCCGGGACATGGGCAGCAGGATCGACCAGAGGGTACGGAGCCGGCCCGCCCCGTCGATCTCGGCGGCTTCCAGCACATCGCGCGGGATCTGGTCGAAGAAGCGTTTGAGCAGGTAGAGGTTGAAGGCGTTGGCGACGGCGGGCAGCCAGATGCCCAGCGGGTCGTTGAGCAGGCTGGTGTGGATCAGCGGCAGATCGGCGATCGTCAGGTACTTCGGTACGAGCAGCGCCTGGGCGGGCACCATCAGGGTGGCGAGGATCCCGCCCAGGATCACCGTGCCGAACGCGGGCCGCAGCTTCGACAGGGCGTAGGCCGCCGCCGTGCAGAAGACGAGCTGGAGGATCCAGGCGCCGGTGGCCTGCACCACCGTGTTCCCCAGGTGGGTGGGGAGCCGCATCAGCTCCCAGGCGTCGGTGTACGCGTCGAGGTGCCAGGTGCCGGGGACCAGGGTGGGCGGTGTCCGCACCAGTTCGTCCGGGGACTTCATGGCGCCGGAGGCCATCCAGTACACGGGGAAGAGGAAGGCGAGGACGAAGGCGAGGACGACACCGCAGAAGACGGTCCAGTAGAGCGCCTTCCCCCGGGTGCTCGCGAGCGCGAGCGGGGAGACGAGGGTGCGTACGGCCTGGCCGGGTGCGGCTCGGGTCATGGCGGTGCGGTTCCTCTCAGCTTGACGTTTAACCTCTGACCTCGAACGTCGCGTCGTACGTGCTCACTCGTCAGGGGATTTGCCGGGCAGGCGGACGGCCTTCGCATGATCAT
>NZ_JBIWFO010000040.1:0-36809 GCF_044763125.1 Streptomyces sp. NPDC096310 | reverse complement strand
GATCCGAAAACCGATCACTCTCAACTGCCTTCAACTGTCCCGGCCTTGGCACACCAACTCAACGAGCCAGTACCAGCAAAGTCACCGGTATTGCGGCTAACCGATCAGTTCGCGCACCATGCGGCAGGTGGTGTTGGACGGCGGGTGGATCCCGATCCGGGCCGCCGTGCTCCGTATCCGGCGGTTGGGCGCGCTCGCCGGCTGGTACACACCCGAGTCGAGCAGGGCGATGGCGAGGCGCATGGCCTTGAGCCGGCGGTTGTGGCTCTCGTACCACTCCCGGGGCCGGCCCGCGGGCAGCGGCTTCCTCTTCACCGCGGACGGAGCGGGTGGGGTCGGCGCGGTTTCGAAGGACTTCTCCGTGATGGTGGCAACAGCCATCGTCAACCTCCCGGCGTGGTGGTGGGACCCTCACGAACTCCCTCCATTTTACTGCCCACCACTGACAATCGCCCCTGGCCAGACCCGGTTTGCGGGGGGTGAGAGAAGGAGTATCCGAGGGGCGCTCGGAGGTAGGCTCCGAGCATGGAGATCTGGATCAATCCCGCCTGTTCCAAGTGCCGTGGCGCGCTCACCCTGCTCGACGAGGAGGGTGCCTCGTACACCGTCCGCCGGTATCTGGAGGATGTGCCGTCCGAGGAGGAGATCCGGGCGGTCCTCGGCCGCCTCGGGCTCGAACCGTGGGACATCACCCGGGCCCAGGAAGCCGAGGCGAAGGAGCTGGGCGTCAAGGAGTGGGCGCGGGACGCCGGTTCGCGGGAGCGCTGGGTCGCCGCGCTCGCCGCGCACCCGAAGCTGATCCAGCGCCCGATCATCACGGCGGACGACGGTACGGCCGTGGTGGCGCGCACGGACGAGGCGGTACGGGACGCCCTGTCCCGGTGAGCGAGCCTCCCCGCCCGAGCCCCGGCACCACCCCCGGCCTGCGCCCCCGTCCACGCCCTCACCTACGCCCCCTCACCTACGCCCTCACGTACGCCCCCGCCCGCGCTTCCGCCTCGGCGAGGATTTCCGTCAGCCGGAGGCCGAACCGTACGTCGCACGCGTGCGGCGCTCCCGTACGGGCCGACTCCAGCAGCGCGTCGATCGCCGTGCCGAAGGAATCCAGGGCACTGCCCCACTCCCCCGGGAGCACCGCGACGCCGTGTTCACCGCGCAGTTCCACCCCCGCGCCCGCGCCCGCCCTCGGTGCGCTCAGACTGAGCGTCACGGTGCTGGCCGCCCCGGACACATGGCGCAGGACGAGATGGGTGAGGTCCGGCTCGGTCCGTACGGCCGTCACCGACGCCACGTCGCCCAGCGTCGGGATCAGCGCGGACAGCGCGTGCGGACCGACGTCCCACAGGCCGCCCTTCTCGCGGCGCCACGGGGACTCGGCGTACGGGCTCGTCTCCCCCGGCGCGTAGAGCGCGCCGAGCCACTGCGCGTGGGCCGTGAACCAGCCGCCCTTCGCGGCCTGTTCGTCCACCCAGTCGGCGGTGCGGCGCGCGAACCGCAGCGTGCAGAAGACGACGGACGCCACCCCGGCGGCCGCCACCGCGTCCGCGACCTCGCGGGCGCCCCGTACGGTCGTCGCCACCGGCTTGTCCAGCAGGAGGTGGCATCCGGACGCCGCCGCGCGGGCCGCCAGCGGCGCCTGGACGTCCGGCGGCAGGGCGAAGGCGACGGCGTCGCTCCCGGCGAAGAGCGCGTCGAGGCCGACCTCGCCGGAGTGGGCGCTGGTGCCGTGGGCCGCGGCGAGCGCGGCGGCGGCCTCGGGGCGCCGCCCCCAGACGCCGCTGAATTCGATCCCGGCGTGGGCGGCCAGCGCGGGGGCGTGCGTGTGCTCCGCCCACGGGCCCGTGCCGAGGAGTCCGATACGTGGCTTGTCCATGCGGGTCAGTGTGACGCGTGGACCTGGCCGGAGGGAAGAAAAGCGGTGGCGGGGCGGGCCGCCGCCGCAGCGCGTCCACTGGAGGCGCCGGCCGCGCCGGGGGCGTACGCCTCGCTGTGGACGTCGGGCTCGTACTCCTTCGAACAGGGCTACCGGATGGGCGGCTTCGAACCGCGGCGCTTCCTGCCGCCGTTCCGGCGTAGGTACGGTACGGAGCCGGAGCAGCACATCGGGGAACGGAACGCCACAGAATAAACCCGAGTAACACGCGGTTCACAGAAGGGCAACGGCAGGGAAACCGCCCATTGCGAGGCTTACTGGTCAAACCTGCTGCACCCGCAAAGGATGAGGCCCCGTGACGTTCAAGGCTGAGTACATCTGGATCGACGGTACCGAGCCGACCGCGAAGCTGCGCTCGAAGACGAAGATCCTCAGCGACGACGCCGAGCTGCCCATCTGGGGCTTCGACGGGTCGAGCACCAACCAGGCCGAGGGCCACGCCTCCGACCGGGTACTCAAGCCTGTCTTCTCCTGTCCCGACCCGATCCGCGGCGGGGACGACGTCCTCGTCCTGTGCGAGGTCCTGAACATCGACATGACACCGCACGAGTCCAACACGCGGGCGGCGCTGACGGAGGTCGCGGAGAAGTTCGCGGCCCAGGAGTCGATCTTCGGCATCGAGCAGGAGTACACCTTCTTCAAGGGCGCCCGTCCGCTCGGCTTCCCCGAGGGCGGCTTCCCGGCCGCACAGGGCGGCTACTACTGCGGTGTCGGCTCGGACGAGATCTTCGGCCGTGACATCGTCGAGGCGCACCTGGACAACTGCCTCAAGGCGGGTCTCGGTCTCTCCGGTATCAACGCCGAGGTCATGCCGGGCCAGTGGGAGTTCCAGGTCGGCCCGCTGTCGCCGCTGGAGGTCTCGGACCAGCTCTGGGTGGCGCGCTGGCTGCTCTACCGCACCGCCGAGGACTTCGGCGTCTCCGCGACGCTCGACCCGAAGCCGGTGAAGGGCGACTGGAACGGCGCGGGCGCCCACACGAACTTCTCGACCAAGGCGATGCGCGAGGGGTACGAGGCGATCATCACCGCGTGCGAGTCGCTGGGCGAGGGCTCGAAGCCGCTCGACCATGTGAAGAACTACGGCGCGGGCATCGACGACCGTCTGACCGGCCTGCACGAGACCGCCCCGTGGAACGAGTACAGCTACGGCGTCTCGAACCGCGGCGCCTCGGTGCGTATCCCGTGGCAGGTCGAGCAGGACGGCAAGGGGTACATCGAGGACCGCCGCCCCAACGCCAACGTCGACCCGTACGTGGTCACGCGGCTGATCGTGGACACCTGCTGCACCGCGCTGGAGAAGGCCGGCCAGGTCTAGGGTTTCGTCCGGGTCCCACCGATCCGCCGGAGGGGGCGGGTGCCGTACGGGCGCCCGCCCCCTCCGGCGTCACGATCGGGGCGAGGAGGCTGCTGCGCTCCTGCGACATCTGCTTCAATGGGTTCATGGCCAGCTTCCAGTACATCGCGAGGGGTCTCTTCGACCTGGAGCCGTTCTGGCCGTCCCGGCAGCATCATGACTTCGACCGGGTGTGTTGCCGCGTGAGGAACGCGCCGGCCCTCTAAAGCCATTCTTCTGGCCTTCGGCCGCCGCGCAGACGTACGTCCCGTCCGTCCTCGTCGACTCGACGATCCGATCCGACGAGTCCTCCGCGCGAAAGAGCTGACCCCTCATGGCGAACTCCGTTTCCTCCCTTCCCGGTTCCTTCTCCTCGCCCGGCCGTCACCGGCTCCGGGCCGTCGACGACGACGAGACGCCCGGCGCGCCCGCGGGTGTCCCCGCCGGTCAGGTGGTGGACTTCCTGCCGCCGGGCGCGACCTGGCTGCCGGCGCCCCAGCACAGCCTGCCCTCGCTGCCGGGACAGCCACCGATGATCGGCTACCTCGTGCTCGTACCGGCCGACCAGCACACGGCCGGGGCCTTCACACCCGCCCCGGTCGTCTCCCCCGCCCCGGCCCCGGCTCCGGCTTCGCCGGGCGGCGGTCCCGTGCTGGTCGACGGTGTGCGGCGGACCGCCGTCGTGGACGGCCGGCAGCTCGACCTCACGTATCTGGAGTTCGAACTCCTCGCCCATCTCGTCGCGCACCCCCACCGGGTGCACAGCCGCGACCAGTTGGTGACCACGGTCTGGGGGTACGGACACGTGGGCGACGGGCGCACCGTCGATGTCCATGTGGCACGGCTGCGCCGCAAGCTGGGCGCCGACCACCGCCGTACGATCCAGACCGTACGGCGCGTCGGCTACAAGTACATCCCCTGATCCGTGGAGCGGGAGAGCCCCGCCGGTCCGGCGGCGACCGGAACGGCGGGGCTCTCTCCACCTCTCCGTACGGGTCAGGTACGGGCCGCCCGTGCCCGGGCGCGCAGCCCCAGCACGCCGTCCAGTGCGAGGAACACCAACAGGCTGATGCCGAGCAGCGGCAGGAACCAGCCGGTCAGCGCCGCGGCCACGCCGAGCGGCAGCAGCACGCGCAACGGCACCTTCCGCCAGGCTCCGCGCGGCAGGGGCCGGCCCGCGCTCAGCCGCCGCTCCTTGGTGGGCCGGCGCAGCCACCACATGCGGTAGCCCCAGACGATGAGCAGGATCAGGGCGAGGGCGAGGGCCGCCAGCAGAAGCTGGTTGGGGAGGCCGAGGAAGAGGCCCATGTGGGCGTCGATCCCGATCCGGGTGAGCTGGGCGAGCACCGGGTAGTCGGCGAACCGCAGCTCGTCCAGGATCATGCCGTCGGCGGGGTCGACGGAGACCGAGTCGAGCCGGACCGGGAACTGGTTGTCGATCTGTGCGACGACATAGCCGTTGCCCTCGGTCGGCAGGGTCACGGCGATCGGCCCGTCGAGTCCGGCCTGGCGCGCGGCGACGACGGCGAGGTCGACACCGATGTCGGTACCGCCCTGGCCGTGCGTTCCGTGCGTGCCCTCCATGCCCTCCATGTCTTCCATGTCGTCCATCCCCGGCATGGACTCATGGCCTTCGTGGCCGCCGCCGGTACCCGCTCCCGTACCGCCTGCGCCGCCGGTTCCGCTGTCGAGCGTCGCGGAGACGACGGGGGTGGCCGAGCCGAGCTGGTCCTTGATCGCGGTGATGTTGCCGCCCGCGTACGCCGACCAGGTCAGCCCGGTGGCGGAGAGCAGCACCAGCCCGGTCACGGCCAGGGTCCCCAGGGAGCCGTGCAGCGAGAGCGTTCTGCGCCGGCCGGTGGTGCCGCGCTCGGGCACCACCAGCGCGCGCTTCGAGGCGCGCTTGCGGCCGGTCCAGAGCAGCAGCCCGCCGAGGGCCACCACCCACAGCCAGCTCGCGGCCAGCTCGCTGTAGACGCGGCCCGGCTCACCGAGCTGGAGATGACGGTGCACCTCGGAGAGCCAGGTGCGCACCGGCAGGGCGCCCGAACTGCCGTAGCTGACAAGGTCGCCGCGTACCTCCGCCGTGTACGGGTCCACGAAGACGGCGAGGGACTTGGACTCCTCGCTGTCGGGCGTGGACATCAGGACCCGGGTGGTCGCCCCCTCCTCGGACGGCAGGCGTACGGAGGTGACGGTGCCCTCCGGATGGGCGGCACGGGCGGCGTCGAGCTGGTCGGAGAGCGGGACCGTACGGTCGCCGACCGGGGCCCGCAGCTCATGGCGGTAGATGACCTTCTCCGCCTGGTAGGAGAGTGAGTAGAGGAACCCGGTGGTGGCGGCGACCAGCAGGAGCGGGGCTATCAGCAGGCCCGCGTAGAAGTGGAGCCGCAGTACGAGGGGGCGCAGGGCGCCCCAGAGGGAGGCGGGGGCGGGATCGGGCGTGGGCGGCGTGGGTGCGGACGTGGCGGGGGTGGACGGGTCGGGGGTGGTGTCCGGGGTTCTGTCGGACGTGTCCGTCCCCTGTGCGGGGTCGTCGATGGCCATGACTGTCCTAGGCGTTGGATTCGGCATGGGGAAGGCCGGAAAAGGCCTGAAGGACCCCCGGCCGTCCCCTCCGCGTCAGACGTCAGACAGCGGTGGCGGCGGCTCCCGGGGGCGTGGCGCGCGGGGTACGGCGCGCGGGCGGCCCGCGCCGGGACACCGTGTCCGCGAGGACGACGCCCCGGAAGCGGCGGGCCCGGGACGCGCCGGGCCCGGGACGGATCAGCCGGGGCGCGGCGGGCGGCGTCACGGCGGTGAGCAGCAGCCGGAGCGGGGTGAAGGCGAAGGCGCCGACGGTGTGCGCGAGCCGGAAGAGCGCGGCCTCGCCCCGGGCGAGCCAGAGGGCGCAGACGGCCGCCGCGAGGAGATGGCCGGCGAGCATGGCGGGGGAACCGCCGAACAGCTCGCCCAGTGCGAGCCGCGCCCCGAGCGCCGGTCCGGCCTCCGGGTCCGCCGCCGCCCCCATGTCCATTCCCATGCCCGTGCCCGTGCCGACGCCGGAGCCGTAGGCGGAACCGGCCGCGGCTCCGGCTCCGACGTCCGCGCCGGTACCGGCGTGCGGTGCGTGCCGGGAGGCGGCGGGTCCGTACGGCAGCGCTCCGGCCAGGACCAGATGCAGCAGGCCCTGGACGGTGAGCAGCCCGGCCCCGATCGACCCGGCGCCCCTGCGCCGCCCGCCCGCGAGCCAGGCGGCGCACGCGGTCACCGCGAACGCCGTCAGCAGGACCGGCGGCGAGACCTCGTGCCCGGCCGGGCCGGACGGCCGTGAGGCGAGCGCGTGCCCCACCGCCGTCAGCGTCACGCACACGGCCGCGAAAGCGGCGGCGCGCGCGGCGCGGAGCGGTGATCCGGTCTCTGTCATGGTCCGCACATGGTGCCACCCCGAAGCGGAAGACGGCAGAGCCCAGAAGCCGCGACTGCCGGGAGGTGGTGCTGAGTACACCCCGGGCCGGGTGCGGACCGGCTACCCCTCTCCTTTCCCCTCCGGTCAGACTGATGGCGGGACCGGGGACATCCGAACGTCGGACGCCGTCGGGGCGGTCCGGCCATGATCCGGCCATGAAGGGGGCGAATCAGCCATGAACAGCGTCACAGTCGGTGATCCGGTCGGCGGTCCGGGCGGCGTTACCGGGACGGCCGGGCGGTCACGGCCGCGCGAGGCGGTGCTGGCGGCCGGGCGCGGACTGGTGCTGGCCGTCTTCGGCCTTCCGGGGTCGATCGTCTTCTTCGTGGTGACGGTGCTCTCGATCGCCTTCATCGCCCTGGGAGTCGGTGTCCTCACCACCCCCGCCGTGCTCACCGCGCTCCGTGCCTACGCCAACCAGCGCCGGCTGCTGGCGGCCACCTGGTCCGGGGTACGGATCCCGGTTCCGTACCGCCCCTTCCCACCGGATCTGCGGCCCGGGATCACCGGTCAGGTGGAGCGGTGCACGCTGATGCTCAAGGATCCGGCGACCTGGCGCGACCTCCAGTGGCTGGTGATCGACATGACGGCCGGTTTCGTCACCTCGCTGCTGACGGCTCTCCTGGTCTTCTACCCGGTGGAGGGGTTCGTCCTGGGGGCGGGGGTGTGGCGGGTCGTCGGCGACGGCTACTGGTACACGTTCGTCCACGTGAACAGCCAGTCCACCGGTTTCGCCGCCGCGGCGGTCGGCCTGGTGCTGTTCGGCATCGGGCTGCGCTACTGCCCCGATCTGCTGCGTCTGCACTTCCGGCTCACCGCCGCCCTGCTGGCCCCCGCCCCCGGCCGGGCGCTGGCCGAACGGATCGAGCGGCTCACCGAGACCCGGCACGACGCCGTGGACAACTCGGCCGCCGAACTGCGCCGTATCGAACGCGATCTGCACGACGGCGCGCAGGCCCGGCTGGTCGCCGTGGGCATGGACCTGGGCACCGTCGAGGCGCTCATCGAGAAGGATCCCGCCAGGGCGAAGGAGCTGATCGGCAAGGCACGGCAGTCCTCGGCCGACGCGCTCACCGAGCTGCGCGACCTCGTGCGGGGTATCCATCCGCCGGTGCTGGCCGAGCGCGGACTCGGGGACGCCGTAACGGAGTTGGCGCTACGGCTGCCGCTGCCGCTGGAGCCCGAGGTCGATGTGGAGCTGCCGGGCCGAGCCGACGCCCCGGTCGAGTCGGCCGCGTACTTCGCGGTGAGCGAGGCGCTGACCAATGTGGTCAAGCACGCGGACGCCGACCGGGTCTGGATCGACATCTCGTACGCCGAGGGCATGCTGCGGATCGCGGTCACCGACAACGGGCGCGGCGGCGCGGAGATCGGCCGGGGGTCGGGGCTGAGCGGTCTGGAGCGGCGGCTCGGTACATTCGACGGTGTCCTGGCCGTCAGCAGCCCCGCGGGCGGTCCCACCATGGTGACCATGGAGCTTCCTTGCGCGTTGTCCTAGCCGAAGATCTCTTCCTGCTGCGCGACGGCCTCGTCCGCATGCTGGAGGCGTACGGGTTCGAGATCGTGGCAGCGGTGGAGAGCGGCCCGGAACTCACCACCGCGCTGGCCGAGTTGGAGCCGGATGTCGCCGTCGTCGACGTCCGGCTCCCGCCGTCCCACACGGACGAGGGCCTGCAGTGCGCGCTCGCCGCGCGACGGGCTCGGCCCGGGCTGCCGGTGCTCGTACTCTCCCAGCACGTCGAGCAGTTGTACGCGCGCGAGCTGCTGGCGGACGGCACGGGCGGGGTCGGCTACCTGCTGAAGGACCGGGTCTTCGACGCCGAGCAGTTCGTCGACGCGGTACGCCGGGTCGCCGCGGGCGGTACGGCGATGGATCCTCAGGTGATCTCGCGGCTGCTCTCCAGGAACGCCGGGGACAAGCCGATCGGCGGGCTGACGCCGCGCGAGCGCGAGGTCATGGAGCTGGTGGCGCAGGGCCGTTCGAACGCCGCGATCGCCGCCCAACTCGTCGTCACCGAACGGGCGGTGGCCAAGCACACGTCGAACATCTTCGCGAAGCTGGACCTGCCGGTGTCGGACGACGACAACCGGCGGGTGCTCGCGGTCCTCGCCTATCTGGAAGGCCGCCGCGGGCCCGAATGACGGGCATCCGCCCGGTTTGTTGATGGAGATTTCTATGAATTCCACGGGCCGCTGAACACCCCGCGTTTGAGGCCCGTATGGAACGGAGCGCTTCGCTTCTCCCCCTGCCGCGATTTTCCTGTAATCGGCAACGAAGCTTGAGGAGTTCCATGTCACGCACATCGAGAAAACGCTCCACAGTGGCGAACCGGGCGATCGTCGCCGGGGCCGCCCTGCTCCTGGGCGGGGGTGGTCTGGCAGCGGTCAATGTCTACGCATCGGCGGGCGAGGGCAAGTCCTCGCAGGCGAACCAGAACGTGGCCCAGACATTGTCGACCATCAGTTGCCCGGACCCGTCGACCAAACTGACGCAGGTACCCGAGGCAGCCCGCGCCGAGGTCGACCGTGAACTGGCGAAGATGGACACCCAGATCACCGAGGCTTACGCGCGGTTCGCCAGCGAGAAGAGAGCGATAGAGCAGGACGCGGGGTACGCCGACAACGCCATCCTCGGCCCGCTGAAGGCGAAGCGGTTCGCGGCGCTCGACCGGATCTCCATCGCGATGGGCCGGGTGGGCACCAAGCCGCAGGGGCTTGAGGCGCTCTCCAACTGCACGCTGCGCGCCGACAACAACGGCAACGCGGGCAACGGCGGCGGTCAGAACGGCGGCCAGAACGGCGGCCAGGGCGACGGACAGAACGGCCAGAACGGGGGCCAGAACGGCGGCCAGGGCAACGGTCAGAACGGCGGCCAGAACGGCGCCGGCGGCCAGGACCAGGGCCAGAACGGCGGTCAGAATGGCGGTCAGGACCAGGGTCAGAACGGCGGCCAGAATGGCGGTGCGGGCGGCGGCCAGGCTGGTAACGGCCCCGAAGCCTCCGACTTCGTCGACATCACGACCGTCCAGCCCAACGTCCAGCAGGCCCGTAACGGCCGCGGCAGCTCGAAGGGCACCTTCTCCACCGAGTGCGGTCGCAACGAGGCCGGGCTGTTCAACTCGGACAATGTCATCGTCGCCCCGGGTGTGACCAACGGCGCCCACCACTTCCACGACTACATCGGCAACCAGGGCAACGACGCCTTCGCGACCGACGAGAGCCTGGCCGCGGCCGACACCACGTGTGCGAACCAGGGTGACAAGTCCTCGTACTTCTGGCCGGTGCTCCGGCTCCAGAACGGCCAGGACGAGGCCGACGCCAACTCCGACGGCGGCGGCAAGGAAGGCAATGTCGGCATCATCCAGACGCCGTCGCAGGTGACCAACACCTTCGTGGGCAACCCGAAGTCGAAGGTCACGGCGATGCCCCGGCTCATGCGGATCATCACCGGTGACGCCAAGGCGTTCGTGAACGGTGACGCCAACGCCAACGCCTCCTGGAGCTGCACCGGGTTCGAGGACCGCCAGCTCAAGGACAAGTACCCGATCTGCCCCGAAGGCAGCCAGGTCGTGCGTACGTTCAAGTTCCAGAGCTGCTGGGACGGTGTGAACGCGGACAGCGCCAACCACCGCACGCACGTCGCGTTCGCCGACGGCAACGGCAACTGCGGCAACGGTTTCAAGGCCATCCCGCAGCTCCAGCAGCGGATCGTCTACGACGTGCCGCCGGGCCCGGGCTTCGCGGTGGACTCCTTCCCGGAGCAGCTCCACAAGCCCATCACCGACCACGGTGACTTCATCAACGTCTTCGACGAGAACCTGATGAACACCATGGTCGACTGCATCAACACCGGCCAGAAGTGCAAGTAGGCACGTACGCGGGCGAACTGGCGCGCACCGTGCCGCACGAAGGCGCGTGAGCCGCCGGTAGTCCGGTGGTACGGAGAGGGTCCGCCCCCTCCGTACCACCGCCCCCCACTCCCCAGACCCGCGCTGCGCGGTCAGCTCATGTCGTGACCCGAGTGATCCTCGTTCCCCCCATCGTCACCACTGCCCCCAGAGTGGTGCGACGAGCCGGTCTCCACGGTCCCGCCGAGCCGGCCGCGCAGCGCTTCCGTCACCTTCGCGTCGCCGACCGCGACCCACTTCCTGCCGACGAGATACGAACCGCCGTACGGCTTGGCCTCGTTGATCCACTCGCGCAGCCCACGGTCGGTCGCGAAGCTGACCAGCACATACTTCCCGTCCTCCGTCGCACAGTTGGCCTGGCGCAGCTCCTCGTTGGGGTGCTGGATGTCCGGGTCGCACTTCGCCTTCGAGGCGATCTCTTCCAGGCTCCCGGTGACCGTCTTCGGCTCCTCGGGGGCCTTTTCGTCGTTCGCGCCGCAACCCGCCGTCAGCGCCATGGTGAGGGCGAGGGCAGGGGCGGCGAATAGTACGGGGATTCGGTCCTTACGCATATGGCCATCGTCCCCTGTGACCGGAGGGTCGTGTGGGGGAACCGTGAACTCCGCGACGGGGGCGGCCGGGTGACCATCGGACCCACCGATCGTTCTGCTCAACGTGCCCCCAGACAAAGCCGCACCCGCGCCCGCACCCTCCGTCACCCCGGTCACCCCGGTCACCCCGGTCGCCCCCGTCGGGCTGGAGCAGGCGGAAGCGGCGCTCGTGGAGCACTACCCACGGCTCGTCCGCATCGCCTACCTGGTGCTGCCGCCCTCCCTCGGCCGCAACCGCCGCGTGCTGACCGCGCACGCGCTGGTGCAGCGGTCGCTGCCCCGCGGGCGCCCCGCGCCGGGCGGGTCCGGGCGTCCGGGGAAGCGCCGCGCGGCGGACACCAGCGGCCCGGCGGCCCGGCAGGCCGGCTACGCGTACGTACGGGTGCGGGTGCTGCGCCAGGCGCTGGAAGCGGGGCGCCCGTTGCGCCGCCTCGCCCGGCCCGTCCGCGCCCAGCTTCCGCCGCTGCTCCCGCGCGTATGGGGGCTGCGGCTCTTCCCGCGCTCCGGTGGCGCCGACGAACTCGCCCTGGACCGGCGGCTGTCCGCCCTCTCGGGCCCCGCGCGGGCGGCGTTCGTCCTGCGCGGGCTCGAAGACCTCACGGACCAGGAGGTACGGGAGCTGCTCGGCGCGGCCGGGGCGGACGACGTGGACACGGCGCTGGCGGAGGCCGCGGCGGCGGCGTCCCCGGGCCCGGCGCTCCCGAGGCCGGAGGTCCCGGTCCCGGAGTTCCCGAGGCCGAGGTCCGCCACCCCGGAAACCGCCACCGACACCAACGCCCTGCTCCGCTCCACCGAGTTCGACCCCTGTTCGCTCCAGGCCAGGCCCACCGATCTGATGCGGCGCCGCCAGTACCGCGGGGCCGCGCTCGCCGTCACCACCGGCGCGCTCGTCTGCGGGGCGCTGTTCGGGCTGCCCGGCGGCGGCTGGGAGCCGAACGGCCCGGCGGCCCCCGCGTACACCAGGAACCCGGTGGCGGAGGCGGCGCTCGACCCGGGCGCGGTACGGCGGGTCGACCCGGCCGCGTGGCGGACCGCGCCCCGTACGGACTTCTCGGTCTGGCCCCCGCGCGGCGCCCTGGCGCACGACACCGGCCTGGTCCGCCGGGCGCTGACGGTCTGGGCCCGGCCGGGCGGCGCCGTCCATCTCTCGGCGACCCCGGCGACGCCGACGGGCCCGCCGATGGGTTCGCCGCAACTCCTGTACGCCGGGGAGGTCGACAAGGTCCGGGTGGTGCTCTTCCACGACGGTCTGCGGGTGGTGCGCTACGCGGAGACGGACAGCGGTCTCGCGGCGCTGGACTTCGCCCGCACGGACGGCGCGGACGAGGCGGCGTCGGGAGCGCTGGTCGTCGCCCGCTCGGACGACAACGTCCGCTATCTGGCGGCGCCTTGGGTGACGGGGACAGCCGTACGCGACCTGCTCACCCCGGCCACCCCGGCGCGCCCGCTGCACCGGGACGCGTACGGTGTGACGGACCCGGTGCGGACCCCCGCGGCCACCCCCGGGGCCTGCCGCTCCTGGGACACCCTGGAGGTGCACACCGCCGGCCCGGCGGCCCGGCTCCTCACCGACCTGGGCGAGCTGACCCCGGCGCGTCTGACATCGGGCCCGCCCGAGTCCCCGCAGGACGTCTCGACGCCCGCCGACCGCGCGGCCTGGGCCCGCACGGCCTGCCTGCTCCCCTCGGCCCGGGCGCTCGGCGTCCGCTCGGTGAACTCCTGGGAGTACGCCCGCCAGCCCCTCCCCGAGTCCAACGGCACCGCGGCCTGGCTCTGCACCCGGGCCGACACCTGGCGGGGCCCGGGCAGCCGCGTACTGGCCCAGTTCCAGCCCCCCACCCGCCGGCCGGCCGCACCGGCCGCCCTCGCGGCGGGAGCGGCGGACTCCCCGGCCTGCGGCCCCCGAGCCCCCCGCGTCCTGGCGGGCGTCCTGTGGAAGTCCCGGGCAGGCCACTGGTACATGCTGGCCGCGGGCTCCCCGGACCTCCGCACCCTGACTGCCACGGGTCAGGTCTCGGGCACGTCCAGGACCAGCACGCTCGCCCTCCCGGCCCGGCAAGGCGCCCAGGCGGAACTCCACGCCCGGACGCCGGACGGCACGCGGATGACCTCACTGCGCTGACCCGTGCGCGGCTTCAGCCGTACCGCTTGGAGCACGCGGCCCGGGGTGGGGGCTGTCCCGGGGGGCCTGTCGGGGCGGACCGCCCGACACCACACACCCCCGGCCCACCCCGACAGGCCACCGCCCGCACCCGCACCCGCACCCGGCATGAAGCACCCCCCGCTCACGGGAGCAGCAGCCAGTCCGCCGCCAGGGCCGTGAGGAGGCCCGCGCCCAGGAGCCAGGTGGAGAGGCGGGTGCGGCCGTGGCGGCTGAGTTCGATGACCACACCGCAGAGGATCATCGCCAGGCCGTAGACGCCGACGACAAGGACCGAGGTGCGTTCCGCGAGGCGGATCGCGAGCAGGGTCGCCAGGGTGAGCAGCAGCGCCGAGGCCAGGGTGATCCGGAGCAGGCGGGCCTGACGGGGCGTCAGTTCGGTGCGGAGGGTGTCCGGGGTGCCCTGGGTGTCGGGGTGGTCCGTGGTGGGGTCCGGGAGCGGGGTGGGGGCGGCCTCGTCGGATGTGCTCATATGCCGGGAGCGTAACCGACATCTCATGGAAGCAGCCGGTTAGGCTGTGCGCATGACGACCGGGGTGCGCCGAAGAATGGGCGTGGAGGAGCGGAAGCGGCAGCTCATCGGGGTCGCGCTGGAGCTGTTCAGCCACCGCTCCCCCGAGGATGTCTCGATCGACGACATCGCGGCGGCGGCCGGGATATCCCGGCCGCTCGTCTACCACTACTTCCCCGGCAAGCAGAGCCTGTACGAGGCGGCGTTGCGGCGGGCGGCCGACGAGTTGGCGGCGCGGTTCCTGGAGCCGCACGAGGGGCCGCTCGGGGCGCGGCTGCACCGGGTCATGGAGCGGTTCTTCGACTTCGTCGACGAGCACGGCCCCGGGTTCTCCGCGCTCATGCGGGGCGGTCCTTCGGCCGGTTCCGGGACGGCCACGGCCGCGCTGATCGATGAGGTGCGGCAGGCCGCGTACGAGCAGATCCTGGCCCATCTCGGGGTCCAGGAGCCGCCCGCGCGGCTGGAGTTGACCGTACGGTCGTGGGTGTCGCTCGCCGAGTCGAAGGCGCTGCTCTGGCTGGACGGGCGGCGGATTCCACGCCAGGAGCTGGAGTGGCAGCTCGTCCATGACTTCGCCGCGCTGTCCGCCGTGAGCGCCGCGTACGACGACGAGATGGCCGGGATCCTGCTGAAGATCCTCGCGGACGAGCCGGGCGACGGCGCTTTCGCGGATCTCGTCGGCCGGCTCATGCGGCTGGGGGCCGGGGTGCCGGCCCAGGCGCGTCAGGTGTAGGCCACCTTCACCTCGGTGAAGCCCAGGGAGTGCAGCAGGCCCTGGAGCATGGCCGTGGTGTTCTTCTCTGCGCGGTCGGTGAGTTCGCTGTCCTTGGCGGCCTCGCCGATGTGCCGGGCGGCCAGCCGGTTCACGGCGCGTTCGTCGGCCGGGTTGTCGGAGAAGAGGTCGCCGAGCCGGTCGAGCAGTCCGCGTTGCTTGGACACGGCGTACGAGCGGTCCGCGTCCATGGCGGGGCTGCCGAGCCGTGCGTGCGGCAGGGTGATGGTCGCGGCGGTCCGGTCCTCGTTGACCTGGACGTTGCCGTCGCTGATGGAGCCGAAGTCCACGTACGAACTGACCGTGCCGGCCCCCACGAAGAGGGTCCTGGAGCCGCGGATGGCGTCCGGGAGGTACTTGGTGTCCTTCTCCAGGTCCACGACGACCTGGAAGTTGCCGGACGCGGCCTCGTAGCGGTCGAGGTCCTGGATCGACTGGAGCAGGGTCGGGCCCGTACGGTCGTGGGTCTCCTCGCCGAAGAGACCGCCGAATCCGGGGAGCAGATCGAGCCGGCTGCCGAGGAAGAGCAGCGCGGCCACGACGACGAGTGCGAGGGGAGCCTTGACCCAGCGGGAGAGCCGCGCGGGGCGCGCCCCGTCCCGGCCCTTCCGGTCGCCCCGGCCCTTCCCGTTCCCCCGGTCGTTCCGGTTCTCTCCCGGGTTCTCTTCCGGTTTCGCGTCGGTGGACGTCATACCTGACGGATGTCCCGCCCGGCCGCGTTCACACGGTCACAAGAAAAGCTTTGCCATCGGTCTGTTCAGGACAAGGAGCGGCCAACTCGGGTCAGCCCTCGGGCAGATGACCTCTGAGCGCGCGGGTGAGGCCGCTCCGGCCGTCGTCGGCCAGGCCCTGGTGGAAGGCGTTCTCGTACGCCGGGTTCCCGGCCGCCGCGCGGGCCTGCCGCTCGCACTCCTCGCGGACCTGCGCCAACTCCGGTGTGCCGCGCTGCGGATGGCCGACCATGCGCCAGAACGCCTGTCCTGTGCCGTAGGCGTGCGCGGCCCGTGCACCGTCGCCCTGGGCGGCGACGGCGGCGGCGAGCAGATCGAGGCCGAGGGCGATACCGAAGCTGTCGCCCAGCTCCTCCTTGCCGGCGACCATCGAGCGGGCGTGGGCCTCCGCCTCGTACGGCATGGACCGGAGGAGGAAGATCAGGGCGAGTTGGTAGTCCGCGTACGACCTGGTCCAGCACTCGCCGCGGTCCAGGCAGACGCGGCGCAGCTCCATGGCCTCGTCGCGGGATTCGTCGAACCGGCGGAGCGCGGTGAGCGCGAAGACCCGGACCAGGCGGCAGCGGAGCTGCGACGGCGAGTCGAAGAAGTCTCCGGGGTGGGTGCGCAGGGCGCGGTCGGCGACGGTGTACGAGGCCTGGGCGCGGCCCATCAGCAGGCAGGTGAGGCCGAGGAGGTAGGCCGCGGAGAGCATGGACTCGGGTTCCTGGTCGTGCCAGGCGGCGGTGGTGCACCGTTCCCCGAGCCGGTACGCGCCCTCGTGGTCGCCCTGGAGCATGACGGTGACGCCGAGGGCCCACAGGGCGCGGGTGTGGTCGGGCCCGGGGGCGGGGGCGGCGGCGAGGGCGCGTTCCAGATAGCTCCTGGCCTCGTGGAGGTGGCCGCGGCAGGTCCAGAAGAAGGCGACGCGGCCGGCCATGCCGAGGGCGGTGGCGGGGTCGTCGGCGAGCAGGTGGTCGAGCGCGGCGCACAGGTCGGCGTGGGTGTAGGTGATCCGGCGGTACCAGGCGATCTGCTCGCCACCGGCCCAGCCGTCGTGGGCGTCGCGGGCGACCTCGGCGAAGTGGGCCGCGTGCCGGTCGGCGAGCAGTTTCTCCTCGCCGAGTTCGGTGAGCCACATCATGCCGTATTCGCGGATGGTGTCGAGCATCCGGTAGCGGACGCGGCCGTCGGGGCCGGCGGGTTCCCGGCGCAGGACCGACTGGCGGGCGAGCCCGTCGAGGGCCTGGGCGACGCCGTCGCGGGTGAGCGGTCCTCCGGCGCAGACGGCGCGGGCGTCGTGGCCGTCGATGTCGCCGCGGAAGACGGAGAGCCGGGCCCAGAGCAGCCGTTCCAGGGGCGCGCACAGCTCGTGGCTCCAGCCGATGGCGGTGCGCAGGGCACGGTGGCGCCGGGGCCAGCCGGTCGGGTGGGTGAGGGTGTCGAGGCGGGAGTCGAGCAGGGCGGCGATCTGGTCGACGGAGTTCCTGTCGAGCCGGGCGCAGGCGAGTTCGACGGCGAGCGGGATGCCTTCGAGGCGGTGGCAGATCTGTGCGGCGGAGGCGACGGTGCGGGGGTCGTCGAAGGAGAGCAGGGGCGCGGCGTGGGCGGCGCGGTCGCGGAAGAGCCGCAGGACCTCCTCGTCGCCGTCGTCGCCGTCGAGGGGCAGCGGGGGTACGTCGAGCAGGTGCTCGGCGGGGCTGCCGAGGGGCCGCCTGCTGGTGGTGAGGACGGTGAGGCCGGGGACGGCGCCGAGGAGTACGTCGACGAGCCGGCCGCAGGCGTCGGCCATCCGCTCGCAGGAGTCGAGGACGAGCAGGAGGCGGCGGTGGGCGAGCCATTCGCAGAGGGCGTCGATGGGCATGCGCAGGGAGTGGTCGCAGAGTCCGACGGCGTCGGAGACGGTGATGAGCAGCATGCCCTCGTCGTGGAGGGGGGAGAGGTCGGCCCACCAGACGCCGTCGGGGTGGCGTCCGGCCTCGCGGGCGCGCTCGGCGGCGCGCAGGGCGAGTCTGCTCTTGCCCACGCCGCCGCTGCCGGTCAGTGTGGTCAGCCGGTGCTCGTCGAGCGCGCTTTCCACCCGGGTCAGTTCGGTCCTGCGCCCTACGAAGCTGGTCGTCTCCTCGGGCATGTTCCCCACCACGGGGCCAGTCTGGACCAGTTCGGGCCCAGGACCGACACTCGTGGTGGGAAACGGTCGGAAACAACCGCCAGATGCTACTTTCCGGTCAGTTATCGTTGACTATTCGTCAATTGGTGGGCCCTCCCGCGCGGGCTGCGGGCTGGGAGGCCGCGTCGAAGACCGCGACCGTACGCGCAGGCACCGTGAAGGTGCCGGACGCCCGTTCGTACGCGGCGGTCCTGACCGTACGGTCCGCTCCCCCGGCCTGGACGCGGTGCAGCGCGTACGGGCGCCCCGCCAGCTCCGCCACCCGCTGGCTCCGGGCCGACGGCGTGGCGTTGAAGACCACGACCAGATCGCCGAGGCGCATCGTGATGACACCGGGGGTCTCCCCGGGCCCGGAGAGCGGGAAGGACAGCGCGGACTGGACGGCGGCCGTGGAGGCGAGGCCGAAGGCCGGTTCCGTGGTGCGGATACGGAGCAGGTCCCGGTAGGCGGCGGAGGTGCGGTCGATCTCCGAACAGCCGGGCTTCAGTACGGGGTTGGCCAACAGAGGTCGGGCGTAAGACCACTTGTCCGCGTTGTCGGCGGCGGGCGGCAACCCGCGGCCGAAACCGTTGCCGTCCCGGCAGTCCCAGTGGATCGCGTTGAACCAGTCACCGCTGTCGTACGAGTTGCGGTCCAGCGACTTGGAGCGCAGCAGGTCGGTTCCGGCCTGGGAGAGCGCGGGCCCCTGCGAGAGCGCGGCGGTGGCCAGCGCCACCACCTGAAGGCGGGCGCGGTCGGCGGCGGAGGTCGACGGCGGCAGCTTGAACGCGAGCGCGTCGTGGAGGGATTCGTTGTCATGGGCGTCCGCGTAGGCCAGGGCGTCGTCGGGCGCGGCCGCGTACCCGGCGGGAGCGCCGTTGTAGTCGACCTCCGCGCCCCGGACCGTACGCCCGGAGGTGTCCGTGAACCTGTATCCGGCGAGGCTGCCGGACAGCCCCACCTTCACCAGATCCTGGTAGTGCAGCAGCCGGGCCCGCTGTTCCTCGCGGTTTCCGTTGGCGGGCGAGGAGTTGGGGTCGGTGTACAGACCGGAGGCGAAGCCCTGGACGCCCGGGTCCGCGTCGAAGGGGCTGCCGCCGCGCACCGCGTCGCGGGCCCGGTCGGAGAAGGTCGCGATGCCGGTGCCCGCCATGTTCCGCTGGGTGGCCTGGACGAAGCGGGCGTCGTCGGCGATCTCACCGAAGTTCCAGCCCTCGCCGTACAGGACGATCGCCTTGCCGTCGACGCCGTCCTTGGCAGGGGTCAGCGCGTCGAGCGCCTTACGTACGGCGAGGATGTTCGCCTTGGGGTGGTGGCCCATCAGGTCGAAGCGGAATCCGTCGACCTTGTACTGCTTGGCCCAGGTGACCACCGAGTCGACCACGAGCTTGCCCATCATGGCGTTCTCGGGCGCGGTGTTGGCGCAGCAGGTGGAGGTGGCGACGGAGCCGTCCGCCAGCAGCCGCTGGTAGTAGCCGGGCACGATCCGGTCGAGGACGGACTTCTCGTCCTGGCCGCTGGCCACGGTGTGGTTGTAGACGACGTCCATGACCGTGCGCAGCCCGGAGGCGTTCAGCGACTGGACCATCCGCCGGAACTCGACGGTACGCGGTGTCCCTTGGGGATCGGAGGCGTACGAGCCCTCCGGGACGGTGTAGTGCAGCGGGTCGTACCCCCAGTTGTACGCGTCCCGGGCGGCGGTGCGCGCGACGCACGCCTGCTGCTCGGCCGAGTCGGGGGCGTACACCTTCAAGTCACAGCCAGGGCTGACCTGTTCGGACTTGCGCTCCGGAATGGTGCCGATGTCGAAGGCCGGGAGGAGATGGACGTACGAGGTGCCGGCGGCGGCCAGTGTGCGCAGATGCCGCATACCGGCGGAGGCGGTGTCGGTGAAGGCCAGGTATCCGCCGGGGTGGCGGGAGGTGCGGTCCGCGACCGAGAAGTCGCGGATGTGCAGCTCCTGGATCTGTGCCTGGCGCAGCGGTACGGCGGCCGGTTTGCGCAGGGTGGACCAGCCGGCGGGCGCGAGCCGGGGGTCGGCGAGGTCCACGACGAGGCTGCGGGCCGAGTCGGTGGTGAGCGCGGTCGAGTAGGGGTCGGTGACCCGGTTGGTGACGGTCGCGCCGGCGCTGGGCGCCCAGACGGTCACGGCGTACCGGTACGGCTCGCCCGCCCAGGACGCGGGGCCGCGCACCGACCAGACGCCGGAGGCGTCGTCGCGCCGCATCGGGACCGTACGCGCCCCGGCGCCGTCGCCCAGTTCGAGGGAGACGGTACGGGCGGTCGGCGCCCAGACGGAGAGGGTGGGGCGGCCTCCGGTGAAGACGGGGCCGAGCGACGCCTTGGCGGCACGGGCGCTGTAGAGGTCGTCCAGGACCCCGGAGATCTGGACGCCGGTGGTGGCGGAGGCGGTGCCGTCGGCGGCGCGCTGGACGGCGGTGACGGGCCCGCGCAGCGCCGTACGGGCGCGGGCGCGGTCCCGTACGTCCACGGTGAAGGCCGGGTACTCCCTGAGGTGCGGGAACGCGGCCGCCTGTGCGCCGGTGAGCCGGCCGGGCGTGAGCCGCAGCCGGCCACCGTCGTACGCCAGCTCCTGACGGGCCCCGGGGGCGGATGCCGCCTTCCAGACGACGGTGCCCGCGTCGATCCACTGGGCCTCGGAGGCGGTGGGTGCCGGGGCCGGCGCAGACGCGCGGGCCGGCGGGGGTGCGGCGGTGGCGGGCGCCGGCGCGAGCACCGCGCACAGAGTGGCCGCGAGGGCGGCGGTCGCCGTGGCGCGCAGGGACGGGCGTATCACGCGAGGTCTCCTCGGAGTACGGGAAAGGGGCGCCGGACGGGCCACGCGTGCGGTCCGTCCGGCGCTGAGGAAGGGGAGAGTGTTCAGCCGCGCCAGGTGTCGTTCAGGGTGACCTTGCCGGACGCGGGCACCGTGGCCGTGCGGTTGGCGCCGCTCTCCCAGGTCACCGCGCCCGCCGCGTCCTTGCGGAGGTACTTGTACTCGAACGTGGTGCCCGCCGGGAGCGTCACGTCGAGCTTCCACACCGGATAGGACGCCGGGTCGAGCTTCAGCGCGCCGCCGGTGCTCCAGTTCGCCAGCGCGGACTGGTTACCGGTGACGTAGATGTTCTGTCCGTTCGTGGTCGTCGCGTTGACGCCGAACGACGCCCCGGAGGCGCCCGGTTGCGGCTCCGTACCGCCGCCACCGGAGCATGTCCGCGCGCCGGTGTGGAGTGCGAGCGCCGTATGGGCGCCGAGCGTCGCCGTGAACTGTCCCGAGCCGTTGACCGTCACCGCGTTGCCGGTCTGGACGTCGCAGTAGGCGCCGCTCGGCAGGGACGTCTGGAACGTACGGGTCAGCGCGGAGCCCTCGTGGTTGATGGCCACGTACCCCGCCGGGCCCCGGCCGAAGGCGATCTGGTCGCCGCCGTTGTCCCACCAGTCGGTGACGGCCCGGCCCCGGGTGGTGTTGCGGAAGCCCACCATGGACGAGATCTCGCGCCAGGCGTGCTGGCACTTCCAGCCGTCGCTGTAACAGGCGTTGACCGTACCGCCGTTGGGCGGGCCCGCGTCGCGGTCGGTGTACTCGTACCCCGAGTGGACGTCGGGCGAGCCGTACGGCCAGGCCAGCATGAACACATTGGCCAGGGTGTAGTTCGCCCCGTCCTTGTAGCTGAGGGTGTCGCCGCCGCGCTCGGTGTCGTGGTTGTCGACGAAGACGGCGGACTTCCCCGACTCCATGTACCCCCAGCTCTCGCCGAAGTTCTTCAGGGAGGCGAGGTTCTCGTTGTCGAACATCCGCTTGAGGTCCCGGGCGTACCGGAACTCCTGGACGTCCCCGGTGCCGAGGTACTCGCTGGGCGAGACCGCCTCGCCCCCGCCGTAGATCGCCTCCTGCTTCCAGTAGACGCCGGAATTGCTCAGCCTGCTCTTGATGTTGGCGAGGTCGGCGGCGGGCATGTGCTTGGCCGCGTCGATACGGAAGCCGTCCACGCCGAGGGAGAGCAGGTCGTTGAGGTACGCCGCGATCCGGCCGCGTACGTACTCCTCGCCGGTGTCCAGGTCGGCGAGGCCGACCAGTTCGCAGTTCTGGACGTTGGCGCGGTCGCCGTAGTTGTTGATGGTCGAGCGGCAGTCGTCCATGTCTGCGCCCGAGTAGATGCCCGGGTAGTTGTACTTGGTGTACGAGGTGCCGCCCGTGCCGGTGCCGTCACCGGCCGCCATGTGGTTGATGACGCTGTCGGCGACGACCTTGACGCCCGCCGCGTGGCAGGTGTTCACCATGTTCGAGAAGGCGGCGCGGTCCCCGAGCCGGCCCGCGATCTTGTAGCTGACGGGCTGGTACGAGGTCCACCACTGGGCGCCCTGGATGTGCTCCTGGGGCGGCGACACCTGTACGTAGCCGTAGCCGGCGGGGCCGAGGGTGTCCGTGCACGCCTTGGCTATGGAGTCGAACTTCCACTCGAAGAGTACGGCGGTGACGTCCTTGGATCCGGGCGGTGCCGCCTGCGCGGTCCCGGCGGGGACCGTGAGGGCGGCTGCCGCGCCCGCCACGAGGGCGAGCGCGGCTGCAAGGGATCTGCGAGCCATGATTCCTCCAACAGCACTGGTGGGGGAGGTGCGGATGACGGTTTGCCGTGCTGGTGGTGCGGGTGGTGCCCAAAGGGGGGTGCCGATGGTGCTGGTGGCGCCCGAAAAGGGTGGTGCCGGTGGTGCGTCCCTGGATGGGGGCGTTCAGCGGCGGACGGTGACGGTGCTCAGAGCGACCACCACACCGTGGTGTCGGCCGGCAGCTCGAACTCCGCGTCCGGGACGGTGTCCTCCGCCACCGGGCCGCTCGCCAGCAGCGGCGCGCCCGGGGCGGAGATCCGTACCGCCGCCCCCGTCGTGTTGACGGTGCAGACGAAACCGGGCCTGGCGAAGATCAGTACGCCCTCGGGCGCGTCCCGCCATGCCACCTCGGTGCCCCCGCCGAGCCCCGGGTGTTCCTTGCGCAGGGACAGCGCCGCCCGGTACAGCTCCAGCGTCGAGCCCGGGTCCCCGGTCTGCGCCTCGACGGACAGCTCGCCCCACTGCTCGGGCTGCGGCAGCCAGCTCCCGCCCGCGCCGAAGCCGTACGAACTGCCCTCGCGCGTCCAGGGGATGGGCACACGGCAGCCGTCGCGGAAGCCGTCCTGGCCGTCCGCGCGGAAGTACGAGGGGTCCTGCCGGGCCTCGTCGGGCAGGTCGGTGACGTCGGGGAGTCCCAGCTCCTCGCCCTGGTAGACGTAGGCGGAGCCGGGCAGCGCGAGCATCAGCAGCGTCGCCGCGCGGGCCCGGCGCAGTCCGAGCGTCCGGTCGCCGGGCTCCCGGGTCTGGGTGCCCACGCCGGGCGGTCCCGCGAAGCGGGTGGCGTGCCGGGTGACGTCGTGGTTGGAGAGCACCCAGGTGGCGGGGGCACCGACGGGACGCATCGCGGCGAGCGAGAGGTCGATGACCTCGCGCAGTGCCGCGCCCTCCCACGAGGTGGCCAGGTACTGGAAGTTGAAGGCCTGGTGCAGCTCGTCGGGGCGTACGTAGTGGGCGGTGCGCTCGACCGTCGGGGTCCATGCCTCGGCGACGGCGATGCGCTCGCCGGGGTACTCGTCGAGGATGGTGCGCCACTGGCGGTAGATCGCGTGGACGCCGTCCTGGTCGAAGAAGGGCGTGCCGCCGTCGGCGGTGCCGAGCAGCCGCAGCCGGCCGCCGTCACCGATGTCGGGCAGTCCCGGCGCCTTGACCAGGCCGTGGGCGACATCGACGCGGAAGCCGTCGACGCCCATGTCGAGCCAGAAGCGCAGGATGGAGCGGAACTCGTCGGCGACGGCCGGGTGGTCCCAGTTGAAGTCGGGCTGTTCGGGGGCGAAGAGGTGCAGGTACCAGTCGCCGGGGGTGCCGTCGGGGTCGGTGGTACGGGTCCACGCGGCGCCGCCGAAGACGGACTCCCAGTCGTTGGGCGGGAGTTCGCCGTGCGCGCCCTTGCCGGCGCGGAAGTGGTAGCGCTCACGCAGCGGGGACCCCGGGCCCTCGCGCAGCGCCCGCCGGAACCAGTCGTGCGCGTCCGAGGAGTGGTTGGGCACCAGGTCGACGATGACGCGCAGCCCGAGCGCGTGGGCGTCGTGGATCAGCGCGTCGGCGTCGAGCAGGGTGCCGAACATGGGGTCGATGGCGCGGTAGTCGGCCACGTCGTATCCGGCGTCGGCCTGCGGGGACGCGTAGAAGGGGCTGAGCCAGACGGCGTCGACGCCCAGTTCCCTGAGGTACGGCAGACGGCGGCGTACCCCGTCGAGATCGCCCATTCCGTCGCCGTTGCCGTCGGCGAAGCTGCGCGGATAGACCTGGTAGATCACCGCGTCCCGCCACCAGCCGGTGCGGTGACCCGGGGCGTCGTCGGACGTGCCGGAGAGAGGGGCAGTGAGGTGCTGGGTCATGTCGTCCCTGGGTGTCTGGGGGGTGGCCTGGTGGGTTTCCGGGTCAGGTCGGATCGGGCCGGCAAGGGCGGCCGGTGGCCGGTCGGCCGGTCGGGGCGGCGCCGGCGGCCGGTCCCGTCAGCCCTTGACGGCGCCGGCGGACATCCCGGTGACGAGATGGCGCTGGGCGAAGAGGAAGACGAGGGCCGCCGGGATGGCGATCAGTACGGACGCGGCGGTCATCGGGCCCCACTGGGCGCCGTACTGGTTGACGAACTTCTGGAGGCCGCCGGCGAGGGTCAGGTTCTCGTCGCCGACCATGAAGGCGGAGGCGTACGCGACCTCGCCCCACGCGGTGATGAAGGAGTAGAACGCGGTGACCGCGAGCCCCGGCTTGGCGAGCGGCAGGATCAGCCGGAAGAAGGTGCCGAAGGGGGTGAGCCCGTCCACCATGCCGGACTCGTCGATCTCCCGGGGGATGGTGTCGAAGAAGCCCTTCATCATCCAGGCGCAGAACGGCACGGCGATGGTGAGGTAGGTGATGACGAGGCCGGTCGGATTGTTGAGCAGTCCGAGGCCCGACATGATGTTGTAGATCGGCACGATGAGGACGGCGACCGGGAACATCTGGGTGATCAGCAGGGTCCACATCAGCCCGCGCTTGCCGGGGAAGCGGAAGCGGCTGACGGCGTAGCCGGTGGTGGCGGCGACGAAGACGCCGAGCACGGTGGTGAGGCCCGCGATGAGCAGCGAGTTGCCGAACCAGGTGAGGAACGGGGTGTCCCGCAGCAGGTTGGTGTAGTTCTCGAACGTGGTCTCTTTGAAGAAGTCCGTGGTGGTCGCGTAGCTCGCGGGCTTGAGCGAGGTCAGCAGGACCCACAGCACGGGGAAGACCGCGATCACCGACGCCACGGTGAGGGTGGTGTGCAGCGCGACGGAGGCCGCGGGTGAACGGCGCCCGCGCAGCGGGGCGTTGGCCGGCGGGGGGCCGTCGGGGGCGGCGAGGCGGTCGGACGTGGCCGGAGCTGTGGTCACCACGTATCTCCCTGCTTGCGGAGGACTCGCCGGTAGACCGCGGCGAAGGCCATCAGGAGGACGAGGAACAGCACGCCCCAGGTGGAGGACTGCGCGAAGTCGCGCGGGCTGATCTCGAAGGAGAACTTGTACGCCTGGGTCACCAGGATCTGGGTGGCGTCGCCGGGTCCTCCCCTGGTCAGCAGGAAGATCACCGGGAACATGTTGAAGGTCCAGATGGTGGAGAGCAGGATCACCGTCGTGCTGACGGAGCGCAGCCCCGGCATGGTGATGTGGCGGAAGCGCTGCCAGGGGCCCGCGCCGTCCATCTCGGCGGCCTCGTACATCTCCCCCGGGATGGACTGGAGTCCGCCGAGGAGCGCGACCATCATGAAGGGCACGCCGAGCCAGATGTTGACGGCGATGACGGAGAACTTCGCCCAGGTCGGGTCGTTGAGCCACGGCACCGCGTCGATGCCGCCGCCGGCCAGCAGCTTGTTGAGGAAGCCGCGGTCCTCGTTGTAGAGGAAGCGCCAGGCGAAGACGGAGACGAATCCGGGCACGGCCCAGGGCAGGATCAGCAGCATCCGGTAGAGGGAGCGGCCCGCGATCCGGCGGTTGAGGATGTTCGCGAGGGTAAGGCCCAGGGCGAAGGTGAGGCTGACGCAGGAGACGGTCCACACCAGCGTCCAGCCGAGCGTCGACAGGAACTGGCTGCCCGTGAGGGCGGCGGCGTAGTTGTCGAGTCCGACGAACTCGTAGGTGGCCGGCAGGTGGTTGACGCCGATGTTGCGTTCGACGTTGCGCTCGTTGGCGTCGGTGAGCGACAGGTAGACGCCGCGGACCAGCGGGTAGCCGATGATCACGCCGATGACGACGACCACCGGGGTGACCATGGTCCAGGCGTACCAGTGCGTCGCGAGGGCCCGCCGGAGCCTGCCGGTCAGGCTCGCGGGCGGTGTGCCGGGGGGTGTGCCAGAGCCGCGGCCCCGGCCGCGGGCGAGATCGTCGCCCGCGGCCCGCGCCACCGACTGGCCGGTGTGGACAGCCATCAGCCGGCCTTCCTTTCCTGCTACTTCCAGCCCTTGAGCAGCTTGCGGTAGGCGTCACCAGTGGTCCTGACGCCCTTGTCCGGGGCGGTCTGGCCGGTGAGGACCTTGGTGTACTCGGTGACCAGCGGCGCGAACAGGCTGCCGGTCTCGGGGATCCAGGGGCGCTCGATGGCCTTGTCGACGACGGGCTTGAAGAAGCCGACGATCTCGTTGTCGGCGACGCCCGGCTTCGCGTAGACGGAGGTACGGGTCGGGAGCAGGCTGAGCTGCTCGGCGACGGTCGCCTGGCTCTGCGCGTCGGTCATGTACTGGACGAACGCGTAGGAGGCGTCGAGGTTCTTGGAACCCGCGTACACGGCGAGGTTGTGGCCGCCCTGCGGGGCGCCCTGCTCGGCGGAGCCCGCCGGTACGGGGGCGATACCCAGGTTGGCCTTGTCCTTGAACTGCGCGCCGCCGTAGGTGTCGGCCACCGCCCAGGGGCCGTTGATGATCATCGCGACGTCGCCGTCCTTGAACGACGCCTGCATGTTCTCCCAGCCGTCGGTGGCGTCGGTCTTGGCGGCGCCGGAGTCGACCAGGTCCTTGACGACGGTCATGGCCTTGACGCCGGCCGCGTTGTCGACGGTGACGGTCTTGGACTGGGCGTCGACCAGGTTGCCGCCCTCGCCGTACAGGAACGACAGGAACCAGTACGCGTCGTCGCCGCGCAGGTAGAGCCCGGTCTTCCCGGTCCTGTCCTTGATCGTCTTCGATACGGTCTTCAACTCGGCGACGGTCCTGGGGACTTCGACGCCCGCATCCTTGAAGATCTTCTTGTTGTAGAAGATGCCCATGGAGTCGATGACCTGCGGGACCGCGTACGTCTTGCCGTTGTACTTCGTGGACGCGGCGGCCTGCGGCAGGAAGTCCTTCTCGTCCTTGAGCGCCGGTGTGCCCTCCAGCGGCGCGAGATAGCCGAGATCGGCGAACTCGGGGGTCCAGGCGACCTCGGAGCGGATCACGTCGGGGGCGCCTGAGCCGGACTGCGCGGCGTTCTTGAACTTGTTCTGGGCGTCCCCGAACGGCACGTTGACGTACTTGACGTCGACCTTCGGGTGCTTCGCCGTGAACCCCTCGGCGAGCTTCTTGAAGACCTTGTCCTCGCTGCCGACGGTCGAGGTGTCCCACCACGTGACCGTCCCCGACAGCTCGCCGCCCGCACTCTTCGAGCCGCCCGACTCCCCGTCGCCACCGCAGGCGGTCGCCGCGAGGGCCAGGATCGCGGCCAGGGCGGTGGCCGTTATGCCACGTCGCATCCGAACTCCTTCAACTGCCGTACCGCTCCGTCGCGGCGCCCGGTCGGACGTGAACGTAACAGCGATGCAAGAAGGCCGAAAGACCTTGCGGAAGATTTCTGCAAGGTCCGCCGATCGTTACCGGCGTGTGTCCTGTAGATTGCGCCGCTCATCCGTGACACGGACGCACACACCCCTGCCCGTACGGGCCAACGGCGTCCGGGCCCCTCCGGGGAGGCCGTCAACCGCGCCGCGGGAGGGCTTCGCAAGATCTTGCAAGAACTTGCCGTCCGCTCGGTTCACCCGCGTGGTGGGCAATCCGACAGACGACCGGTACAGTCCACTCACATGACCGCACGGCTTGCCGATATCGCAACTCAGGCGGGGGTCAGCGAAGCGACGGTCAGCCGCGTTCTGAACGGCAAGCCCGGTGTTGCCGCGACCACCCGTGAGTCCGTCCTCGCCGCGCTCGACGTCCTCGGATACGAACGTCCCGTACGGCTGCGCCGCCGCAGCGCCGGGCTCGTCGGTCTGATCACGCCCGAGCTGGAGAACCCGATCTTCCCGGCGCTCGCGCAGGTCATCGGCCAGGCGCTGACCCGGCAGGGCTACACCCCCGTACTGGCCACGCAGACGCCCGGCGGCTCGACCGAGGACGAGCTGACGGAGATGCTGGTCGAACGCGACGTCTCCGGCATCATCTTCGTCTCCGGGCTGCACGCCGACACCTCCGCCGACATGCGGCGGTACGAGCGGCTGGGCGCCCAGGGCGTGCCGTTCGTCCTCGTGGACGGCTTCTCGCCGAAGGTCAGGGCGCCGTTCATCTCGCCGGACGACCGGGCGGCCGTACGGCTGGCGGTGACCCATCTGGTCTCGCTGGGCCACCAACGCATCGGACTGGCCGTCGGGCCCAAGCGGTTCGTCCCCGTACTCCGCAAGATCGAGGGGTTCCGGGCCACGGTCCAGGAGTTGCTGGGGCTGAGCGGGGCCGAGACGGACGAGCTGATCCAGCAGTCGCTGTTCACCCTGGAGGGCGGCCAGGCGGCGGCCTCCGCGCTGATCGAGCGCGGCTGCACGGCGGTGGTGTGCGCGAGCGACATGATGGCGCTCGGCGCGATCAGGGCCGCGCGCCGGCTCGGTCTCGACGTACCGCGCGACCTGTCGGTGGTCGGCTTCGACGACTCACCGCTCATAGCCTTCACCGATCCGCCCTTGACGACGATCCGCAAGCCGGTGCCGTCGATGGGCCAGGCGGCGGTCCGTACGCTGCTGGAGGAGATCGGCGGTACGCCCGCCCCGCACAGCGAGTTCGTGTTCATGCCCGAGCTGGTCGTACGCGGTTCAACGGCTTCGGGGCCCGCCCCCGGACCCCTGGGGATATCAGGGTCGCGGTCTACTCCTTGAGACGGACCGCGTGCGCGCGGAACCCGCCCGGAGGATGATCGGCCGGGGGTGAGGAATCTGGCAGACTTTCGCCCCATGGGTGAATCCACGGTGAAGGCAGAGGAAGGCCGTACGGCCACCCCGTACCCCACGCCGTCACCCACCGCGGACGAAACGGACCCGGAGGCGACGGAGGCGGTCACGGTCACGGACACACGGGCGGACCCGGAAGCGACCCCACCGCGGGAGACCTCGGTGCGGGCGGACCGTACCCCCGGACCCGCCGTGGCGGCCGGACCCCGGCGGCTGCGACGGCTGCGCTCCCCGCGCCGCCCGCGCATCTGGTTCGAGATCCTGCTGATCGCGGTCAGTTACTGGACGTACTCCCTCATCCGCAACGCGGTACCGGAGCAGCGCACCCAGGCGCTGAAGAACGCCGACTGGATCTGGCACACCGAGCAGACCCTCGGCATCGCCGTCGAGCGCACCGTCAACCATGCCGTGGATTCGGTGACGTGGCTGATCGTGGCCATGAACTACTACTACGCCACCCTGCACTTCATCGTCACGATCGGTGTGCTCGTCTGGCTCTTCCGCAGCCATCCGGGGCGGTACGCCGCCACCCGGCTGACGCTCTTCGCCACCACCGCCGTGGCGCTGCTCGGTTACTATCTGTATCCACTGGCGCCACCGCGGCTGATGAACGGCGGGCACTTCATCGACACCGTCGTGCGCCACGAGACCTGGGGTTCGATGGCCTCGGGCAACCTGAAGAACATGTCGAACCCGTACGCGGCGATGCCGTCGATGCACATCGGCTGGTCCCTGTGGTGCGGCCTGACGATCTTCGCGCTCGCGTCGGCGCCCTGGGCGAGAATCCTCGGCCTGCTCTACCCCGCGGCCACCCTGGTGGTCATCGTCGCCACGGCCAACCACTTCTGGCTGGACGCGGTGGGCGGCATGATCTGCCTGGCGTTCGGCTGCACGCTCTCGTACCTCTGGTACGGGGCGCTCCCGCACCGCCTGCCGCGCCTGGTGGCCGAGGACCGCGGGCCGGCGGTCGCGCTCGTACGGCGCCGAGCGGATCGCCGGGCCGAGGACGAGCAGCCGGCGGCGCGCTGAGCCGTTCGGGCGACGACCGCTCCCGGCCGACGACGGACCGTCCTCACCGGCGCGGTCCCGGGGGCGCCGGCGCGACCGGTTCCGACGGCGGCCGCGCACCTCACGGCGCTCCGTAGAACAGCTCCTCCACCAGCGCCCGCGCCCTGCGGGTCGTCCGCCGGTAGTCGTCCAGCAGGCCGCCGCTGATCCCTCCGTACCCGTTGACCCCGTTGTGGGCGCCGGGCGCGTTCTGCGGCTCGCCCCGTTCCTGACCCGCGGGGCCGGCCAGGCCCACAGGGCCCGCCGGGCCCGGCGCGTAGCCGAGGTAGCGGCCCATCGCGCCCATCTCGCGGCCGTCCGACGGGAAGGTGTCGCCGGGCCTGCCGCGTACCAGCATCACCCCGTTGCGCACCCGCGTCGCCAGGACCCATGCCTCGTCCAGGATCGCCGCGTCCTGCGCGCCGATCAGCCCCGCCTCGTGCGCCGCGGCCAGCGCCCGGCGGGTCCGGGTGGTGCGCAGCCCCGGCACCTCCCAGCCGTGCCGCATCTGGAGGAGCTGCACCGTCCACTCGACGTCCGAGAGCCCGCCCCGGCCCAGCTTGGTGTGGAGCGTCGGGTCGGCGCCGCGCGGCAGCCGCTCCGTCTCCATCCGCGCCTTGAGGCGGCGGATCTCCCGTACCGCGTTCTCGCCGAGGCCGCGCTCCGGATACCGCAGCGGGTCGACGAGCGCGACGAAGCGACGGCCCAGCTCCGCGTCGCCCGCCATCGGTTCGGCGCGCAGCAGCGCCTGGCTCTCCCAGGCGAGCGACCAGCGCCGGTAGTACGCGGCGTAGGAGGCGAGCGTACGGACCATCGGGCCGCTCTTGCCCTCCGGGCGCAGATCCGCGTCGATCAGCAACGGCGGGTCGGAGGTGGGTACTTGGAGCAGCCGGCGCATCTCGGCGACCACGGCGTTCGCGGCGCGCGCCGCCTCGTGCTCGCTGACGCCGTCGCGCGGCTCGTGGACGAACAGGACGTCCGCGTCGGAGCCGTACCCCAGCTCGTGCCCACCGAAGCGGCCCATTCCGATGACCGCGAACCTGGTGGGCAGGGTGTCGCCCCACTGTTCGCGCACGACGGCGCGCAGGGCCGCGGCGAGCGTCGCCGCGTTGAGGTCGGTGATGGCGTTCCCCACCCGGTCGACCAGCGCGCCGGGGTCCTCCTCGGCCGGGGAGTCCTCCGTACCGTACGAGCCGATGAGATCCGCCGCGGCCGTACGGAACAGCTCCCGCCTGCGCACCCCACGCGCGAAGGTGACCGCGCCCTCGGCGGTGTCGGCGCGGCCGACCGCCGCCAGGACCTCCTGTTCGAGGTGGTCTCGGCCGCGCGGGGTCAGCCCGCCCGGGTCGCCGAGGATGGCCACCGCCTCGGGGGCGCGCAGCAGCAGGTCGGGGGCGAGCCGCCCGGCGGACAGGACGCGTGCCAGGTTCTCGGCGGCGGCGCCCTCGTCCCGCAGCAGCCGCAGGTACCAGGGGGTCTTGCCGAGCGCGTCGGAGACCTTGCGGAAACCGAGCAGTCCGGCGTCGGGGTCGGCGGAGTCCGCGAACCAGCCGAGCAGGACGGGCAGCAGGGTCCGCTGGATGGCCGCCTTGCGGCTCACCCCTGATGACAGCGCCTCCAGGTGGCGCAGCGCGGCCACCGGGTCGGCGTAGCCGAGCGCTTCGAGCCGCTGGCGGGCCGCCTTGGGGCTGAGCCGGATCTCGCCGGGCGCGAGCTGGGCGACCGCGTCGAGCAGGGGCCGGTAGAAGAGCTTCTCGTGCAGCCGGCGTACGGCCGAGGCATGGCGCCGCCAGGCCCTGTTCAGCTCGGCGACGGGGTCGCCGCGCAGCCCGAGGGAGCGGCCGAGGCGGCGCAGGTCGGCCTCGTCCTCGGGGACGAGGTGGGTGCGGCGCAGCCGGTAGAGCTGGATGCGGTGTTCCATGGCGCGCAGGAAGCGGTATGCCTCGTCGAGCTGCCGGGCGTCCGCGCGGCCCACGTATCCGCCGGCGGCGAGCGCGTCGAGGGCTTCGAGGGTGGAGCCGCCGCGCAGCGTGGCGTCGCTGCGGCCGTGCACCAACTGGAGGAGCTGTACGGCGAATTCGACGTCCCGCAGTCCGCCGGGCCCGAGTTTGAGTTCGCGCTCGGCCTGTCCGGCGGGGATGTTGTCGACGACGCGGCGGCGCATCTTCTGCACGTCGGGGACGAAGTGGTCGCGTTCGGCGGCCTGCCAGACGAGCGGGGAGACGGCGTCGATGTACTCGGCGCCGAGTGCGGGGTCACCGGCGACGGGGCGTGCCTTGAGGAGGGCCTGGAACTCCCAGGTCTTCGCCCAGCGCTGGTAGTAGGCGAGATGGCTGCTGAGGGACCGTACGAGCGGTCCGTTGCGGCCCTCGGGGCGCAGGTTGGCGTCGACGGGCCAGATGGTTCCCTCGGCGGTCGACTCGGAGCAGATCCGCATGAGGTGGGAGGCGAGGCGGGTGGCGGCCTGGACGGCGCTCTTCGTGTCGTCGGGTCCGTCGGCGCCCAGCGGGGGTTCGCCGACGAAGATGACGTCCACGTCGGAGACGTAGTTCAGTTCGTGGCCGCCGCACTTGCCCATGGCGATGACGGCGAGCCGGCACGCGGCGGCGTCCTCGGGCGCGGCGGCCTTGGCGATCGCGAGGGCGGCGCGGAGGGTGGCGGTCGCCAGGTCGGCGAGTTCGGCGGCGATCTGGGCGACGTCGGCGGTGCCGCAGACGTCCCTGGCCGCTATGGCCAGCAGGCAGCGGCGGTAGGCGATCCGCAGCGTGACGGGGTCCTTCGCCTCGGCGAGGGCGTGCTCGAACTCCTCGACGCCGGGGTGCAGGTCGGCCAGCTCGTATGTGACGAGGACATGCCAGTCCTCGGGGTGCCGGGCGAGATGGTCCCCGAGCGCCTCGGACGCCCCGAGCACCCCGAGCAGCCGGTCCCGCAGGGGCTTCGCGGTGATCAGGGTGTCGAGCAGCGGCCGCAGCCCCTCGGGCCGGGCCGCCTCGGCCAGCCGGACGAGCCCGCGCAGCGCGAGATCGGGGTCGGCACTCTGGCCGAGCGCGTCGAGCAGCAGCGGGTCGGACCGTACGGGCGCCATCTCGGGAACGTCGAGCAGCCGCTCGGCGGCGGACGGATCGGTGAAACCATGCCGCAGCAGTCGGGTGAACGTACTGCTCCTGCGTCCCGGCATCGTCATCTCGCCGTCTCCTGTCAGCGCGGCAACCGCGCGATCGAGCACCAGGCATCGAGCCTAATCCCAGGTGGCGGCGGAACAGCGTCTCCGCACGGGCGGAGCCGACTTCGGTCCGCACCCTGGCGGTACGGACCGAAATGTGTCGTTCCCACGGAGCGGGTCCGCCGGACCGCGGGCTACAGCACCGGCAGGTTCTTCTTCAGCTCGAAGGCGGTGACCTCGGAGCGGTACTCCTCCCACTCCTGCTTCTTGTTGCGCAGGAAGTCATGGGGCACCGGATGGACCTGGGAGGACCGGCCCGTCACCCGTTCTGACCAGCCGCCGGAAGGTCGTCATTGGTCGTTGTCGGTCACCGCTGGTGAGCCTCGTACGGCCCACAGACGGCCCCGGAACCGGCCCGGGCACTCCCCCGCGCCGGGCCGGTGACCGGCTACTTCTTCCGGCGCGGCTTGGCCTTCTTCTTCGCTTCGTCGGCCTTGCGCTTGGCCACGTCGTACGCCGACCACGCACCCTGGTGCAGGTCGCAGCGAGACGTTCCCACCATCGCCTTCCGGCGGCAGCTTCCTCCTGACTTCGTCCGTGCTCCGCACTTCGACTGCGTGGTTGCCATGTCCGATCAGCTCCTCATCGTGCCGGGAGGTTCGTACGGAATTGGTCGTCACTCAATGGCGGCACAGCCAACCGTCTGGGGGAAGGGAACAAGTTCCGTCGCAAGGGTGCACAGGGAGGCGCGCACAAGACTCCGTATGACATAAGCGATGGGAGTTTCCGGATGGAGTTTCCCGAAGAGACAGCTCGCATGGAAGACGTGCGACGCTTAAGAGATACGCACTCTCGGGTGCGTAGCGGTGGGGCGACGTGGATGAGCGATTGGGGAGCATGCCGCAGATGGGGCCGAAGACGACGAAGGTCTACGAGACGATCCGGGAATGGCTCGCCTCTGGTGAGCTTGCTCCGGGAGACAAGATCCCGTCGGAACGGGCGCTGGTGGAACGGCTGGGCATCGGACGTACCGCGCTGCGGCAAGTGCTCGCACGTCTAGTCTCAGAGGGTGCATTGGAGGTCCGGGGGCGCAGTTCCTACCGCGTGCCCGGTGGGGTGAGTGTCGAGACACCGACCGGGCTGGAGCCCTGGAAGATTCACGGCGAGCGCACCATCTACGACAACCGTTGGGTGAAGCTTGACCTGTGGGATGTCGAGCCTCCCGGGGTGGAGCGCTTCGAACACCACGTGGTCAGGCTCCAGCACGTCGCCATTTCCGCCGTGCTGGACGACCAGGACCGAGTGCTCATGCTGTGGCGGTATCGCTTCGTACCCCAGCAATGGGGCTGGGAACTGCCGGGCGGCATCGTGGATGGCGGAGAGGACGCCAAGACCACCGCGTTCCGTGAAGTCGAGGAAGAGACCGGGTGGCGCCCCACCTCACTGGACCACGTCGTGACGTTTCAACCCATGGTCGGGATGGTCGACTCTCCGCATGAGATCTTCGTGGGCCGTGGCGCTGAGCGAGTCGGAGAGCCCACGGATCTAGAAGAGGCTGGCCACGTCGAGTGGGTGCCGCTGTCAGACGTGCCTGGCCTGATGGCCAAGGGGGACCTGATGGGGTCCGGCACGCTGGTTGCCCTGCTCCACATCCTGGCCAACCGTGGTGGCACCGGAGCTACAGCCGCGCGCTGAGGAGATCGATCCGCCGACGCTGCCGTACGGAGCCCGTACGGTTCGCGAGCAACCGCGCCTGGCGTAGGTGCGAGGCGGCCTGGTCGTACTCGCCTCGCGTGAGGTGCGCGTGGGCCAGGTCGCACCGAAGCCCGGCCTGCGCGCGTACGAAGGACGGGTCCACCACTTCGAGCGCGCCGTACAGGCTGCCCACGGCTTCGTCATCACCCAGCATCGCGAGGACGTTGCCGTTCCATCGCGCGAGGTGGGCGCCGTTGAGGAAGATACTCAGCATGTCCGGGTCCCGGTCCTCGGCTCCGGCCGGAATGGTCGTGGCTGCCACTTCGAGCGCGCGATGGCAGTCGTCGGGCATTCCGGCCTGCGCGCACAGCTCCGCTTCTGCGGCGTACAGCCATGCCCGGAGGCGCGGGGATGCCTTCCCCTCCACGGTCCGCTGCGCGTCTCGTACGAGGGAGACACCGAGCGTCGGACGGCCCGCCTCGCACAGCACGTACGCTTGCTCCGCCATGGCGTGAGCGAGGTACATGGGCGCGTCCGCGTCCTGCGCGGCCCTCTTCGCGAGTTCATAGTGACGCCACGCCCGTTCGACCGCTCCTGTGTCGAGCGCCTGCCACGCGGCAAGCGTGGAAGCGCCGGCGAGCGCGAGCGCTACGGGCCGCCGCGTCTCTGGAAGGACAGCGAAGTTCAACGCGTCTTCGAGTGCGGCAAGATGCCCGGTCATCTGGTCGACAAGGCCGGAGGCTCCCATCTGCCGGTCCATGGTCCGCAGTAGCTCGGTCTGGTCATTGAACGTCCTGACCATGGACTCGCCCACGCTGCTTGCCGAGTCGATCCGGGCGAGCAGGTCGTCATAGCCATCGGCCGTGGCCGGACCGGTCGCGGCGGGGGCTGCCCGGAGTTCTGCGTCCGTGACACCGAGCACCTGGCGCAGGATCACGGCGTACCGGTCCGAGATGGTCCGCTTGCCGTTCTCCCACTCAGACACGTAAACGCGCAGGCTCGACGTGGCCGCAACGTCCGTGAGGTGTCGCCGGGCGTACTCCTCGATCTCTCGGATCAGACGCTCTTGGGACCACCCGCGTGATTTTCGCGCGCCCCGCAGTCCTTCACCCACTGGCCACCGCCCGCCGGTCGATCCTCGCTGACCTTCCCAGCATGCCTCACATCACCGCAGGTCAACAGGGGTTAACAGCGTTGAGGTTAAGGGCTGTTGGCTACCGCACCCCCTTACCTGCGCGGTCTCCTAGAGACGCACCGCAAGGCGGATTCGGCGCTCAACCCATCGAACCGCTTGACTCTGGTGCGCACCAGATGTCAACCTTCTGGTGCGCACCAGAAGGCGAAGAGATTCGCTCGCTGGAGCACGCGTCGCCCTGAGGCCCCCGGTGAAACGGGAGCGAGGCCGAAGGAAGCGCCGGTTTCTTGAGAACTGAACAGTGAACTGAGATGGGGTGAGAGTCCCTGTCCCCGTGGCGGCCGGGTGATGCCGTCGGCGGTGCTCACGTGCTGGCTCTGGAGAACGCCCCTTGGGGCGCCACCCGGTACAACCGCCCTGCTGATTGCGTCAGAGCAGCGACGATGACGCGCCCGATTCTGTGGGCTCGGGACCGGCCGGCCGTGGCAACGGCGGACCGGTGAAGCCCTTCTCCTCTTCCCCTCCAGCTTCTTGGGAGTTCTTGTGATCCGTCGACATATGCGGGCGCTGGCCGTGCTGGACCGGCACGGGTAGCTAGGCCCGGTCGCGTCACTGAGGCACCGGCCGCCGTACCGGACCCGAGTCCGGGGCGGCGGCCGGTGCCCTGTGTCACCTGTGCGTATCGAGCGCACACGATCCCCGACCTGCCTCTCTGGGAGGCCGGGGAGTCGTGGCCGCTCGGCACCGAGAGGTCAAAACCAGTGCAGGCCCCGGGTGGCTAGACCCGGGACCTGCGTACAGGCCCTGATGTGGAGGTACCTGTGATCACCAGTCTGACAGACGCTGAGCGCGTGGCGCTGAGCAAGAAGAACGCTGGTCAGAACAAGCGCAGTGAGGACGACGTCCGGGCGCGTGGCCGCCGATGAAGCCTCGCCCCGATCCGCTGGAGTCGGCCCTGATCGCCGCGTTCAACGCGGGTGAGCCGGAGTTTCCTGAGTGCTGGCTGTGCGGCG
>NZ_JBIWFO010000039.1:0-39106 GCF_044763125.1 Streptomyces sp. NPDC096310 | reverse complement strand
GAAAACCGATCACTCTCAACTGCCTTCAACTGTCCCGGCCTTGGCACACCAACTCAACGAGCCAGTACCAGCAAAGTCACCGGTATTGCGTCTAGAGCCCGTATGACCGAAGACCCCCGGGAACGCGCCGGGGGCGGGGCGCCCGATCGGCCCCCGCCCCCGGCGTCCGCGTTCCCTGGCACGCCCGTCCCCGTACGCCACCCGCCCGCTGCGGAACGTCCGGCTACGGAACGTCCGGCTACGGAACGTCCTGCCCCGGGCCGTGGCCGGTGAACGGGACCCAGTCGAGGTCCTGGGGCGGCGCCGGGCACTCCGGTGCGAACTCCTCGATCGTGTTGAGCGTGTGGCGCAGCATCCTGACGAGCAGATCGCGCGGGATCTCCCGCCGCAGCTCGTCCCGGTGCTCCAGCCATTCGAGCGTCAGCCACTCGACGCTGCTGAGCCAGCCGAGCAGGGCGAGCCGCGCGATCGGCGGGATGTCCTGGTGGCCGTAGGCGCCCTGGGCGACGGTGGCGACCAGGCCGGTCCTGACGGCGTCGCGGATCGCCTGGACCTGGGTGTCGAAGCCGACGCCGCCGGTGATGATGGTGCGGTACGCCGATTCGTTGTACTGGGCGAAGCGCAGATAGGCCTCGACGGTGCGCTGCACCCGCTGGGTGCGTGGCAGTTCCGCGCCGTCGGCGGCGAGGGAGACGAGTTCGGCGACCGAGTCCTCGACAATGGCGAGATAGTAGCCGCGCTTGTTCTTGAAGTAGTAGTAGATCAGCCCTTTGGCGACGCCCGCGTGTTGCGCGATGTCGTCCATCGACAGCGCGTCGTACGAGGTGTCGGCAAACAACTTCCGGCCGGTTGCGATGAGTTCGGAGCGCCGTACCTGTGATCGCAGGGACGGTCCACGCTGTTGACTACGATTCAAATTCGCGTCCTGGTCTCCGGCTGCCACGGTGTTCCCGCAGGAATTCCCGCAGTATCGCAGAGATGACGCGGAGCCTCGCCGTGTGGTCGCAGAAGACCCCTGGGGTGAGCGAGGACGGCGAGCGGGGCGGCCGGGGCCCCCGCTCCGTACCACGCGGCCGCTTTGCCGATTCCGCAACAAACGTTGCGAGAGGTGTCGGCCCGCCCGAATGATCGTGGGACCAGCACACCACCGATCGAGGAGCAGCGATGCCAGAGATGTCGACCGCACACCCTGATGTGAAGCACCGGCTGCTGGATGTCCCCGGGGGCCGGATCCATGTGGCCGAACAGGGCACCGGGCCGCTGGTCCTGCTCGTCCATGGGTTCCCCGAGTCCTGGTACTCCTGGCGCCACCAGCTTCCGGCGCTGGCCGCCGCCGGGTACCGTGCGGTCGCCGTCGACCTGCGCGGCTACGGGCGCTCGTCGAAGCCGGCCGACGTGGCCGCGTACCGGATGCTCGCCCATGTCTCCGACAACGTCGGTGTGGTGCGTGCGCTCGGCGAGGAGAGCGCGGTGGTCGTGGGCCATGACTGGGGCTCCCCCATCGCCGCCAACACCGCGCTGCTCAGGCCGGATGTCTTCACCGCCGTGGGGCTGATGAGCGTCCCGTACTCGCCCAGGAACGGGTTCCGGCCGAGCGACGCCTTCGGGATGATCGGCGGGGACGAGGAGTTCTACGTCAGCTACTTCCAGCGGCCGGGCCGCGCGGAGGCGGAGATCGAGCCGGACGTACGGGGCTGGCTGGCCGGGTTCTACGCCGGGCTGTCGGCCGACACGATGGACGCGGAGGGCAAGGACCGCCTCTTCTTCGTGCCCCCGGGCGGGAAGCTCTCCGACCGCTTCCCGGGCGGGCGGCTGCCCTCCTGGCTGACGGAGGCCGATCTCGACGTCTACGCGGGCGAGTTCGAGCGGACCGGGCTGACCGGCGCGCTGAACCGCTACCGCAATGTCGACCGGGACTGGGAGGACCTCGCCGCGTGGGACGGGGCGCCGATCCGTCAGCCGTCGCTCTTCATCGGCGGAACGCTCGACGCCTCCACCACCTGGATGGCGGACGCCATCGCGGCCTACCCCGCCACGCTGCCGGGGCTGGTCTCCTCGCATCTCCTCGAAGGCTGCGGCCACTGGGTGCAGCAGGAGCGGGCGGACGAGGTCAACCGGCTCCTCGTGGAGTGGCTGCGCTCGCTGCCCGCGTCCTGACCCCGTCCGGGGTGCCCCGTCAGAGCAGGCCGACCGCCCGCAGCGCCCGGCACTGCGCGGCGGACGGCTTCGCGGGCCAGTAGACGTAACAGACCCCGCCCGTGCCGGAGGCGACCTTGCCGGACGCGTTGTACCGCTTGGTGCGGAGCCAGATCGTCTCCCACTCGGCGCGGCGGTAGACGCGGCGTACGGCCGGGTTGCTCGGCGAGGCGGGGTCGTTGGCGATCACGTCGCCCTCGGGGGTGAAGCCGATGACCGTCATGAGGTGGCCGGAGGTGCCGTACCCCGCCCCCGTCAGCTCCTCCTTGAGGAAGGACTGCGAGGTGATGACGGGGATGCCCGCGCCCACCAGCGTCTCCACGTCGGCGAGCGAGCCGAGCCGGGTGACGGCGGAGCTCAGGTCCCGGTAGGTGGCGGCGTACGCGGCGTTGAACGGCCAGTTGCCGCAGCCCTCGTACTGGTAGTCGTAGGTGAACCGGGCCGCGTGGCAGACCTGCGGGTCGTCGAAGGCCGGGTCCACCCAGGCCAGTTCCCCGGCGGTGGGGACACGCCCCCAGTACTCGATGATCATCTGCGAGGAGGTGGGACTGCACCACGCCTCGCCCCCGTTGTCGTACTCCGGGTACTGCCCGATGTGCGTGTTCTGCGAGTAGCGCGGCACGGTCAGCTCCCGCGCGAGCCCCGGCGTGGAGGCGGGGACGGTGAACCGGTCCGGGATGTCGGAGGCCATCGCGCCGATCCGGTGAACCACCGGGGTGAGACCGCTGCCGGGGGCGCGGTGGAGGGTGAGGCGCAGCCGGTACGAGACGAGGCGCGTCCCGGTCGACGCGTCGTCCACCGCGAAGGTGTCCGTCCAGATGGTGCTGCGGCCGTCGCTCTGGCCGTCCAGCGAGGTGCGCCGGATGTCTCCGTCCCCGTCGCCCGAGGTCCAGCGGCCCATCACGTACCACGGGGTGTCGGTTCCGTCGGCGTACTGTCCGCGCAGTTCGACCTGGAGCCAGGTGCCCGCCGGGGTCGAGGCGTTCCAGGAGGCGATCACCTCGGTGGCGGGGACCTTCGAACGGTACGTGGGCGAGGTCCAGGTGGCGTACTCCCAGGCGGAGGTCGTGCCGGTGTGCGGGTCGGTGTAGGTGGTGGAGCCCGCCGGGGCGTCGATGACCAGTGAGGGCCGGGCGCCGGAGACGGCGCGCACCCCGTGGGCGGTGCCGGCCCGCCAGTCGGCGTACGAGGTCCAGAACGCGTTGTCCACGAGCGGCTGCGCCGGGGCGCCGGGGGCGGCCGCCGCCGCACCGGCCGGGAGTGCGGCACCCGCCCCACCGGCGGCGGTGACCGCGAACGCGGCGGCGAGAACGGTTCTGCGCGAGGGGGGACGGGTCATGGGAACCTCCGGTCGACGGGCGGAAGAGACGGAGAGGCGGAGAGGCGGAGAGTGCGGAATGGCGGCGAGGCAGCTTGCCGGGAGGCGGAACGGGGTGCGCGAGAAGGCGGCGAAGGGGACGGAGATGGCGGGAGCATGACGGGTCGACAGTGGTCCACTATCGCGGCTCCCGGCGGGCCTCTGCCAGCGATTCGCCCCGCGTCGGCCGAGCAATATTGGTCTCCACCGGTGGCAGGGCCTGCGGCGGCCGCCCGCCCGGCCGGGCCGCGCGGCTCGTAGGCTGGGCCGTATGGACGACCTCACCGCCGTGGCCGCGCGGCTGCGCGCCCTGCCGCCCTCCTGCGGTCCGGTGCGGCTGATCGCGGTGGACGGCCACGCCGGCTCCGGCAAGACCACCTTCGCGGCGCGGCTCGCGGCGGCGCTCGGCGGCGCGCCCGTACTACGGCTGGACGACATGGCGAGCCACGAAGAGCTGTTCGAGTGGGTGCCCCGGCTGACGGCCCAGGTCATCGAGCCGTTCTCGCGCGGTACGGCGGCGTCGTACACGCCGTACGACTGGACGCTGCGCCGCTTCACCGCGCCGCGAGCACTGCCCGCCGCCCCCGTGGTCCTCCTGGAGGGGGTCGGGGCCGGCCGGCGGGCGCTGCGGCCGTATCTCGCCGGGCTGTTCTGGATGGAGCGGGGCGCCGAGGAGTCCTGGGAGCGCGGGCGCCGCCGGGACGGACCGGCCCAGTCCGCCTTCTGGGACGGCTGGACAACGGCGGAGACACGCCATTTCGCGAGGGACCCGTCTCGTCCCTTTTCCGATGCTCTGGTACGAGAGGGGCAGCAGGGGTACGCGATAAGCCCGATGCCCCACGCGATCGCGAGGCAGGACCAAACCATCACCCACCGTAACCGGTTGTCGCCACCATACTGAGCAGTCGGAAATCGACGCGCGCAGAGTGCCCAACTCGGCTTGACCAGCGGGCAGGGCAGGTCTTACGTTCTTAATGTGCGGCTTTTCGGAGCCGCCGCAGACGCGAAGCCCCCGGTTGTTCCCCCGTGATCGGGGGCTTCGTTCTGCCCTCTTCGCCACTTCTCCGGCCTCGTACGGCCTCGCCCGCTCACCCTGGGTCACCGGGTGAAGCGATGGACGGCACCCTTAGTCGCACACACTCTGCGCAGGTACGATGCCTCTGAGTGCGGTCAATTCCCGTCCGCGTCATGGTGGTTCAGTACGCTGCCGACGGGCGCCCGCCCGGCGGGACATCACGGGGGCACGGTTTGTGGGGGACCTGATGGATATCGGCACGCAGGGCACGGGAGCCCCGGCCGACCTCGCCTGGGTGCGCGGGGTGGACGCCTACACCATGGGGGCGTATCCCCAGGCGGAGGAGGAGTTCAGGACTGCCGTCCGGCTCGATCCCGGGATGGCCGACGGCTGGCTCGGGCTGCACGCGCTGCGCGTCGAGACCACCACCGCCCTGATCCACATGTACCGCCATCGCGAGCGCTTCGGCGAGCAGCGCACCCGCCACCGCCGCACCCTGAACTCCTGGTACTGGCTGGGCTGGTGGGTCCAGCCCGTACTGGAGAGCGGACGGGACCTGCGGCTGGCGCACGCCTCGCACTGGCTGGACGGCCGCCATGTGCCCGAGCTGGACCGGGCGTTGGCGGAGCTGCCGCCGGTGGACACCGATCCGCAGGTGCGCTTCCTGCACGCCTGCCGCGCCTATCTGGTCAAGGACTGGGACCAGTTGTGCCGCCACACCGAGCAGCTCGTCCACGATCCGCTGCTCGGCATCGAGGCGGGGCTCTTCGGCGGGATGGCCCGGGTCAGGCTGGAGATGTTCGGCCAGGCCGAGCCGCTGCTCGCCACCGCGCTGATGCGCTGCCGCAGTGAGCAGCCGCAGCGCAAGGAGCTGCGGTACTGGCTGGCCCGCGCCCACGAGGGCACCGGGCGCAGCGCCGCCGCCCTGCCGCTCTACCGGGCCGTGCACCGTCTGGACCCGGCGTTCATGGACACCGCCGCGCGGCTCGCCGCGATCACCGACGCGGACGGGTACGACAGCTACGACTCCCCCGACGACCCGGTGGGGCTGGCGACCGTGGCGCTGGCCGGGCTCGGTCAGGACGCGGCGGATCTGACGGAGGCCCAGCCGCAGGCCCAGGCCCAGAGCGATCCCGAGGGGCCGCTCGGCTCCGACATCCTGGTCGGCAGGGAGCCGCAGCCGCCGCTCGGCGGCGGTCCGCCCGCCGCGCCCGAGCCCCTCCGGGAGAAGCTGCCGCCGCCCGTACAGCCTCCGACGCCGCGCTTCCCCGAGGGGCCGACGGATCCGGCGCTGCTCGCCGAGGCGCTGGCGGAGCTGGAGCGGATGGTCGGGCTCGAACCGGTGAAGCGGCAGGTCAAGGCGGTCTCCGCGCAGCTCCGTATGGCGCGGCTGCGGGCCGGTCAGGGGCTTCCCGTCCAGCCGCCGAAACGTCACTTTGTCTTCTCCGGCCCCTCGGGCACCGGCAAGACCACCGTGGCGCGCATCCTGGGCCGGATCTTCTACGCGCTCGGGCTGCTCGGCGGGGACCATCTGGTCGAGGCGCAACGGGCCGATCTGGTCGGTGAGTTCCTGGGCCAGACCGCCGTCAAGGCGAACGAGCTGATCGACTCGGCGATCGGCGGGGTGCTCTTCGTCGACGAGGCGTACAGCCTCTCCAACTCCGGCTACAGCAAGGGCGACGCGTACGGCGACGAGGCCCTTCAGGTGCTGCTGAAGCGCGCCGAGGACAACCGGGACCATCTCGTGGTGATCCTGGCGGGCTATCCGGAGGGCATGGACCGGCTGCTCGCCACCAACCCCGGGCTCTCCTCGCGGTTCACCAGCCGGGTCGACTTCCCCAGCTACCGGCCGCTCGAACTGACCGCGATCGGCGGGGTGCTGGCCGCCGAGAACGGGGACGTGTGGGACGAGGAGTCCGTCGACGAGCTGCGCTCGATCAGTGGGCACGTGGTCGACCAGGGGTGGATCGACGAGCTGGGCAACGGCCGGTTCGTCCGGACGCTGTACGAGAAGAGCTGCGCCTACCGCGATCTGCGGCTCTCCGGCTACAGCGGTACCCCTACGCGCGATGACCTGGCCACGCTGCGGCTGCCCGATCTGATGCAGGCGTACGGCGAGGTGCTCTCGGGGCGCGGCCCGGCCGGCCGGGGCCCCCAGGACCCGGCGGGGACATGACCCCGCCGGGCCCCGGGACCGGCCCGGAGCCGATGGTTCAGCGGGCCAGGGCCTGGGCGGCCTGGTCCGTGCGCTGTTCGCCGACGAGGGTGGCCCGGGTGGCGGACAGCTCCCGGTGGGAGGGGTCCCGTACCTCCCCGACCAGCATTTCGAGGACGTCCTCCAGCGCCACCAGACCGAGCACCTTCCCGGACGCGTCCGCGACCTGGGCGAGATGGGTGGCCGCGCGGCGCATCACGGTGAGGGCGTCGTCCAGCGGGAGTTCCGCGCGGAGGGTCGCCATCGGCCGCCAGACGTGCTGGGGTACCGCCCGGTCCGCCGTCTCCAGATCGAGGACGTCCTTGACGTGGAGATACCCCATGAAGGCGCCACCGCCCTCCGCGCACACCGGGAAGCGGGAGTAGCCGGTGCGTACCGTCAGCTCCTCGATCTCGCGCGGGGTGACGGCCGGGTTCACGGTGACCAGTGAGGCGCGGGTGAGGAGTACGTCGGTGACCGGGCGGCTGCCCAGCTCCAGCGCGTCCTCCAGACGCTCCTGCGCCTCGGGCTCCAGCAGTCCGGCCTGTCCCGAGTCCTCGACGAGCCGGTTGAGCTGCTCGCTGGTGAAGACCGCCTCCACCTCGTCCTTGGGCTCGACGCGGAAGGCCCGCAGGACGAGCCGGGCGCAGGCGCCGAGCGCGGCGGTGACCGGTCGGCAGAGCCGGGCGAAGCCGACCAGGCCGGGGCTGAGCCAGAGCGCGGTCTTCTCCGGGGCGGCCATGGCGAGGTTCTTGGGGACCATCTCGCCGATGACCAGGTGCAGGAAGACGACCAGCGCCAGGGCGATGACATAGCCCAGCGGGTGGATCAGGCCCTCCGGCACCCGGACCGTGTGGAAGACGGGCTCCAGGAGGTGCGCCACGGTCGGCTCGGCCACCGCGCCGAGGGTCAGGGAGCAGACGGTGATGCCGAACTGCGCGGCGGCCATCATCTGCGGCAGGTTCTCCAGCCCGTACAGCGCCTGTCTGGCCCGGGCCGAGCCGCGCGCGGCGTGCGGTTCGATCTGGCTGCGGCGTACGGAGACGAGGGCGAACTCGGCCCCGACGAAGTAGCCGTTGGCGAGGACCAGGAGGACGGCGAAGGCGAGTTGCAGCACGCTCATCGGACGCCCTCCGCCAGCGCGGGAGCGGACGCGGGCGCGGACGTCGGCGCCGGCGCCGGCGCCGCTCCGGAGGCGTCCACGGGGACCGGTACGGGGACGGGAACGGCCACGCCGGGTGTTCCGCCGGGCGGCGGCGCCCCGGCCCGTGGCGTCCTGGCGGCCCCCGCGGCGGGGCCGGACTCGGCCGGGCCGTCGTCCGTCAGCCGTATCAGCCGGACCCGTTCCGCCCGGTAGCGGTCCACCTGGCGTACGGAGAGCCGCCAGCCGGGCAGCTCCGCGCGGTCGCCGGGGGCGGGGATGCGGCCGAGCAGATCGGCGACAAGACCGGCCAGCGTCTCGTAGGGCCCCTCGGGGGCGTCGAGTCCGATGCGCCGCAGGGTGAGGACCCGGGCGCTGCCGTCGGCCTCCCAGGCGGGCCGGCCGTCGACCGGGTCGACGGGGGCCAGTTCCGGCCGTCCGTCGCCCTCGGCGTCGTGCTCGTCGCGCACCTCGCCGACCAGCTCCTCGACGATGTCCTCCAGGGTGACGACCCCGGCCGTACCGCCGTACTCGTCGACCACGGCGGCTATCGGCTGCTCGTTGCGCAGCCGCTCCAGGAGCTGCTGCACGGGCAGGGTCTCCGGGACGAGCAGCGCCGGGAGGGCGATCCGGCCGACCGGGGTGCGCAGCCGTTCCGCCACGGGGACGGCGAGCGCGTCCTTGAGGTGCACCATGCCGATGATCTCGTCGATGCGCTCGCGGTAGACGGGGAAGCGGGAGAGCCCGGTGGCCCGCGTCAGGTTGACGACGTCCGCAGCCGTCGCGTCCGCCTGGAGGGCGCTGACCTTCACGCGGGGCGTCATCACATGCTGTGCGGTGAGCCGGCCGAGTGAGAGGGTCCGTACGAACAGGTCGGCCGTGTCCTGTTCGAGGGTGCCGGCCCGGGCGGAGTGACGGGCCAGTGAGACGAGTTCGCCGGGGGTGCGGGCCGAGGCCAGCTCGTCGGTCGGCTCCACGCCGAGTATCCGTACCAGCCGGTTGGCGACGGTGTTGAGCAGGGAGATCACCGGCCGGAACACGGTGGAGAAGAGGTGCTGCGGACCCGCCACGAAGCCCGCGACCTGGAGCGGCCGGGAGACCGCCCAGTTCTTGGGGACGAGTTCGCCGATCACCATCTGGACGGCGGAGGCCAGCAGCATGCCGATGACCACCGCGACACCGGAGACGGCCCCGGCGGGCAGTCCGGTCGCGGAGAGCGGTCCGCCGAGCAGTTCGGCGAGCGCCGGTTCGGCGAGCATGCCGACGACGAGCGAGGTGATGGTGATGCCGAGCTGGGTGCCGGAGAGCTGGAAGGAGAGTTCCCGCAGGGCTCTGACGACGGTACGGGCGCGGCGGTCGCCCGCCGCGGCGGCACGCTCGGCGTCGGGGCGGTCCACCGTGATGAGGCCGAACTCGGCCGCCACGAAGAAGCCGTTGGCGAGGATGAGAAGGAACGCTGCGGCGAGCAGCAGAAGGGGGATGGTCATGCCGCCGCCTCGTCGAAGGGGGCGGCGCAGGTACTACCGGACGATCCGTCCATTGCTGGAGGGAGTCACTCCTCGGGTCGCAGGATGCCCCGCGGGCCGGCACGGCCGTCTGATGCGGGGCGGGGCGCACTCGGCGCCTCCGCCACCAGAGTAATCAAGACAGGGGCGGGGCGGACAGGACCTGGTGGCCCGTCGCCGTACCGAAGCCCCGTACGTGGCAACTCCGGCACCTCGTACGCAGGGGCGTCAGCGCATGTCGTCGTCGCGTACGGAACGGGATTCGGTGAGGTCGCGCAGCGCGCGGGCGTCGCGGATGGCGCGCTCCTTGGCCACACCGGGCTGGATACCGAGGACGGGCAGGCTGCTGCCGTCGCTGAGGTCGAGGAAGACCCAGGGGTCGCCGGGCCGCAGGTTGACCCGCAGGATCTCGGCCCATTCCAGCCGGCGGGTGCGGGTGAGATTGACGACCGTCACGCCCGTGTCGTCGGCGACGACCTTGGGGCGGCTGAGCAGCGCCAGTACGCCGAAGAAGAGCAGCGCGGTGACGATGAAGCTCAGCCGCTCCCCCGCACTGAGCTGTTCCAGCATCAGCCCGATGGCCGAGATGACGAGGAACATGACCGTGCCGACGGAGAGCAGCACCGTACGGGTGACGGTCGGCCGGAATGTGACCGGCAGGGCGGGTACGGGGGCGGGCACCGGCATGGGTTCTGGGTCTTCCCGGGGTGGGGTGGCGGTCGAAAAGGGGCGGAGGGACGGTCAGAGACGGCAGGCGTGGATGGCCGTGGTGAGGATGGCGCGGGCGCCCAGCGCGTAGAGGTCGTCCATGATCCGCTGCGCCTCCTTCGAGGGGACCATCGCGCGGACGGCGACCCATCCCTCGTTGTGCAGCGGGGAGACGGTCGGGGATTCGAGGCCCGGGGTGAGGGCGACGGCGCGCTCCAGGTGCTCGGCGCGGCAGTCGTAGTCCATCATCACGTACGTACGGGCGACCAGGACGCCCTGGAGGCGGCGCAGGAACTGCTGGACCTTGGGTTCCTCGCTGTCGGCGCCGGTGCGGCGGATGACGACCGCCTCCGAGGTCATGATCGGCTCGCCGATCACTTCGAGGCCCGCGTTCCGCAGCGAGGTGCCGGTCTCCACCACGTCCGCGATGATCTGGGCCACGCCCAGCTCGATGGCGGTCTCGACGGCCCCGTCCAGGTGGACGACGGAGGCGTCGACGCCGTGGTCCGCGAGGTGCCGGGCCACGATGCCCTCGTAGGAGGTGGCGACGGTCATGCCGCCGAACGCGCCGACCCCGGTGGCGGTGCCCGGCTTGGTGGCGTAGCGGAAGGTGGAGCGCGCGAAGCCGAGCGGCAGGATCTCCTCGGCGTCGGCCTCCGAGTCCAGCAGCAGGTCGCGGCCGGTGATGCCGATGTCGAGGCGGCCGGAGCTGACGTAGATCGCGATGTCGCGGGGGCGCAGGTAGAAGAACTCGACCTCGTTGTCCGGGTCGACCAGGACGAGTTCCTTGGACTCCTTGCGCTGCTGGTATCCGGCCTCATGGAGCATCGCCGACGCAGGTCCGGAGAGAGAACCCTTGTTGGGAACGGCGATGCGCAGCATGAGGTCGTCTTCCTTCGTGCGGAGGGTGAGCGGGGAGGAAAGGGGTGAAACGGTACGAAGTGGTGCTGAGGTGATGCTCAGAGATGGGCGTAAACGTCGTCGAGGGAGATTCCGCGCGCGACCATCATCACCTGGACGTGGTAGAGGAGCTGGGAGATCTCCTCGGCGGCGGCTTCCTTGCCCTCGTACTCGGCGGCCATCCACACCTCGGCCGCCTCTTCGACGACCTTCTTGCCGATGGCGTGGACACCCTTTTCCACCAGTTCGGCGGTGCGGGAGGTGGTGGGGTCGCCGTGGGCGGCCTTCTGCTGGAGCTCGCTGAACAGCTCCTCGAACGTCTTCTTGGACATGGTGGCGCTCACTTTACGCGGCTGCTCGCGGGCTCCTGGCGCCAGGGTTCGGCGATGGTACGGAGGGTGGTGGCCGTGGCGACGGCGGCGGTGACCGCCTCGTGTCCCTTGTCCTCGTGGGAGCCTTCGAGACCGGCCCGGTCGAGGGCCTGTTCCTCGGTGTCGCAGGTCAGTACGCCGAAGCCGATGGGGACCCCGGTGTCCACGGAGACCTGGGTGAGGCCCTGGGTGACGCCCTGGCACACATAGTCGAAGTGCGGGGTGCCGCCCCGGATGACGACGCCGAGCGCGACGACCGCGTCATAGCCGCGGCCCGCCAGCACCTTGGCGACGACGGGCAGCTCGAAGCTGCCGGGCACGCGCAGCAGCGTCGGCTCGTCGATACCGAGGTCGCGCAGGGCCCGCAGGGCGCCGTCCACGAGGCCGTCCATGATCTTCTCGTGCCACTGTGCCGCGATCACGGCGACGCGGAGGTCTCCGCAGTTCTTGACACTCAGTTCGGGTGCGCCTTTGCCGCTCACGTCTCTCCTCGCATGGGTCTTCAAGCCGTACGGTCGTACGGTTCCAGTCGTACGGTGCTACTGGTTGCCGCAGGTGGACACCGCGGCGGCGTCGAGCCACGGCAGGTCGTGGCCCATCCGGTCGCGCTTGGTGCGCAGATAGCGGAGGTTGTGCTCGCCGGCCTGGACGGGCATCGGCTCGCGCCCGGTGACCCGCAGGCCGTGCCGGACGAGCGCCGCGGTCTTGTCGGGGTTGTTGGTCATCAGCCGCAGGCTGCGTACCCCGAGGTCGCCGAGGATCCGCGCGCCCGCCGCGTAGTCGCGGGCGTCGGCGGGCAGCCCCAGCTCCAGATTGGCGTCCAGGGTGTCGCGGCCCCGCTCCTGGAGTTCGTACGCGCGGAGCTTGGAGAGCAGCCCGATGCCGCGGCCCTCGTGGCCGCGCAGATAGACGACGACTCCCCGGCCCTCCGCGGTGACGCGCTCCATGGACGCCTGGAGCTGGGGTCCGCAGTCGCACCGCTGGGAGCTGAAGATGTCTCCGGTCAGGCACTCGGAGTGGACGCGTACCAGCACGTCCTCGCCGTCGCCCAGCTCCCCGTGGACGAGGGCGACATGCTCGACGCCGTCGACGGTGGAGCGGTAGCCGTACGCGGTGAAGTCGCCGTGGGCGGTGGGCAGGCTGACCTCGGCCTCGCGGCGGACGGTGGGCTCCGCGGTGCGGCGGTACGCGATCAGGTCCTCGATGGAGATGATCGTCAGACCGTGCTTGCGAGCGAACGGGATCAGCTCGGGCAGCCGCAGCATCACCCCGTCCTCGCCCGCGATCTCCACGATCGCGCCGGCGGGACGCAGCCCGGCGAGCCGGGCGAGGTCGACGGCGGCCTCGGTGTGGCCGTTGCGTTCGAGCACCCCGCCGTCCCTGGCGCGCAGCGGGAAGACATGGCCCGGCCGGACGAAGTCGCCGGGCTCCGCCTTGCCCGAGGCGAGGAGCCGCAGGGTGGTGGAGCGGTCGGCGGCGGAGATCCCGGTGGTGACGCCGTGGGCACCCGCGGCGTCGACGGTGACGGTGAAGGCGGTCCGCATCGACTCGGTGTTCTCGCCGACCATCTGCGGGAGTTCGAGCCGGTCCAGCTCCGCGCCCTCCATGGGGGCGCAGATCATGCCGCGGCACTCGCTCATCATGAAGGCGATGATCTCGGGGGTGGCCTTCTCGGCGGCGACGACGAGATCGCCCTCGTTCTCGCGGTCCTCGTCGTCCACGACCACGACGGGCCGGCCGGCCGCGATGTCGCGTATGGCCTGGGCCACCGGGTCCAGGGAGAGGTCCTCGACATTGTCGCGGGAGTACCAGGTGGGGCGCGGGACGTCGGCGTGCGCCTCGGCGTCCGGGGTCGCGGCGGGGGACGGGCTGGCTGTCATGCTGCTGCTCCTTCCAGGGTCATGGCGCCGGCGCGGGAGCGCAGCCACCAGTCGCGCATGCCCCACAGGACGAGGGCGAGATAGATGACGTAGACGAAGCCGGAGAAGGCGAGCCCGCTGCTGAAGGCGAGGGGGACGCCGACGAGGTCGACGAGCAGCCAGGCGAACCAGAACTCGACGAGGCCGCGCGCCTGCGCGACCATCGCGGCGAGGGTGCCGATGAAGATGTACGCGTCGGGCCAGGGGTTCCAGGACAGTTCGGGCACGGCGGTGAAGAGCCCGCCGACGGCGAGGGTGCCCACGGCCGTACCGCCGAGGAGCAGCCCGCGTTCGCGCCAGGTGGCGAACCGTACGGCGATCGAGCCGATCGTGCCGTCGTGGTCTCGCCGCCTTCCACGCTGCCACTGCCGCCAGCCCCACACAGCGACGCCGATGACCAGGAGCTGCTTGCCGACGCCGCCGCTGAGGTGGGCGGAGGCGTACGCGCCGACCAGGATGACACCGGAGAGGAACTGGGCGGGCCAGGTCCAGATGGAGCGCCGCCAGCCGAGGGCGAGCGCGGCCAGACCGATGGTGTTGCCGATCATGTCGGACCACAGGATGTGCTGACCGAAGGCCGTGAACGCCTCACCGTTCAGCCAGGACAGGGTGTTCACCGCGCGGACTCCTCGGCCTGTGCGCGATGAGCGGGGCTCAGCAGGCGCTCGACGTACTTCGCGATGACGTCGACCTCCAGGTTGACCGGGTCGCCCGGTCCCTTGATGCCGAGGGTGGTCAGCGCGAGGGTGGTGGGGATGAGGCTGATGGTGAAGTGGTCGGCGCCCGCGTCGACGACCGTGAGGCTGACACCGTCCACGGTGATGGAGCCCTTCTCCACGACGTAGCGGGTCAGGGCGGCGGGCAGCGAGATCTTGACGATCTCCCAGTGCTCGGAGGGCGTGCGCTCGACGATGGTGCCAGTGCCGTCGACATGGCCCTGGACGATGTGTCCGCCGAGCCGCCCGCCGAGGGCCATGGGCCGCTCCAGGTTGACGCGGGAGCCGGCCCCGAGGGCGCCGAGGCTGGAGCGGTCGAGCGTCTCGGCCATCACATCGGCGGTGAACTCGCCGTCGCCGGACTCCACGACCGTCAGACAGACGCCGTTGACGGCGATGGAGTCGCCGTGCCGGGCGTTCTCGGTGACGACGGGGCCGCGCAGTCGGAAGCGGGAGGAGTCACCGAGGTTCTCCACGGCGGTGACCTCACCCAGTTCTTCGACGATTCCGGTGAACACTCAACGCTCCTTCGTGGCGGTCGCGGCGGGCTCGGCGGCCCGGGCGACGGGGGTTTCGGGGGTCGCGGTGGCTTCGGGGGTCGTGATGACTCCCGGGGTCGCGGCGGCCGGTTCTGGGGTCGCGGTGATCCGCAGGTCGGGGCCGATCCGTACGGTCTCCGTCATCCGCAGCCGCAACGCCCCGGCGATCGTGGTGATTCCGGCGTCGCCGAGCGCGGCGGGCCCGGCGCCGAGGAGGACCGGGGCGAGATAGCCGACGACCTTGTCGACCGCTCCGGCGGCGACGAAGGAGCCGGCCAGGGCCGGGCCGCCTTCGAGGAGTACGGAGCGGACGCCGCGCTCGTGCAGGGCGGCCAGCAGTGCGGGGACGGACAGCCCCCGGCCCCCGGCCGCGCGGGGCAGCCGTACCACGTCCGCGGCGGGGAGCCGGCGTGCGTCGGCGTCCTCGGCGACGGCGATCAGGGTGGGCGCGCCGTCGTCCAGGACGCGGGCGCCGGGCCGTACGGCGGTGGCCTCGGTGTCCATGACGACCCGCAGCGGCTGGACGGCGCCCTCGACACCGCGGACCGCGAGGTGCGGGTCGTCGGCGCGGGCGGTGCCGGAACCGACCACGACCGCGTCGGCCTCGGCGCGCAGCCGGTGGACGTCGGCGCGGGCCTCGGCGGAGGTGATCCAGCGGCTGGTGGCGTCGGCGGCGGCGATCCGGCCGTCGAGGGTGGCCGCGTACTTCCACAGGACGTACGGGCGGCCCCGGCGCACCGAGGTGAGCCAGGCGGTGTTGCCCGCCTCGGCCTCGGCGGCGAGCAGCCCCGGCTCGGCGGTGATCCCGGCGGCGCGGAGGGTGGCCGCGCCCCCGGCAGCCCGCGGGTTCGGGTCGGGGACCGCGTAGTGGACGCGGGCGATCCCGGCGTCGATCAGCGCCTGGGCACAGGGGCCGGTGCGGCCGGTGTGGGAGCAGGGTTCGAGGGTGACGTACGCGGTGCCGCCCCGGGCCCGGGATCCCGCCGCGCGCAGGGCGTGGACCTCGGCGTGCGGGCCGCCCGCGCGCTGGTGGTGCCCCTCGCCGGCGAGGTGTCCCGAGGCGTCCAGGATCACGCATCCGACAACCGGATTGGGGCTGGTGGAGCCGAGTCCGCGGGCGGCGAGCGCGACGGCCCGCCGCATGGCGTCCGCGTCGGTGACGCGTTCGGCGTGGGTGGCCACCCGGGTCCTCCTGCCTCTTCGGGCACGGACTCCGGGGCCTGTCGATGACGACAGAGAAACGGGACCACACAGCGGAACGCCGAGGCCGGGAACCCGGCTCGTCCGAGGACGAGCCGTCCGGTACGGCGTACCTGTAAGGGCCCGCCGCGCACTGCCTCCCATCCGGACTTTCACCGTCGGTCCAGGAATCTCACCTGGTCAACCGGCCACTGGATGCGGCCGGGTCGCGGACTGTAACCGCCGGTTCGGAATTGCACCGACCCCGGAGTGCGCTGCTGCTGGTACGCGACCCAGTGTGCCACGGCTGATCGTCGGCGTTCCGGGCGAGCGCTGTGGGCTGACTCACAGAACGGGCGGGAATGCGGCCGAGGGGTTGCGCTCCGCCCCTCTCACCTGCACCTCCATCGGCGGGCGGGGCGCCCGGGTCCGGGGTGTCGGCGGTGTCCCGGGCCCGGACCGCGGTCCGGTGTCTCATATGCCGGGCGGGAACCGGGGGTTGGGCCTCCCGGGCTCAGCCTTCCGGACTCAGCCTCCCGGGCTCAGCCTCCCGGGCTCAGCCTCCCGGCGCGAACAGCGCGTCCTGCGCCGCGTCGCGCGCCGTGAGCAGCGCGCCCCGGAGCACGGCGGCGCCGCCGAGCGCCCCGGCTCTGACCTCCGTACGGAGCGGGGACAGCGCGGCGAGCCGGTCCTCGACGCGGATGGCCAGCGTCTCGCCGCCCGCGTGGCCGACCTCGCCCGCGAGCACGATCCAGCCGGGGTCGAGGACCGCGCTGACCGCCGCGGCACCGATGGCCAGCCGGTCCGCGAGGGCGTCGAGGAACGCCGCGGCGCCGGGCCGCCCGTCCCCGGTGGCGGCGCGCACCAGCGCGGCGGACGGCGGCTCCTGGGGCGCGCCCGGGGCGGGCACCAGCCCGTACCCCTCGGCGAGCGCGCAGACGGCGGCCGACCCCGCCAGACTGTGGAAGCCACCGTCGCAGGCCGTCGCCGAGGGCAGCCCGGCGGTGCCCGGCACGGGCAGGAAGCCGATCTCGCCCGCGCCGCCCGACGCGCCCCTGCGCAGCCGTCCGTCGAGCACGACGGCCGCGCCGATGCCGTGGCCGATCCAGAGCAGTACGAAGGTGTCCTGGCCGCGGGCGGCGCCCAGGCGCTGTTCGGCGAGGGCGGCGAGGTTGGTCTCGTTCTCGACCAGGACGGTGGCGGGCAGCCGCTCCTGGAGTACGGCGACGAGCCGCCGGTGCCACTCCGGCAGCCCGGTGCTGTCGCGGAGTTCGCCGGTGACGTCGACCAGCCCGGGGGCGCCGACGCCGACGCTGTGCAGCGGGACGGCGCCGGCCTGCCGGGCGGTGCGCTCCAGCAGCGCCGCGGCCTGTTCGACGGCGGATTCCGTGGCGGTGTCGCTGCCGATGGGCAGGACGGCCTCGGCGAGGGTGACGCCGAGCAGATCGGCGACGACGACGGCGACGCTGTCGGTCCGTACGTCCAGTGCGGCGAGATGGGCGCGGTCCGCGACGATTCCGTACAGCCGGGCGTTGGGCCCCCGGCGCCGGTCGCCGGTCTCCCCGACGACCGTGACCAGGCCCGATTCCTGGAGCCGGTCCACGAGGTCGGCCACGGTGGGGCGGGAGAGCCCGGTCATCGTCTTGAGCTGCCCCGCCGTCAACGGGCCTTTCTGCTGGAGGAGTCGCAGGGCCAGCCGGTCGTTGATGGCCCGGGCGGTGCTCGGGGATGCGGCCATGGCGGGATCCTTCCAGATCACTGCCGGAACACGGAGGTCCCTGGGCGTCTCTGTCATCTGTCCCCGCCGGTCTCTATTTATCAGGCAGGGTTCCTGATAATTTACTCCCGCACCGGAGGAGGTGTGTCAGCGGGTGGCCCGGCGAACGGGACGCCCTCGAAGGGGGACCCCCTCGGGAGGAGGCCGGAACGGCATGCGGGCAGATGCGGTCCACGACAAACAGGGGGTGCGGCGGGCCCGGATCGCCATCGCCGTCGTCTTCTGTGTGCACGGCGCGGTCACCGGCAGCTTCGCCACCCGGGTCCCCTGGATCCAGGAGCACACCGGCCTCAGCGCGGGGCAGCTCGGTCTCGCGCTCGCCTTTCCCGCGATCGGCTCCGTGACCGCGATGCCGGTCGCCGGGGCGATCAGTCACCGCTTCGGCGCGCGCAACGCGCTCCGGGCGCTGCTCGCCCTGTGGACGCTGGCGCTGATCCTGCCGTCCCTCGCGCCGGACCTCGTCACGCTGTGCGCGGCGCTGTTCGTCTACGGCGCCGCGTCGGGCATGTCGGACGTGGTGATGAACGCCGTCGGCCTGGAGACCGAGGCCCGGCTCGACCGCTCCATCATCTCCAGCCTGCACGGCATGTGGAGCGCGGGCGCCCTGACCGGGTCGGCGGCCGGCGCTCTCGCGGCCCATCTCGGCGCAGACGCGCGGCTGCACCATCTCCTGGCCGCCCTGGTGCTCACGGCGCTGGGCCTGATCGCCTGTCAGCGCGTGCTGGACGTACGGAGCGCGCCCGAGGCCGAGCCGCCGCCGAGGTTCGCGCTGCCGCCCCGGTCCGCGCTGCTCATCGGGGTCGTCGGGTTCTGCGCGGTCTTCGCGGAGGGCGCGAGCCTGGACTGGTCGGCGGTCTATCTGCGGGACGTGCTGGACACCTCGCCCGGGGTGGCGGCCGCCTCCACGACGGCCTTCGCGCTCACCATGGCGCTCACCCGGCTGTGCGGGGACCGGGTGGTCGACCGGTTCGGCGCGGTACGGACCGTGCGCGCCGGCGGGGTGCTGGCCGCGGCGGGCGGTCTGCTGGTGGTGGTCGCCCCGGATCCGCTGGTCGCCATGGCCGGTTTCGGGCTGCTGGGGCTCGGGGTCGCGGTCGTCGTGCCGCTGGCCTTCGCGGCGGCCGGGCGCTCGGGACCGAATCCGAGCCAGGCCATCGCGGGGGTGGCCACGATCACATACACCTCGGGGCTGATCGCGCCCTCGGCGATCGGCGCGGTCGCCGACGCGACCTCGCTGGTGGCCTCGTTCGGGCTGGTCACAGCGCTCGCCTGCGGCCTGATCGTCGGCGCGGGGGTGCTCCGTACGGGGGACAGGCGGGCCGCGTCGGGCGGGGGCGACGGGTCGCCGGCCGCCGAACCGGCCGGCGACCGGGCCGGGTCGCCCGACCCGTCGGCCTGAGCACGGCCCGCCGTCCGGAGCGGGGCCCTCCTGCCGGAGCCCGGCCCTCCGGCCTGAGCACGGCCGGGCGGCCCGAGCTCGGCCCCGCGGCCGGTGGGCGGGACGCCCACGGCGGAGGTCGCGCGGTCGCGGCACTACGATGGGCGCTGATCTTTTTCGGCCACGCGGCCGTCCGGTCGAGGCCGCCCGGACCGGAGCAGGACGTGGCGGCGCCGGTCACCGCACCGGACGCGACCCAGAAGTGGAGCCCCACCCATGAAGCTCGGCGTGCGCTGGACCCTGCATGGAGACGGGCGCACGCCCGCACCGGGCGCCGTCGTCCGCCCCGACGAGCGGCTGTCGTGGCCCCGTACGGCCGGACTCGGCGCCCAGCACGTGGTGGCGATGTTCGGCGCGTCGTTCGTCGCCCCGGTGCTGATGGGGCTGGACCCCAACCTCGCGATCATGATGTCCGGCATCGCGACGGTGATCTTCCTGCTGGCGACGCGCGGCCGGGTGCCGAGCTATCTGGGGTGCTCGCTCTCGTTCGTCGGTGTGGCCGCCGCCATCCGGGCCTCGGGCGGCGACAGCTCCACCGTGACCGGCGCGATCCTGGTCGTGGGCGCGGTGCTCCTGCTGGCCGGGCTCGCGGTACGGCGCTTCGGTGCCCGGATCATCCACACGGCGATGCCGCCCGTGGTGACGGGCGCGGTCGTGATGCTGATCGGTTTCAACCTGGCGCCGGTGACGGCCGCCACGTACTGGCCGCAGGACCAGTGGACCGCGCTGCTGGTCATGTTGTTCACCGGGCTCGCGGTGGTCTGTCTGCGCGGCTTCTGGTCCCGGATCGCGATCTTCCTCGGACTGGTCTTCGGATACGGGATCTCCTGGGTCTTCGACCAGGTCTTCGGCCGGATCCACTCCCCGGCGGGCGGCGCCGCGGCCGTCGACCACTGGCGGCTGGATCTGTCGGGTGTCGGCAAGGCCCCCTGGGTCGGGCTGCCGGACTTCCACGGGCCGAGCTTCGAGTGGTCGGCGATCCTGCTCGCGCTGCCGGTGGTGATCGCGCTGATCGCGGAGAACGCGGGCCATGTGAAGGCCGTCGGCGAAATGACCGGGGATCCGCTCGACGACGAGCTCGGCACGGCGATCGCGGCGGACGGCGCCGCCTCCATGCTCTCCACCGCCGTCGGCGGCCCGCCCAACACCACGTACTCCGAGAACATCGGCGTCATGGCCGCCACCCGGGTCTACTCCACCGCCGCGTACTGGGCCGCCGCCGGCTTCGCCCTGCTCTTCGGGCTCTGCCCCAAGTTCGGCGCGGTGGTGGCCGCGATCCCGGGCGGGGTGCTCGGCGGGATCACCGTCATCCTGTACGGCATGATCGGCCTGCTCGGCGCGCAGATCTGGACCAACGCCGGGGTGGATCTGCGCAATCCGCTCAACCTGGTGCCGACGGCGGCGGGCATCATCATCGGGGTCGGCGGGGTGAGCCTGAAGTTCTCCGACTCCTTCGAGATCGGCGGGATCGCGCTCGGCACGATCGTCGTGATCACCGGCTACCACGCGCTGCGCGCCTTCGCCCCGGCGCACCTCAAGGGGCCCGAGGGCTCCGAGGGACCTCAGGGGCCCAAGGCGCCTCAGGGGCCCAAGGGTCCTCAAGGGCCCGACGAGCCCGCTCGGCCCGTCGCCGGCTCGTAGGCGCCCTCGGGGCTGAACGAGCCGGCCGCCCCCGTGCAGCCGTCCGGCTCCCCCCGGCAGCTTCACCCAGAGATACGCGTCGATCCGCGCCTCGCCCGTGTCGGTCGTCGGCGCCCGGCCCAGCGCGGGCGTTCCGGCCCGGATCGGCGGGGTTCACGGCCCCGGCCAGCGGGCGCCGTACCGATGTACGCCCGCTTCGGTCGCCCGGGTCCTGCCGCGCTCGGCCCCGTTGCGCAGCGGGGCCGGCGCCCCGGCGCCGGCCGCCGGTGGACACCTGTCGTACGCCGGTGACCGGCCGGCCGTGCGGCTCCCTGCCCCCTCTCCGGCCTCTCCCGGTCCTCCGGGAGTTCTCAGTCCTCGGGGAGTTCCACGGGCGCGAGTTCGTCGAACAGGTCGCCGGGGCCGGGGTTCGTCGGGTCCGTGGCGCCGCCGAAGTGGCGCATCACGCCCCATACCGCGTTGAGCGCGGTCTGCACGGCGCCCTCCGCCCACCCCGCCGTCCACGAGATGTCGTCCCCGGCCAGGAAGAGGCCCCGCCGGTCCACGGGCAGCCGGTCCTGCATGAAATGGGTGAACAGGCGCCGCTGGTAGCGGTAGTGGCCGGGCAGGTTGGCCTTGAAGGCACCCATGAACCAGGGCTCGTTCTCCCAGGAGACGGTCACCGGGCCGCCGATGAGGTGTCCCCGGATGTCGACCTTCGGATAGATCTCGCCGAGCGAGGTCAGCATGACCTCCATCCGCTCCTCCGGTGACAGCGGCAGCCACTTGAGGCTGTCGTCGCACCAGGTGTACGAGAGACAGATGACGGCCGGCCGGTCGGGCCCGTCGTCCAGCAGATAGGTGCCCCGGGTCATCCGGTCGGTGAGCGTCATCGACATCGTGTCCCGCCCGGTCGGCTCGCCCCGGTCGTCCACGGCCTCGTCCAGCCAGAACGGCCGGTCGACCGGGACGAACAGCTTGGACGACTCCATGTAGTGCGTGCGCTCGATCGCCGTCCAGTGGTCGATCGGGAAGAGCGATTCGTCGCAGGCGATCTTGGAGAGCAGCAGCCAGGACTGGGCGGTGAAGACCGCGGCGCGGTAGGTCCGGATCCGGCCCGAGGCGTCCGTCACCGTGATCCGGTTGCCCGCCGTACGGTGCAGCCGGGTCACCGCGGGGCGGGGCGCGCCGTCGTGCAGCGAGGCGAGCGAGGTACCGGCCGGCCAGTGGGTGAGCTTGCCGGGGGCGCGCTCCCAGAGCCGCAGCGGAAGCTGCCGGCTGCCGCCGACGATGGAGCGGTGGTGGTCGTCGGCCTCGGTGAAGACGACGCGCAGGATCTCCAGGATGGAGTGGGCGAAGTCGGTGTCCCAGCCGCCGGTGCCGAAGCCGACCTGGCCGAAGATCTCCCGGTGCCGGAAGGACGCGAAGGCCGGGGAGTCGCAGAGGAAGCCGTAGAAGGTCTGGTTGTCGAGCCTCTCGACGAGCTTCGCCCAGATCTCCCGGATCCGGGGGATGTCGCGCTCGCGCAGCGCGCGGTTCATGGCGGAGAAGTCGGCGCCCTTCTCCAGTGCGGTGTTCCAGGCGTCCATCACCTCGTGGAAGACGGGCGGCAGTTCGTCGGCGGTCCGCGCGTAGTGGGTGGTGCCCTTGAGGTCGATCACGGTGGAGGGGGTGCCGGGGGCCAGCGGGTTGGGGAAGGGCCGGGTCTCCAGGTCCACCAGGTCGATGTAGTGGCGCAGCGCGGTGGAGGACGGCGGGAAGCGCATCGCGCCCATCTCCGCGGTCAGCCCGGGGTCGCAGCCGTCGAAGCCGACCGTGCGCAGCCGCCCGCCGATCCGGTCGGCCTCGTACACGACGGGCTTGAGCCCCATCTTCATCAGCTCGTACGCGGTGACGATGCCGGAGAGCCCGCCGCCGATGACGGCTACCTCCGCGCCGTGCTCTGCCGCGGGGATCTGGCCGAGCCCGGCGGGGTGGGCGAGGAAGTCGTCGTAGGCGTAGGGGAAGTCGGGACCGGCCATGGTGATCGGCGGCTGCGCGTCGGTGTGCTGGACGGCGGTGGGCACCGTGGACGTCATGGGGTACGGACTCCTCGCGGGCATAAGGGACGGGACATACGGAGCGGGGCACACAGAACGGTGCCTGCGGGACAGGCGGCGGCGAAACGATTCTTCGGATACGGGAGGAGATCAGCCCAGCGCCGTGTAGAGACCGGGGCGGCGGTCGGCCAGATACGGGTTGGCCGCGCGGGAGGCGGCCAGGAGGGCGCCGTCGACCTCCCCGAGGAGCAGTTCCTCGCCGCGCCCGGCGCGGGCCCGGACGGCTCCGTCGGGGCCGGCGAGGCAGCTCAGCCCGACGAACTCGAAGACGTCCCCCTCCTCGGGCGCGCCTTCCCGGCCGGTCCGGTTCACGTACGCCACGTACATCTGGTTCTCGAAGGCCCGGACCGGCACCATCGATTCGGCGACGAACTCGAACGGGTGCATCTGGGCCGTGGGCACCAGCAGCAGATCGGTACCGGCGAGGGCGTGGGCCCGGACGTTCTCGGGGAACTCCACGTCGTAACAGATCATGATCCCGAGCCGCAGCCCGGCCAGTTCGGCCTGGACGACGGGGTGCTCCCCCGGGGTGAACCAGGCGCGCTCGTAGCCGCCGAAGAGATGTGTCTTGCGGTAGTTGGCGAGGCGGCCGCCGTCGGGGCCGATCAACTGCGCGGAGTTGTAGAGCGCGCCGCTCGCCGGGTCGGGGTCCCGCTCGGGGTAGCCGTAGAGCACGGCGAGTCCGTGGCGTACGGCGATCTCCGCGACCGCCGCGCTGCCGGGGCCGTCCGCGGTCTCGGCGAGCCGGGGCACGGCGTCGCCGATCGCGTAGCCGGTCAGGAACATCTCGGGGCAGACGAGCAGCCCGGCCCCGGCCGCCGCGGCCCGGCCCGCGGCCTCGTCGAGCACGCGCAGACCGCCGTCGACGGAGCCGGGCCGTCCCGGGCTCTGGAGCAGGGCGGTACGGAGCGGGGGCATGGCTGACCTCGGGCGGGGTGCGAAGGGGGTCCGGCGGGAGTCCGCCGGGTCAGCTCGACGGTACGGTCCGGCCGAGGCGCGGGACAAGACACGTCCGTTGCGCGCGAACCATCGATCCGTTGCGTGATCGGCCGCCCTGCCGGCGATTCGTTGTCCGCGCGGTGGGAGGGGCCGGTTCCCCGCGGCTCAGTGTCGGCGCAGCAGCGGGGAGAGGACGAGCACCGACTTCGTGCGCTCCACGTACGGCTCACCCGCGATCCGCTCCAGGACCTGCTCGAAGTGGCGCATGTCGGCGGCGAAGACCTGCACGACGGCGTCCGCCTCGCCGGTCACGGTGGAGGCCGCCACGACTTCGGGGAGCCGTTCCAGGCCGCGTCGGATGGCGTCGGGCGAGGTGTTGCGGCGGCAGTAGATCTCGATGAACCCCTCGGTCTCCCAGCCGAGCGCGGCGGGGTCGACCCGTACGGTGAAGCCGGTGATCGCGCCGGTGGCGCGCAGCCGGTCGACGCGCCGCTTCACGGCGGGTGCGGAGAGCCCGACGAGGGCGCCGATGTCGGCGTAGGAGCGGCGGGCGTCGTCGGCGAGGGCGTGGACGATGCGTTCGTCGAGTTCGTTCAGTCGCACTGCTGGTGGTTCATTTCTCCGTGCGCCGGGTGCGCTTTGTGCGCTCTGCGCGGGGGCTCCGTGCTCTCCCGTACCCGAACGGTACGGGAGAGCCGTCCCGCCGGTCCGGTCAGTTCCAACTGTGGTGCAGCGGCTTGCCCTCGGCGTATCCGGCGGCGCTCTGGACACCGACGATCGCCTTCTCCGCGAACTCCGCCAGGGAGTTCGCGCCCGCGTAGGTGCACGCCGAGCGGACGCCCGCGATGATCGAGTCGATCAGGTCCTCGACGCCGGGGCGCTGCGGGTCCAGGAACATCCGCGAGGTGGAGATGCCCTCCTCGAAGAGCGCCTTGCGCGCCCGGTCGTACGCCGACTCCTCGCTCGTACGGTTGCGTACGGCGCGGGCGGAGGCCATGCCGAAGGACTCCTTGTAGAACCGTCCGTCGGGGGACTGCTGGAGGTCGCCGGGCGACTCGTACGTACCGGCGAACCAGGAGCCGATCATGACGTTCGACGCGCCCGCGGCCAGCGCCATGGCGACATCGCGCGGGTGCCGGACGCCGCCGTCGGCCCAGACGTGCTTGCCGGCCTTGCGCGCCTCGGCGGCGCACTCCAGCACGGCCGAGAACTGGGGCCGTCCCACGCCGGTCATCATCCGGGTCGTGCACATGGCGCCGGGGCCGACCCCGACCTTGACGATGTCCGCGCCGGCCTCGATCAGATCCCGTACGCCCTGCGCGGCGACCACGTTGCCCGCGACGACCGGGACCTTCGGGTCGAGCGCGCGGACCGCCTTGACGGCGCCGATCATCGACTCCTGGTGGCCGTGGGCGGTGTCGACGACCAGAGTGTCGACGCCCGCGTCGAGAAGCTGCGCCGCCTTGCCCGCGACATCGCCGTTGACGCCGACGGCGGCGGCGATCCGCAACCGGCCCGCGGCGTCGGTGGCGGGCGTGTAGAGGGTGGCGCGCAGTGCGCCCTTGCGGGTGAGGACCCCGGCGAGCCGGCCCTCGGCGTCGACGGCGGGGGCGAGCTTGCGATTGGCGTTGTCCAGGGTGTCGAACGCCTCGCCCGGGTCGAGGTCGGCGGAGATCAGCACCAGGTCCTTCGACATGACCTCGGAGAGCTGGGTGAAGCGGTCGACGCCGGAAAGGTCGTGGTCGGTGACGATGCCGACGGGCCTGCCGTCGCCGTCGACGACGACGCCCGCGCCGTGGGCCCGCTTGGGCAGCAGGGAGAGCGCGTCGCCGACCGTCTGGAACGGGGTGAGCACGATCGGGGTGTCGAGCACGAGATGGCGCGTCTTGACCCAGGAGATGACGTCGGTGACGACCTCGATCGGGATGTCCTGCGGGATCACGACGAGTCCGCCGCGCCGGGCCACCGTCTCGGCCATCCGGCGGCCCGCGATCGCCGTCATGTTCGCGACGACGAGCGGGACCGTGGTGCCCGTACCGTCCGGCGACGCGAGGCCCACGGCCTGGCGGGAGCCGACGGCGGAGCGGCTCGGCACCATGAAGACATCGTCGTACGTCAGGTCGTACGGGGGCGTGACGTCGTTGAGGAAACGCATACTGACTCTCTCACCTGCTGTTTCGCTTGAGGGGCGGGTGGGGAGTCAGCGACGGCGCCCGGTCGGCCCCGGCTGCGGCTCCTACGCCATCATCACCGATACGCCGGCGGAATGGCGAACCCGGCGAGGGGCTCTGTACGTTCCGCCAGGGGGCCGGTGGTGATCTTCGAAGGATCCTCCGAGCCCCTCGGTCGGAGGTCACCCGCCAGGCTCTCAGTCGTCGTCGGGGTCCGCGCGCTCCAGCGCGGGGTGCGGCGCGGGCGTGAACTCCGTCAGCAGGAAGTCCGCCGCGGCGGTGTCGGTGACGAGGCTGGTGACCAGCCCCGAGCGGAGTACGGCGCCGATCGCCTCGGCCTTGCGCAGTCCGCCCGCGATCGCCACGACCTCGGGGATCCGGCGCAGCCGGTCCGCCTCGACGGTGATGCACCGTTCGCCCAGGTCACGGCCGACTCTGCGGCCCTCCGCGTCGAAGAGGTGCGCGGACATCTCGGCGGCGACGCCGAGCGAGGCGTAGTGGGTGCGCTCCTCCTCGGTGATCATGTCGTGGACCGTGGAGATGCCGGGCTCCCACGAGCCGATGGAGACGGCCGCGACGGTGACCTTGTCGAAGTACTCGAAGGCGCGCGCGATACCGGTCTGGCTGCGCAGCGCGGCGGCGGTCGCCGGGTCGGGCAGCAGCATCGGGGCGTAGATGGGGTGCGCCTCGCCGCCGGAGACCTGGGCGGCGCGCCGTACGGCCTCGACGGAGCCGCGCTCGGCGGTGCCCGCGTCGTACACGCCGGTGAGCTGGACGACCGTACAGGGCGGCAGCCGGTCGAGCGCGGCGGCCATGTGGATGGTGGAGCGGCCCCAGGCGAGCCCCAGGACATCGCCCTCGACCACCAGTTCGCCGAGCAGATCGGCGGCGACCTCACCGAGGTTCTCCGGGTCGGGGGACTCGTCCTCGCCCTCCGCGGGGGACTCGACGACGACCGCGTGGCGCAGACCGTAGCGGGCGCGCAGCGCGTCGGAGCGCTCGGCGTCGAGTTCGGCGGGGACGCGGATCTCGATCCGTACGAGGTCGCGCTCCAGCGCGGTCTCCAGGACCCGGGCCACCTTGAAGCGGCTGACGCCGAACTCCTCGGCGATCTGGATCTTGGACTTGCCCTCCAGGTAGAAGCGGCGGGCCATGGCCGCCGCCTGCACCAGTTCCGCGGGTCCCATCCGCAGGGCTGGCCGACCCGCCGACATACCAGACACCGCGATCTCCTCACCTTTGTTCACACTCTGGACTCGCTGTTCATCCTGTCAGATCCAGCGGTCCTTGATCGGCCTCGTAAGGCCCCGTTCACGTACCTGTGGCTCAGTGGCCGCAGGCCCAGGAGGCCGCTGCGGTCGCCTCGGTCGCCTGGTTGCGCAGCATCCGTACCGCCGCCGCCGGATCGTCCGTGCCGTACACGGCGGATCCGGCGACGAAGACATCGGCACCGGCCTCGGCGCAGCGCTCGATGGTGGTCGCGGAGACCCCGCCGTCGACCTGGAGCCACAGTTCGAGTCCGTGCCGGGAGATCAGCTCCCGGGTGCGGCGGATCTTCGGCAGCATGATGTCCAGGAACGCCTGGCCGCCGAAGCCCGGCTCCACCGTCATGATCAGCAGCATGTCGAGCTCGGGGAGCAGGTCCTCGTACGGCTCGATCGGCGTCGCGGGCTTCAGCGCCATCGACGCCTTGGCCCCCTTGGCCCTGATCTCCCGCGCCAGCCGTACGGGGGCCGCAGCGGCCTCCGCGTGGAAGGTCACGGAACCGGCGCCGGCCTCGACGTACTGCGGGGCCCAGCGGTCGGGCTCCTCGATCATGAGATGGCAGTCCAGCGGCGTGTCCGTGGCCCGCGCGAGCGCCTCGACCACGGGCACGCCCAGGGTCAGATTGGGCACGAAGTGGTTGTCCATGACATCGACATGGAGCCAGTCGGCTCCGTCGACCGCCTTCGCCTCCTCGGCGAGGCGTGCGAAGTCCGCGGACAGGATGCTGGGGTTGATCTGGGCCATGTGCCAAGCCTGCCATGCTCCGGGACACTTCCTGACCGCCCGGTGAACCCGGGTACGGACCAATCCCGTACGGGAATGGGCACAGTCCGCGCAATCCTCGCGTTTCCGTGGACAGATCCGGGTGTACGGAAAGATCGGCTTGACGGATCAGGCGGTCCGGCGCAGCAGGGCCAGATACATGGCGTCCGTGCCGTGCAGATGCGGCCAGAGCTGGACGTCGGGTCCGTCGCCCAGCGCGGGGACGCCGGGCATCAGGGGTCTGGCGTCGACCCACTCGGCCTCGACCGGCGCGCCGCCGCGGCCCCTCAGGACGTCCTCGACGACGACGCGGGTCTCGGCGAGATGCGGGGAGCAGGTCGCGTAGCCGACGATGCCGCCGACCCGTACGGCCTGGAACGCCTCGCGCAGCAGCCCGCGCTGGAGCGGCGCGAAGCCGTCCAGGTCGGCGGGGCGGCGCCGCCAGCGCGCCTCGGGCCGGCGGCGCAGCGCGCCCAGGCCCGAGCAGGGGACATCGACCAGGACGCGGTCGAAGGAGCCGGGACGCCAGGGCGGGCGGGTGCCGTCGGCGGCGATGACCTGGTAGGGGCCCGGGTTCCCGGCGAGGGCGCGTTCGACGAGCCGGGCGCGGTGCGGCTGCTTCTCGGCGGCGAGCAGGAAGGCGCCGCGCCCGGCGGCGAGCGCGGCCATCAGCGCGGCCTTGCCGCCGGGGCCCGCGCAGCCGTCGAGCCAGCGGGTGTCGGCCCCCTCCAGCGGGGCGTTGGCCACGGCGAGGGCGACAAGCTGGCTGCCCTCGTCCTGGACCCCGGCGCTGCCGTCCCTCACGGCCTCGACGGCGCCCGGTTCGCCGCCCTCGGCGAGCCGTACGGCGTACGGGGACCAGCGTCCCGGCAGTACGGTGTCCGCGCCGAGCAGGTCGGTCAGTCCGGCGGTGGTGGAGCGTCCCGGCCGGGCGACCAGGGTCACCTCGGGCCGTTCGTTGTCGGCTTCGAGCAGGTCCTCGATCCCGGCGCGCCCGCCGCCGAGCGCGTCCCAGAGCGCCGAGACGATCCAGCGTGGGTGGGAGTGGACGACGGCGAGATGGTCCTCGGCGTCCTCGTCGTAGGGCGGGGCGACCCGTTCCAGCCAGGCGTCCAGGTCGTCCTTGGAGATCTTGCGCAGCACGGCGTTGACGAACTTGGCGCGCCCGTCGCCGAGCACCACCCGGGCCAGGTCCACGCTGGCGGAGACGGCGGCGTGGGTGGGGATCCGGGTGCCGAGGAGCTGGTGGGCGCCGAGCGCGAGCACGTCGAGCACCGGCGGGTCGACCTCCCGCAGCGGCCGGTCGACGCAGGCCGAGATGATCGCGTCGTACGTGCCCTGGCGGCGCAGCGTCCCGTACACCAGCTCGGTGGCGAGCGCCGCGTCCCGCGCCTCGAAGTCGCTGTTCTCGCGGGCCTTCTTGAGCAGCGGCGGCAGCACGAGGTTGGCGTAGGCGTCCCGCTCGTCGACGGCCCGGAGCACCTCGAAGGCGAGCAGCCGTACGGGGTCCTTCTTCGGGCGTCGGTACGGCTTGGAGGGGCGACGGGTGGCCTGCTCGTTCAAAGGTGCTCCGCGGTGAGAAGAGTCGATCCCTCTCAGCCTACGTCGGCGGTTCCCAGACGCTCGCCCGGGGCGATCCGGACCCCGCGCGCCCAGTCGGCGCCCCGCATCGGCTTCTTGCCCTGCGGCTGGACCCAGAGCAGTTCGACGGCGTGCGAGCCGGTGCCGACGTGCACGGTGTTCTTGCCGACGGCCAGTTCGCCGGGGGCCAGCGCGGTGACCTCGGGCACCGGTGCGGCCTGGACCAGCTTGAGCCGTTCGCCGCGGAAGAGGGTCCAGGCACCGGGCGCGGGGGTGCAGGCGCGTACCACCCGGTCGACGCGGAGCGCCGGGGCCGCCCACTCCACCTGCGCGTCCTCGACGGTGATCTTGGGGGCGAGCGAGATGCCGTCGGCGGGCTGCGGTACGGGGACCAGGGAGCCGTCCTCGATGCCGTCCATGGTCGCGGAGAGCAGCCCGGCGCCGGCGAACGCCAGCCGGGTCAGCAGGTCGCCGCTGGTGTCGGTGGGCCGGACATGTTCGGTGATCACGCCGTACACGGGCCCGGAGTCCAGCCCCTCCTCGATCTGGAAGGTGGCCGCGCCGGTCATCTCGTCGCCCGCCAGGACGGAGTGCTGCACGGGCGCGGCGCCACGCCAGGCGGGCAGCAGCGAGAAGTGCAGGTTCACCCAGCCGTGGACGGGCACACCGAGGGCGCTCTTCGGCAGGAGGGCTCCGTACGCGACGACCGGGCAGCAGTCCGGGCCGATCTCGCGCAGCCGGGCGAGGAAGTCCTCGTCGCGCGGCCTCGCGGGCTTGAGGACCTCGATGCCCGCTTCCTCCGCGCGCTGGGCGACGGGGCTGGCGACCAGCCGGCGGCCGCGCCCGGCGGGTGCGTCGGGCCTGGTCACGACGGCGACGACGGTGTGCCGCTCCGAGGCGATGAGTGCGTCCAGGGCGGGTACGGCGACCTCGGGGGTGCCGGCGAAGACGAGCTTCATCGGTGGCTGACTACCTCTCGGAACTGATGATCGAACGGCGGGGCGGACCCGGTCCGGATCCTCGCGGGCCCATGAGCGGTTACGTGAGCGGTTACGTGAGCGGTTACGTGAGCGGCGCACCAGTCTAGAGGGGTGCGCCACAGGGGGCGTACGACGGCCTGCGCGCCCCGCGCATATGCGTATACGCCTCCGTAGCGTGACCAGATCGGCCGGTGAAGCGTTGTCAAGAGAGATTGACCCACGCGGGCCGCACCGGTGCGGCCCGGATCCTTTTCCACGCCGGTTCGAGAGGCTTGTTCATGGCCGACCACGCAACCCACGACGCACAAGCCCGGGCAAGTCTGCACCTGTTGGTGCGGGACATCGAACGGGTCAGGCGGCAGGTGGACGCGCTGCGCACGCTCACCGCCCAGTTGGGCAACGTCTACCGCCCACGGCGCTCGGGACCTTCCACGGGCTTCGTCGTCTACGGCCGGGCGCCCGCCCCGACCGTGCGCCTCGCGCAGGAGCTGAGGGACAGCGTCGAGACGCTGGTGACCGCGGCGGTGGACTTCGACCGCTCGCTCGGGTTCTCGTGGGACGCGGTGGGTTCGGCGCTGGGAGTCACCAAGCAGGCGGTGCACCGGCGTTACGGTGCGCGGCGGACCGCGCAGCAGCCGGGAGGGGCCGAGGTGGACCGCGCGCAGGACGTCGGGGTCGCCAGGTCCCCGCTGCCGGCCGTACCGGGCGCCGTACCCGCGGTGCCGGCGGCCCGCGCGATGCCACCGCAGCCCTCGGCGAGCCTCTCCTCGCTCCGCGAGGAGAGCCTTCCGCGGGCCTTCCCCGGGCCGCGCGGCGGCTGACCCGCATCCACCTCCCCCGCCCCCCTCTCCCCGCCCAGCGCGCCGCGACCGGTCAGCCGGCGAGGGCGCGGCGGGCAGGCCCGTACCGCATCCCCACGCGCCGCCCGGGCGGCGCGGCGGGTACGGGCACCAGAGCGCGGTGCGGCCGGCAGCCGCCCGGCCGCACCGCCGCGCACCCCGCCGCCGCTCAGCCGATGTCGGGCGGGTCGATCCTGATCCGTACCGGATCGCCGCCGCCCCGGGACATCCGCGCCGCCTGCGCGGCCTTCAGCGCCCCGGCCAGCGCGGCGCCGCTGCCCGGCGGCACCCGCAGCAGAGCACGCCCCCACCGCTCCCCCGGCGGCGGATCGCCCGGTCTGCGCGGCCGGCCCGGATCGGTCGGCGGCAGCGGTACGGGCCCCAGCACCTCGGCATCGCCGGGCAGTTCGGCCGAGGCCAGGAACGTTTCCACCGCCTCCGTGGGCCCGGTCACCGCGGCCATCCGTGACACCGGCGGGAACCCCAGCTCGGCCCGCTCCGCCAGCTCGCGCCGCGCGTGCCCCACCGGATCCCAGCGGACCAGCGCCTGCACCGGACGGAGCGTCGGCTCGGCGACCACGACCACCGTGCCGCCCTCGGCCTGCCCCCGGACCAGGGAGGCCGCCTGCGTCCACCTGCGCAGCGCCTCCTCGCCCGCCCGAAGATCGGGGCGGCCGAGCATCGCCCAGCCGTCGAGCAGCAGCGCCGCCGCGTAACCGCCCTCCGCGACCGGCTCGGCCCCCGGCGTGCTGACCACCAGCGCGGGGCGCCCCGGCACGGAGTCGAGCACATGATCGCGTCCCGACGTACGGACCGGGACGGCCGGGAACGCCCGGCCCAGCTCCTCCGCCGTACGCCGCGCCCCCACGATCCGCGCGCGCAGCCGGGGGCTCCCGCAGGCCGCGCAGTGCCAGCCGGTCTCCTCGCGCCCGCACCAGCCGCAGTGCAGCTCCCGCTCGCGAGGGGCCTCCAGCGGCCCCGCGCAGTGCCGGCACCGGGCCGGTGTACGGCACAACTCGCAGGCCAGCCGGGGCACATAGCCCCGCCGGGGCACCTGCACCAGCACCGGGCCGCTCTTCAGTCCGTCCCTGACGGCCTGCCAGGCGAGGCTGGGCAGCCGGGCCGCCCGCGCCGCCTCGTCGCGCGCCAGCTCACCGTCGCCGATCGTGCGCACCAGCGGAGCGGCCGTACGCACCTGCTCCCGTTCGGCCGCCAGCGGCAGCGCCCACCCCGTGGCGACGAGCTGGGCCGCCTCGACCGTGCACGCCGTACCGCCCAGCAGGAAGCCGCACTTGTCGTGCGCGGCGCGCAGCAGCAGCACCTCGCGGGCGTGCGGCTGGGGGGCGTGCGGCTCGCTGTGGCTGGCGTCGCCGTCGTCCCAGAGGACGACCAGTCCCAGGTCACGGACGGGCGCGAACATGGCGGCGCGCGTCCCGACGACCGCGCGCACCGCGCCGCGCCGCACCGCCAGCCACTCCCGGTAACGCTTCTCGGGCCCCGCCTCCGCCGTGAGCAGCGCGTGCCGCCCCTCGCCCAGCAGCGCGGTGAGCGCCGCGTCGACCCGCGCGGCGACCCGCCCGTCCGGTACGACGACGAGCGCGCCCCGCCCGGAGGCGAGCGTCGCGGCGACGGCGCGCGCCAGCTCCTCCGCCCAGAGCGGCCCGGGCAACGCGGTCCACACGGCGCGCGGCGCCCCGCCCCCGGCGAGCGCGCCGAGAAACGCGGGCCCGTTCACATACCGCTCCCAGCTCCCCGGCTCCGGCGCGACGGGCGGCGCCGCCGGGGCGGGCGACGGTTTCGCCTCCGCCCGCGCGTTCCGCGGCGGTACGGCGAGCTGGAGCACATCGGCGAGGCTCCCCGCGTACCGGTCGGCGACGGCCCTGGCCAGTCCCAGCAGCTCGGCGCCGAGCACGGGCTCGGTGGACACCACACCCGCCAGCGCGGCGAGCGGCCCCGCGTAGTCCGACTCAGCGCGCCGCTCGACCACGAACCCGTCGATCAGCCGCCCGCCCTCACGCCGCCCGCCCCGCACCTGATGCGCCCCGGCCCCGAACCGCACCCGCACCCGCACCCCGGGCTGCGCGGCCTCGTCCAGCTCCTCGGGCACGGCGTAGTCGAAGAACTGGTCGAGATGGAGCACCCCCTTGTTCACCACCACCCGAGCCACCGGCAACCCCCCGGCCAGCGCGGCACCCCGCCACGTCCGCGGCTTGGCCCGCGGCACCTTCGCCTTCCGCACACTCTCCCGAATGAGCGCAAGCTGCTCGGGCCCACCACCGGCGGGTTCGTCGGGCCGCTCGTCGTCGCTGCTCACAGCTTCATACCTACCAGACGCCACTGACACCTCCGCACGCGCGGAGATCGGGGCCCGTTTGGAAACGGGAAACTCCACAGGCCGTCTTGCCGCCGTCACCTTGCCGGGATGAGGCTGGCAGGCGACGACGGACGGCCCACCGAGCCGACGGTCAGCACCCGGCAGGGGGAAATGCGTGCTGGAAAAGCCCTCCACATTCGGCAGTCAACTGCGGCAGGCACGATTGGCGGCCGGTATGACTCTGGCCGAACTCGCGGCGTTCGTGCACTTCAGCAAGGGCCAGCTCAGCAAGGTGGAAACAGGACGCAAGCGCCCCGGCTCCGAGCTGGCCCGTCTCTGTGACGCGGCGCTGGACCAGCGGGGCGCACTGATCGCGCTCATACCGGAGAGCCGACGCGGCGGGAAGTCCTCCGATGACGGCCATGCCCCGTCGTCGCCCTGGGCCCCTCCCGGACGACGACAGATGCTGAGCGCGGGCGCCGGCTCCGTGCTCGGCGTGGCCGCCCCGCCCGCCCGGCTTCCCGCCGCGCCCCTGGCCGAAGGCTCACTGCTCGACGTGTCCACCGCACTGTTCGATCAGTTCCGCAGGCTGGGACAGACCGCACCGCCCGGCGCCGTCCTGCCTGCCCTCACAGAACAGACCAGGACGCTCCGTGCGCTCGCCGCCCGCAGTGGGGCCCGTACCGGCCGGGGGCTGCTCACCCTGTGTGCCAGGTACGCCGAGTTCGCCGGGTGGATGGCGCAGGAGGCCGGTGCGGACGGGACCGCTCTGCGCTGGACGGAGCACGCGGTGGAACTCGCGGCGGAGTCCGACGACACGAGTCTGGCCTCGTACGCCTTGGTCCGCAGGGGGCTCGTCGCCTACTACCGGGGCGACGCCGCCGACACGATCGACCTGGCTCGGGGCGCACTGTCGGACCGGCTGCCGTACCGTATCCGCGGCCTCGCCGCCCAGCGCGAAGCCCAGGGGCACGCGCTCGCAGGCGACCGGACGGCGTGCCTGCGCGCCCTGGACCACGCTCGCGGACTGCTCGCCAAGGCCGAGACGGAACAGGACACCACGGCGCCTGTCATCGGTACGACCCATCTCAGCGACCCGGTGGCGATGATCACCGGCTGGTGCCTGCTCGACCTGGGCCACCCACGCCACGCGGCACAGGTCCTGGACGAGGAGATCCAGCGGATTCCCGCCAAGGCGATGCGAACGCGGGCGCGTTACGGCGCGCGGCGGGCGCTCGCGCACGCGCTGGCCGGAGAGGTCGACCACGCCTGCGCGATCTCTCATGAGCTGCTGAGCACGGCCCACACCGTCGCGTCCGCAACCATCGCCCAGGATCTCCGCAGCCTCTCCAGGACGCTGGGCCGCCACCCACGGAACCCGGCCGTACGGGAGCTGGCCCCGCTGCTGGCGTTCGCGCTCTCCCCCACATCACTCGCCCTGTAGCCCCCGGCCTTCTCGCGAAGCCCCACACCGGACGAGAGGACAGCAACCATGGCTGACATTTTCATCAACTACCGTACCCATGACGGGGAAGAGACCGCGGTCGCCCTCGAACAGGCTCTCAACCAGCGCTTCGGCAAGGGGCGTGCCTTCCGCGCGAGCGCCTCCATCAAGCCCGGAGAACTGTACGACGACAAGCTCTTGGCCGGTGTCAGGAGAAGCTCCGTACTCGTCGCGGTGATCGGCAGGCACTGGGCCGAATCGCCCCGGCTGCATGAGCGCGACGACTGGGTACGCAAGGAAATCCTTGAGGCCTTCCGCTGTGCCATTCCCGTGATTCCGGTCCTGGTGGGCCGTGAGACCAAGCGGTTGCAGGCCGTGGCGCTGCCGACCGCCCTTCGCAGACTGGCACGGCTCCAGTCGCTCCGGTACGACACGCAGAACGCGGAGTGCGATATGAGGCGCATCGGGGACGACCTGGCGGAGGAGGTGCCGGCGCTGGCGGAGGCGGAAGCGGCGATGGCCCGGCGGCTGGACAAGCCGGCGCCCGGCTCCGTGAACAATTCCATGGGCACGATCAGCGGCGGCACCAACGTCCAGACGGGGGACATCACCGGGGACATGGGCGGCATCGGTGGCACGGTCATCCGGGAGGCCAACGGCCCCGTCCACACGGGACCCGGCGACCAGCACCATCACGCGCCCCGGCTGACGGGCGATGGCGCCTCCTATGTGGCCGGGGACCAGCACGGCGGCGGAAATCGGCAGACGTTCGGCGTGGATCGCCGGCGCCGGGACGACGATCGATGAGCGAGACGACCACACGGATCGACGAGGCACACGGCCCCACCCACACGGGGCCAGGTACACAGAACAACTACTACGCGGGCAAGCTGTCGGAGGACTCGAAAGGCAGATCGCCACGTGCCATCGCGGAGGCCGAACTGCTCTGGCTGCGCCGGCATTTCGTGGAGCCGGAGGGCTACGCCGAGGCCCTGGAAACGCTGGAGGAGCAGCGTCTGGTCCTGTTGGACGGCGCGGTCGGCAATGGACGGAGCGCGACAGCTCGCGTCCTTCTGCACCGGCTCGCGCCCGGTCGGCGCATGATGCGCGAACTGCTGCTGGAGAAGGACGACGAGGATTCCTCACGCGGCCTCGACCCCGAACTGATCGAGGACGAGGGGCGGCTGCTGCTCGATCTGTCGGCCGCGAACGACCGGAGGTGGGAGACCGTACAGGCCGAACTCTCCGCCTTCCGGGCCGTACTGCCCGATCGCCGGGCCGCTCTGGTCGTGGTGCTTCCCCAAGGGGTGCGGCGCCTCGTCCCCTCGGCGATGACAGAGTTGCACCATGTCATCTCGCGTCCTCCGGGCCAGGAACTCGACATCATCAAGCTCCATTTACGGCGGGCGAAGCTCGACCCGGGGCTCGCGGATTCCGGCTCCCACGCACTGGCGGAGTTTCTGGAGCGCAGACCCCCGCTCGCCGATGTCGCCGGATTCGCCCAGTACCTGTGCCGGGCTGCGGCGGAGGACCCGTCACTCTCCTTCGCCACCTGGTGCGCCCGGGCGCTCAACGCCCTGAGTGGGCAACCCGAGGATGCCCGGAAACGGTTGCGTGACACGCCCAAGGGCGCGTCACGGGCCCTCCTGGTGGCGACGGCGATGCTGCACGAGGCGCGCAGCGACGCCGTACACCGGGCGGCATCGCTCCTGCTCACCACCGTCGACCCGAGCGTACGGGCCCGTCCTGCCCTGCGGCACAGACCGCTCTCCGAACGCCTGGGAAACATCGAGGCCCGCACGCACGCCGACAGCCGAGTCCGGTTCAGCCAATTCGATCTGGACGCCGCGATCCGTACCCAGGTGTGGCACGACTTCCCCGACCTGAGGGATGCCCTGCGCGAGTGGGTCGGCAGGATCCTGGTGCTGCCCGAGCTGGATGCACCGGACCAAGAGGCCCTGGTCTCACGGTTCGCGTCGGAGTGTCTGGCCTGTCGGCGCCCGGACGATCTGCTCACCCTCTCGGAACGGTGGACCCGCACCCCCGACGAGGCGCGGCTGCTCGCCGCCGCCCGCGCCCTCCGGCACGGCCTGCACCACCGCGAGTTCGGCCCCCGGTTCCGTGACCGCATCTATACATGGGCGACGAGCCGGCAGCTCTCCGCCGCACAGCGGCGGGTGCTCGTCGATGTCTGTCAGGCCGACATGGCCGTACGCCACCCGCACGCCGCGCTCGTCCGCCTGCACCATCTCGCGCGCCGGGAGCAGCCCGGCACCCTGGCGCGCGACGCGCTGACGGAACTCATGGCGGACAACCATCGGCTGCGTCGCAGGATGCTGGCCCGGCTGACCAGCGACAACCCGTCCTACCTGGCGGCGGACACCGGCCTCTTCCTCTCCTTCGCCGAGCCGGGACCTCTCAGTGACCCCGGCGTTCGTTCGCGCCCCCTGATCACGGAGTCCGCGGTACGGCGCGATCTCACCACCGGGTGGGCCAGGGTGTTCCGCACCCTCCCCGAGGAACGATGGACCGGCCACGTGCACGCCTGGCTGGACACCGTCTGCGAGCCGTCCCCGGAAGGGGACTTGTTCCTCGACGTCCTGGTCGCGGCGTGCGGCCGGCGCGGTGACCGGCTCGGGCTGCTGTATCGCACCGGACGGCGCTGGGCCGCCGGACAGTCCACGGGGAACGGCCAGGCCACGGCGCTGCCCGGCCGGTTGCTGCAGAAGGTCACCGAAGCCCAACGGGCCCGTAGCACCTCCGCACACCAGGCATCCGCACGGGAGACAACGGAGACGACAACGCCATGACCTCCGGCCACAAGACCGTGACGGTCTTCCTCACCCTCATCTGCGGCTTGGTCCTGACCATCGTCGGCTTCTCGGTGCGCTGGCCGGTCTGGGCGTGGCCGGCCGCCGCCCTCGCACTGATCACGGCCATCGTTGTGGCGGTCAGGATCGCCGCGCGGCGACAGGACCCCTTCCACTCCCAGTATCTCCAGGAGCCGGACCTGCCCCTGCCACCCGTGGAACGCCGTGAGCTGCGTATCAGCGACGTGGCGCTACCCAGCCTGCTTGAGGACTACGACTTTCTGCTGTCCGCGACCGTGCGCTGGTGCCCGGTGTCCGCCCCCGCCGGCTCGCCGCCTGTCAATCAGAGCGGGCTGGCCGTCGAGGCCGTGCTCACCAGGGCGGGCCGTGTCACCGCCGTGCGCCACCCCTCCCGTAGCTCCCTCGTCGAGCACGAGCTCAACGGAGCACTGGCCACCACAGAGGAGGATGCCACCGGCCGGGTGCAGGCGATGGCCCTGGAGGTGACGCTCACTCTCGCGGAGGAGGACGGTGTACGGCTCTCCAAGCTCGCGGCGGTCCGCAAGGACGAGGCGGTCTGGGAGCACGAGCGTAAGTATGAACAGAGCCGCCGGGCCTATCTCGGCGGTGATGTGCTGCGGAGCACCGGTAGTGCGGTCGTGTGGTGGCTGCACCGGAACGAGGACCAGATCGACAAGGCCGTCAAGGATCTCGGCCTGCTCGCGCAGCTCACCTCTGCGGCCAACGACGTGGACGTCTCGGAACGGCTCCGGCATCTCGTGCCGTACCCGCTCCCCCGGCAGGATTCGGGCTGGGGCCCGGCCGAGACCGGGCCCCTGGGGCCGCCGCCAGAGGGGCAGCCTCCGGAGGGGCGGGTCGCGCACGCGCTCGCGGAGCTGCTGCGGGCGGCCGGGCTCTCACCCGATGACGGCACGAGCATCCTGGTCGCCGACCAGGTGGCTGTGGCGTTCGATTATCTGGACGGGGACCAGTCCGAACAGATCCGCCGGCACTTCGGGGAGCCACCGCCTTCTCCGCCGGAGCCGGAAGCCGACACTCCCGGACCGTCCGGCCCGCCCGGTTCCCCACGGATGAACGGTGCGGGACCGGACACTGTGGCCCCGCCCGACTCGACGCTTCCCTTCTGACCGACAGCGAGGCCCCGGACACCACCTCGGTGTCCGGGGCCTCGCTCAGGAATGCGGCCTGCGGCTCAGACGCCCGCGGCCTCGCGCAGGGCGTCCACGCGGTCCGTGCGTTCCCAGGTGAACTCCGGCAGCTCCCGGCCGAAGTGACCGTACGCCGCCGTCAGGGCGTAGACCGGGC
>NZ_JBIWFO010000038.1:0-43565 GCF_044763125.1 Streptomyces sp. NPDC096310 | reverse complement strand
CACGCACATCCGCGGCGTTGTCGTCGGTCATCCCCAAGGTCTCGGCTTCGCTCGACCAGGGGAGACCCCATCCGCTCCCGCGTCGCTTCCCTCCTGCGCCTTGCGGCTGCGCTCGGCATCCGAAGGACCGTTCAATGCGCCGAGACGGAGCGAGCGCGGCGAGTGCAGTGCACCTGACACCTCCCCGCCCGCCCCAAGGGGCGGACGACGCTACTTCGGAATGACTCGTCTAGTTGATGGCCTTGATCAGCTCACCGTTCGCGGTGTCCCCGCTCAGCTCCCAGAAGAAGGTGCCGCCCAGGCCCTGCTGGTCCTTGTACGCCATCTTCCCGGCGATCGTGGCCGGGGTGTCGTAGCTCCACCACTGGTCGCCGCAGAAGGCGTACGCGGTGCCGCCGACCGTGCCGCTGGCCGGGCAGCGGTCCTTGAGGAGCTTGTAGTCCTCGATGCCCGCCTCGTACTTCCCCGGCGCCGCGCCCGTCGCGGTGCCGCCCGGCTCCGCCCGGGTGACGCCGGACCAGCCGCGCCCGTAGAAGCCGATGCCCAGCAGCAGCTTCTCGGACGGGACGCCGAGGCTCTTGAGCTTGGTGATCGCGGTGTCCGAGTCGAAGCCCTGCGTCGGGATGCCCGTGTACGAGGTCAGCGGCGAGTGCGGGGCGGTGGGGCCCTGCGCGGCGAAGGCGCCGAAGAAGTCGTACGTCATCGGGTTGTACCAGTCGAGGTACTGCGCGGCGCCCGCGTAGTCCGCGGCGTCGATCTTCCCGCCGTCCGTGCCGTCGGCCGTGATCGCCGCCGTCACCAGATCCGAGCCGAACGTGCCGCGCAGCGCCGCCGCCATGTCCTTGAAGGCGTCCCGCCCGCTGGTGTCACAGGTCAGCCCGCAGGCGTTCGGGTACTCCCAGTCGATGTCGATCCCGTCGAACACATCGGCCCAGCGCGGGTCCTCGACCAGATCGCGGCAGGACTGCGCGAACGCCGCTGGGTTCTTCGCCGCCTCGGCGAAGCCGCCGGACCACGACCAGCCGCCGAAGGACCAGATCACCTTGAGACCGGGGTGCATCGCCTTGAGCTTGCGCAGCTGGTTGAAGTTGCCGCGCAGCGGCTGGTCCCAGGTGTCGGCGGCGCCGTCCACGCTCTGGTCGGCGGTGTACGCCTTCTCGTAGTCCGCGTACGAGTCGCCGATGGCGCACTTGCCGCCGGTGACATTGCCGAAGGCGTAGTTGATGTGCGTGAGTTTGCCGGCCGAGCCGGACGTCTCGATGTTCTTCACGTGGTAATTGCGGTCGTAGACACCCCAGTTGGTGAAGTATCCGATGACCTTGTCCCCGGCCGCGGCGGCAGGCGCGGCAGCGGGTGCGGGTGCGGCCGCTGTGGTCTCGCCGGCCGCGGCGGTGCCCGCCCCGGAGAGCAGGGTCACGCCGAGAACGGCGGTACACGCGGCGGCGGTCAGCGCCCGGAACCGGGCACGGGAACGGGAACGGTGGAGCCTGAACATGGAGTCTCCTCGTGGGGGAGGAAGCAGGAAGCGCGGGTGGGGGGAAGGGCCTAAATCGCCGACTGGGCGGAGATGCCAGGCGTGTGGGAAGGGACTGATGAAGCGGCTTCAGAAGGGGACGTTAGAAGGACTAGACCACTGGGGTCAATGGTTCGGACCAATTAACCCCCGTCGCGACGCCGGTCGCATCCGGTCCCGTACCGCCCGTGACCACACCTGGCGCATGATCGCCAACCCGTGACGAACGCCCTCCGATCGGGCACACTGAACGCGCCACAGCTACCGATCAGACCCTGCCGCGATCCGGGAGGGCAGCATCGGCGAGGCAGGTACGACCCGTCCGGGGACCTCCCCGGACCCCACGCCGGCGGCGCCCGCCCACACCCGCGCGCGACCGCCTCAGCGCCCGACAGGGAGGAGAGCGCCGCCATGTCCGACCGCGCCCCGCATCCGGTGGACCGTTTGCTGCCCACCGAGGAGGCCCAGGACCTCGTCGCCCTCGTACGCGACATCAGCCGGCGGGAGATCGCCCCGAAGGCCGCCGAGGAGGAGGACGCCGGGCATTTCCCGCGCGAACTCTTCCGTCTGCTCTCCACCTCCGGTCTGCTCGGCCTCCCCTACGACACCGCCCTCGGCGGCGGGGGACAACCGTACGAGGTCTACCTCCAGGTACTCGAAGAACTCGCCGCCGCCCGGCTCACCGTGGGCCTCGGCGTCAGCGTCCACACCCTCGCCTGCCACGCCCTCGCCGGCTACGGCGGCAAGGGCCAGCAGACCGGACTCCTCCCCGCGATGCTCGGCGGCGGCCTGCTCGGCGCGTACTGCCTCTCCGAACCCGCCTCGGGCTCCGACGCCGCCTCGCTCAGCACCAAGGCCGTACGCGACGGCGACCACTGGGTCCTCACCGGCACCAAGGCATGGATCACCCATGGCGGGATCGCGGACTTCTACACCGTGCTCGCCCGGACCGGCGGGGACGGCGCGCGCGGCATCACCGCGTTTCTCGTACCCGGCGACGCGCCCGGACTGAACGCGGCTCCGCCCGAGAAGAAGATGGGCATGAAGGGCTCGCCCACCGCCCAACTCCACTTCGACGGCGTACGCGTGGCCGACGACCGCCGGGTCGGCGAGGAGGGCCAGGGCTTCACGATCGCGCTCTCCGCACTCGACTCGGGACGCCTCGGCATCGCGGCCTGCGCCGTCGGCGTCGCCCAGGCCGCCCTGGACGAGGCCGTCACGTACGCCACCGGACGGCGGCAGTTCGGCAGACCCGTGGCGGACTTCCAGGGGCTGCGCTTCCTGCTCGCCGACATGGCGACCCGTATCGAGGCCGGACGCGCGCTCTACCTCGCCGCGGCGCGGCTGCGCGACGCGGGCCGGCCCTTCTCCCCGCAGGCCGCCATGGCCAAGCTGTTCTGCACCGACATGGCCATGCGGGTCACCATCGACGCCGTACAGGTGCTCGGTGGCTACGGCTACACGGCCGACTTCCCGGCGGAGCGCTATCTGCGCGAGGCGAAGGTGCTACAGATCGTCGAAGGCACCAACCAGATCCAGCGGATGGTCATCGCACGCCATCTCGCGGGCCCGGAGACCCGCTGACAGCACTTCAGGCGGCGTCGCGCCGCACGGTCGGCACCCTGACCGGACGCGAGCCCGGGCCGCCGACGTGCGAGAAGGGCTGCGTACGCCAGTCGAGCCCCTGGGGGAGCGTCAGCAGCAGCCCGGTGTCCTGCTCCTGGGCCTCGTACGAGGAGTCCGCGGGCCGCGCCTCGGCAGCGGCGCGGCCCGTACCGGCGCACACCGACAGCACGAACGGGTTCCACGGAGTGGGGCACAGCGCGTGCTCCGGCAAGGTGTCCTCGTCGGCGAGCAGCGCGATCGGCTGCACGCAGTCCGGGCAGACGACCCGGTACATCTCGAAGGTGTCGTAGGAGTCGATCTCGTCACTCTCGTCGAGATCGACAGGGACCGGCTCGGTACGTCCGGCGCGCTTGAGACTCTGCATGGAGACATTCCCCCTCGGGTGGGCCGACCAGGCTGCTGTGGTCTCGACCACAGCAAGCACTTCCCGTCGCGCGCGCCAGGTAACCGTAAGGTCTCGGCGGACACGGCCGCAGGTATGTGGTCTTCGTCACATGCCACCCGCAGATGCGCGCGGAACCGCCCCCTCCGATCCGGCCCTGGCGCGGCCCGGCTGTGCCGGAACGCCCCCGGGGCAATAGGTTGATCCGCATGGAGGAGCTGGATCGTCAGATCGTGGAATTGCTCGTCAAGGACGGCCGCATGAGCTACACCGACCTGGGCAAGGCCACCGGCCTGTCCACCTCGGCGGTGCATCAGCGCGTACGCCGCCTGGAGCAGCGCGGAGTGATCCGCGGCTACGCGGCCGTCGTCGACCCGGAAGCGGTCGGCCTGCCCCTCACCGCGTTCATCTCGGTCAAACCCTTCGACCCCAGCGCCCCCGACGACATCGCGGAACGCCTCTCCGGCATCGCGGAGATCGAGGCGTGCCACAGCGTCGCCGGCGACGAGAACTACATCCTCAAGGTCCGCGTCCCCACCCCCCTGGAACTCGAACACCTCCTGACCCGGATCCGCTCCCTGGCAGGCGTCTCCACCCGCACCACAGTGGTCCTCTCCACTCCTTACGAATCCCGGGCGCCTTCTTTTTAGGGCTCGGTTCGCCTCCGGGGCGCCTCCCGTCGACGTCGACGGCCGACCGTCGACAGTGGCATGAGGCGCCCCGGAGGCGAACCGAGCCCCCCAAAAAAAGAAGGCAGACTGGGGTTATGAGTGACCGTATTGGCTCCCAGGCCGACCATCGCACCGTGCTTCTGCGTCGTGGAGAAGTGCACAGCCCCGCCGACCCTTTCGCCACCGCGATGCTCGTCGAGCGCGGACATGTCGCCTGGGTGGGCTCGGAGGGGGCCGCCGACTCCTTTGTCGCCGGGGCGGACGAGGTCGTGGATCTGGATGGCGCGCTGGTCACGCCGGCTTTCACGGATGCCCATGTGCACACCACGGCGACGGGGCTCGCTCTGACGGGGCTCGATCTGTCCGGTGCCGGCAGTCTGGGGGAGGCGCTCGCGCTCGTACGGGCGCACAGTGCCGCGCGGCCGGACGAGCGGGTTCTGCTCGGGCACGGGTGGGACGCCGAGCGCTGGCCCGGGCGGCGGGCGCCGACGCGGGCCGAGTTGGACGAGGCGGCCGGTGGCCGGGCGGTGTATCTGCCGCGGGTCGATGTGCATTCGGCCGTGGTGACGACGGCACTGCTCGATCTGGTTCCCCGCGTCACCTCGCTGGCCGGCTACCGCACTGAGGGGCCGCTGACCGCCGCGGCGCACCATGCCGTACGCAAGGCCGCTCAGGGGGCCGTCAGTGCCCGTCAGCGCACCGAGGCGCAGCGCGCGGCCCGGTCGCGGGCCGCTTCGCTCGGGATCGGGACGCTGCACGAGTGCGCGGGGCCCGAGATCTCCGACGAGGGGGACTTCACGGCGCTGCTGGCGCTCGCCCGGGACGAGGCGGGGCCGCGGGTCCACGGCTACTGGGCGGAGCTGGTCGGCGACGAGAAGGACGCCCGGCGGGTCCGGGAGCTGGGGGCGGCGGGGGCCGCGGGCGATCTGTTCGTGGACGGTTCGCTCGGCTCGCACACCGCGGCTCTGGGTGAGCCGTACGCCGACGCCGCCCACTCCGGTTCCGCGCATCTCGACGCGGACGCCGTCGCCGCCCATGTCGCCGCCTGTACCGAGGCCGGGCTCCAGGCCGGTTTCCACGCCATCGGTGACGCGGCGATCGGTACGGTCGTGGCAGGGGTGCGGGCCGCCGCCGAGCGTCTTGGCCTGGCGCGGATCCGGGCCGCCAGGCACCGCGTGGAGCATGCCGAGATGCTCACTCCGGAGACGGTCGCCGCCTTCGCGGAGCTCGGGCTCACCGCTTCCGTGCAGCCCGCTTTCGACGCGGTCTGGGGCGGCGAGGAGGGTATGTACGCGCGCCGGCTCGGCGTCGAGCGGGCCCGTACCCTCAATCCGTACGCGGCGCTGCTGCGCGCCGGGGTGCCGCTGGCGCTCGGCTCGGACAGTCCGGTCACCCCGCTCGACCCGTGGGGGACCGTGCGGGCCGCCGCCTTCCACCGCACGCCCGGGCACCGGATCTCCGTACGGGCCGCGTTCACCGCGCACACCCGGGGCGGCTGGCGGGCTGTGGGCCGGGACGACGCGGGGACGCTGGTGCCGGGCGCGCCCGCCGACTACGCGCTCTGGCGTACCGAGGAGCTGGTGGTGCAGGCGCCCGACGACCGGGTGGCGCGCTGGTCGACGGACCCGCGCTCCGGGACGCCCGGCCTGCCGGATCTCACGCCGGGGCGTCCGCTGCCCGTATGCCTGCGGACCGTTGTCGGCGGGCACACCGTGTTCGTGAGCCCGAACGAGTGACGTACGGACATTTCGTACCGCCGACCGATGCTTACCGGCCTCTGCCGCGACCTGCGGGTCTTCGGCGCTGACCTGGTGTTTCAGGTAAACGGTGCTGGTCAAGGGGGTATTGACAGTGAGCCGCCACCGGCGGGTAGGTTCGGCCGGGTCCACCACAGGACGTCCGTCCGGCAACCTCCCCGCACGTCGTCGAACGCCGCTGGGCCATGGGGCGGTGTGCCGCACCGGCGCACCACCACTGGGAGCCAGGTCCAGCGCCCGCGTCTCGGGGGCGAGGGAAGGTGTCCGCCGGCCGGCAGGTGCGACCCGGACGGGGCCCCGGCGTTCAGTAGACAACGGCTTTCGGTCGACCCGCAGCCAGCGGGTCCCAGGTCGGCCCGAAGGACGCCGGGTCCCGGTCCGCAGCGGGTGCCCCGTACGGGACCTCGGACCGGCGGTTCCTTCCGTCATCTCCGGACATCACCGGCCAACTCGTCCGACACCGGGCCACCGTCGTGCTCGGAGGCCCCTGTCCGCTCGCTAAGCTGTGGCGTCTGCGTACGGCGATAAAGGGGCAGCAGTGAACGACGGTGGCCAGAGGCGGTACGGCCCGCTCGGTACAGCCTTGGTGATCATCCCGACCTTCAACGAGGCCGAGAACATCACGCCGATCGTCTCCCGCGTGCGCGCCGCGGTACCGGCGGCCGACATCCTCATCGCCGACGACAACAGCCCCGACGGCACCGGGAAGATCGCCGACGAGCTGGCCGCCGCGGACAGCCAGGTCAAGGTGTTGCACCGCAAGGGCAAGGAAGGGCTCGGCGCCGCCTATCTGGCCGGATTCCGCTGGGGCATGGAGCACGGGTACGGGGTCCTGGTGGAGATGGACGCCGACGGCTCCCACCAGCCCGAGGAGCTGCCCCGGCTGCTGACCGCACTCAAGGGCGCCGATCTCGTGCTCGGCTCGCGGTGGGTGCCGGGCGGGCGGGTCGTCAACTGGCCCAGGACCCGGCAGATGATCTCCCGGGGCGGCAGTACCTACTCACGGGTCCTGCTCGGCGTCCCGTTCCGTGATGTCACCGGCGGCTACCGGGCCTTCCGCAGGGAGACCCTGGAGGGGATCGGTCTGGACGACGTCTCCTCCCAGGGCTACTGCTTCCAGGTGGATCTGGCCCGCCGGGCGGCCGGGGCGGGGTGCCATGTGGTCGAGGTGCCCATCACCTTCGTCGAGCGCGAACTGGGCGACTCCAAGATGAGCAAGGACATCCTGGTCGAAGCGCTCTGGCGGGTGACCGCCTGGGGCGTCGAGTCGCGGGCGAACCGGCTGCTGGGCCGCAAACCGGGCGGATCCTCGGGTCCCTCGGCCTGATCGCGTCCCCGCCGGGGCCCATGATCGTCATGGGCCGCCCCCGCACGCCGTAACGGCCCGCGCCCAGGCACACTGGAACCATGACGACCGCGCAATCGCCCCGGCCCGTTCCCCCCAAGCGCTCACGCGCCCGCACCCTCCTTCCCCTCGCCGTAGCCGTCTGGCTGGTGCTGGAGATCTGGCTGCTGACCGTGGTGGCCGAGGCCGCCGGCGGCTTCACCATCCTGCTGCTCCTGGTGGGCGCGGTCGTGCTCGGCGCGGTGGTGATGAAGAGCGCCGGGCGCCGTGCGTTCCAGAACCTGACCGAGACCCTTCAGCGGCAGCAGAACCCCGGCACCGCCCCGCCCGAGGCCGCCACCGGCTCGACCGGCAACGGCTTCCTCATGCTCGGCGGTCTGCTGATCATGCTCCCGGGGCTGATCACTGACGTACTGGGCCTGCTGCTGCTCGTACCGCCCGTACGGACGGCGCTCGGCGGGTACGCGGAGCGGTCGCTGGAGCGCCGGATGCGCTCGGCGGGCCCGGGCACCCTCGGCGACGCGTTCCAGCAGGCCCGGATGCGCAGGCCGGACGGCAAGGTCGTCCAGGGCGAGGTCATCAAGGAGGACGGTACGTCCGCGCGGCGCCCCGAGGACGAGGGCCCGCGTCCGCCGCTGACCCCCTGACCGTACGCCCTCGCGGGCACAACGCCGCGGGCCGCGTCACACAGTTCGTGTGACGCGGCCCGCGGCGTGTGCTGTTGTGCGCTTGACGCGGTCAGGCGGACTTCCGGCTGTCCCGCGGGTGCACGGCGATGTTCATGGCGCCGGAGCGCAGGACCGCCAGCCTCTCGGCCAGCACCTCCTCCAACTCCTCGCGTGTGCGCCGCTCCATGAGCATGTCCCAGTGCGTACGCGCAGGCTTGCCCTTCTTCTCTTCGGGGCCATCCCCGTCCACCAGGAGTGCCTGGGCGCCACACGCCTTGCACTCCCACTCCGGCGGAATTTCCGCCTCAACCGAGAACGGCATCTCAAATCGATGGCCGTTCTGGCATGCGTACTCCACCGCCTGGCGCGGGGCCAGATCGATGCCGCGGTCCGTCTCGTAGCTGGTCACCACGAGTCGCGTGCCGCGGAGAGCTCGCTCACTCATGAATCGTGCCTCCCGGGCTTGTCGCCCACAGGACAGGTGTCGCTGTCGTCGTCATCCGGTCAACGTTCGGTCGGCGGTAAAGATTCCCGTTGCGGGTCGTGCCTCGTCCGTCGTGCCGCTGCTTATCAAGGGTTGCGTACCCACCGGCGCCCGGTTTGTCACATCTAACAGGAGATGTCACCCAGCTATTTCATTGGTCGAGTACGCAGTAACGGTCCGCCTGGCAGGCCAAACGCGTACACTACCGCCCTTTCACTTCAACGTCTAAATCCGGTCCGGTACGGGGTTCCCCGCGGCGGCGATCGCCGCCTTGACGGGTACCCGCGCCAGCAGCGCCGAACCGATCGCGAAGAAGACCACCAGCGAGATGATCGCATCCCGGTAGCTCCCCGTGAGCTGAAACGCCAGACCGAACACCAAAGGCCCCAGCCAGCTCAGCCCCCGGTCGCTCATCTCGTACGCGGAGAAGTACTCGGCCTCCTTGCCGCTCGGTACGAGATGGGAGAAGAGCGAACGCGAGAGTGCCTGGCTGCCGCCCAGGACCAGGCCGATCGCGGCGGCCATCAGATAGAACGCGACCGGCGCCCCCGCGGGCAGGAAGTAGCCCGCCGCGAGAATCAGCGTCCAGACGGCCAGCGAACCCAGGATGACGCGTTTGGCCCCGTACGCCCTGGCCATCCGGCCCATCCCCAGTGCGCCGGCCACCGCCAGGATCTGCACCAGCAGCACGGCGGTGATCAGGGTCGTCTGGTCCAGGCCCAGCTCCTCCGAGCCGTAGACCGACGCCTGGGAGATCACCGTCTGGATGCCATCGTTGTAGATCAGATAGGCGAGCAGGAAGGAGAGCGTCAGCGGATGGCGGCGCATGTCCCGCAGCGTGGCCATGAGCTGCCGCCAGCCGGTGCCCACCGCACCCTCGCCGCGCGGCGCCACCCGCCGGTCGCGCAGCCGCCGCAGCGGTACGAGCGTGAAGGCGCCCCACCAGAGCCCCGCCGAGGCCAGACAGATCCGTACCGCCGCCGACTCGGAGACGCCGAAGCCGTCGTGCCCGGTGTAGAGCACCAGATTGAGGACCAGGACCAGCGCGCCCGAGGTGTAGCCGAACGCCCAGCCCCGCGAGGAGACCGCGTCGCGCTCGTCCGGCCCCGCGATCTGCGGCAGATACGCGTTGTAGAGCACCATCGAGACCGCCAGCGCGGCGTTCGCCACGACCAGCAGCAGCGCGCCCAGCAGATAGCGGTCCCCGTCGAGGAAGAACATGCAGGTCGTGGCCGTCGCCCCGACGTACGCCGCCGCCGCGAGCAGCGGCTTCTTCCGCCCGGTACGGTCCGCCACCGCGCCCACCAGCGGCATCACCAGCACCGCCACCACGATCGAGACGGAGACCGCGTACGCGAAGACCGAGCCCGCGCGCACCGGGACGCCCAGCGGATGGACGAACCCCTCGGCGTCGGCGGCGTTCTTCGCCACCGATGTCAGATAAGGGCCGAGGAAGACGGTGAGCACGCTCGTCGAATAGACCGAGCACGCGAAGTCGTAGAAGTACCAGCCGTGTTGCTCACGCCTGAGGGCGCTCGCCCCGTCGGCCCGTTCCACCGTGTCAGCGGTCACCCGCGCTGCCTCGCTCTCCCCGTACGGACGCCGCACCCGGCCGCCGGTACCCACCCGGGCACTACCGCCAGGCTCCCCGTGCGGTCAACACCGAGCGCAGCGTCTCCAGTTGATCAGTCATGATGCCATCCACGCCGAGATCGACAAGCGCTTCCATGCGTACGGGGTCGTTGACCGTCCAGACATGGACCTGGAGGCCGAGGGCGTGCGCCGTCCGCACGAAGCGCTCGTCCACCACCCGGACGCCGTTCTGCGCCTCGGGGACCTGAGCGCACACCGCGCCGGCACGGACCGGGACGGGGATCCCGTACGACCTCAGCCGCAGGCCCGCCACGCCCCGTACGCCGTACGAGGTGGCCAGCCGGGGGCCAGCGAGGCGGGCCGCGCGGGCCACCCTGGCCTCGGAGAACGAGCCCACGCACACCCGGTCCCAGCTCCCGGTCGCGCGGATCAGCTCGACCAGCGGGACCAGGGCGGGCGCCGCCTTGATGTCCACGTTCCAGCGGGCCTCGGGGAACTCCTCCAGCAGCTCGGCGAAGAGCGGCAGCGGCTCACGGCCCGCCACCCTCGCCCGGCGCACCTCGTGCCACGGCAGCTCCGCGATGGCGCCCCGGGCGTCCGTCACCCGGTCCAGCGTCGGATCGTGGAAGGCGACGAGCCGGCCGTCCGAGGTGGTGTGCACATCGGTCTCGAAGTAGCGGTAGCCGAGGCCGGCCGCCCGGCGGAAGGCGGCGGCCGTGTTCTCCAGGCCGTCCGCGGCGCCGCCCCGGTGGGCGAAGGGGATGGGGCCGCCCGCGCCGGGCCGGTCCAGATAAGGGTGGAGTTCGCGCGTCACCGCCGCAGTATGGCGCCCTCCGGTGACCCGGCGGCGACCACCGTGCTGCCGTTGTCCGCCGCGGGGACGGCGAAGACCCGCAGGAAGAGCTGGGCCAGCGGCCCGATGGCCAGCGTGTACGCCACCGTACCGACGCCCACGGACCCGCCGAGCGCGAACCCGGTGGCGACGACCGCCACCTCGATCGCGGTACGGACCAGCCGCACCGAGCGGCCCGTCAGCCGGTGCAGCCCGGTCATCAGACCGTCGCGCGGCCCGGGGCCGAACCGGGCCGCGATGTACAGCCCGGTGGCCACTCCGTTGAGCACGATCCCCGCGACCAGCAGCGCGATCCTCACGGGCAGCCCGTGCACCTCGGGGACCAGGGCGAGCGTCGCGTCGATCGCCAGCCCCACGGCGAAGACGTTGGAGACCGTGCCCAGCCCCGGCCGCTGCCTGATCGGTATCCAGAGCAGCAGCACCGCCGCCCCCACGACGATCGCCACGACCCCCATCGAGAGCCCCGTCAGCTCGGCCAGCCCCTGGTGCAGCACGCCCCACGGCTCCAGCCCCAGACCCCCGCGCACCACCAGCGCCGCACTCGCGCCGTACAGCGCGAGACCGGCGTAGAGCTGGCAGAGCCGACGGGTCGGATGGGGAGCCCGGAGACCGGAGGTGATGGACACGATGCCGTCCCTTGATGCGATGGTGGACTGATACGTGTCACTCTGTGGCGGGCCGACAGCGAGCAACCAGGGCCAATTCCGAGAAGGTGGACTGATTTCCATGGCGCAGTGGACCTCAGCGGTCGGGGCGGCTCAGCTTGCCCGGCAGCTTCACAACCAGCAGCCGCGGCCCGCCGGACCCGGCAGCCGCCGCCCGCCCGCCTACCGGGCGCTCGCCGACGGCATCCGGCTGCTCGTCCTCGAAGGCCGGGTCCCCGTCGCCGCCCGTCTCCCCGCCGAACGCGAGCTGGCGCTCGCCCTCACCGTCAGCCGTACGACCGTGGCCGCCGCCTACGAGGCGCTGCGCTCCGAGGGCTTCCTGGAGTCCCGCAGGGGCGCGGGAAGCTGGACGGCCGTCCCGGCGGGGCACCCGCTGCCCGCGCGCGGCCTCGAACCCCTGCCGCCCGAGTCGCTCGGCTCCGTCATCGACCTCGGTACGGCCGCGCTGCCGGCCCCCGAGCCCTGGCTCACCCGGGGCGTCCAGGGCGCGCTGGAGGAGCTGGCCCCGTACGCCCACACCCACGGCGACTACCCGGCCGGACTCCCGGCGCTGCGGCAGATGCTCGCCGACCGCTACACGGCGCTGGGCGTCCCGACCATGCCCGAACAGATCATGGTGACCACCGGTGCCATGGGCGCGATCGACGCGATCTGCCATCTCTTCGCCGGCCGTGGCGAACGGATCGCCGTGGAGTCGCCCAGCTACGCCAACATCCTCCAGCTCATGCGCGAGGCGGGCGCCCGGCTGGTGCCCGTCGCCATGGCCGAGGGCCTGGCCGGCTGGGACCTCGGCCGCTGGCGCCAGGTGCTGCGCGACGCGGCGCCCCGGCTCGCGTACGTCGTCGCCGACTTCCACAACCCGACGGGCGCGCTGGCCGACGAGGACCAGCGGCGCGGACTCGTCGACGCGGCCCGCTCGGCGGGCACCGTCCTGATCGTCGACGAGACCATGTCCGAACTGCGCCTCGACCCGGAGGTGACCATGCCGCGCCGGGTCTGCGCCTTCGACCCGGCGGGCAGCACGGTCCTCACGGTCGGCTCCGCCAGCAAGGCCTTCTGGGCGGGGATGCGGATCGGCTGGGTGCGCGCCGCCCCCGACGTGATCCGCTCCCTGGTCGCCGCGCGTGCCTACGCCGACATGGGCACCCCGGTGCTGGAACAGCTCGCCGTCAACTGGCTGATGCGGACCGGCGGCTGGGAGGAGGCCGTCGCGCTGCGCCGCGCCCAGGCACGCGACAACCGGGACGCGCTGGTGGCGGCGGTGCGCGAGCGGCTGCCCGGCTGGCGGTTCGACGTACCGCACGGCGGGCTGACCCTGTGGGTGCGCACCGGCGGGCTCTCCGGCTCCCGGCTGGCCGAGGTGGGCGAGCGGGTCGGCGTACGGGTTCCCTCGGGGCCCCGCTTCGGGGTCGACGGGGCGTTCGAGGGATATGTACGGCTGCCGTTCACCGTGGGCGGCCCGGTCGCCGTGGAGGCGGCGTCCCGGCTCGCGGCGGCGGCGCGCCTGGTGGAGACGGGCGCGGCCACGGGCACGGACGCGCCGCGCACCTTCGTCGCCTGAGCGCCCCGGGCGTCCGGGACGTCCGAGGCGGCCGGGGCGGCCGGGGCGCGGGGCGTCAGCCCTCGGCGGCCACCGGCGCGGGGGCCTGTCCTGGCACCTGTTCGTACGCCTGCCGCTGGATCTGCTGCCGGGGCGGCAGCAGATCCAGTACGGCGCGGCGGTGCGCCTCGCCCGTCGCGTCGTCGTACGGGTCGGGCGTGGCCGGGACCTGGAGCCTGAGCACCGGGGCCGTGCCGAGCCGTACGTACCCCCGGCCCGGCGGGACGTCCGGTGTGGGCGTGGTGTGCGGCTCCACCCCGAGCACCGCCGCCACCCGTTCGGGAGTGGCGGGCCCGAGGACGATCCGGGCGAGAGTGTGCGCCGTCACGTCCTGGTGCAGCAGGTCGAGGGCGTCGAGGTGTTCGGCGACGACGACGGTCACCTGCGCGGTCCTGCCGTGCCGCAGCGGCACCTGGAGCAGCTCCTGCGGATCGGGCCGGCCGCCGGCCGCCGCGAGATGGCCGAGGACGCCCGGCCGGTCGCACAGGATCCACAGCGGGCGCCGGGCGTCCTCGGGGGCGGGGAGTCCGGACTGGCGGGCGCGGTCGATCGCGATCAGCCGCCGTTCGGTCTCGCGCGCGGCCCATTCGAGTCCGGCGAGCGCCCCGTCGAGCCCGCACTCCACGGCGAGTACGCCCGTACGCCCGGCCAGACAGGCGAAGTCGCCGTTCCCGCCGCCGTCCACGACCAGGACATCGCCGTGGGGCAGCGCCTGGAGCGCGAGCGAGCGCAGCAGGCCGGTGGCGCCGCTGCCCGGCCGGCCCACGACCAGCAGATGCGGTTCGGGGGAGCGCGGCCCGGTCCGCCAGATCACCGGGGGAGCGTCCCGGTGGCCGGTGTCCGTCGTCACGGGCACGGTGCGCGGTACGGCGCCGTCGTCGGTGAAGCCGAGGACGCTCTCGCCCGGCGCCGTGACGAAGCGCTGGGCGGCGATGTCGGTGGGGAGCGGGGGCAGGACCGTCATCAGCAGGCGGTTGCCCTCCTCGTCCCAGTCGAAGAGGTATTCGCGCCCGCGCCCGGACTTGGCGTGCAGCAGCTGTTCGATGCGGGCGCGTTCGGCGGGTTCGCCGTCGGGGAAGTACGGCGGATAGGCGACCTGGAGCCGGCTGAGCCGGCCGTCGCCGTCGAAGGCGTGGTCGGCGAACGCGGTGCTCCACGCGCCGCCGTGGGTGAAGAGCGGACTCGGGTCCTCCGCCACGGCGAAGTACGGCACGAGCGCCTCGTAGAGGGACTGGAGGCGCCGTACCTCCGCCTCGTCGGGCCCGGTCCGCACGGTCGGGCGGTCCCGTCCCTGCCGGCCGGCCACGGCCATCACCGCGATCAGGGCGAGCAGCGGCCCGTACGGCATGAGGACGACCAGCAGGACACAGGCGGCGGCCAGGAACAGCGTGGGGCCGCGCCGGTCCTTGGGCATGCCCGCCCATCTCCGGCGCGTCGCGGCGGCGATCCTCCGCAGTCCGCGGACGATCGTGATCAGCGGGTGGAGCACGTCGGTGGCGCCGTCCGCGGCCGTGCGGGCCATCTCCCGCCCGCGCGCGATCCGGTCGCCGCCGCTGGTCAGCAGGTGGGTGAGAGGGAGCCGGGCCACGTCTGTCTCCTGGGGGTGCGGAAGGGATGGGCGGGCGTCAGAACTTGATCCCGCCCAGGAGGCCGGCGAGGCTCGCGCCGCCGGCCGTGATGCTCGGCGCGATGGCGGTCCCCGCGAGGTAGAAGCCGAAGAGCGCGCAGACGATCGCGTGCGACGCCTTGAGCCCGTCCTTCCGGAAGAAGAGGAAGACGATGATTCCGAGCAGCACGACGCCGGACATGGACAGAATCATGAGCATTCTCCTGGTTTGTGGGGACAGTCACCATGAGTTCTTCCAGGATCACGAAAAGTATCTATGCGATAAAAGGTGCAAATGAGTGAAATGGTCTGCATTTCACTGCACTGGCGCACGACCGCCCGCCACGCCGCCCGAGGACGTCCGGACTCTCCGCTTCCTCTTACGGCACCGGGCAGTACCCTGTCGGTTTACTCCGCACAGACATTCCGGAAGGCGGTCCCGCCGATGAGTGAAGCCCCCGACCCCGAGGTCATCGAACTGGCCACGAAGGTCTTCGATCTGGCCCGGACGGGCGAGGCCGCGACGCTCGCCGCCTACGTCGACGCCGGTGTGCCCGCCGATCTCACCAACGACCGGGGCGACTCACTCCTCATGCTCGCCGCCTACCACGGCCACCCGGCGGCCGTCGAAGCGCTCCTCGCCCGCGGCGCCGACGCCGGCCGGGTCAACGACCGCGGCCAGACCCCGCTCGCCGGCGCCGTCTTCAAGGGCGAGGACGAGATCATCCGCGCACTGTTGGCCGGGGGAGCGGATCCGGCCGGCGGCAACCCCTCCGCGGTGGATACCGCGCGCATGTTCGGGAAGACGCATCTCCTGGAGCTGTTCGGGGCCCGGTGACCGTCGTGACGGACAGCGTCGTAAATGTGGTCGCGGTGACGAAATGGCTGGGTCATCATGACGACGGGCCCACGGAGGGCCACCGACGAGAGGCAGGACAGATGGTCTGCGTTTGGCAGAAGACGACAACGGACGGCCGATCATGTCGCCGCACGGTCTAGACGAGTCATTCCGAAGTCCGGTCCGCGGGGGCGGACGACGCTGCTTCGGAACAACTCGTCCAGAGCCGCGACCGGCGATGTCTGCCCGCGACGGGGCAGGGCTCGCCGGAAGGGGCACGAGGACGTGGTCAGGTCCGAGAGGGCTTCGGCACCACACCCCCCGGTTGCGTCGACAGCTTGATGTGAGGCTTTCTCCATGTTCGATCCAGTCATAGCGCCGAGCGGCACGCTGCTCGGCCTGCTGCAGAGGGGCCGTGGCGACGGCACGCTGCACGCGCTCGCCGCGCCCCGGGCGGAGGCGCTCGCCGCCCTCAACCACTGCGTGCTCAACGACCCGCGCCACGACTGGCAGGTCGAGAACCGCTCGCTGTACTACGCCCGTCTCTATCTGGACATTCACGGCGGTCTCGACGCCATCGACGACCACCTCTTCCGCGCCGAGGACCACCTCGACCCCGACGAGTCACGCACCGGGCTCTCGCTCGCCGTCCTCGGCCACCTCGCCGCGTACGGCCGGCACGACGCGCTCGACCTGCTCCGGCGCTACACCGCCACCGGCACCAACTGGGCCTGGGCCCTGGACGAACTCGCGCTGCGCGACGACGACACGGGCCTGCGCGCCCTCGCCGGACCCGTCCTCGACCGGTTCCCCGCCACCCCCGACGGCGACGCCCGACTGGCGTCCACCGTGCGCGACGCCTTCGAACCCCGGCCCTGGCGGCTCTGGGCCGACGACCCGCGCCCCACCGTCGGCGCCCGCATCAGAACCGCCGGCGAACAGGGCTCCTTCGACCGCTGGCAGCGCCAGATGCGGCCCAGCGGCCCCCGCCCCGGCTGGAGCGTCCAGGCCGTCTTCGACTGGGCCCAGCAGGGCCTGGAACGCGGCACCGAACTCCACCTGCCCGCGGCCCGCTGCCTCACCGCCGTCGCCGGACCCGGCGACCGCCCGCTCATCGTCGAGGCGGCCAGGAGCGGCCCCGGCGGGGCGCGCTGCGCCGCGCTCCACTACCTGGCCGAGGCCCGCGACCCCGCCGTCCTCGACCTGATCGAGGCGGCGGCCGGCGACCCGCACCGCGCCGTCGCCGACGCCGCGGTCTCCGCCTTCGAGCGGATGTGCGGCGACGAGGCCGTCGACCGGGCCCGGGGCTGGATCCACCGGCCCGACCCCCTCGGCGCCTCCGCCGCCGGCGTCCTCGCCTGCCGCGGCGGTACGAAGGACACCCCCCTGGTCCTCGGCGCCCTGCGCGAGACCGTACGCGCCGAAGGCCCCGACTCCCCCCGGCTGTGGTCCCTCGTCGACGGCACGGGCCGCCTCGGCATCGTCTGCGCCGCACCCGTCCTGCGCCATGTCTACCGGGAGACCGCCTCCTCCCAGCTCCGTGGCCGCGCAGCCCGCGCCCTCGCCGCCACCGACCCCTCGTACGCCACCGGATTCGCCGTGGAATGCCTGTGGGACTGCGAGGAGACCACCCGGGAGATCGCCGCGCTGCACGCCGAGACCGGCGACGTACGGGTGGCCGACCGGCTGCGGCGGCTGGCCGCCGACCCGGCCGAGGAGGCCGAGGTCCAGACGGCCGTACGCAACCGGATGGGCCCTGACGCGGCGGCCCGGTGAACACGCCGTAACGCCTCGGACGTGGTGCGGGGGCGCCCCCGCACCACGTCCGAGGCGTCCTCCCCCGGTGCCAGGGCGCCCCCGCTTCCAATGCTCACGGGACGTTCCCCACGCGGAAAGATCCACGTTGGCAGGGACACGTTCGGTACGACGACAACACGGATATGCGTGTCGTCATCGTCACCGAGTCCTTCCCGCCCGATGTCAACGGCGTGGCCCACTGCGCCCTCCAGACCGCCCGGCACCTCGCCGCGCGCGGTCACGACCCCCTCGTCATCGCCCCGTCCGTCGCCGGCGACGACGAGACCGACACCCCGTGCCCCGTGGTACGCGTGCCCTCCCTCCCCCTGCCCGGCTACCCCCAGGTACGCGTGGCCCTCCCCAGCCGCCGCATCGCGGCCACCATCACCGCCCACCGCGCCGACCTCGTCCACCTCGCGAGCCCCTTCGTCCTCGGCGTCCGCGGCATGACCGCCGCCGCACGCCTCGGCGTCCCCGCCGTCGCCGTCTACCAGACCGATCTGGCCGGCTACGCCCGTACCTACGTGGGCGCCGGGGAGGCCGCCGCCTGGCGCCGCCTCAAGGCCGTCCACACCGCGGCCGACCGCACCCTCGCGCCGTCCAGTGCCGCCGTCGCCGACCTCGCCGAACACGGCATCCCCCGGGTCAGCCTCTGGCCGCGCGGCGTGGACACCGTACGGTTCCGCCCCGAGCTGCGCGACGAGGCGCTACGGAGCCGGCTCGCCCCCGACGGCGAACTGATCGTCGGCTACGTCGGCCGGCTCGCCGCGGAGAAGCACGTCGAACTCCTCGCGGGCGTCTGCGCCCTGCCCGGCGTCCGCGTCGTCATCGTCGGTGACGGACCCAGCGAGACCTCCCTGCGCACCGCACTGCCCGGCGCCGTCTTCCTCGGCCGCACCACCGGCGACGCGCTCGCCAAAACCTTCGCCTCCTTCGACCTCTTCGCGCACACCGGTCCCTACGAGACCTTCTGCCAGACCGTGCAGGAGGCCATGGCCAGCGGCGTCCCGGTGATCGCCCCCGCCGCGGGCGGACCGCTCGACCTCGTCGACCACGGCCGTACGGGACTTCTCGTCACCCCGCACGACACGGACGCCGTCACCGAGGCCGTCCGCGAACTCGCCCACGCGCCCGCCCGCCGCGCCGCCTACGGACGGGCCGGCCGGGCCGCCGTCGAGGACCGGACCTGGGCCGCCGTCGGGGACCAGCTCCTCGGCCACTACGCCGAGGTGCTCGGCGCGCGTACGGCGGTGGTCGCGTGAACGCGCTGCGGATCGTACGGCTCGCCAACTTCGTCACACCGTCCTCCGGCGGACTGCGCACCGCCCTGCACGCGCTGGGCAGCGGCTACCGTACGGCCGGACACGAACCGGTACTGATCGTCCCCGGGGAACGCGCGTCCGACGAGGACACCGAACAAGGCAGGGTGATCACCCTGCCCGGCACCGAACTGCCCGGCACCGGCGGCTACCGCGTCCTGGCGGCCCGGCGCCGGCTGCGCGACGTGCTCGAAGACATCGCACCCGACCGGCTCGAAGTCTCCGACCGGACCACGCTGCGCTGGACCGGCGAATGGGCCAGGCGCCACCGGATCCCCTCCGTGATGGTCTCCCACGAGACGGCCGACGGGGTGCTGCGCACCTGGGGCGTGCCCGGAGCCGCCGCCGCCCGCGCGGCCGACCGGCTCAACACCCGCAGCGCCTGGGCGTACTCACGGATCGTCTGCACCACCGAGTGGGCGGAGCGCGAGTTCCTGCGCATCGGCGCCCGCAACGTGGTGCGCGCCCCGCTCGGCGTGGACCTCGACCGCTGCCGGCCGCAGCGCCGCGACCCGGCCCTGCGCGCCCGGTACACCCGGGGCGGCGCGCCGGACGTCCTGCTCCTCCTCGGCTCCCGGCTGTCCGTCGAGAAGCGCCCCGGCGCCGCGCTCGACACGCTGGCCGAGCTGCGCCGGCGAGGAGTACGCGCGTCACTGGTCGTCGCGGGCGAGGGACCGCTCCGCGCCGGACTGGCCCGCAGGGCCGGGGCGCAGGGGCTGCCCGTGGTCTTCCTCGGCCATGTCGGCGACCGCGCCGCGATGGCCGGCCTCCAGGCCTCCGCCGACATCTGCCTCGCCCCGGGCCCCGCCGAGACCTTCGGCCTCTCGGCCCTGGAGGCGCTGGCCTGCGGCACCCCGGTCGTCGCGAGCGCCTCGTCCGCGCTGCCCGAGGTGATCGGCGACGCGGGCCGGGCGGCGGCCGACGACGCGGCCTCCTTCGCGGACGCCGTCGAGGACCTGCTGGCCCGCCCGGAGGACACCCGCCGCGCGGCGGCCCGCGCACGGGCCGAACTCTTCGGCTGGGACACGTCGGTGGCGGCCTTCCTGGCGGCGCACGACGCCCGGCCCGTGGCCTCCGCCCCGCGCCCGCACGGGACATGCCCGCACGGGACACCCCGATGACGCCGCGGCCGAGACCCGCACCGGCGGTCACCCCCCTGGAGTCCGTACCGTCTCCGCGCCGCGGCGGCACCGGCACGCCGACGACCGCGACCGCGCCCCCGCGGTTCGCCGCGCTCGGGGACTCCCTCACCTTCGGGATCGGCGACCCCGTCGACAGCGGAGCGTGGCGCGGATGGGCCACGCTGCTCGGAGCCGCCTTCGGCGACGAGGACGGGACAGCGTTCCGGAACTTCGCCGTCAGCGGCGCCCTCACCCGCGACGTCGAGGAACGGCAGACCCCCGACGCCCTGGCCTTCGCGCCCGACATCGCCTCCGTCGTCGTCGGCGTCAACGACACGCTCCGCCGCGCCTTCGACATCCAGGACCTCGCCCCGCGCATCGACCGCATCTGCGCCGCCCTCGCCGCACACGGCACCGTCCTGCTCACCGCCTGCCTGCCCGACCCCGGCGCCATGCTCGGACTGCCCGCCCCGCTCGCCCGGCCGCTCGCCAGGCGCCAGCGGGCCGTCAACGCCGTCGTCCACACCCTGGCGACCCGGTACGACACCGTCCACCTGCACCTCGCCGACACCGCCTGGGTCGCCGACCGGACGCTGTGGAGCGCCGACCGGCTGCACCCGGGGGAGCGCGGCCACCGCATGATCGCGGTACGTTTCCACGCGGCGCTCACCGCGCGGGGGTTCGCGCTCGGCCCGCCGCCCGACCCCGACCCCGACCGGTCGCCGCCCACTCGCGCCGAGTCACTGCGCTGGCTCGCGACCTCCGGCACCGGATGGGTGGCCCGCCGCTGCCGCGACCTCCTGCCGGAGCTGCTGCGCCTGGCGGGCGACGAGGTCACGCACTGGGCCCGAGGCAGCAGCGCCCGCCTCGACCTGAAGGCCGACCACGCCCTCTCCGGGGCGCTGGCCGCACTCGCCGCCCCGGCGGCGGGCAAGGGGAATTGAGCGGACGGCACCGGGGCGCTCTGCGTCGTTTCGACCGTTGTCAGTGCGAGGACATAATCTGTGCACGTGACTTCGCCTGCCCCGACGGATTTCGTTCCGCCCCAGCTCAGCGCGGGGCCGCGGCCCGCACAGGGCCCGGCCGCCGACGAAGGGCTCGCGCGGCGCCTGCGCGCGCTCGCCTGCACCGCGCCGCTGCACGACCTGGACACCCGTAAGGCCAATCTCGCGGGCGAGTACTCGGTGTACGCGATGGCGGAGGTCGCGCTCTCCGCCATCGACCTGGTCACGCTCAACATGGACTTCGACACCGGAGCCGACCACGAACAGATAGTGGCCAGACTCCTGCCCCGGATCGCCGCCCAGGCCCCCCGCCGCCCGGTCGCCGAGCACGAACGCGTCGCCCGCTGGGTCCTGGAGAACCTGATCAACGTGGGCAGCGTGGACCGCGGCTTCCGCGCCGTGTACGGCACGTTCGGCACGGACGGCGTCTACACCCGCAGGGATTACGACTTCAAGCTGATCGAGGAGGTCCCGGGTCCCGGCGGCAGCGTCTTCCTCCGTACGACCGACGAAGCGGTCAACGTCCTGGTCGGAGCCCTCGACACGGACGTCACCAGCGCCCAGATCGCCGCCGAGGTCAAGCTGGAGGTCCTGATCAGCCGGGGCAGGCTGGCCGACGCCCAACTCGCCGCCGAACAGGCCAGATACCGGACCGTCCAGTACGCGGAGACGCTGCGCAGGACGCTGGAGGCGACCCGGCGCAACGTACGGGCCGTCGACTGGCTCCACGCCGTCCCCGACATGATCGACGAAGCCCTCGACCATGTCGCCGACCGGTACCGCCACGAGAACGCGATCCTGACGAACATCCGCAAGGCGCGCGACGAGGCGGAGACCGGCGGCGACCCCAGGACGGCCGAGCACAAACGGCGCGCGGCCGAACTCGTCGACATCGTCAAGGACTGCATCCGCCGCCACACCCAACTCCAGTCCCGTCTGCTGGAGGCGGGCCCCCTCTTCCGCGCCGAACAGGACCGCCAGGCCTTCGCCCGGCCCACCGCCCACACCGGACTCGACCTGTACGGACAGCTCGTCGCCCCGCTGCTGCCGCTCCCGGTGGAGCAGGCGGGCCGGGTCACGGACGCCTTCTTCGCCCGCGGTACGGGGCTGCGCACCCCGGCGTCCGTCCGGGTCGGCGACCTGATCGACCTGCTGCTGACCCCACCGGTGGAGCGCGAACACCTGGGCGCCGAGATGCCGGAACCGGACCTGATCGCGACACCGGACGACAGCCGCTTCAGCGAGGAACAGCTCGCGAGCGCGCGGGAACTCCTCGACCTGGAACACGACGCGCCGCGCCGGCTCTCCGGCCTCCTCGCGGAGGCCCGCCTGCGCGACCCCGAACTGCCCTACCTCGTCGCCCTCCTGGCCGTCCACGCGGCCAGCCCCCCGGTGGGCACCGCCTACCGCCAGGGCGAGGAGCGCCTGCTCTTCGCGGTGGACGACGGCACCCCGCTCGACGACTGGGAGTTCGGCGGCGCGGACCTGATAGTGGGCACGGCGCTGCTGGACGCGGCAGGCATGACGGCGGACCGCACGGAGGCGGCATGACCAGAGCCGCGGAGCGTTCACCGACGGGAGGGGACGGGGGGCGGAGAGGTGCGTGTCCGGACACTGAAGCGTGATGTGTGGCGCGCAGACGCCCGTCTCTCCGTACAAGAGCCGTACCGCGCCGTACATCATGCCGTCCGGACAGGTACCTCCGGAGGCCCCGGGCCCCGCATCACGACGAACCACCCGCACCCCCCTCAAGGAGCCGCCCCGTGAGCGACCACACCGCCGAGCCTTCCGCCACGTGGCCCGACCCCACCGACCCGGATCCGGCCGAGCCCGCCACGCCAGGCGCGGGCGTGAGCCGGACCGTCACCCCCGCCGACGCGGCCGACGCCGCCCGCCTCGTCTCCTTCGGGCTCCAGCCCAAGCTGCTGCCGGCCCGCGACGCCGAGTACACCGAACTGCTCCGCCGCTACCGCGAGGACCCGGCCTTCGCCCGTGTCACCGACGCCGTCGCCACCGGGTTCGGCCTCGTCGTCCTCGAAGTCTCCCCGCGCGCCGGCATGGCCGTCACCGCCGCCGAGGACTCCGTCTTCGCGGTCCGCATGGGCGACTACGCACGCCGCGCCTCCACCGACTCCGCCGACCGCTTCCTGCACGGCCTCGCCCATCTCGCCGTCGCGGCCCTGGCCTTCCCCCGCCCCGAGGACCTCGCCGACGACGGATACATCGGCCGGATCACGGTCAACGGCGTCGACGCGTTCGTCCGGCAGGCCTGCCGCCGCCTGGAGGAACGCGCCGAGCGGGACGGGGAGAACACCGACCCGTCGACCGACGCCCCCGGCCTGGAGGCCGCCTGGCGCACCTACGCACGGCGCAGCGCCACCGGCGCCACCAAGGACGCCCGCCGCCTCGCCGGGTCCACCACCGGCATCATCGGCAAGGCCGTCGCGTTCCTCACCGACTCCGGATTCCTCCAGCGCACCGGCGACGACGCCGGAGGCGCCTACCGCACCACCGCCCGCTACCAGCTCCAGGTGCGTGACATGGCGGGCCACGCGGCCCTCACCGAACTGCTGGAGCTGGGCGTCGTCCCCGTCTCCGACGGCTCCGCCACCCTGCTGCCCCCGCCCGACGGGGACGACCTGGAACTGGCGGCCGACGCTGGCCTCCCCTTCCACGCCTGACACCCACTCGCCCACCCACCCCTCACCGCCGCCATCCACCAGACGAGAGTCCGCCATGTACGAGCTGTCCCGGGTCCGCCTCTACTCCATCGGCCCCGCAGGCGCGCGCTACGCCGACACCGTGCTCGACCTGCGCGGAGTGGGCGCCCCCGTGCCCCACCCCGCGCCCACCCAGGCGGAGTTCTTCGAGGAGGACCCGGTCGGCCCGCCGCGCCGCCCCGCCCCCGCGGGCGTCCTCTTCCTGGAGAACGGCGGCGGCAAGTCCGTCCTGCTCAAGCTGATCTTCTCGGTGATGCTGCCCGGACACCGCAACACCCTCGGCGGCGCCAGCTCCGGCGTGCTGCGCAAGTTCCTGCTCGCCGACGACTGCGGCCATGTCGCCCTGGAGTGGCAGCACACCCTCACCGGGGAACTCGTCGTCGTCGGCAAGGCCAGCGAGTGGCGCGGCCGGCAGGTCTCCAACGACCCGCGGAAGTTCGCCGAGGGCTGGTACTCCTTCCGGCCGGGCCCCGGACTCAGCCTCGACTCGCTGCCGGTCGCCGAGTCCACCACGGTCCGCCCGCCCGTCGAGGGCGTCTCCGGCGCGCGCGGCAGGCGCCGCACGATGAAGGGGTTCCGGGACGCCATCACCGAGGCGGGCAAGTTCTATCCGCATCTCGACATCCACTGGGAGGAGATCCACGACCGCTGGAACGAACACCTCGGCGATCTGGGCCTCGACCCCGAACTCTTCCGCTACCAGCGCGAGATGAACGCCGACGAGGGCGAGGCCGCCGGTCTCTTCGCCGTCAAGAAGGACTCCGACTTCACCGACCTCCTGCTGCGCGCCGTCACCGACACCCGGGACACCGACGGCCTGGCCGACCTGGTCGGAGGCTTCGGCAACAAGCTGGGCCGCCGCGCCGAACTCACCGCGGAGCGCGACTTCACCGCGGGTTCCGTCGATCTCCTCGGCCGGATCATGGAGGCGACCGAGACCCGCTCCCGCGCCCGCGACGTCCACGCGGGCGCCGAGCGCCGCGCCCGTACGCTCGTCACGCGGCTCACCGCGCGCGCCGGTGAGGAGCGCGGCCGGGCCGCCGACCTCGCCCAGCAGGTCACCGCCGCCGCCCACACCGTGACCGAGGCCGAGCGGGCGCGCGGCCGCAGCGCGCTGATCGCCGCCGAACTCGCCTACCGGCACGCCTCCCTGGCCCTCACCGTCGCCGAGAAGCGCGCCGCCGCCCAGCGCCGTGAGCTGACCGACGCCCGAACGCTCCACTCCGCCTGGCAGGCCGCCGAGAACGTGCTGCGCCACCGCGCGGCCGGCGACCGCTCCGCGCGCGTGGCCGTCGCGATCCGGGAGGCCGAGCGGGACGCCGCGCCCGCGCTGGCCGCCCGCGCCACCGCCGCCGCGGATCTCGTCCGGGCGCTGCACGCCGCGGCCGAGGAGGGCGAGCGCCTCGCGAACGAGGAGGAGGAGCGCTCCGCGACCCTCCAGGAGACCGGCGAGGCCGCCCACCGCGACGCGACCTCCGCCGCCACCGACGCGCAGCGCGCCCGCAGCGAGGCCGGTCATCTGCGCCAGCGTCTCGCCGAGGTCGAGCAGGAGACCGCCGAGGCGGTACGGGCCGGCTGGCTCGACGACACCGCGCCCGACGCCGATCCGGCCCGCGCCGCGCTCGCCGCCAGTGACGCCGAGAAGACCGCCGTCGCCCTGTGGGACGCGGCCCGCGACTCCGCGCGTACGGCGGCGGACCGGGCCAGGGAGGCGGCGTCCGCCGAATCCCGTGCCGAACTGGCCGCCGCCCGCGCCGCCGACGCCACGCGGGCCGCGGAACAGTCCTACGAGGCCGAGCGCCGCGCCGCCGAGTCGATCGCCGGGGACGAACGCCTCGCCGAACTGCTCAGCCTGTCCGTGACCGCCGCCGCCCCGACCGCCGCGCGGAACGCGGTCCCGGGGCAGCGCACCGGCACGGCCCCGGACCCGGGCCACCACGGGAACGACGGAAAACCGCACGACGCGGACCCGGACAACGAGCATCCGCACGGCGCACCGGACGGCCCCGGCACCCGCCGGAGGCAGTCGTCCCCGCGGCCCGCCGAAGGCCCCCTGAGCCCCGAGGAGCTGGACCGGTACGCCGACGAGCTGCGCGAACTGCTCGACCAGGGCATCACCTCCGCCGAGCGGAGCCTCTTCGACCTGCGGACCGCCGCCGCCGACGACGCGCGGATCCTCGGCGCCCTCGGCGACGGGGGGCTGCTGCCCCCGGGCCCCGACGTGCTCGCCACCGTCGAATTCCTCGGCGAGCACGGCATCCCGGCCCTGCCCGGCTGGCGCTACCTCGCCCAGGCCGTCGACCCCGCCGACCACGCCGCCGTGCTGGCCGCCAGGCCCGAGCTGGTCGACGGCGTCGTGATCACCGACCCCGACTCGCACGCCCGCGCCCGGGAAGCCCTCGCCGGCGCCGCGCTGCTGCCGCGCTCCACGGTCGCCGTCGGCACCGCCGCCGCGCTGCTGGCCCCGGTGCCCGCGCCCGGCGCCGACGCCGACAACGGGGTGAACGGCGTCTTCCTCGTACCGCCGAACCCGGCCATGCACGACGAACACGCCGCCGACGAGGAGCGGCAGACGCTGCGCGCCCGCGCCGCCGCCCGCGACGAGGAGATCCGTACCCTCGCCGCCCGGCTGACCGGGGACCGCTCGCTCGCCGCCCGGCTCGGCTCCTGGCGCGCCGACTGCCCGCCCGGCATGCTCACCGAGCTGTCCGCCGCCGTGGCCACGGCCCGGGAGAGCGCGGAGACGGCCGCGGCCACGCTCGCCGAGGCGCGTACGGTACGGGCCGAGGCGGACGAGACCGCCGCCGACACCGCCCGGGTGCGCGACGAGCGCCAGGAGACCGCCCAGCGCGCCCGCCGGGCCGCCGATGTGCTCTCCGGCCTCGCGTTCCGGCTCCGCGAACGCTCCGGCTGGCAGGCCAAGCTGCGGGAACTGACCGACGACGCCGCCGCGTACGAGGCACGCGCCGCGGTCTGTCTGGAGCGGGCCCGCGCGGCGGACGAGGACCGCAGAGCCGCCCAGCGCGCCGGCGACGACGCCCGCCGTACCGCACGCGCCCTGCGCGCCGAGCGTGCCGAGATCGCCGGTGCCCCCGAGACGATCCCGGAGGCGGCGCCGGACGCGCCGCGCGCCGCGCTGCCCGCGCTGCGCGAGGCGTACCGGGCGGCCTCCCAGTTGTACGAGAAGGTGGGCGTCGGCGCCGATCTGCGCGCCGAGCAGGCCCGCGCGGAGAGCGACGAGAGCGCCGCGCTCGCCGAACTGGACCGGCTCACCAACAAGGTCCGCACCCGCGCCGCCCAGCTCCTCGAATCCACCGACGGGGCCGACGGCCCCTCCCGGCAGGCCGCCGCCGCCCGCGCCGAGTCCCTGGTCCAGATGCTGGAGTCACGCGCCTCGGCCGCCAGTGAGCAACTGGGCCGGTTCCGCGGCGAGGCCGAACGCCTCGCCCCCGAAGACGGCGACACCCACACCGAACTCCCCGAGGACCAGGTTCCCGCCGACGCCGAGCAGGCCCAGGCCCTGCTCCGTACGGCCACCACCGAACTGGCCGTACGGTCCGACGCGCTGGAGACCGCGCGGGCCGCGCACGGCGAGCTGCTGTACGCGCACCGCGCCGCGGAGGAGGCGGCCGGCGGCTTCGACGAGACCGCGGCCCTCCTGCGCGACCTGCTGCGCGGAACCGTCACCGAGGAGAGCGACGCAGAGGAGGCACCGCGCCCGCCGGAGCCGTACCCGGGCACGCTGGAGGAGGCCCGCCACTCGACGTCGGAGGCCCGCCGCTCGCTGCGCGCCTGCGCGGCCGAACTCTCCGCGGCGGAGGCGGGTGTACGGGAGGCATGCGACGTGCTCGTACGCCACGCCAACTCCACCCGGTACGAGCAGGTACGCACCCCCGCCAGGCAGCAGATCCGCGAGCTGCCCGCGTCCGCCCTGCCCGAGCACGCAGGGGCGTGGGCGCAGGCGTTCGCGCCCCGGCTGCGGGTACTGACCGACGAGCTGGCGCAGTTGGAGCGCAACCGCGACTCCATCGTCGACCGGCTGCGCGGGCTGGTGGAGTCCGCGCTGACGACGCTCCGTTCCGCCCAGCGGCTCTCGCGGCTGCCCGAGGGGCTGGGGGAGTGGTCGGGGCAGGAGTTCCTGCGGATCCGCTTCGAGGAGCCGGACCGCGCGACACTCACCGAAAGGCTGGGCGAGGTCATCGACGAGGCGACCCGCGCCGCCCTCAAGAAGAACTCCGACCTGCGCAGGGACGGCATGACCCTGCTGCTGCGCGGGGTGCAGGCGGCGCTCGAACCCAGGGGCATCGCCGTCGAGATCCTCAAGCCCGACGCCGTGCTGCGCGCCGAGCGCGTCCCCGTCGGACAGATGGGCGACGTCTTCTCCGGCGGTCAGCTCCTGACCGCCGCCATCGCCCTGTACTGCACGATGGCCGCGCTGCGCAGCAACGACCGGGGGCGTGACAAGCACCGGCACGCGGGCACGCTCTTCCTCGACAACCCGATCGGCCGCGCCAACGCCACGTATCTGCTGGAACTCCAGCGCGCGGTCTCGGACGCGCTGGGCGTACAGCTCCTGTACACCACCGGCCTCTTCGACACGACGGCGCTCGCCGAGTTCCCGCTGGTCATCAGGTTGCGCAATGACGCGGATCTGCGCGCGGGGCTGAAGTACATCAGCGTGGAGGAGCATCTGCGGCCCGGGCTGCCGCAGCGGGACCCGGACGGCGAGCCCGTGCACGGCGAGATCACCGCGACCCGTATGTTCAAGCGGACCCCGGACCCCGCCTCCGCTCCGGCTTCCGTCACCGCGCCCGGCTCCACCGCCACGCCCGGCTCCGCCCCGGTCCCGGCCCCGGCGGGCAGTCAGGACCCGGCGCCGGACGCCGTGACGGAGCCGTAACGGCCCCTGGAACCCGTACGACAACACCGCACGGCGCGCCGCCACGGCCCACAGCGCGCCGCCACGGACCCGCGCCCGTGCCGGCGCCACGCGCGGACCCCGTTCAGGCCGCCTTGAGCCCGCCCGGTGTCTGCTCCTCGCTCCTGGCGCTCGCGCCTGTCGGCGGTATCCGTACCCCGTCGCCGCGGGCCGCGCTCCTGGCCGCCCGGCGCGCCCTGCGCCGCTCACGGCGCAACTGCCGCGCCGTACTGCTGGGCGCGGAGACCACTCCGTACCGCTGGTTCCACACCTGGCGCGTCACCCAGACGTCCAGCACGCCCCAGGTCGCCACCACCGTCGAGGCCACACTGCTCAGCACCATCGGGAAGGCCAGCCAGGACCCCGCGAGCGTGCTGAGAAACGCGGTCATGGCCTGAATCAGTGTCACGGCGGTGATGATGACCGCCCGGACCGCGGCCGTCCTGACCGGATCCGGGAGGCGGTAGGACCGCGCGGGCTCCTCGACCCACAAACCGCGCGAGACCCGCTCGAACCCGCCCGCCGACACCGCACCCCGCCGCGCATCCGTCTGCATGGACCGTCACTCCCCAACCCGCTCCCCAACCCGCTGTCCGTATCAAGGGTGACTGCCCGGCTCGTCATGCTTCACGCCGTCCCGGGACCGAACCGGCCCCGAAACGTGATGCGCTCGCCGCTCGCCGTGCTCTCCGCTTCCCCTTGATCCCCGTACATAAGGACGAATGTCCGCCCACAAAGATTCCCGGCCGGATCGCCAAGCGAATGATTTCGGCCATCTGTCCTGACCGGTACCTGTCTTCCCCCGTGACACGCCTCCAGCGGAGGCGGAAGTCATCTCGCCGAATACCAGGACAACTCATGATCAAGGAGTCAGGAGGCGGCTGAAAAACATACGGACGCGTCTTCGAGTTGCCGGTGTGACAGTAGTAGGCTCGCGCCGTTTGCTGACGAAGTATCTCCCGCAACAGGCGGGGATCGACCAGGGGGAGGCCATGCGCTTTCGCGGGAAATCCATCCGCCGGAAGATCGTGGCGCTGCTGCTCGTGCCGCTCATCGGGCTCACCGTTCTCTGGGGGCTCGCGACCACGCTCGCCGGTACTCCGGCCAAGCAGCTCATCGATGTCAGCTACGCGATCAAGGAAATCGGCCACCCGGTGGAGGACGGCATCCGGGTCCTCCAGAGCGAGCGCCGCCAGACGCTGATCTTCCTGGCGGACCCCGAGGCCGCCGATTCACTGACCGAGCTGCGCAGCCGCCGAAGCGACACGGACCGGGCCCTGACCAAGGTCAGGCGTAACTCCGAGTCCGGCGTACGCGACCGGATGGACACCATCACCTCCGAGCGGCTCGGCCGGCTCCTCGACGACCTGGACGGCCTCGACCTGATGCGCCGCTCCGTCGAGGAGAGCACCGTCACCCGTGAGGGTGCCCTCGACTTCTACAACAAGCTCATCGACCCCGGCCACAACGTCCTCGCGTCGCTCTACAGCACCGAGGACATGGACGGCGACAACTGGGGCCGGGCCCTGATCGGCCTGGACCGCGCCAAGGAGATGCTCTCCCGCGAGGACGCGCTCGTCGCCTCCGCGCTGGTCGGCCGCACGATGACCGCCGAGGACCTGCGCCGCACCTCCGACCTGGTCGCCAACCGCGTGCTGCTCTACGAGTCCAACCTGGCCGACCTGCCGCTCTCCGACCGCTCGACGCTGGAGCAGTACTGGCGGACCCCCGCCACCCTGGAACTGCGCGAGACCGAGGACCGCCTCATCGCCGCCGGGCCGGCCAAGAACCCGAAGTCGGTCAGCGCCAAGAGCTGGCAGCGGATGACCGCCTCCGTCCTCAGCGACCTCACCGACGAGAGCGCGGAGGCCGCTTCCCTCTACCGGGACCACATCGACCCCGTCCGCCAGGACATCTTCGTCAGGACCGGACTCGCCGCGGCACTGGGCCTACTCACCCTCCTCATCTCCATCTTCGTCTCCACCCGCGTCGGCCGTGACCTGATCCGCGACCTCTCCCGGCTCCGCAAGGAGGCCCACGAGGTCTCCGGCGTACGCCTGCCGAGCGTCATGCGCAGGCTCGCCGCGGGCGACCCCGTCGACGTGGAGACCGAGGCGCCCCGCCTCGAATACGACAGGGACGAGGTCGGCCAGGTCGGCCAGGCCCTCAACACCCTTCAGCGCGCCGCCGTCGAGGCCGCCGTCAAACAGGCCGACCTGCGGCGCGGCGTCTCCGAGGTGTTCGTCAACCTCGCCCGGCGCAACCAGGTCCTGCTCCACCGTCAGCTCACCCTCCTGGACACCATGGAGCGCCGTACGGAGGACACCGAGGAACTGGCCGACCTCTTCCGCCTCGACCACCTCACCACCCGTATGCGCCGGCACGCCGAGGGCCTGGTGATCCTCTCCGGCGCCGCCCCCTCCCGCCAGTGGCGCAAACCCGTCCAGCTCATGGACGTCGTGCGCGCCGCCGTCGCGGAGGTCGAGGACTACGAGCGCATCGAGGTCCGCAGGCTCCCGCGGATCGGTGTCGGCGGCCCGGCCGTGGCCGACCTCACCCACCTCATCGCGGAACTCCTGGAGAACGCCACGGTGTTCTCGCCCCCGCACACCGCGGTGCAGGTGCACGGCGAGCGGGTCGCCAACGGCTTCACCCTGGAGATCCACGACCGCGGTCTGGGCATGGCCCCCGAGGTGCTGCTCGACGCGAACCTCCGGCTCGCGGAGACCCCCGAGTTCGAACTGTCGGACACCGACCGGCTCGGGCTGTTCGTCGTCAGCCGGCTCGCCCAGCGGCAGAACGTACGGGTCTCCCTCCAGCCCTCCCCGTACGGCGGTACGACGGCGATCGTCTTCCTGCCCGTCGCGCTGCTCACCGACGCCCCCGAGACCGAGGGCACCGGCTTCCGGCTCGACCGCAAGAACGCCCTGGAGCGGGGGCGCGGCCGTACGGACTCCGGCGGTGGACGGCTCACCGCACTGGCGCAGGTCCCCACCGGACTGGGCAGCGGCCCGTCCGTGCTCGACGGTCCGGTCGAACTCGAAGCACCCGTCGGTGCGTTGGGTGCCGACAGCGGGCCGGTACTCGGCGGAGGTGACGGCATCGGCGATCTCGATGACACGGAGAGCGAGCGTGGCGGACTGTTCCGCGCGCGTGAGCACCTTCGCGATTCCCCCCAGGGCACCCACGACACCGAGGGGCGTCGCGACACCCGCGACACCCGCGACAACTACGAAGCACGGGACGCCCGGGACGGCCGGGGTGACCTGTACGACGTACGGGACGCCCGGATGAGCCGTGACGAACTGCGCGAGCTGCGGGACGAGAACCGGCGCGACGACACCCGCGACTTCCGCGAGCGCCGCGACGGCCGGGTCACCCCGTCCCCGCGCGGCCGGCACGCCCGCTACGACCAGGCTCCCGGCACCGGACCCGACGCCGGCTCCGCCGACGAGCCGGCCCTGCCCCGCCGCAAGCCCCCGACCCTGGTCGCGGACCGCGGCCGGCGCGTGGACGAGCCGGAGCGCGGCCAGTCGGCGCAGGACCGGCCGGCACCCGGCGGAGCGAGCGGACGCGCACGTTCGGGCGTACCGTCGCAGACCTCCCGCCGCACACCGGCCGGAACATCGTCGGACGAGGCCCCGCCCATGATCGACGGACTGCCTCGCCGGGTCCGGCAGGCCAGCCTGGCCCCCCAGTTGAGGGATGTCGCACAGGACACGAACTCCGGCCCGGGGCCCGCAGCGGGCCGGCCCGCCGATCAGGAGCGGGACGCGGACGAGGTCCGCAGCCGTATGGCGTCGCTTCAACGCGGCTGGCAGCGCGGTCGTCGGCAGAACGACGCCGACGACACCAGCGGCCGGGCCGAGACACAAGGAACCACATCGGAGGGGGACGGTCGATGACCGCACCGAATGTCGCAGCACGCTCCACCGACCCCAATGGCGCGGGAGAGCTCAACTGGCTGCTCGACGAGTTGGTCGAGCGGGTCGCCAGCATCCGTAAAGCGGTGGTCCTCTCCGGGGACGGCCTCGCCACCGGCACGTCGAAGGACCTGACGCGCGAGGACGGTGAGCATCTCGCGGCCGTCGCCTCCGGATTCCACAGCCTCGCCAAGGGCGTGGGCCGGCACTTCGAGGCGGGCAGGGTCCGCCAGACCGTGGTCGAGCTGGACGACGCCTTCCTCTTCGTCACCGCGGCGGGCGACGGCAGTTGTCTGGCCGTCCTGTCCGACGCGGACTCGGACGTCGGCCAGGTCGCCTACGAGATGACCCTCATGGTCAAGCGGGTCGGGGTCCACCTGGGCACGGCCCCACGGACCGGCCTGCCCGCCGGAGGGTGAGTGGGCTGAGATGAGTGACTCAGGTCAGGATCCGCAGCACTGGTTCGACGGCGAAGCCGGACCGGTGGTGCGCCCGTACGCGATGACGCGTGGCCGCACCAGCAGCGCGACGCGCCACCAACTCGACCTGATCGCGCTCGTCGTATGCGAACCCGAGGCCGGTGACCCCGGCCGGGACCAGACGCTCTCCCCCGAACACGTGGAGATCGTGGATCGCTGCTACACGAGCCCCCAGTCGATCGCCGAGCTCTCGGCGGGCCTCGACCTCCCCGTAGGGGTGGTCAGGGTGCTCGTCGGAGATCTCGTCGAGGACGAAATCGTGCGTGTAACCCGTCCCGTTCCGCCGGCCGAGCTGCCGGACGTGAGCATTCTCCGCGAGGTGATCAATGGTCTTCGGGCGCTCTAGCCGCAGGCAGCGTCCGGTCGATCCGGTGGCGCTGAAGATCCTGGTCGCGGGCGGCTTCGGGGTGGGCAAGACCACCCTCGTCGGTGCCGTGAGCGAGATCAGGCCGCTCCGTACCGAAGAGGTGCTGAGCGAGGCCGGCCGGCCCGTCGACGACGTCGACGGCGTCGAGTCCAAGACGACCACCACGGTCGCCATGGACTTCGGCCGGATCACCCTCCGCGAGGACCTGGTGCTGTACGTCTTCGGCACCCCCGGGCAGGACCGCTTCTGGTTCCTCTGGGACGAACTGGCCCAGGGCGCCCTGGGCGCCGTCGTGCTGGCCGACACCCGGCGGCTCGCGGACTCCTTCGCCGCCGTCGACTACTTCGAACGGCGCGGCATCCCGTTCACGGTCGCCGTCAACTGCTTCGAGGGGGCCGACCGCTTCCCCGGCGAGACCGTACGCTCGGCGCTCGACCTCGACCCCGAGGTCCCGCTGGTGATGTGCGACGCGCGCGAACGCGAGTCCGTCAAGGAGGTGCTGGTCTCCGTGGTCGAACACGCCATGACCCGCGCGGCCCTGCAGCGCGAGCACGCGCCCACCTCCTGACCGCCCGGCGGTCGGGAACGAGAACCGGGAGCGGCCGGCCGGCGTCCCCCACCAGGGGGACGGCCGGAGCCCACGGGGGTGGCCCCGGCCGTCCCGCTCCGTTCCGCGGACTCAGCGGCCGGTCACCGAGCACCACGCCACCGGGAAGTCGAAGTAGCGGTCCGGGAACGTCTCCGGTTTGTGGGTGAAGTGCCACCACTCCTCGGGCAGGTTGGTGAACCCCACCTCGGCCAGGGCCGACCTCAGCAGCAGCCGGTTAGCCCGCTGCTCGCCCCGGACACGCGGATCGTCGGTGTGCGAGAGCGTGTCGAAACAGTCGAAGCCGGTTCCCATGTCGATGGAGTTGTCCGGAAACCGCTCCTCCTTCGGGCCGTGGCACGGAGCGAGCCGCTCACCCGGTACGTACGGACGCGTCGGCAGCGCCGGCAGTCTCACCAGCGTCAGATCCACCGTGGAGCCCCGGCTGTGCCCGGACTTCTCCGCGATGTAACCGTCCTCGAACAGCCGTGACTTGTCGACCCGCGGATAGAACTCCGCCTTCATACGCTGGTCCTGGAGGTCCTTCGCCCAGCGCACGAAGTGGTCGACGGCCCGCTGCGGCCGGTAGCAGTCGTACACCTTCAGTGAGTAGCCCTGCCGCAGCAGCCTCGACTGCGCGGTACGCAGCGCCCGGGCCGTGGACCGGGTGACGAGGCACACCGGCTCCCGGTAGCCGTCCACCGGCTCGCCCAGGAAGGTGTGCCGGGTCGGATAGCGCATCTCCTGGATGATCGTCGGCGCGACCGTCCGCAAGGCGACGAACTCCGGGGGAGCCGCCGGCCCGGAGACGGCCGACGCGGGCGACGCCCCGGCGGCCGGGGCCGTGGCGGTGACCGTGAGCAGCGCGGCGGCCCCCGCGACGGTGACGGCGAGGGCACGGCGGAACGCGAGTCCTGTCATGAACATATGGATGTATCAGCTTCACGGGCACGGGGAAAGAGCGATCGCATACGGTCCGGCCCTCTCCGGTACGGTCCGCGCGTGTCCGGGCCCCCGAAGAAGACCGGCGCCCACGCGTACTGCGGCGCCCCGTACCCCGCGGCGGCCGGCCCCGTACCGGCCCGCCCGAGACCGGCATCGAGGCCGCCGGCCGGCATCTCCTGCGCGCCCCCGACGAACCGGCGTACCCGCTCCACACCGAGGCGGCGCGCGCCCCGGCCGCTGTGCCCCCGGGGCGCGCCGCTGACCGTGCGGCGGTACGGCCCCGCGCCGGCCCGCCCGGTCAGCGGCCCCGGCCCCTGACCCGTACCGGCCACCGCGGCAACACCGCGCCCCCGTCCGTCACCCGCTCGACCCGCACCGCGCCGTCCACCAGCCGCGACGTGTACCGCTCCACCTCCGGCACGGGATCCGCCGCGGACCCCACCTCCACGCCACCGACGCCACCGTCCACGGCGTCCACCGGCTTCCGCCCGGCCTCCTGCGGATCCAGCACCACCAGCCCGCCGCCCGCGCGCCCCGCCACCGGAGCCCACACCTCCAGCTCCATCCCACCGTCGGCGCCCCGCACCGGAATCACCGCACCCGCCCGGGCCAGTACCGGGATACGGGACGGCGGCGCGTCCAGCAGCACCTGGCCGGGCCCCTCGTACACCTCCTCCGTCGCCGTGTCGTACCACCGCCCCCGCGGCAGCCGCACCGCCCGCCGGTCCGCGCCCCGCGTCAGCACCGGCGCCACCAGCAGCGAGTCACCCAGCAAAAACGCGTCCTCGCAGTCGCGCAGCGTCCGGTCCTCCGGCGCGCCCCACCACAACGGCCGGACATACGGAGCCCCCGTCACCCCGGCGAGCTGGGCCAGCGTCACGAAGTACGGCCGCAGCCGCTCCCGCTCGTCGAGCGCGGCCCGCGCGTGCTCCAGCACCCGCGGACCGAACTCCCACGGCTCCCTGCGCCCCGCGTCGATCGCCGCGTGCGTACGGAACAGCGGCAGATACGCGCCGAGCTGGAACCAGCGCAGATACAGCTCCGGCGACGGACTCCCGTCGAAACCGCCCACGTCAGGACCCGAGTACGGCACCCCGCACAGCCCGAGACCCAGCACCAGTGCCAGCGACGCGCGCAGCCCGGGCCACCCCGTCGACACATCACCGGACCAGGTCCCGCCGTACCGCTGCATCCCCGCCCACCCCGAGCGCGAGAAGAGGAACGGCCGCTCGCCGGGGCGCAGCCGCCGCAGCGCCTCGTACCCGGCCCGCGCCATCGTCAGCGCGTACACGTTGTGGCCCTCGCGGTGGTCCCCGCCCCGCCCCTCCAGCGCGTGCCGGGACGAACGCGGCAGCGTCGGATCACCGAACGGGGCGAAGGACACCGGCTCGTTCATGTCGTGCCACACCCCCGCGAACCCCTGCGCCAGCCGCTCCTCGTACAGCCCGCCCCACCAGTCACGTACCACCGGATCGGTGAAATCCGGATAGACGCACTCACCGGGCCAGACGACCCCCCGCACCGGGTGCCCCCGCGCGTCCCGTACGAACGCCCCGCCGGCCCCGGGGTCCCCCGCGCGCGCACCGAGCGCGCGCCCGCTGTCGTACACCGCGTTCCCCGGCTCCGCCTTCACCGCCGGATCGACGATCGAGACCAGCCGGACCCCCTCCGCGCGCAACTCCGCGGCGAGCCCCGGCAGATCGGGAAAACGCTCACGGTCGACGGTGAAGACCTGATGCGCGTCGTAGTGATCGATGTCGAGATGGACCGCCGACAGCGGCAGATCCCGCTCGCGGTACCCCGCCACGATCCGCCGCACCTCCCGCTCGCTGCCGAACCCCCACCGCGCGTGCTGCGGACCGAGCGCCCAGGACGGCGGCGCCACCGGCGCCCCGCTCAGCGCCGTCCAGCCGTGCAGCACCCGTGCGGGAGTACCGGTCACCACCCAGCAGCGCAGCGGCCCGCCCTCCATCCGCAGCTCACTGGTGCCCGGCCGGTCGTGCCCGGAACCCGCGCCCTCCTCGCCCTCCCGGAGCGTGACCCGGCCGTCCCAGGAGTTGTCGTGGAAGGCGAGATGCGTCCCCGCGTCGGCCACCACGAGCTGCACCGGCATCGTCACGTACAGCGGATCGTCCCCGGGCCCGAAGCCGCCGCCCGGGTCCGTGTTCCACAAGCGGTACGTGCCATTCCGAAGCCGCGGCCCCGACGCCCGGCCGCCCAGACCGAAGAACCGGCCGTCCGCCGCCACCTCCGTCCGCTGCACCCAGCGCGCACCGCCCCCCGCCACCGGCTCCCACCAGCGCGGCGGCAGCTCCCGGCGGAGCGCCACACCCCCCGGCGTACGGATCTCCACACCCCCGTGGCGCGACACCGCCACCGTCACCCACTGCGACACCACCCGCCAGCCGCCGTCCGTGTCCGGTTCGAGCCCGGCCCGCGGATCCGGCTCCGGCGGAGCACCGGCCAGCCCGTACGACGGCAGCGGACCCGCCCCGTCCCACCCCCAGAAGACCGCACCGCCCACCATGACGCACACCCGCAGCTCCGCCCGCGCGAACCGGACGATCCCCCCGCCCGGCAACGCCTCCGTCCCCGTGACCGCACCCGGTACCCGGGCCCGCTCCGGACCGCGCGGCGCCAGCTCTCTGGCGTCCGCCCGCCGCCCACGCCACGCCGACCGTACGGAGCGCAGCCCCCGCACCGATCCCGCCACTCTCATCGAACGCACCAGTTCCCGACCGTCCATGCCGCTCAGCCTGCCATCCGCGCCGCCCCGGAGAGACACCGTTCAACTCCCGTTCACCCGTGGCCGCCCCGGCCCGACATCGACGACGGAACCTGGTGCCCGCGACGATCACATGGCATCGTCCGTACCACGTCACCGCGTGACCACTGCCGAGCCAGCCGGGAGCCGCCCCATGACCGCAGCCGCCAGCCCTGACGCCCCCCTGTGGCAGCCGGACCAGGACCGTATCGCCACGGCCGGGATCACCCGCTTCCAGAGCTGGGCGGCCGAGCGGTACGGCGCACCGGCCGACGGCGGCTACGCGGCGCTGCACCGCTGGTCGGTGGAGGAGCTGGAGAGCTTCTGGGCCGCCGTCGCCGACTGGTTCGACATCCGGTTCTCCACCCCGTACGAACGCGTCCTGGGCGACCGCTCCATGCCCGGCGCCCGGTGGTTCCCCGGCGCCACCCTCAACTACGCCGAACACGCCCTGCGCACGGCGGACGACCCGGCCCGCGCCCACCAACCGGCGCTCCTGTACGTCGACGAGACCCCCGAGCAGACCGCGGTGAGCTGGGCGGAGCTGCGCCGCCAGGTGACCGCGCTCGCGACACAACTGCGGGAACTGGGCGTACGCCCGGGAGACCGCGTCAGCGGCTACCTCCCCAACATCCCGCAGGCCGTCGCGGCGTTCCTCGCCACCGCGGCCGTCGGCGCGACCTGGACCTCCTGCGCCCCCGACTTCGGCGCCCGCGGCGTCCTGGACCGCTTCCAGCAGGTCGAACCTGTCGTGCTCTTCACCGTCGACGGCTACCGCTACGGCGGCAAGGAGCACGACCGTACGGCGACCGTCGCGGAACTCCGCCGCGAACTGCCCACCTTGCGAGCCGTGGTCCACATCCCGCTGCTGGGCACACCCGCGCCGGACGGGGCGCTCGACTGGGCGGACATCACGGCGCCGGACGCGTCGGCGTCGACCGCGGACGGATCCGACGCGTCCGGGGCCGGCGCGGACGGCTCCGGAGAGGCAGCGTCCGCCCTCGCGTACGAACAGGTCCCCTTCGACCACCCCCTGTGGGTCCTGTACTCCTCCGGCACCACCGGACTGCCCAAGGCGATCGTCCAGTCCCAGGGCGGCATCCTCCTCGAACACGTCAAGCAGCTCGGCCTCCACTGCGACCTGGGCCCCGAGGACCGCTTCTTCTGGTACACCTCCACCGGCTGGATGATGTGGAACTTCCTCGTCTCCGGACTGCTCACCGGCACCACGGTCGTGCTGTACGACGGGAGCCCCGGCTATCCGTCCGTCGACGCCCAGTGGGGCGTTGCCGAGCGGACCGGCGCCACCCTCTTCGGCACCTCGGCCGCGTACGTCATGGCCTGCCGCAAGGCCGGCGTGCACCCCGGCCGCGACCACGACCTCTCGCGCGTCGGCTGTGTCGCCACCACCGGATCGCCGCTGCCGCCCGACGGATTCCGCTGGCTCCACGACGAGGTCGCCGCCGACCTGTGGATCGCCTCCGTCAGCGGCGGCACCGACGTGTGCAGTTGCTTCGCCGGAGCCGTTCCCACCCTCCCTGTCCACGTCGGGGAGCTCCAGGCACCCTGCCTCGGCACCGACCTCCAGGCGTGGGACCCCCAGGGCCACCCGGTCATCGGCGAGGTCGGCGAACTCGTCGTCACCCGGCCCATGCCCTCCATGCCCGTCCGCTTCTGGAACGACCCCGACGGCAGCCGCTACCGCGACAGCTACTTCGAGATGTTCCCCGGCGTCTGGCGCCACGGCGACTGGATCACCCTCACCGACCGGGGAACCGTCATCATCCACGGCCGCTCCGACTCCACCCTCAACCGCCAGGGCGTCCGGATGGGCTCCGCCGACATCTACGAAGTCGTCGAACGCCTCCCCGAGATCAGGGAATCGCTGGTCATCGGCGTGGAGAAGCCGGACGGGGGCTACTGGATGCCGCTCTTCGTCCACCTCGCCGAGGGCGCCGAACTCGACGACGCGCTGCGCACCCGCGTCGCGCGGACGATCCGGGAACAGCTCTCGCCGCGCCATGTCCCGGACGAGATCATCGAGGTCCCCGGCATCCCGCACACCCTGACGGGCAAACGCATCGAGGTCCCCGTCAAACGCCTTCTCCAGGGAACGGCGCTGGACAAGGCCGTCAACGCCGGCTCCGTCGACAACCTCGAACTGCTCCGTTTCTACGAGAAACTCGCCCGCGAACGCCCCTGACCCCGGCGGCGGGACCCCGTTGTCAGACCCCCCGATTACTCTGAGTGAGCAATGATCGACCGTGCTCAGGGGGAATCATGACGCACACCGACCGCACACCCATCGACCACCCGCGCCCCGGCCGGGGCGACCGCACTCGCGCGGCCAGGCGGCGCGCGCTGCGCCGCGAAGTCCCCAGCATCGTCGGCCTGCTCGCCGACGAGCGGGACTTCACCGCGATGAAGAGCTACCGCAGCTTCACCTTCGACGACCATGCGGCCTATCTGCGCCAGCTCGACGGACTGCTCAGGGCGCTGGCCGACCAGGGGGTGCACACCACCGTCGCCCTCTTCGACCCGGAGGAGTTCGCCGCGTACTGCGCGGACACGGGGCTCGACCCGGACACCCCGGCCAGCCGCAGCCGCTTCACCGCCGCCATCCCGGCGAGCGGCGCCGCCGTGGCGTACGAGGGCCAGCCCATCGACACCCTCGTCCCCCAGCTCATCAACACCGCCGTCCGCAGGGCCACCTGGGAGTACGTGACGACGCTCCTCGCCGACCTCGGCGCGTGCGCCGACTGCGGACTGGACATCGGACGCGCGGCCTTCGACCGGGCCTCCCACATCCTGCTGCGGCTGCTGGACGGGGCCGGCCCCGGCACCCACCACCTCGTGTGCAGCGTCCCGGCGGGCGACGAACAGCTCCTGGCCGTCCTGCACGCGGAGCGCGACGAGGGCGCCACACCTCCCGGGCGTGCCACGGCACTCGACGGTGGCCTGTCGCTCGACGGCGACCTGCCCCTCGACGGCGCGCCGGCCCTGTTCGACACGTCCGAGGCCGCCGAGTTCGTCAGCGTGCTCGCGGCGGGCGTCGCCCTGGAGAGCGCCGGGGGAGTGGTGCTCCGTACGACGGCCCCCGGCACCCCGGACCGGCTGCACGGCTGGCGCCTGGCCGCCGGCGGCCTCGTCCCCCTCACCGAGGGCGAGGTCTTCAGCGCCTACTGCACCGACGCGGACACCGGGGAGCCGCTCTCACCCGAGCCGGGCGTGGAGTACCGCGCGGGCTTCGACCTGCGTCTGGACGACTCCGGCACCCATTACTGACCCCGACGGAAAAGGGGCTTGTCCGCCGTGCACGGCGGACAAGCCCCTCAGGACATCGGTGACCCGGTGGGCCGGACGTACCGGCCCGGGTCACCGATGTCATTCACCGGACAACACCGCCTGCGCGGCCTTCCGCGCCTCCTCGGCGGAGTCAGTCGCCCGAGCCGCTGCGGCGGCCCGCTCGCACTGCGCCAGCGTGTGCTGGGCCAGCGCCGACCGTACATAGGGAATCGAGGCCGCACCCATCGACAACGACGTCACACCGAGGCCGGTGAGCACACAGGCGAGCAGCGGATCGGCGGCGGCCTCGCCGCACACACCGCAGCTCTTGCCCTCCGCCTTCGCGCCCTCGGCCGACAGCGCCACCAGATCGAGCAGCGCGGGCTGCCACGGATCCTGGAGCCGCGAGACGGCGCCCACCTGACGGTCGGCGGCGAAGGTGTACTGGGCCAGGTCATTGGTCCCCAGCGAAAGGAACTCGACCTCCTGGAGGATCGACCGCGCCCGCAGCGCGGCCGACGGAATCTCCACCATCGCACCGAACTTCGCGTTCAGCCCCGCCTCGCGGCAGGCGTCCGCGAACGCCTTGGCGTCGGCGCGGTCGGCCACCATCGGCGCCATGACCTCCAGATACACCGGCAGTCCGGCCGCGGCCTTCGACAGCGCGGTGAGCTGGGTGCGCAGCACATCGGGGTGGTCCAGCAGACTCCGCAGCCCGCGCACGCCCAGCGCCGGGTTCGGTTCGTCGGCGGGGGTCAGGAAGTCCAGCGGCTTGTCCGCGCCGGCGTCCAGCACCCGTACGACCACCCGGCCCTCGGGGAACGCTTCGAGGACCTTGCGGTACGCCTCGATCTGCTTCTCCTCCGAAGGCGCCCGCTCACTGTCGTCCAGGAACAGGAACTCGGTACGGAACAGCCCGACGCCCTCCGCCCCCGCCTCGACCGCGGCCGGCACATCCCCGGGCCCGCCGACATTGGCGAGCAGGGGCACCTTGTGCCCGTCGGAGGTCGCGCCCGGCCCGGTGGACGCGGAGAGCGCGGCCTTGCGCGCGGCGGCGGCGGCCTCCAGCTCGGCGCGCTTCGCGTCCGTCGGCTCGACGAAGATCTCCCCCGTACTGCCGTCGACCGCGATCACGGTGCCCTCGGAGATCTCGCCCGCACCCGGCAGCGCGACCACGGCGGGAACCCCCAGCGCACGCGCCAGGATCGCGCTGTGACTCGTCGGCCCGCCCTCCTCGGTCACGAAGCCGAGCACCAGCGCCGGGTCGAGCAGCGCCGTGTCCGCCGGGGCGAGATCGCGCGCGATCAGTACATATGGTTCGTCGCTGTCCGGCACTCCGGGCATCGGGACCCCGAGCAGCCGGGCGACGATACGATTCCGCACGTCGTCCAGGTCCGCGACCCGCCCGGCGAGGTACTCACCGGCTCCCGCGAGCAGGGCCCGGTACGAGGCGAACGCGTCGTACACACCGCGCTCGGCCGTGGACCCGACGGCGATGCGCCGCTCCACGTCTGCCATCAGCTCGGGGTCCTGCGCCATCAGCGCCTGGGCCTCCAGCACGGCCTGGGCCTCGCCGCCGGCCAGGTTGCCCCGGGCGATCAGATCGGCTGCCACGGCCTCGACGGCCTGGTGAGCACGCCCCTGCTCGCGCTCGGCCTCCTCCACCGGGATCTGCTTGGCCGGCGGTTCGAGCACCGCGGTCCCCATGTGCCGGACCTCGCCGATCGCCACTCCGTGGCTGACCCCGACGCCTCGCAGAGTTGTCTCCATTTCACCCGTCTCCGGTTATGCGGCGACCAGCTCGCCGCGATGGATGTACGACGGACGCGCCGCGTCCGTTCCTGACATACCTCGCCGGCGTCACTGCCAGCCGAACAGCTCGTCGCCTGTCTTCACTTCGCCGTCCTCGCGGACGTCACCGAGCGCGTCGGGGGTGGCCTCCAGCGCCACGACGGGGCAGATCGGCGACTTGCCGGCCTGCTCGACCGCGGCCGGGTCCCAGCGCACGACACCCTGCCCGCGGCGAACGGTGTCGCCCTTGTTGACGAGCAGTTCGAAACCCTCACCGTTGAGCTGCACCGTGTCGATGCCGAGGTGGGTCAGTACCCCGTGCCCCTCGTCGTCCACGACGACGAAGGCGTGGGGATGAAGGGAGACGACAACCCCGTCCACCGGCGAGACGACCTCGCCGGGCGCCCGCTCCGGATCGATGGCGGTACCGGGGCCCACCATCGCTCCGGCGAACACCGGGTCGGGAACGGCGGGCAATCCGATGGCACGTCCGGGCAGTGGTGCCGTGACGGTGGTCATGGAGGAGCCTCCCAGGGGGCGGAGAAGAAGTCAGGGGCCGCCGTCACCGTCTGTGAGGGAACGACGCGCTGTTCAGAAGGGTAAGTCATAGGAAGTGACGGTTCCGCGTAAGAGCTGCGGGTTGGCAGGCCTCCGGCGCACCGGAAACGATTTGCCTGTCCCGACCGGCGGGATGTACTGTCGTACTCCTGCCTGACACCAACACGACATCAAGTCGGGGGTCGGCAGCATCTATCAAACCTTGATCGTCATCCGGACTCCGCTTTTGCATGCCTGCGGAACGGTGGTCAGGAAGTCGAAAAAGACCTGATAGAGTTTGAAACACGAAATGCCGAAGGGAAGCGCCCGGAGGAAAGCCCGTAGGGGTGAGTACGAAGGAAGCGTCCGTTCCTTGAGAACTCAACAGCGTGCCAAAAGTCAACGCCA
>NZ_JBIWFO010000037.1:0-45947 GCF_044763125.1 Streptomyces sp. NPDC096310 | reverse complement strand
CACCAGACCCCGCACCACATCCACCCCAGCCGCCACCGAAACCATCCCACCACGACCCGACAACACCACCAACGCCCGACTCCGCAACACCACCACCCGCGCCCCGTCCTCCAACGACAGAACACCCGCCACCACCGCCGCGGCAATCTCCCCCTGCGAATGACCCACCACCGCCGCCGGCTCCACACCGAACGAACGCCACACCTCAGCCAACGACACCATCACCGCCCACAACACCGGCTGCACCACATCCACCCGATCCAACCCCGGCGCACCCTCCACACCCCGCACCACATCCACCAACGACCAACCCACCAACGGATCCACCACCGAAGCACACGCCGCGAACCGCTCCGCAAACACACCCGAACCCTCCAACAACCCCACCGCCATCCCCACCCACTGCGACCCCTGACCCGGAAACACAAAGACGACGCGGTCGTCGGAGGTGACGGTGGTGCCGCGGACGACGGCGGCTGTGTCCTGGCCCGTGGCCAGCCTGTCGAGCGCGTCGCGCCGTTCGGCGGTGCTCGCGCCGAGGACGACCGCCCGGTGGTCGAAGTGGGCGCGGGTGGTCGCCAGCGCGTGGCCGATGTCGGTGGTGGACGTGTCTCCGGTGAGCAGCGGCAGCAGCCGGCGGGCCTGCTCCCGCAGCGCGGCCTCGGACTTGGCCGACAGCGTCCAGGGCGCGACCGTGTCCTCGGGGACGGCCCGGTTCTCCGGGGCCACGCCGTCCGGGCTCTGTTCCAGGATGACGTGGGCGTTCGTACCGCTGACGCCGAACGAGGAGACGCCGGCGCGCCGCGGGCGCCCGATGTCCGGCCAGTCGCGCGGCTCCGTGAGGAGTCGCACGGCGCTGGAGGACCAGTCGACGTGGGGCGAGGGTTCGTCGGCGTGCAGGGTACGGGGGAGCTGTGCGTGGTGCAGGGCCAGCACGGTCTTGATGACGCCGGCGACTCCGGCGGCGGCCTGGGTGTGCCCGATGTTGGACTTCACCGACCCCAGCCACAACGGCCGCTCCGGATCCCGCCCCCGCCCGTACGTGGCCAGCAGCGCCCCCGCCTCGATCGGGTCACCGAGCTTCGTACCCGTCCCATGCGCCTCCACCACATCCACCTCACCCGCCGACAGCCCCGCGTCCGCCAACGCCGCCCTGATCACCCGCTGCTGCGCGGGCCCACTCGGCGCCGTCAGGCCGTTCGACGCACCGTCCTGGTTGACGGCGCTTCCCCGTACGACCGCCCACACCCGGTGCCCGTTCCGCCGGGCGTCCGACAGTCGCTCGACGACCAGCACGCCCACTCCCTCGGCGAAGCCCGCCCCGTCCGCGTTCGCGGCGAATGCCTTGCTGCGGCCGTCGGCGGCCAGCCCGCCCTGACTGGTGAACTCGGTGAAGACGCCCGGGGTGGACATGACGGTGACACCACCGGTGAGCGCGAGGTCGCACTCGCCCTGCTGGAGCGACCGGACGGCGAGGTGCAGGGCTACGAGGGAGGAGGAGCAAGCGGTGTCGACGGTGATGGCCGGGCCCTCTGTGCCGAGCGTATAGGCGACCCGGCCGGACAACACGCTGCCGATGTTGCCCGTGGCAACGTATCCGACGGCCTCCTCGGGAACGTTCGGGCCCATGGCGAGGTAATCTCCGCCGTTGGTGCCGGTGAAGACGGCCGCGCGGGTGCCGCGCAGTGCCGTCGGGTCGATGCCCGCGCCCTCCAGCGCCTCCCAGGAGGTCTCCAGCAGCAGCCGCTGCTGCGGATCCATCGCCAGCGCCTCCCGCGGGGAGATACCGAAAAAGGCCGCGTCGAAGTCGCCCGCGTCGTAAAGGAAGCCGCCCTCGCGGGTGTACGACGTGCCGGGCCGGTCGGAGCCGGGGGCGTGGAGGGCGTCCAGGTCCCAGCCGCGGTCGTCGGGGAACGGGGTGATGGCGTCGCCGTCCGCCTGGAGCAGCTGCCACAGGTCCCGGGGGGAGCGGACGTCGCCGGGGAACCGGCAGCTCATACCGACGATGACGACGGGGTCCGCCGCCTCTGCGCCCGTGGTGGGCGTGGTGGCCGTGGGCAGGGTGTCCGGGGCAGGGGTGTCGCCGAGGATCTCGCTGTGCAGGTGCGTGGCCAGGGCGCGGGCGTTGGGGTGATCGAAGACGATGGTGGACGGCAGCCGCAGGCCGGTGACGCTGTTGAGCCGGTTGCGCAGTTCGACGGCGGTGACGGAGTCGAAGCCCAGATCCCGGTAGGCCGTGCCGGGGTCGACCGCGTCGGGGCCCGCGTGGCCGAGCACCACGGCGACCTGCTCGCGGACGGCGGTCAGGAGGACGGCCTGCTGTTCGGCGCGGCCGCCCAGCGTGGTGAGCCGGGCGACGAGGTCCCCGGATCCGGTGGCGGCGCCTGGCGCCGGCTCGTCCGCCGGTGTGACCGCGGTGAGCCGTCGTACGTCGGGCAGGTCCGCGAGGAACGGGCTGGGCCGGGTGGCGGTGTAGGCGACGTGGAACCTGTCCCACTCCACGTCCGCGACCATGACGGTCGGCGCGGGCTCACCGGCCACCACGGTCAGGGCGGTGGCCGCGAGGTCGGGTGCCATGACGGGCAGGCCGTGGCGGCGGGCCAGCGTCCCGATGCCGCCCTCGGTGGCCATGCCCCGCTCGTCCCAGATGCTCCAGGCGACGGAGGTGGCGGGCAGTCCGAGGGCGTGCCGCTGTTCGGCGAGGGCGTCCAGGTAGGCGTTGCCGGGGGCGTAGTTGCCCTGCCCGGAGGCGCCGAGGGTGCCGGCCACGGAGGAGAACAGCACGAACGCGTCCAGGTCGCTGCCCCGGGTCAGCTCGTGCAGGTGCCAGGCGCCGTCGGCCTTGGCGCGGGTGACCCGGTCGATCTGGCCGGGGGTGAGGTGCTCGACGACGGCGTCGTCGAGGACGGCGGCGGTGTGCACCACGGCCGTCAGCGGGCAGTCGCCGGGAACGGCGTCGAGCAGCCGGGCGAGGTCCGCGCGGTCGCCGACGTCGCAGGCGGCCACGGTGACGCGTACGCCGGTGGCCTCCAGTTCGGCGCACAGCTCGGCGGCGCCGGGCGCGTCGGGGCCGCGGCGGCCGGCCAGTACGAGGTGTTCGGCGCCCGACCCGGCGAGGTGGCGGGCCACCCGGGCGCCGAGCCCTCCGGTGCCGCCGGTGACCAGGACGGTGCCGCGCGGGCGCCATGCCGGGTGCGAGCCGGTGGCGGCAGCGCGGGCCAGGCGGCGGACGAGGGCGCCGGACGGGCGCAGGGCCACCTGATCCTCGCCCGCGGTGCCGGAGAGGAGCGCCGCGAGGAGGCGGCCGGTTCGGGCGTCGGGCCGGGCCGGCAGGTCGACGAGGCCGCCGAACCGCTCAGGGTGTTCCAGGGCGAGGATCCTGCCCAGGCCCCACACCATGTGCTGTGCCGCCGCACTGTCGCGGTGGGTCCGTAGGTCCTGGTCGGTGGCGGTGACCGCGTCGTGGGTCAGGCACCACAGGGGGGCGCCGCTGCCGGTGTCGCCGAGGGCCTGGAACAGGGCGACGGTCGCGGTGAGCCCGGTCCGCGGAACGCCGTCCGCGGTGGCGGGGCCGTCCGCGACGGACAGCAGGGACAGCACGCCCGCGTACCTGTCCCCCGGCAGCCGGCGGGCGATGTCCTCCCGGGTGGCGGTGGCCGGCAGTTCGAGAGTGGTGACGTCACCGCCGTGGTCGCGTACGGCGGCGGCGACCTCGACGGCACGGTCGGCGGCGGCGGAACCGGCGGGTACGGCCAGCAGCCAGGCACCGGTCAGGGTGGGGGTGTCCGGCAGCGACGCGGGGACCCAGCGGGTGCGGTAGCACCACGAGGCGACGGTGGCCGCCGCCGTACGGTGCCGGTGCCAGGTGCGCAGGGCGGGCAGGACCGGGGCGAGGGAGACACTGTCGATGTCGAGGGTGTCCATCAGGGTCTCGGTGTCACCGCTCTCCACGGCCTCCCAGAAGCCTGTGTCGTCGGCGGGACCGGCAGTCTCCCGGGAGATGGCGGGCTTGCGCAGGGTGGCGGGGTCCCACCAGTAGCGTTCGTGTTGGAAGGCGTAGGTGGGCAGGTCGACGCCGCGGGCTCCGGAACCGGCGAACACCTGCGCCCAGTCCACCGGGACACCGTGCACGAAGACCTCGCCGAACGAGGTGAACAGGCGCTGGGCTCCGCCGTCGTCACGGCGCAACGTTCCGGCCACCACCGCCTCGTGACCGGCCGCCTCCAGCGTCTCCTGCACCGCCGCGGTCAGCACCGGGTGGGGGCTGCACTCGACGAACGCGCCGAAGCCGTCGGCGGCCAGCGCACGTACCGCTTCCTCGAAACGGACCGGGCGGCGGAGATTGTCCGCCCAGTAGGCGGCGTCCGGCACCTCCTCCAGCCAGGCGCCGGTGACCGTGGAGAAGAACGGAACCTCCGCACGACGCGCCCGTACCGGAGCCAGATCGGCGAGAATCCGCTCCCGCAACGCATCCACCTGAGCCGAGTGCGAGGCGTAGTCCACCGCCACCCGCCGCAACCGCACCCCCTCCCGCCCGCACCGGACCTCCAACTCGTCCAGCCCCTCCCGCGTACCCGAAACCACCGTCGTCGCAGGCCCGTTCACCGCCGCGACCGACACCACGTCCTTGATGTCCGCCATGAGACGGCGCACCTCGTCCTCTGACGTGGCCACGGCCGCCATGCCCCCCTGCCCGGCCAGTTCGGCGGCGATCGCCCGGCTGCGCAGGGCCACCACCCGCGCCCCGCCCTCCAGCGACAGAGCACCCGCGACCACGGCAGCGGCGATCTCACCCTGCGAATGACCCACCACGGCCGACGGCTCCACACCGTACGAACGCCACACCTCGGCCAACGACACCATCACCGCCCACAACACCGGCTGCACCACGTCCACCCGCTCCAGCGCAGCCGCATCACCCAGCGCCTCCAGAAGGGGCAGGTCGAGATGGCCTTCCAGCGCGGCCGCGCATTCCCGCATCCGCGCGGCGAACACCGGCGAATCAGCAAGCAACCCCGCCGCCATCCCCACCCACTGCGACCCCTGCCCGGGGAACACGAACACCACCCGTGGCTCGGCGTCGTCGTCGCGTACCTGACCACCGTCACCCGTGCCGCGGGCCAGCGCCCGTACCGCGTCGAGGAGTTCGTCCCGGGTCGCACCCACGGCCACCGCACGATGCTCGTGCACCGCACGGCCGGCGACCAACGAAGCCCCGACCTCGGTGAGCGACACCTCCGGCCGCGCCTCGACAAACGCCGCCAGCCGCTCCGCCTGACCCCGCAACGCCGCACCACCACGCCCCGACAGCACCCACGGCACCACCGGAACCTCACCACCCCCGCCCCCCGACCCGGCCACAGCCGGAGCCTCCTCCACGATCACATGCGCGTTCGTGCCACTGATCCCGAACGACGACACACCCGCACGCCGCACACGACCATCCCGCCCCGGCCACTCCCGCGGCTCCGCCAAGAGCCTCACGGTGCCGGGGGACCAGTCGACATGCGGCGTGGGTTCCCCGGCGTACGGCGAAGCGGGCAGCACACCGTGCCGCATCATCTGCACCACCTTGATCACGCCACCGACTCCGGCGGCGGCCTGGGTGTGCCCGATGTTGGACTTCAGCGAACCCAGCCACAACGGCCGCTCCCGATCCCGCCCCCGCCCGTATGTGGCGAACAGCGCATCGGCCTCGATCGGGTCGCCGAGGGTCGTGCCGGTGCCGTGCGCCTCGACCGCGTCCACCTCGCCCGCGGACAGCCCCGCGTCCGCCAACGCCGCCCTGATCACCCGCTGCTGCGACGGACCACTCGGCGCCGTCAGACCATTGGACGCACCATCCTGATTGACGGCCGAGCCACGGACCACTGCCAGCACCCGATGCCCATGGCGCCGGGCGTCCGACAACCGCTCCAGCACCAGAACACCCACACCCTCACCCCACGCCGTACCATCCGCCGCCGCCGAAAACGGCTTGCACCGCCCATCCGCCGCCAACCCTCGCTGCTGGCTGAACTCGATGAACAGGCCGGGAGTGACCATGACCGCCACACCACTCGCCAGCGCCAGATCACACTCCCCCGACCGCAACGCCCGACCTGCCAGATGCAACGCCACCAACGACGACGAACACGCCGTATCCACCGTCACCGCGGGCCCCTCGAAACCAAACGTGTACGCCACACGACCGGACAACACACTCGGAGTACTCCCCGTGAGAGCATGACCGGTGAGGTGCTCCGGAGCATGGTGCGCACGAGGGCCGTAATCCTGCGTGGTCGCACCGACATAGACACCGGTGGCGGAGCCGCGAAGGCCGCCAGGATCCATACCGGCCTGCTCCAACGCCTCCCAGGAGGTCTCCAGCAGCAACCGCTGCTGCGGATCCATCGCCAACGCCTCCCGCGGGGAGATACCGAAGAAGCCCGCGTCGAAATCGCCCGCGTCGTGCAGGAAACAGCCCTCGCGGGTGTACGAGGTGCCGGGATGGCCGGGGTCGGGGTGGTAGAGCCCGTCGAGATCCCAGCCGCGGTCGACCGGGAAGGGGCCGATGCCGTCGGCGCCGGTGGACACCAGCTCCCACAGGGCCTCGGGGCTGGTCGCACCCCCGGGATAGCGGCATGCCATGCCGACGATCGCCAGGGGTTCGTCGGTGCGGGCCGTGGGAGAAGCGGTGACCTTGGCGGTGACGGCGGCCGTGGGGACGAAAGGGGCGGCAGGGACGATGGGTGCCTCGGGGGTGGTGGGGGCGGTGGAGGCGGTGGGGGCGGGCCGTTCCTCGTCGGGCGTGGCGTCGGCCGCACCGGCCAGTTCGCTCACCAGGAACGTGGCGAGCGCGGTGGGCGTGGGGTGGTCGAAGAGCAGTCCGACGGGCAGCCGCAGGCCGGTCTCGGTGTTCAGCCGGTTGCGTAGTTCGAGCGAGCCGAGCGAGTCGAAGCCGATGTCCTGGAAGGGCCGTGTGGCGGGGACCCTCCCGGCCACCGCATGGCCGAGGACGGCGGCGGCCTTGGCCCGTACGAGATCGAGGGCCAGGCCGGGCCGCTCGTCCGGCGCGAGGGCCGCCAGGCGGTCGGCGAACGGAGAGTCCCCGCCGGTCGCACGCGGCGGGCGGACGATGCGGCGCAGCAGCGCCGGCACGCCGTTCCGCGCGGCCCGCTCACGGACCGGACGCACGTCCAGCTTCACGGGGACCATGAGCGGCCTCGGGTCGGCGACCGCGCGGTCGAACAGAGCGAGGGCCTCGTCCTCGGGCAGCGGCACCACCCCGAGCCGCGCCAGCCGCGTCCGGTCGGTGTCGTCGAGGCCCGATGCCATGCCACCACCGCTGGCGTCCTGGTCCCACAGGCCCCAGGCGTGAGCCTGTCCGGGCAGGCCCAGGTGGGAGCGGTGGGCGGCCAGCGCGTCGAGAAAGGCGTTGGCGGCGGCGTAGTTGGCCTGTCCGGCGGTGCCGAGCACGCCGGAGACCGAGGAGAGGACGACGAACGCGGTCAGCGGCTCCTCGCGGGTGAGTTCGTGCAGGTGCCAGGCGGCGTCCACCTTGGGCCGCAGAACCTTGGCGAGCTGGTCGGCCGTCAGGGAGGTGACCGCACCGTCGTCGGTGGCGCCCGCGGCGTGCACCACCGCGGTGAGGGGGTGCACGGTACGGACGCTCGCAAGGGCGGCGGCGAGCGCACCGCGGTCGGCCGGGTCGCAGGCGACCGTCGTCACCGCGCAGCCCGCCGCGGTGAGTTCGGCGGTGAGATCGCGGGTCGCGTCGGCTCCGCGCCGGCTGACGAACAACAGCTCGCGTACGCCGTGTTCGTGGACCAGGTGCCGGGCGAGCAGGCCGCCGATCCGCCCGGAGGCGCCGGTGAACAGGACCGTGCCGTCCGGGCCGAAGGGGGTGGTGGCGTCGGCCACGGCCGCGGCGCGGGAAAGCCGGGGAGTGTGGGCACGGCCGGCGCGCAGCGCGACCTGCGGTTCGGCGCTCGCGGCGACGGCGGGCAGGAGCCGCAGCGATTCCCGTTGCCGGTCGGTGTCGACGAGGAGGAACCGCCCAGGGGTCTCGGTCTGCGCGGTGCGCAGCAGACCCCAGACGGTGGCTGCGGCGACGTCGGTCACGGCGTCCGGGCCGGTGGCGCCCCCGGTGACGGCGAGGAGCCGGGTGGTGGTCATCCGGTCGTCGAGGAGCAGGGCGCGGGCGGTTTCCAGGGCCGCCGCCGCGTGCGCGTGGGCGTCGGTCACGGGGTCGCCGTCCGCGTGTGGAACGAGCCATACGAGAACGTCGGGTACGGCGGCGCCCGCGTCGAGGGCGGTGCGCAGATGGCCGACGTCCCGGTACGCGGCTGCGGTGGGCGGGAGGGCGCCGCTGTCCCGGAGGGCCGCTCGGGCCGGGCCGTCGTCACCGGCCAGCAGAGCCCAGTGGCCGGTGGGCGGCGAGTCGCCCGGCGACAGCGCGTCCCACTCCACGGCGAACAGCGACCGGGCCGCTGCCTCGGTCGGCGCGCCGAGCCGGGCGGTGTCGGCCGGCCTCATGGTGAGCGAGCCGATGTTCCCCACCGGGCGTCCGGCACCGTCGGCAAGGTCGATGGTGACCTCGCCCTCGCCGGTACGCGCGATACGGGCGCGCAGGGCACGGGCACCGGCGGCGTACAGGGCGACATCACCCCAGGCGTACGGCAGGCGCAGCTCGCCGCCCAGCACGCGGCCGGCCGGTACGGCGTGCAGGACGGAGTCGAGGAGGGCCGGATGGAGGGCGTATCCGTCGCCGTCACGGGTGCCCGTGCCTGTTCCGGTGCTGGTGCTGGTGCTGGTGCTGGCGCTGGTGCTGGTGCTGGTGCTGCTGGTGGCGTCGGCGTCCTGGTCCCGCTCCGGGAGGTGAGCTTCGGCGTAGACGGTTCCGTCGGAAGCCACCCACAGGCGGCTGAGCCCTTGGAAGGCGGGTCCGTAGGTGTATCCGGTGTCGGCCAGGTCGGCGTAGACATCGCCAGGGCCGGTCGGGGTGGCTCCGGCCGGCGGCCAGGTGGCGGCCCAGTCCGAGACGGGCCGGGCCCGGGCGGCGGGGGTCTCGGCGAGCGCCGCCGTGGCGTGGTGCGTCCACGGCGCGTCGGCGTCGTCCGTGGCGGGACGTGCGTGGACGGTGGCCGTGGCACGGCCCGGCTCGCCGGACGCGGTGACCGTGATCTGGAGGTCCGCGGCGCCGCCCGGACCGGGCAGCGCCATGGGGGCGTGGAGGACGAGTTCGCCGACGTGCGGGGTGCCGTACCGGTCCCCCGCCTGCACGGCCAGTTCGAGCAGAGCCGTCCCGGGCAGCAGGGCGAGGGTAGCGACGGTGTGATCGTAGAGCCACCGGTGGGTCTGCGCGGCGATCCGTCCGGTCAGGACGAGAGTGCCGCCGTCGGCGGTGCGGACGGCGGCGCCGAGCAGCGGATGCCGGGCGGGGGTGAGGCCGGCGGCCGACACGTCGAGGGTGCCCGTGTCGGTGTCGAACCAGTAGCGTTCGTGTTGGAAGGCGTAGGTGGGCAGGTCGACGCCGCGGGCTCCGGAACCGGCGAACACCTGCGCCCAGTCCACCGGGACACCGTGCACGAAAGCCTCACCCAGCGAGGTCAGCAGGCGCCGCGGGCCACCGTCGTCGCGGAGGAGCGAACCGACGACGACCGCGTCCTGACCGGCCGCCTCCAGGGTGTGCTGGATGTCCCCTGTCAGTACGGCATGGGGGCTGCACTCGACGAACGCGCCGAAGCCGTCGGCGGCCAGCGCACGTACCGCTTCCTCGAAACGGACCGGGCGGCGGAGATTGTCCGCCCAGTAGGCGGCGTCCGGCACCTCCTCCTCCAGCCAGGCGCCGGTGACCGTGGAGAAGAACGGAACCTCCGCACGACGCGCCCGTACCGGAGCCAGATCGGCGAGAATCCGCTCCCGCAACGCATCCACCTGAGCCGAGTGCGAGGCGTAGTCCACCGCCACCCGCCGCAACCGCACCCCCTCCCGCCCGCACCGGACCTCCAACTCGTCCAGCCCCTCCCGCGTACCCGAAACCACCGTCGTCGCAGGCCCGTTCACCGCCGCGACCGACACCACGTCCCGAAGGTCTCCGATGACCCGGCGTGCCTCGTCGGCAGGGACCCGCACGACCGCCATACCGCCACGCCCTGCCAGTTCGGCGGCGATCGCCCGGCTGCGCAGGGCCACCACCCGCGCCCCGCCCTCCAGCGACAGAGCACCCGCGACCACGGCAGCGGCGATCTCACCCTGCGAATGACCCACCACGGCCGACGGCTCCACACCGTACGAACGCCACACCTCGGCCAACGACACCATCACCGCCCACAACACCGGCTGCACCACGTCCACCCGCTCCAGCGCGGCCGAGTCGCCCAGGACCTCCAGAAGCGGCACCTCAAGATGAGGCTGCAAGGCCGCCGCGCATTCCCGCATCCGCGCGGCGAACACCGGCGAATCAGCAAGCAACCCCGCCGCCATCCCCACCCACTGCGACCCCTGCCCGGGGAACACCAGCACCACCCGGGAAGCGGTGTCGCCGCGCTCGCCCACCACGGCTCCGCCTTCTGTCGTGCCGCGGGCCAGCGCCCGTACCGCGTCGAGGAGTTCGTCCCGGGTCGCACCCACGGCCACCGCACGATGCTCGTGCACCGCACGGCCGGCGACCAACGAAGCCCCGACCTCGGTGAGCGACACCTCCGGCCGCGCCTCGACAAACGCCGCCAGCCGCTCCGCCTGACCCCGCAACGCCGCACCACCACGCCCCGACAGCACCCACGGCACCACCGGAACCTCACCACCCCCGCCCCCCGACCCGGCCACAGCCGGAGCCTCCTCCACGATCACATGCGCGTTCGTGCCACTGATCCCGAACGACGACACACCCGCACGCCGCACACGACCATCCCGCCCCGGCCACTCCCGCGGCTCCGCCAGCAGTTCCAGGCCGCTCGACTCCCACGCCACGCGCGGCGTCGGCTCTCCCGCATGCAGCGAAGCGGGCAGCACACCGTGCCGCATCGCCTGCACCATCTTGATCACGCCACCGACTCCGGCGGCGGCCTGGGTGTGCCCGATGTTGGACTTCAGCGAACCCAGCCACAACGGCCGCTCCGGATCCCGCCCCCGCCCGTACGCCTCCGCCAGCGCCTGCGCCTCGATCGGATCGCCCAGCCGCGTCCCCGTGCCGTGCGCCTCGACCGCGTCCACCTCGCCCGCGGACAGCCCCGCGTCCGCCAACGCCGCCCGGATCACCCGCTGCTGCGACGGACCACTCGGCGCCGTCAGACCATTGGACGCACCATCCTGATTGACGGCCGAGCCACGGACCACTGCCAGCACCCGATGCCCATGGCGCCGGGCGTCCGACAACCGCTCCAGCACCAGAACACCCACACCCTCACCCCACGCCGTACCATCCGCCGCCGCCGAAAACGGCTTGCACCGCCCATCCGCCGCCAACCCCCCTTGTCGGCCGAACTCGGTGAACATGCCGGGGGTGGCCATGACCGCCACACCACTCGCCAGCGCCAGATCACACTCCCCTGACCGCAACGCCCGACCCGCCAGATGCAACGCCACCAACGACGACGAACACGCCGTATCCACCGTCACCGCGGGCCCCTCGAAACCAAACGTGTACGCCACACGACCGGACAACACACTCGGAGTACTCCCCGTGAGGATGTGGCCGGCGAGGTGCTCCGGAGCATGGTGCGCACGAGGGCCGTAATCCTGCGTGGTCGCACCGACATAGACACCGGTGGCGGAGCCGCGAAGGCCGCCAGGATCCATACCGGCCTGCTCCAACGCCTCCCAGGAGGTCTCCAGCAGCAACCGCTGCTGCGGATCCATCGCCAACGCCTCCCGCGGGGAGACTCCGAAGAAGTCCGCGTCGAAATCGCCCGCGTCGTACAGGAAACCCCCGGCCGGGGTGTGGTCGCCGGAATCCGCTCCGTGCAGGATGTCGGGGGCCCAGCCGCGGTCGGTGGGCAGTCCGCCGATCGCGTCCCCGCCGGACGCCACGAGGCGCCACAGGTCGTCCGCCGTGGCGACGCCGCCCGGGTAGCGGCAGGCCATGCCGACGATCGCCAACGGCTCGTCAGTCACCCGCCGTTCACTGAGGTCCGGGGTGTGTTCGGTGCCGGTGAGCGCATCGCGCAGATGCTCGGCCAGGGCCGCGGGGGTCGGATGGCCGAAGACCACGTCCGCCCTGAGGGGCAGACCGGTGCGGGCGGCGAGCGCCTCCGCGAGTTCCTCGGTCATGAGCGAGTTGAAGCCGAGGTCCCTGAACGTCAGCGCCGCGTCGATGGGGCCGGAGTCCCGCATGATGGCGCCCGCCTGCTCCCGTACCAGTTCGAGCAGGTCGGGCAGTTCGCGGAAGGTGCGAGGGGTGCGAGGGGTGCGAGCGGTGCGGGGGGACGCAGCGGACGGTTCTTCGCTCGGAGCGGTTACGGAGGCCGGGATCGCGGCCGGAGCGGAAGTTGAGGCGGAGGCGGAGGCGGCCGGAGCGTCGACGTCCAGCCAGAACCGCCGCCGCTGGAACGGGTACGTCGGCAGATCCACCTGCCGCCCGGTCCCGAGCAGGGGCTCCCAGTCGACATCGGTCCCGCGCGCCCACAGTTGCGCGAGCGCCTCGACCAACGACTGTCCCTCGTCCAGGTCCCGGCGGCACAGAGGGACGGCGGAGACCTCGGGGCGCTGCTCGGCGCCGGGCGCCGACGCGGGTACCGAATCCTTGATCAGGGTGGTGAGGGCGGTGCCCGGGCCGATCTCCAGGAACGTCGAGATCCCTCGGGCCCGCATGGCGGAGACCTCGTCGGCGAACCGCACCGTCTCCTCGACATGCCGCACCCAGTAGGCGGGATCCCGCAGCAGCTCCGGCTCGGCGACCCGCCCCGTGACATTCGACGTCACCGCCAGCCGGGGAGCCGCGAACTCCACCGCCCCCAGCATCCGGCCGAACTGCTCCAGCATCGGCTCCATCAACCAGCCACGCGCCAGCACCACCCGCGCCGCATCCCGCAACGACCACACGCCCGCCACATGAGCGGCGATCAGCTCCCCCACCGAATGTCCCGCCACCACCGATGGCACCACACCCAACGACGACACCAACCGCCACGCCGCCACACCGAACGCGAACAACCCCGCCTGGGCCCAACCGGTCCCGCCCAAACCGGGTTCCCCGTCGCCGGCCCCCTCCGCCATCACACGCCGCAGAAGCGCACCGAACTCCCCCCGCTCCACACCGAACCGCTCGCGTGCCTCCTCCGACAGACCAACCTCGTCCGCGACCTCCCCAGCCACCTCGTCGAAGACCTGGCACACTTCGGCCAGCGCCTCGGCGAACGCCGGGAATCGAGCCAGCCCCGCCCCCATACCACCGCGCTCCGACCCCTGGCCCGAGAACACCACCCCCACTCCACCTGGCGCGGTTGTCCCGGTCAGGACACCGGGCGCGGTGGATCCTTCGGCCAGCGCCCGCACCCCGGCGAGGAGGCCGTCCCGTGAGGGCGCCACGATCGCGGCGCGGCGCTCGAAGGCGCTCCGGGACGAGGCGAGGGACCGGGCGACATCCGCCGCCGGAACCTCCGGGTCACACACCGCGTCGCTGTTCGCGAGTCGGGACGCGGCGTCGCGCAGGGCCGCCTCGCCACGCCCGGACAGCAGCCAGGGCACGGCGGGCACGGCCGGTTCGCGTCGGGCCGGTCCGGGCTCGGGGTGCCAGTCGCTCAGTACGACATGGCAGTTGGTGCCGCCCATGCCGAAGGAGCTGACACCTGCCACGAGTGACCGGTCGGCGGCGGGGTCGCCGGGCCATGGGCCCAGCCGTCGATGGACGCGGAGGTTGAGTGCGTCGAGGGGGATGCGCGGATGGGCGTGGTCGAAGTTGAGGCTGGGGGGCAGTTGCCGGTGGGCGAGGGCGAGCACGGTCTTGATGAAGCCGGCGATGCCGGCCGCGCCGCTCAGGTGGCCGATGTTGGTCTTCACGGAACCCACGGCCAGCGGGCGGTCGGCGGGGCGGTGCCGGCCGATGACCTCGCCGAGGGCGGCGGCCTCGACGGGGTCCCCGGTGGGGGTACCGGTGCCGTGCAACTCGACGTAGTCGACGGCGTCCGGGGCGATGCCGGCGTGCCGGTAGGCGCGGGCGAGGGCGTCGGCCTGGGCGGCGACGGTCGGCGCGGTGAGGGTTTCGCCGTCCGGGTCGTTGGTGGTGGCGCTGCCTCGGACCAGGCACAGGATGCGGTCGCCATCGGCGAGGGCGGTGCGCAGGCGTTTCAGCACGACGGCGCCGCCGCCCTCACCGGGCACGTAGCCGTCCGCCCGCTCGTCGAAGGTGAAGCAGCGCCCCCGCGGGGACAGGGCGCCCAAGCGTGCGGCGAGCAGCACGCTCTGCGGCAGCAGATGGAGGTTGACCCCGCACACGAGCGCCGTGTCGGACTCCTCGCCGCGCAGGCTCCCGCAGGCGAGGTGGAGCGCGACCAGAGAGGAGGACTGCGCGGAGTCGACGGTGATGCTGGGACCGCGGGCACCGATGAAGGCGGCGAGGCGGTTGGCGATCACGCCGCGCTGTACGCCGGGCAGAGCGTGCTGGGTGGCGAGGGTGTGGACGTGCGGGGACAGCAGTTGGGCGTAGTCGTCGCCGGTGACGCCGACGAACGTGCCGAGGCGGGTGCCGCGCACCCGGTCCGGCACGATCCGGGCGTTCTCCAGGGCCTCCCAGCCGAGTTCCAGGGCGAGCCGCTGTTGCGGGTCGACGTACGGCGCCTCACGCGGGGAGATGCCGAAGAACGCGGCGTCGAACTCCTCGGGGCGCTCCAGGAACGCGCCCCAGCGGGGCGTCTCCTCGGCGGCGGGGCCGGACCAGCGGCCGGGCGGCACCTCGCTGACGCTGCTCTCGCCCGCGGCCAGCAACCGCCACAGCCCGTCCGGGTTCTCGGCACCGGGGAATCGGCACGAGACGCCGATGACGGCGATCGTCGTATCCGGGTCGACGAGGTGCCCGGCTACTCCCCTGGAGTTTTCCGCTGCCTTCGTGAGTGCGCTTCTCGCAGCCATTTTCCTCGCGACCTTTTTCTCACGTCGGGTACTCGCCATACCCGATCGTTCGTCGCGCGGCCGCGCCGGGGCATCCGCGAATGCCGCCGTTACGGCCGCACGCAGGCACGTTTACCGAGGTACGGGCCTGGTCCCTTTCGTTCGGTATTGATTTCCCGAACCCCCGGTGCTAGACCGGTGGCAGCTCTGGTTTCAGTCAGCGCCTGCCACGTTTTTCCACAATTTCGCGGCACCGTCCTGGAGGGAAAAGGGAATGCCGAACGACAGCCTGGATTCCGACCTCGCCCAGATACGTTCGTCCTATGTCCGTGACCGTTACGCCTTCGTGCCCGGCGAGAAAATGGTCCGTATCGTGCAGGCCCTGGGTGCCACTGACGAGGATCTCGGCCGGCTCGTCACCGTCAGCGACGCACTGGAGAGCGATCCGACGCTGCCGTTCCGCAAGACCCGTACCGGTCGTTTCGGTTTCGATCCGGTGGCGATGGAGGTGCGGCGGCTGGAATTCCAGCCGTTCATGCTGTCCACGGAGGACGACTTCGTGCGGCACGACGCCGGAAAGGTGCGGATCTTCGACGAGATCCGCGACGATCTCCAGCTCAACACCGCGCTGAAGGCGCTGTTCGTGTTCAAGTTCCTGGTGTTCGACGGGATGACGATCGAGCACCGGCCGAAGCTCGACTACGGCAGCGACCGCTGGGTGTGCACGCTGCTGAACGTGCGGACCATCACCGACGGGGACCTGATCGGCGAACCGGCTCTGGAGGGCGTGCACAGCGACGGCGTCGATCACACCATGACGACGTACCTCGGCAGCCAGAACATGACCGAGGACAGCGCGGTGACGTTCCTGCACGAGATGGACGAGTCCAACGGCACCCGCTGGCACGACACGGATCCGAAGCTGGTGCGCGCCCGCGCCCAGCACCGTGATTTCCTCGACACGTGCCTGATCGTCGACCACGAGCTGAAGCACAGCGTGTCGACGCTGTACGCGGCTGACCCGGAGCGTCCCGCCACCCGTGACCTGCTGGCGTTTCTGACCCGCAGGCCGGTGACGGAGAGGCACCATTCGCGGGAGTTCGACTCCGCCGCGCCGCACCGGGCCATGCCGATGGCGGTGTCGCTGCGGGCCCTGGGCGAGGCGACGCGGGTGGGCTGACCCGCCTCGGCGACGTCGTCCTCCGTCACCGCCTCCAGGACGGCGACGTCGACCTGGAGGCGGGGCGTGCGCGCGTCAACCGGCGGATGTCTTCGACCGCTGCGTCACATGGTTGGCGGCGCGGCCCGACCGCCCTGATCTCGTCCAACGCCAAGCGGCGAGCTCGGCGTTGGGGAGCCCGTCCGTATGTCCGGCCACGATGCGCTGACCGTTCTGCGGGACAACCGCCTCGCGGCACGCCGCCGTATTACTTTCGTCCGCTCTTCATTGCGGCCCAGGATCGCATCCCAGCCCAGCGTCTTTGTGTCAGTTTTCCGCCAAGCGCCCGGGAATCACCTAAATTTGGCGGACATCCTGAATGCAATACAGGTTTCGAGCATGGTCAAAAACGTACGGTCACGAGATGAGGACTGGTCATGGGTGAATCCTTGCACACCGTCACCACGCTGCCGACGACGCGTCAGCCCGGCTCCCCCTTCGACCCGCCGGCAGAGCTGCTCGACGCCCGCCGGCACGGCCCCATCAGCCGCTACACCTTCCCCGGCGGAAGGTCCGGCTGGCTGCTCACCGGGTACGACCTGATCAAGTCGGTCCTGGCCGACTCGCGGTTCAGCTCACGCAAAGAACTCATGATCCACCCGACCGTCGACTACGGAGACATCGAGATCCCTCCGGCACCGCCCGGCGAGTTCCTCCTCATGGATGATCCCCAGCACAGCCGCTATCGAAAACCGCTGATGGGCAAGTTCACCGTACGACGGATGCGACTGCTTACCGAGCGCCTTGAGCAGATCACCACCGACCACCTGGACGCCATGGAGAAGGCCGGGCCGCCGACGGACCTGGTGACCGCGTTCGCCAAACCCATCCCCGCCATCATGATCTGTGAGCTGCTGGGGGTGCCCCACCAGGACCGGGACTCCTTCCAGAAGCAGTTCGAGTCGTTCATGAACGCGGAGGCGGACGACAAGGACGTGATAGCGGCCTACACCACGACCCAGTACCACCTCGCCGAGCTGGTGGCCGCCAAGCGTGCGCACCCCACCGACGACGTGCTCAGCGACCTCACCGACAGCGATCTGAACGATGAGGAACTGAAGGGGATCGCCCTGATCCTGCTCGCGGCCGGGCTCGACACCACCGCGAACATGCTGGCCCTCGGTACCTTCGCACTGCTGCGCAACCCGGAGCAGTTGGCCGCGCTGCGCGCCGATCCCGCGCTCGCCGACCGGGCCGTGGAGGAGCTGCTGCGGTATCTGAGCGTCGGCAAGACGTTCATGCGGACGGCGCGGGAAGACGTCGAACTCGGCGGCCAGACCATCAAGGCCGGCTCACCGGTGATCCTTTCGTACAACACCGCGAACCGTGACCCCGAGCGCTTCGCCGATCCCCACGTGCTCGACCTTCACCGGCAGGACGGCGGGCACCTGGCCTTCGGCCACGGCATCCACCAGTGCCTGGGTCAGCAGTTGGCCCGTGTCGAGATGCGGGTCGCGTTCCCCGCCCTGGTCAACCGCTTCCCCACGCTGCGCCTTGCCATACCGGCCGAAAGAGTCGCCCTGCGCACGGAGATCTCGGACATCCACGGGGTGAAGAGTCTCCCGGTCACCTGGGATGCGTGACCCATGGAAACGGGCCCGATACGGGCGGCACGCCTCCCGAGACGGGCACACGACCCGGGCATCGGATGCGGCGCCGACCGGTTGACGTAAAAGATCAACACGAAGCCGCAACGGGAGTACCCGGCGAGCGCGGGCGGACCTTCACCCACCCACAGGGAATACGGGCATCAAGCGGGCAACCCCAGAAGAGCAAACAAACAGAAGACCAGCGGGCACGCGGTATACATTGACCGTACCACCGAATGCTGGAACCACAATGTTTCAGGACCGTGCAAAGAATTGCTTGACCGAATGACAAGCAATTCCTCTCTTCAACCTCATTAGTTGCGACCGGCGGCCGCAGCCCCCACATATGAGCGTAGAAAGACGGTATGCCGTGGCGACCACTCGTTCAGTAGGCATCGCACGCGACAGAGATCGGGTGAAAGGCTCTCCCCCCGCCTCTCACCGCCTCACAGAGGGGTCCCCGCCGGATCCGCGTACCACCCCGGGCACGCACACGGCACACATCGGCCCCGCCATGCGCGTCCTCGCCGCGGAACCAGGGCCGGCCCGGCACTTCCGCACGTCGTCCAAGTGCGCCCGGACGACGGGGCCACCGCGGACCGGGCCGACGGGGACCCGGCCGTCCCGCGGGCCCGGTCACCGGGAAAGACCGACACACCCGTCCTCGACAGCGTGGTCGGCGGCGCGTCCGCCGTGCGGCGGCCGTCATGGCCGCGTCTCGGCCGACAGGACGCCGGTTACCGCGTAAGGCGCTGCCCCGCAAATCAACATGCCCGACCGGGCCGTGCTCGTATCACGTGCACTCTCCTGGAATACCGCCGGCCGGCCAGTGACCGCTGCGCGTGCTGACGGAATCAATCAAGCATACGGCCGGGAACGGGATCAGGTTCCCGGCACTTCTCCTGGTTCAGAGGGCGCATTCGGCATGCCCCATCACGTCGTTCGCGTACCGATCGGACGCCGGCCGCGTGACATGCCGTCGGCTCGACGGCGACCGCGCCACGCCGAATCCCCGCGCTCCCACCCACTTCCGCCATCGACGCGTCAGCCGTCCACCGCCGGGCGGGCACGCGTCGCAGCCCGGGGCGGCCCTTACCCATGCCCGACCTCACCGACAAAGGTAGGTGCTATGTCCGCTTCCCAGATGGCCACCTGCGACACCTGCGGCCAGCCGGTACACCCGCACCGACCGTCCGGAACCTCGCTGCCGCGGGCCCGCTACTGCTCCAACGCCTGTCGGCGGCGTTCCTACCGCATGCGGCAGAAGGCCGGCGGCATGGGCACCGCGCTCATCGAGGCGCCGCTGACCCAGATGAGCAGCTTCATCGGCCGTACGGACGAACTGATCGAGCTGGCACGGCTGTTGCGCGAGGTGCGGCTGCTGACGCTGACCGGCCCGGCGGGCGTGGGCAAGACCCGGCTGGCGCTGGAACTGGCCGGCCAGGAGGCCCGTCGCCGGCGCTACGAGGTGGCGGTGGTCCGACTCGGGCAGCTCTCCGAACCGGAGGAGATACGGCAGCGGATCCTGGCCGCGCTCGGGGAGATGCCCGACGGCACGGACGAGGCGGAGAAGGACCGGCTGCTCCTCCTCGACGACTGCGAACACGTCCTGGACACCTGCGGCTCCCTGCTGACCGATCTGCTGCCGTGCCGCCCCCGGCTGCGGATCCTGGCCACGAGCCGCGAACCGCTGCGCCTCCCGGGCGAGTCGGTCTTCCCGGTGGCCGAGCTGACACCCCCGGACCTGGACTCCGCGACCGTGTTCGCCGCATGCCTCCGCTCCGACGCGGTCGCCCTGTTCCTGGACCGGGCCCGTGCCGTCGCCTCCGACTTCCAGCTCACCGAAGCGAACGCGGCCGATGTGGGTGAGATCTGCGTACGGCTGGACGGGGTGCCGCTGCCCATCGAGATGGCCGCCCGGCTGATGCGCGTCTTCCCGCCCAGCGAGGTGCGGGCCCGGCTGGACGACCGGCTCGCGCTGCTGACGAACGGGTGGCGGCTGGCCGACGACCGCCACCGGAGCCTGCGTGCCTCCCTGGAATGGGGCTACGGCCTGCTGAGCGAGGCGGAGCGCGCGTTGCTGCGCAGGCTGTCGGTGCTGCCGGGCGGCTTCGGGCCGGACGCGGCCGCCGCGCTCGCGGCCGACGTGCCCGAGGTAGTGTCGGCGATGACCGAGATCCTCATCGGCCTGGAGGCGAAGTCCGTCATCACCCTGCTGCCCGGCACGGGCGGCCCGACCCGCTTCCGGCTCCTGGAGTCCCTACGGTGCCTCGGGCACGAGATGCTCGTCGCCCAGGGCGAGGACACGGGCGCGTACGAGCGGCTGACGGCCTGGCTGACAACGATGTCTCTGCCGCTGCACCACGAGGCCGTCGTACCGGCCAGGACACTCGCCATGCTGGAGAAGGAGCACGCCAACCTCACACAGGCCCTGCGCGTACTCCGGGCCGGCACCGATGAACGCCAGTTGCTGTTGGCCTCGGCGCTGGCGGCGACGGAGGAGGCCGACGGGCGGCACACCGGTGCCGCCGGACACGTGGCGTACGCCCTGGACCACACCGCGCCGGACTCCGGCTACCGCGGCGTCGCCCTGGAGGCGGCAGCCGCACTGGCGCGCAGGGCGGGCGACGACACCGCCGCGGCCCGGTGTGCCGACAAGGCGGTGGCACTGGAGCGCGAGCGCGGCGGCGGCCCGGCTCGGCTGGGCCGCCTGCTGCTGCTGCGCGGTACGGTCCGGCATCTGACGGACGAACGGGAGGCGTCCCGCGCCGACTTGGCGGAGGCCCTGGACATCGCACTGGAGCTGGACCACGAGCTGCTGACCACGCTGAGCCTGGGCGCCATCGCCCGAGCGGAGCTGGAGAACGGCGAACTGGGCGAAGCGGAGCGGAAGATCTGCCGCGTCCTGCCCGCGCTGCGCCGCCACGCGACCCCCTTCCGGCTGCACCCGGTGCTGGTCACGGCCAGTGCCCTGGCGCTGGAGAAGGACGACCTGGCGACGGCCGAGGCGTACTTCACCGAGGTGCTTCGGGCGCGCCCCACTCACCGCGGCGACACGGCCGCGGCGATCGAGGGGCTGGCACTGGTCGCCACCCGGGCCCGCCAGTTCGACCGGGGTCTGCAACTGCTGGGGGCGGCGGAGCGGATCCGCGACGGCACAGGACGGGACACCGAGTGGTGGCGCCGGCACCTGCGCGAAGCCCGGGAGGCGGCCCTCCTGGCCATGCCGTCCACCCGCGCCGAAGCCGGCCTCGACGCGGGACGGGGTCTGGCGGAGCAGCAGGCGATCTCCTTCGCGCTCGGCGACGACGAGCCAGGAGCGCACCCCAAGCGGCCCGGCCATCCGCTGAGCAGGCGGGAGCAGGACGTGGCCGAGCTGGTCGTGCAGGGTCTGACGAACCGTCAGATCGCGGCGCGGATGCATGTGTCGGTGCGGACCGTCGAAACCCACATCCGGCACATCCGCACCACGCTGGGGCTACGGTCCCGGGCACACATCGCCGCGTGGGTGGCGCAGAGGCAGCCGGAGCCTCCGGCCTCGCTCATTCCGCCCGCCCGTCGCCCGTCACCGCCCTCGATCGAACGGACTTCGCCCGCCCCACCCGCGGGGGACCGGATCCCCGCGGTGCGCAGCGCGGCCCGCGGGGTCCGGGTGCTGGGCGAGACCGACTCCCGTCGGGACAACGGCACCTGATGCCGGGTCCCGGGGGGGCAAGGCCGCGTCACCCTCACCCGTCCGTGGTCTCGGTCTCCACCCGCAGCAGCGCCGCCGCAGCCGCCAGCGCCGTCTCCACCTCCTGCTCCGTGTCACCGACCGCGATGACGTGGCCGAGCCGGTCGTAGGCGTCCATGGGCGGCCGGACGGCGCGGCCGGGCGCGCCGGTGACGACGACGGCGACCACGCCCGGCACCCGTTCGGCGGCGGCGGTGCCGGTGACGGCCACCAGCCGGCCGGCCTCCTGTGCGGTGAGGAACCGCAACCCCGCGTGACGGGCGCGTTGTGCTTCGAGGTACACGGGCAGCCCGGTGGCGGCGCGGACCTGCTGTTCCAGGAGGTCGGTTCCGGTCGCGGCGCGGACGATCTCGGGGATCATGCCGCCGGCTAGCCGCCCGTTGATCTCTATGACGACGGGCCCCCCTGCCGTCAGCCGCGCCTCGATGTGGGCCGGGCCGTGCTCGAACCCGACGGCCTTGAGTGCCTGCCGGGCGGCCTCCGCGAGTTCGGCCCGCCGCGCCGCCGGCAGGTCCGCCGGGAACAGATGCCCGGTCTCGACGAAGTGGGGCAGCGGGGTCGTCGTCCGCCGGGTGACCCCCACGCACACCGCCTCGCCACCGACGCAGAACATCTCCACGCTGTACTCGGGCCCGTCCACGAACTCCTCGACGAGGACCCGTCCGGCGCTCCGCTGCCCTCGTACGTTCTCGGTGACGGCCAGGACGCGTGCCGCGTGCGCGACGGCGGTCGCCTCGTCCGGACACCACCGCACGTCCTGCGAGCCCGACCCGTCGACCGGTTTGACGACACACGGCGCGCCGACCAGCGCCACCGCCCCCGGGACGCTCGCGGTGTCCTCGGCGACGGAGTACGCGGGCTGGGGCACACCCGCGTTCCCCAGGGCCGCCCTGGTCAGGGCCTTGTTCCGGCAGGCAGCGGCGGTCCCGCGCGCGTGACCTGGCACACCCAGCGCGTCGGCCAGGCGCGCCGTGTGTTCCAGGTAGAAGTCGCTGGTCGTGGTGGTACCCGCGACGGTGCGCCCAGCGGCGGCCGTGCGGACCGCGGCCAGCACGGCGGCGTCGTCCTCGGTGTCGCAGGTGACGGTCGTACAGCCGGTGGCGTCGAGCCCGGCGTACCTGCCGGGGTCCCGGGCCACCAGGACCGGGGCGAAGCCGAGCCGGGTGGCGGTGCGCAGGGCGAGCATGCCCGTGCCGGTGGTGTTGGACTCCAGGAAGACCAGCACCCGGCGGTCGGCGCGCGGTATCGACGCGTACGACCAGCGGGTCACGGTCGTTCCGAAGGGCACCCGCACGGGCTCCGTGACGATCGGTCCGGTGGGCTCGTGCCGGTAGACGGTGTCGGCGTAGCGGTCGCCGCGGTCGGGCATGATGCCGACCAGGCGGGTGCCGGGCGCGGCGTGGGCGGCCAGGTGGGTCAGGACGCGGTAGACGGAGCCGGAGGTGTTGCCGGCGAAGATCTGCTGCTCCCTCGCGAGACTCCGGGTGGCGTGGAACGCCTCGTCGTCGGAGCACCAGTGCACCTCGTCCAGGAGCCGGTAGTCGATGTTGTCGGGGAACAGGCTGTTGCCGAGGCCGCTCTGTTTGCGTGTCGCCAGGTCGGGCTGGCCGAACAGGACGCTGCCGACGCAGTCCACCCCGACGACCTTGAGAGCGGGGAAGCGGTCGAGGAGCGCCGCGGCCGTGCCGCACAGCGAGCCGCCGCTGCCGACGGAGCCGACCAGGACATCCACCGTCCCCAGGTCGGCGACGAGTTCGTCGGCGAGGGACCGGTAGGCGGCGGGGTTGTCAGGGTTGCTGTACTGGCGCGGCCAGTACGCGCCGGGCAGTTCCCGCATGAGGTCCGCGAGTCGCTCCAGCCGGGCGCTCTGCCACCCCTGGGACGTCATCGCCTCGACGATGTGGACCGTGCAGCCCATCGCCGTCAGCTTGGTGAGGGTGACGGGGTCGATGCGGGGATCGCTGACGATGTGGACGGGGTGCCCCAGACAGGTTCCGACCAGGGCGATGCCCAGCGCCATCGTGCCGGACGAGCTCTCCACGACGGGCGCGCCCTCCGCCAGGGCGCCCGTACGGCGTGCCTCCAGGATCATGCGGCGGGCGACCCGGTCCTTCATGGCGTACGGGTTCTGCAGTTCGAGCTTGGCGTAGACCTCCACACGCTCCGGGGCGTCCACACGCAGCCGTACGACCGGGGTGTTGCCGATGGCGTCGATGAGGGTGTCATGACGCATGCGTGCTCCCTGGGAAGGCCGGTGACGGGGTGGTGGACCGGTAGACGGACGTGGTGCCTGGCAGTCGGGCACAGGCGGCCCGGGCAGCGGCGAGTGTGCCGGGGTGGCCGGGGGCCGAGGCGTCCAGCAGGAGTCCGGCCATGGTGCCGCTGTGGGTGCAGACGACGCCCGGAGCGCCGAGGTCGTCGGCCATGCGGACGAGGGCGTCGAGGTTGCGCTTGGGCAGCCACCCCTGGTTGAGCCGGGCGCTGCGGGTGGCGACGGCGCCGACCGCGGCCAGGTCCTGGCGTCGGACCGCGGCGGTGAGGTCGTCGGCGAGCCGTGCGTACTCGGCGGCCAGAGCGGGCGGGACCCTCCGGATGCGCCGGTTGTGGGCGACCGTGTCGAGCAGGCCGCCCTCGTCCACGGCGACGACGGTGGTGGGCGGCAGGGCGCCGAGCCGGGCGCGGAGCCGGACGGCCCGGTGTTCGAACAGGACGATACCGGGGTGCATGACGCCGTCGGTGGGTTCGATGGGGCGCAGCCAGTCCTCGATGGCGGCGGGCGAGGTGTCCAGGCCGAGGACGGCGCCGACGGCCCGGGCCGTGGCGACCAGGTCGGCGGACGAGCTGGCGAGGCCCTTGCCGACGAGCAGGTCGCTGTCGAGGACGAGGGAGCCGCCGCCGGCCGCGTCGCAGGCGGCGAGCATGGCCCGGGTCAGGCGCAGCGACTTGGTCTTGTGGGCGGGGTAGACCCGCGGCGGGCCGCTCCGGTCGTAGCGGAACCATGCGCGGGTGCCGTGGGTGATGGGGAACGTGGCCAGGAAGTCGGTGCCGTCGGGGAGGACGCCCTGGAGCAGTTCGCCAAAGGTGCCGCAGGCGACGGCGGTGCCTTCGTTCAGGTCCACGGCCACGCGGCGGGCGACGAGTGCCGGTTCCGTCATGCCGGCCGCCGCCCGGGTACGGCGAGCGCGGCGTCGCGGCGGCCCTCGGCGGCGGCGCGGCGGGCGGCGTGCCCGGCCCAGGCCGCGCCGAGGGCGTCGAGTTCCACGCCCTGCCCGGCGAGCAGTTCCCGTACCCGCTGGGGGTGGGTGGAGCCCGCCGACTGTTTGGCGCGCAGCCCGTGGTCGACGTCGAACGCCTCGGCGAGCAGGGCACCGAGGGCGTCGAGGGCGTCGATGGGGTGGCCGGACTCGGCGGCGCAGTCGCGCAGCAGGGCGGCATCGGGCTCACCGGGGCGCAGCTCCCGCCGTACGGCGTGTCTGACGTACCGTCCGGCGATGATCTGGGAGGTGCGCCAGGGAATGCCGTACGTGAGGGTGAGCCGGTTGGCGAGGGTGAACCCCCCGAGGTGGTCCTCGGCGCACGCGGCGCGCATGCGGTCGGTCCGGAAGGTCGCTCCGGCGACGACGGCGTGGGCCAGCCGCAGCACGGAGCGCATGGCGTCGGTCTGGACCCGCAGTTGGCCGCCGGCCTCCTTCGAGACCTCGACGGTGTTGCTGTAAGGGGTGTTGCGCTGCCCGGCGGCGATGTCGGCGGCGCGGCCCGCGACGTGCGCGCAGCGGCCTCGGATGCGTTCCAGGATGGGGAAGTTGCGCTTCTGCGGCATGGCGGCGGAGATGCCGGCCAGTTCGTCGGGCAGGTCGAGAAATCCGGAGTCGCTGCCCGCCCAGGTCATGAGGTCGGTGGTGAAGCGGCTGAGGACGACCGCGTACTGGGCGAGGTCCCCCGCGATCAGGGTGGTCCAGGTGCGGGAGGCGACGGCCATCAGGGCGTGCGGCTGAGCGCGCGCGAATCCCAGGAGGTCGGCCATGCGGGCGCGGTCCCACGGCAGTTCCTGCCCCGCCATGGTGCCGGAGCCGAGCGGGCAGGCGTCGCACTCGTCGTAGGTGTGCAGCATGCGGCGCAGCGCGGTGATCGTCTCGGCGCCGAGTGCGGCCAGATGGAAGCCGGGGCTGACGATCTGGGCGGCCTGGCCGTGGGTGTATCCCGGCATGGGCGTCTCGGTGTACCGGCCGGCGAGGGCGAGGACGGCCCGGGCGAAGGTGGTCAGGTCCTCGGCGACGGCGGCGAGGGTGTCGCGGGCGGCCATCAACTGGGCGCACGCCTGGAGGTCGTTGCGGCTGCGGTCGACATGCCAGGCGGGGAAGGGCGGGGTGGCACCGTCCTGTACATGGCGCTCCACCGCGAAGGAGATGTCGGACATGTTCTGCTCGGGGTCGGCGCGCACGGCGTCGGGGCTGAGCGTGTCGAGGCGGGCGGCGAGGTCGGCCGCGCCGGAGGCGTCGGCCAGGTCCATGCGGACGTACTCCAGCAGCAGGACCTTCTCGATGGCGACATAGTGGCCGAGGAGATGCTCCGCCTCGTAGGCGAACTGCGGGGCGAGCACCTCCTCGTGCCAGATCTCGCTGGGGACGCCGTCGATCCGGCCGGTCACCGCCATACCGTCCTCCTGGGGCAGGTGCGCTGAAGTGCGGTGGCCAGTCCGGCCACCGTCGGGTCGGCGAAGAAGGTCCGCAGGGGTACTTCGGCGCGGAACGCGGCGGTGAGCCGGGCGAGCAGCCGCAGAGCCTGCAACGAGTGGCCCCCGAGGCTGAAGAAGTCCTGGTGGACGTCGGTGACCTCGATGCCCAGGAGGTCCCCCCACACCGTGGCCACATGCCGTTCGGCCGCCGTCCGCGGTGCGGTCGCGGCGGCCCGGCCGGCGGCCGGCCGCGGCGGCCGGGCGCGGCGGGGGCCGAGGAGGGCGCCCAGCCGGGACAGGCGGGCGTCCGGGGCGTCCAGGGCGGCGGCGAGCAGGCGAAGGTAGTCGGACAGCAGCGTCTCGACGGTGGCGCGGTCGAACAGGGCGACGTCGTAGACGATCCGGACCATGTCGTCGGTGACGTCCAGCAGCAGGTCCTCCTCGCAGGAGGACACGGGGACGCCCAGGGTGCCCGCGGGCGCGTGGTTGAAGGCGAGCTGGTACAGCGGCGGCACGCCGGGCGGGCGTGGCGCGGGCAGCAGTTCGACGAGGGTCTGGAACGGGATGTCGTACATCTCGTCGGCGCGGACCGCGGCGGCCACGCGGCCGACGAGCGTGGTGATGTCGGGGTCGCCGGTGGCGTCGACGCGCAGCACGCGCATGTTGACCAGCGTGCCGACCATGGGCAGTGTCTCGGCTTCGGCGCGACCCGCCACGGGCAGGCCGAGGACGATGTCGTCGGCGCCGCAGTGGTGGTGCAGCAGAGCGGCGTAGACGGCGAGCAGCAGCATGACGGGGCGGGTGTCGTGGTGCCGGGCGGCAGGCAGGGACGTGAGGACGTCTGCGGGCAGCGGGGCGCGCACCTCGGCGCCCCGGAAGGTGCGGGCCGGGGGCCGGGGCCGGTCCAGCGGCAGGGTGTGGACCGGTGGCAGTCCGGCGAGGCGGGCGCGCCAGTGGGCGGCGAGTTCGGCGCGGCGCGCGGAGGTGAGGCGGGCTCGCTCGTGCCGGGCGTGCTCGCTGTAGGTGCGCGGCAGGTGCGGAAGTCTGAACTCGCGGCCCTCCTCCGCGGCGGCGCAGATCTCGGTGAGTTCGGCGTGCACGTTGAAGCGGGAGGCGGTGTCGTAGACGGTGTGGTGCGCGGCGAGGAGCACCGACCAGGCCCCCTCCCCCAGTTCGAGGACCGCCGCGCGCCACAGCGGCGGCCGCTCCAGGTCGAACGGCCGGCGCGCCAGCGCCGCCCGCAGCGCACGGTGCTCCGTCTCCTGCTCGGCGGGGCCGTACCCGCTCAGGTCGGCCTGTTCGACCGGCGCCTCCACCCAGGGGCGTACGTCCTGGGTCAACTGCCCGCCCACCAGACGCAGTCCGGTGCGCAGCGGCTCATGGCGGGCGGTCAGCAGGGCGAGGGCCGCGACGAGGTCGGACGCGGCGATGTCCGCGTGCAGGGGGAACTCGTCCACCACACAGTACGTCGGCGGGTCGTGCGTGAGCCGGGAGGCGAACCAGGCGCGCTCCTGGGCGTAGGAGGCCGGCGGCGGGTCCGCGCCAGGGGGGAACCGGTCGCCGGTGACCACCGGCTCGCCTACCGTCATCGGGTGCGCTCCGCGGTGCGGCGCTCCAGCACGGGCACGAGGTCGTGAGCGCTGGGCGTGGCGAGGTTCTCCGCGCGCGCCCGCTCGGCCCGGGTCCTGAACGACGGCTCGTGGACGAGCCGTCGTACGCCTTCGCGCAGCACGTCGGCGGTAGGGTCGCCAGGGCCGGCGCCCCTGTCGGCCACGCGGAAGGCGCCGCAGCCGAGCGTGGCGTGGGCCGTCAGGCCGGGGCTGAGGGCGACGCCGGGTCGGCGAGGCGCCTCTGGCGGCCGGGTGGGGATCTCGCACGGCTCGTTGCTGGGGAGGTAGCGGACGGGCGTCCGTTCGACGGTGAGCGGGATGTGGAGGCCGGCGGAGATCTGGTCGATGGACCACTGGCCGACGACGATCTCCTCGTCGAAGTCGGCGCCGCGGCGGTGGAGGTGGGCGCCGAGCCAGTGTTCCATCGGGTCCGCCCGGCGCCCGGCCGGCCGTGCGGCGCGACGGTGGGGGAATGCGTCGCGCCTGGCCGAGCGGTTGCCGAAGCCGCACAGCGGGCGGGCGTGGGCGAAGTCGTGGTCCGCTCCTACAGCGACGGAGAGCGGCCCGGTGCTCTTGACGGCGTCGACGAGTGCGGGGCTGCCGGCGACCAGGACCTCGTGGCCCGCCGCGGACAGCGCCGGGGCGAGTGGGACCGTCGGCAGCGGCTGGGAGCGGTCAGACAGCGTCGCGAAGAGCACGCGCACGGTCGTCCTCCTTTCCACGGGTGCCGGGGCCGGGGCGCGGCGCAGCGCGCAGGGTGGTGCCGATGATCTCCGCGATCCGCGGCTCGTGTTCGCCGAGGAAGAAGTGGCCGCCGCTGAAGACCCGGAGGCCGAAGGCGCCCGTGGTGTGCCCGCGCCAGCCCTCGGCGTCGGCGATCCGGACATGCTCGTCGCGGTCCCCGGTGAGCGCGACGATGTCGCAGTGCACGACGGCGCCGGGTCCGGCGTCGTAGGTCTCGGCGGCCGTGTAGTCCGCGCGCAGCGACGGCAGGGCCAGCCCGACCAGGTCGGGGTCGTCGAGGACGCGGGCGTCCGTGCCCTCCAGCCGCCGCACCTCGGCGATCAGGCCGTCGTCGTCGAGGAAGCGGATCCCGCGGTCGGTGCCGCACGCGGGGGCGCCGCGGCCGGAGAGGAACAGGGCGTGGGGTGCGCGGGCGCGCTCGCGCCGGCGCAGAAGGGCCAGTTCGAAGGCGACGGCGGCGCCCATGCTGTGGCCGAACAGGGCGAAGGGCCGCCCCGCGACCAGGCGTTCCAGGTCCTCCGCGGCCCCTCGGGCGAGGTCCGGCACGCTGTCGAGACACGGCTCGTGCAGCCGGTCCTGGCGCCCCGGGTACTGCGCGGCGAGGACATCGGCGCTCGCGGAGAGACGCCGCGACAGGGAGAAGTAGCCGCTCGCGGATCCTCCGGCGTGCGGCAGGCAGACCAGAGCGAACTCGGCGTCCGGACGTGGGTGGAATCTGCGGAACCACGGGCTGGCGGGGGTGGCGGGCGGTGCCATGGCGGGGGTCGGTGTCCCTTCGGCTCGTCGGTGCCGGCCGTGATGCGGCGGGCGTGCGTGGTTGTCCGGCTGGTGCCTCCTGGTCCCCGGCGCTCAGGGCGAGTGCGTACAGGGCTGCCCGCGCCAGGACGGGGACGCCGAGGATGCGATCGCGCTGAGGTACACGCCGAGGGTGGTCCGCGGATACGCGAAGGGCGACCCGCCGGATACGCCGCAGGCGCCTGCCTGCCTGCCCGCCCGGCCGGGCGGGCAGGGTGAAGGAGTGCCGGCCGGAGGCGGGGCCGCGCCCACCGGTGCGAGGCGGGCGTCGCGCGCGGTGGATGAGGCCGCGTGCCGGTGAGCGTGTCGCGGTGGAAGGCCAGGTCCGTGCGGTGCTCCAGGGAGGTGAAGTACGGGACGCACCTCCTCACGTTCCGCGCACCGCGGGCGGAAGGTCTGGGGGCGTTCCAGGACGCGCGAGAAGCACGCGTGCGGCTGTCCCGTGTCCACCGGGACCGTCGCGTCGGCCTCTGGTGCATCGCGATGACGAACCGTGCGCTGCCCGGTGCCTGGGCCTCGGCGGCCCGGATCTCCTCCGGATACGGCGTCAGCGGATGCTCGTCCATACGTCGCGTGCCCCTTTCCGTGCGACGGCCTGGCGCGCGGGATGCCGTCCGTCCTTGGGTCAGGTGAGGTAATCCTCGGGTCCGCCGTCGCGGACGGTGTCGAGGGTGAAGCAGTGGAAGCCGCCGCCGAACAGCCGCCGGTGCCGGTGGCGGACCGGGACGACGGTGAACTTCGCGTCCTCCAGGGTCCGGACCAGTTCCGGGCTGGCCTCGTTGACCAGGACGGTCTCCGGGTCGACGGACAGCACGTTGAGGTCGATGAAGGGGCTGGTCAGGATGAGCGCGTCGGACTCGTATCGGGGGAAGTTGTTCTGCCGCGGCGCGGGGGCGACGATCCGGTCCCAGCGGCGCAGCGGGGGCGGCAGCGCGTCGGCCACCGCGTCGGAGCGGACCAGCAGCAGGCCGGGGCGCAGGGCCAGCACCATGCTGTCGATGTGGCTGTCGCTCAACTCGTGCACCCGGTGGATACGGAAGCGGCCTTCGAGGTGGCGCTCCAGCCAGGTGACAGCGAGCGCGTGGTGCTCGGTGGAGACGTTGGCGACGATGTCCCGGCCGAGCCGGAGGCACTGGGCCGCGTCGAACATCATCTCCACCCCCACGTCCCAGGGTGAGGGTCGCGGGTCCTCGACGGGCTCGGTGGGCCCGCCGGCGGTCGCCGTGCGCGCGTACGACAGGTCGAAGGAGGCGTCGGTCATGAGCGGCCGCGGCATGACGGTCCATCGGGCGCCGAGCCGGAAGTAGTCACGGAACAACGGCTTGAGGAACTGCGTCTCGAAGTAGCGGGAGCGGATCATCGGGGAGGTCTCGATGATCTCGTCGCCGACGATGAGCGTGTTGTCGCGGACGTTCAGCGGCGGGACGACGGACGCGGACCAGGCGGGGGTCGTGACCTCCGCGGTGTCCGCGGGCAGCGCGAGCGGCCGGTGGACGGTGACGCCGAGGGAGCGCAGGGTGTCGGCGAGCCCCGCCAGGTCCTCGTTCAGTTCGTCCACGTACCGCGCGGCCACCGGCGTGTGTCGCCGGCCGGATCCGCCACGGCGGGTGGTCAGCCGGGGGTAGTACCACTTGGACCGGCCGGATTCCGGCTGTTCGGCATTGTCGTGCACGAGATTGTCGTGGAAGAAAAGGTCGAAGGAGAGTTCCCGCTCGTGCGAGACATAGTTCTCGGCCGATCCGACGACGACCTCTCGCAAGGGTGACCACTCGTCAAAACTGTTCAAGCGCACGCGGGGAACCGCCTACTCGTCGGGGTGCCCCGATGCTCCGGGAGAGCGTCCGCCCACCGCACCAGTACTCACCGCAGTTACGGACCTGGAAGAGTCACCGCCCCGGCTTTTCCTGGTATGAAACCGGAGGGCTTTTCAAAAACCACCACCCTGCGGAGACTCATGAAGAACGCCCATGAAGACGACCCGGTTCTCGACCGGTTCCATTTCCTCGTCAACGCACCCGCACTGTTCAACGCCGTCGCCACCGCCGCCGAACTGCGCATCTTCTCCTTCCTGTCCGGGAAGCCGGGCGTCCAGGCGGAGGAGATCCGCGCGTTCAGCGGACTGCCCGCGCATCAACTGCGTGTCCTGCTACAGGCGGTGTGCACGACCGGGCTGTTGGTGCGCAGGGACGGCGGCTACCACAACTCCGCCGTCGCAGAGGAGTTGCTGGCCCCGGACGGGCCGGACAGTTGGCGGCACATCCTGACCGGCTGGAAGGAGGTGTACTACCCGGCGTTCGCCCACATGACGCAGGCCCTGCGGGCCGGCACCAACACCGCGCTGGACACCTACCCCGGCGACGAACCGACCCTCTACCAGCGGCTGGCGCACGATCCACCGCTGGAGGAGGTCTTCCACCGGGCGATGACCGCGTTCACGCTCCGCTCGGTGGACGCGCTGGTCGAGCAACCCGTGTTCGGGGACGTCCGGCACGTCCTGGACGTGGGTGGCGGCGACGGCAGCACGTCGGCGCGGCTGGTCGCGCGCCATCCAGAGCTGCGGTCGACGGTGTTCGACATGCCGAGTGTGTCGCGGCTCGCGGACAGCGCGCAGGCCGCCGGGCGACCGGACCGGGTGGACCTCCTCGTGGGCGACATCTTCACCGACCCCTTCCCGGACGGGCCGGACGCGGTGCTGTTCAGCCATGTCCTGGAGATCTTCGACGAGGAGGGCATCCTGCGTCTGCTCGGCAAGGCGTACGCGTCGCTGCCGTCCGGTGGGAAGGTGCTGCTCTACGGCTACAACGTCTCGGACGACGAGACGGAAGGGGTCTTCGGCGCCCGGCTCGGCCTGTACTTCAACGTCCTCGCCAGCGGCCGGGGCATGGCCTACCCGGCCCGGGACTACGAACAGTGGCTCGGCCGGGCCGGGTTCGAGGAGGTCAGGACGGTTGGCGGGCTGCCGTACGAGCACGGGCTGAGCCTGGGCGTCAAGCGCTGACACCCAGGCTCAGCCGTGGGACCGGGAGCGGCCGGTCAGCCGCCCATGGCCTCGATCAGGCTCTTGGGCCGCAGGTCCGTCCAGTTCTCCTCGATGTACGTCACGCAGGCCACGCGCGTGTCCTCCCCGTGGACGGCGTGCCAGCCGTCGGGGACGTCGGCGAACGCGGGCCACAGCGAGTGCTGCCCCTCGTCGTTGACCAGCACCAGGAATGTGGCATCGGGATCGTCGAACGGGTTCACCCCGCTCACCGCCTTTCTGTGTGCTCGGCACGGCAGGTCATCGCAGTGCCCGTCATCCTCGTGCCGGCCGTCCTGCCGGGCATCGGTGAGCGCCGCCGTTACGACACGTCGGTGGTGGCGACGGCGCGTACCGCGGCAGGGCCTCGGTGGCGGCGGCACGCTCGGTGAACAGGTCTGGAGCGGGAGGGAGATCAGCGGCACCACCCAGGACGGCAAAGCCTACCCGGCTCGTGGTGTGGCCGTCCTGCGCCCGCGCGGCGGGCTGACAGCGGCGGTGACGTTCTACCCGGACGACGTCGAGGACAGCTCGTCACTCGATACGGGATCCAGCCAACCATGGACAAGAAGCTGGGAGTTGTCTTCAAAAGATCTTGCATGGTGGATCATGCCAGGGTACTTTGCCGCCATGAACTGTCCGATGTCGAGTGGGAGTTCGTCCGCCCGTCGCATCCCGGCTCCGTACGGGGCGGGAAGCGGTTGGACGATCGCACGGTGCACAACGGGATCGTGTGGAAGTTCCGTACGAGGACGGCTTGGCCTGATGTACCCGAGAGGTACGGGCCGTGGGCCACATCGCGCACCCGGTTCCGCCCCCGGGCCCTGGACGGCGCCTTCGAGCGGATGAAGAAGTGGCCCAGCCCGAGGGCAGCCATCCGCGAACCACCTGCCGTCCGATGCGTGCTGCCTCCTCGTTCGGCGTACCGGCGTACGAGGGAAATCGTCGCTCCGGCCTCACCGGGCGGGGCCATCCGGTGTGCGCGGACGTGCCGGACTCCCCGCGCTTTCCGGTGCCTGCCCGGTACAGGGACGCGCACCGAGTTCTCGCCGACGGCCTTGCCACGTCGAGCGCGCCGGACACACACGTCCGGCCTTGCCCGCCGGCGAGGTGCGGACGGCCCACCGCCACTCAAGCCACTCAACCGGAGTGAGCGCCCGTTGTGCCCTGCGAAAGGCCGTCGCGTTCATGCCGCCCGGCCTTTCCCCCTCCGCCTCATGTCCGGCATCCCGAAAGGTGGGTGGCCATGTCTACTGCCACGTGCGACACCTGCGGTGAACCACTGTCCAGGCCCAAACAGTCCGGTACGTCCCTTCCCCGGGCGCGCTACTGTTCCAACGCCTGCCGACAGCGCTCCTACCGGTCACGGCAGAAGGCGGGCGGCATGGACACCGCCCTGGGCGGTGGACCGCTGACCCAGCTGAGCAGCCTCGTGGGCCGTACCGACGAACTGGTTGAGCTGGCTCAGCTGCTGCACGATGTACGGCTGCTGACACTGACCGGTCCCGCAGGGGTCGGCAAGAGCCGGCTGGCGCTGGAACTGGTCGGTCAGGAGGTCCGCGGCAGACGCTGCGACGTCTCGGTGGTGCGGCTCGGACCCAGCACCGAGGCCGACGAGATCCGGCGGCAGATGCTGGCCGCGCTCGGCGATACGCCCGGCGCCGCGCCGCCCTCCGTCGCCGGCGTCTCCGAGGGCCCCGAGAGCACCGGCCGGGACCGACTGCTCCTGCTCGACGACTGCGAACACGTGCTGGACATCTGCGGGACGCTGCTCACCGAGCTGCTGCCGGTTCATCCGCGGCTGCGTGTGCTGGCCACCAGCCGCGAGCCGCTGCGGATGCCGGGTGAGGCGGTCTTCTCGGTAGCCGGCCTGACCCTGCCCGGCGCCGGGTCCGACACCATGTTCAACGCGTGCCTGCGCTCCGACGCGGTCGCGCTCTTCGTGGGCCGGGCCCGCGCCGTTGTGCCCGGCTTCCAGCTCACCCACGACAACGCGGTACACGTGGGCGAGATCTGCGCCCGGCTGGACGGGCTGCCGCTGCCCATCGAGATGGCCGCCCGGCTGGTCCGGGTCTTCGCGCCGGCCGAGATCGTGGCCCGGCTCGAAGACCGGCTCTCCCTGCTGACCAACGGCTGGCGGCTCGCGGACGACCGGCACAAGAGCCTGCGTGCCTCCCTGGAGTGGGGATACGCCCTGCTGAGCCCGCAGGAACAAGCGCTGCTGCGCAGGTTGTCGGTGCTGCCCGGCGGTTTCGGGCCGGACGCCGCCGCGGCGGTCGCCTCCGACCTGCCCGGTTCGGCCGCCGCGATGCCGGAGATCCTCATCGGCCTGGAGGCCAAGTCCGTCATCACTCCGCTGACCGAAGCCGGCGGTCCCACCCGGTTCAGGCTCTTGGAGTCGATGTGCTGCTTCGGACACGACAGGCTCATCGCCGAGGGCGAGGACACGGGAACGTACGAACGGCTGGTCACCTGGCTGACCGCGATCTGCCTGCCGCTGCACGGTAGGGCCATCGTCCCCTCCGCCACACTGGACCGGCTGGCAAAGGAGCGCACCAACCTGACGCACGCGCTGCGCCGTCTGCAGGCCGGTACGGACGAACGCCAGCTGCTGCTGGCCAGCGCGCTCGCCGCGGTCGAGACGGCCGACGGACGGGTCACCGACGCCGCCGGCCTGGTGGCACAGGCTCTCGACCGCGCAGCTCCTGACTCGGTCTACCGCTCTGTCACCCTGGCGGCGGCGGCCGTGCTGGCGGTGCGGGACGCCGACGACGACTCCGCGTTCCGCTACGCCGACGAGGCGGTGGAACTGGAGCGCGGCCGGGACAGCCCGGAAGTGCTCGCCCGGGTGCTTCTGCTGCGCGGCACCGTCCGGCAGCTACGGGACGGGCGGAAGGCCTCCCTCACCGATCTGGAGGAGGCCCTGGCGATTGGTGCACGGTTACGCCACGACACACTGTTCGCACTGTGTCTGTCGGTAATTGCCCGGCATCGGGTGGAGAACGGCGAACTCGGCGCCGCGGAGCGCGAACTCGCCCGTGTACTGCCCGTGATGCGCCGCCACGCGCCACCGCACTGGCTGCACTGGGTACTGATGACGGCCGGTGCGCTGGCCCTGGAGAAGGACGATCTGGTAGCGGCCGAGCAGTACTTCACCGAGGCACTGCACAGCCGGGCCGAACACCGAGGCGACGCGGCGCGCGCGCTCGAGGGCATGGCACTGGTCGCGACCCGCGCCTACCGCTTCGACCGGGTACTGCGGCTGCTGGGAGCGGCGAAGCGGATGCGAGCACGAGCCCTGCGCGACAATTCCTGGTGGACCTCGCGTGTGACCGAGGCACGCGAGGCCGCCATCCGGGCATTACCCACGGCACACGCCGAAGCCTCACTGGAGGCAGGGCACGCGATGCCCCATGACCAGGCCCTCGCCCTGACGCTCGGCAACGGGCCGATCGGCACCCCGCAGGAGGAACGGTCCGGGCATCCGCTGAGCCAACGGGAGCGGGACGTGGCCGCACTGGTCGTGGAAGGACTCACCAACCGCCAGATAGCGGCCCGCATGCATGTGTCGGTGCGCACCGTCGAGACACACATCCGGCAAGTCCGTACCACCCTGGGGCTGCGCTCGCGGGCGCATATCGCCGCCTGGGCGGCACGGCAGTACGCTGACGCTCCGACCGCGCCCGGGAGCGCCCCCTGTTCCGGTTAGCGCATCAAGTCCACTTCTCACCCGGACAGCCCGACAAGGGTCGCACGTGCACACGCGTTGACTGACCCGGATCTTCAGAGGCCTGAGCCGCCTCGGCCGTACGAACCCGGTAACGGGCAGCCTGGCGGGCTCATCCTTCCGACCTCGGGGAGAAGTCCGTGGCGGGCTCGGTGGCGTAGCGGCCGGGCGTGCGCGGCGCGAGGACGGACTCGGCGAGCCCGAGGCGGTGCCCGGTGTTGCTGCCGTCTTCGAGGACCCGCAGTCGCGTAGTGCCCAGGAGGATCGTCTCACCGTCGCCCGGACCGACCACCGATACGGCGGGGTCGGCGATCGGCTCACTGGTCCTCGGTTCATCAGTCATGCTTCGATTCCACCGCCAGGGCGCTGCGGCTGTCCAAGACCCGTTCGGTGACGTCGATACCGTACGGGTATCGTTGCACCATGGAGCTACGCACGCTGCGCTATTTCGTGGCGGTCGCCGAGGAACTCCACTTCGGCCGGGCCGCCTCCCGGCCGCGCATGAGCCGGCCGCCACTGAGCCGGGCGATCAAGCGGCTGGAGACCGAGGTCGGCGCCGCGCTGTTCGACCGATCGTCCGCCGGTGTCAGGCTCACCGCGGTGGGTTCAGTGCTGCTCGAAGAGGCACACGCCCTCCTCGACCGGGCCGACCGGGCGCGCGTACGGGTGGCCGCGGCGGTCGGCACCGCGACCATCACCGTCGGCATCCTGGGAGACGGCACCGATCCGGGCACGACCCGTCTGGCCGCCGCCTACCGTCGGCGGCACCGGATGTCGAGGTCCGCATCCGCGAGACCGACCTGACCGATCCCACCTGCGGGCTGCACGCCGGACGGGTCGACATCGCCCTGACCCGCGGCTCCTTCGACGAGTCCGGCCTGACCGTACGCACGCTGCGCGCCGACCCGGTGGGAGCGGCCGGCCCCGTCGAGTCAGCGGCTCAGCTTCAGCTCGTAACCGATCTGCTGGGCCAGGCTCAGCTCCTGGCACATGTACGCTCGGCGGCCGTGTCGTTCATGTCGTAACTCGTTTCGGTGAGCCGGAAAGCGTGCCGCTGGGGTCCTCATGCCCCTTCGAGCGGCACACCTCCAGTCTCTGCCGACGAAATCTGATCCCGCGCCTCGAAGCCGGCCCCCGGGCCCGGGCCCCGGCTCAACGGGACCACCTTCACGTCATGGCCTGCTTCACGTCATGGTCCGGTCGAACTCGGTCTGGCCGAGGGCGGGGTGGGGCAGAGGAGTGGGGCTGTCCCGGTCGCGGCGAAGGCCGTCAAGGATGAGCGTCAGATAGCGCTTCCAGAGCTCGGGATTCACGGTCCGGCTCTGCTGAGCGACGGCCCCGAGCATGAGCTGAATGAGGGGGAAGTCGGTCGCCTCGATGTCGTCACGGAGCCGGCCGGAGCGCTGGGCGCGGGCGATCACGGCGCTGACGGCGGGTTCGAGGCGTTCCCGGAAGTCGGTGGCGCGGGCCTTGCCGTGTGCGCTTTCCAGCATGACCTGGCGCAGACCGCGGTCCTGGGCGAAATCCTGGCCGGCGGTCAGGAACAGCTCCGCGAGGCCATCCCACGGATCTTCGTGGGTCAGGGCTTGTTCCGCCAGGCCGATCAGGTGCTGCAGGGCGCTTTCGAAAACCGCGTCGATGAGCTCCTCGCGGCCCGCGAAGCGGCGGTAGGCAGTGCCGACGCCGACGCCCGCGTGGCGGGCGATGTCGTCGAGCGTGACCTCCAGGCCCCGCTCGGCGAAGACCTCCTGAGCTGCGGTGATGAGGCGTTGCCTGTTGCGTTCCGCGTCCGCTCGCAGGGGTCGGGACGGCGGCGGCTCGGGGGGCGGGGTGGATGTGGTCCAGCGGCTCATGGCACCCATTTTACCCAAACAAGTGGAGATGACATCTCCGCTTTGATGTTACGGTGGATCCGTCAAGCGGAGAAGCTCTCTCCGATTGAATGTCCGGTGTTTCCACAGGTGACCCCGTACCTCCCTGAAGACCGACTCCCCGAACGAGACGAGGACCGACATGAACAACACGCCCCGCGCCCTGATCGTGGGCATGGGTATCGGAGGCCTGGCCACAGCGATGCGTCTGCACGAGATCGGCTGGGAGCCGGTGATCGTCGAACGCGCCTCCGAACGCCGTCCCGCCGGATACTTCATAGGACTCTTCGAGACCGGCCGCGCCACCGCACAGCGCATGGGCGTCCTCGACGCCATAGGCAACCGGCTGGGCGCGGACAGCATCACGTACGACATCGACCGCTCCGGCCGCCGTCGGCCGGGTACCGGCTACGGCGACCTTCCCGGAGACCCCCGCCTGATCCTGCGCGGGGACGTGGAAGCCGCCCTGTACGACACCGTCGCGTCCCGAACCGAGATCCGCTTCGGTACGACGCCTGTCACCGTGGACGAACACCCTGACGGCGTGGACGTCACCCTGCGTACCACTTCCGGCCAGGAGGCCACCGAGGCCACGGAGCGTTTCGGTCTGGTGGTGGGCGCCGATGGCCTGCGTTCCACTGTGCGCCGCCTGTCCTTCGGCCCCGACACGCAGTACCTGCGCCCGCTCAACCACATCATCGGCGCCACGATCCTCAAGGAGCATGTGCCCGGCTACCGCCCGCAGGACGGACTCGTCCTGGCCGAACCCGGCCGCTCCGCCTGGGTGTTCCCCTTCAGCGACCATCAGCCCGGCCTTCTGCTCAGCTACCGCACCGATGAGGAGGACGCCCAGTTCCGCCGCCCGCCCATCGAGTCGCTGCGCCGCGCCTTCGGCCCGGAGCCGGCCGGCCCGGTGCTGGAACACCTCCTCCAGCAGTTCGAGCAGACCGACGACGTCCTCTTCGACTCCGTCCACCAGGTGGAGATGGAGACCTGGCACACGGACCGCGTCGTTCTGCTCGGCGACGCGGCCTGGTGCCTGACGCTCTACTCCGGCATGGGCGCCTCCACCGCCCTGGCCGGCGCGGAGCTGCTCGGCACCCTGCTCCAGCGCAATCCCGGCAACACCGCCCGGGCGCTGCGCGAATGGGACCAGCGGCTGCGCCCCTTCATCACCCACCTGCAGCACGACGGCCGCACGAGCGGCCTGTCGATGTTCGTTCCCCAGTCCCGCCGGGACAAGGCGGTGCGGGCGTTCACTCAGAAGCTGGCCGTCCTCCCGGCCGGCAAGCGCGTACTGACGAGCCTGGCCGCCCGGCAGTTCAAGCAGAAGTCCCTCGACATCGCCGCCGTCTGACCACTCCCACAGCGTCGGCCGGAGACACCCGGCCGCCGGCCCCCAGGAGAGACGATGACCACGCCACACCCCACCCTGATCGACGCCGCCGAGCTCCCCGCAGGCTCCTCCCACCCGGTGGGCTCATCGTGTTCACCGCCCGCTCGCGCAGCGGCAACACCGTGTTCTGGGTGAAGATCCACGCACTGGTGGCGCAGGGCACCGTGTCAGCACAGTCGCGCTGCTTCAGGACTCCGTCAGGTACGCCGACGAGCAGCAGAAGGCCGAGGCACTCGCCCTCACCGACTCCACGGGCACCGCGTCGATAAGCCTGGCACTCCATCGCGACGGCCCCGTTCTCCACAACGGCGGATCCGCGCCTTTGTGGAGCTCGCGGCCGAAGGCCGGCCCGGTCTGCCGCCGGCCCGGCCAAACCGCAGGCAGTGGCGTTCTGGCCAGCCGCTTGGGGATCACTGTCCGGATGCCCCGCCCACGCAGGGCCCGGTGACGGTCAGAAAAGCCACGCGTTGAGCCGGCGTTCTCGGGCTGTGCGCTTCGCGGCGTGAGTTGCCGATCGCTTCCAGGAGCGCCTGGTTCTGCGGCCGGCCGAAGCGCCCGAAGATCGCCCCGGCCGGGCTGTGCACCTTCATCCGCTTCATGCCGCTGACCACGAAGGGCAGCTTGCCGTCGTACAGGTGGAAGCCCTCGCGCGAAGAAGCTGCCTTCGGGTGCTCGTGGGCGCTAGTTCATGGTGAGGGCGGCCGTGTTGTTCGCGGGGTCCGGGTCGTAGCGGAACTCGCCGAACGGGGGATGGATGCTGACCTCACCTGTTGCTCCGGGCACCACTGTGTCGATCCGGAGCTTGAAGTCGAAGGAGCGCTCCGTGTTCTCCAGCGCCCAGTACGGCAGCTCGCAGTCGTAACGCGGGGCGCCCGTGCGGTTCGGGTAGTAGCCGCCGGAGAGGGTTCGCGGGCCGCAGTCCTGCGGCACACCCGTGACCGTGGTGCCGGGCGGAACGATCAGCCGGACCGCGGCGACCGGGTCCCCGGATCCCAGGTTGCCCAGCCAGCCGGGCCCGTTGTTCCTGAAGGTGAGCGACGCGGTGACCGTCTCGCCCGCGGCTCCCGTGACCGCCGCGCCGGTCACCGAGAAGTCGGCGGTGTTGTCGGCGCCGATCTCCAGCGCCACATAGTCGTCGTAGCCTCCCAGGTCCGTCGCGCCGACCGGCTGTGCCGAGATATCCACCCGCTCCTGGAGCGCGTGCCCGGTGAGCGCGACCTGCAGCGGCTCGGGCAGTTCGAAGGAGGCTCCCGGGGCCAGCTCCTGGTCGAAGGTGCAGGTCGCGTACGACATCGGGGCGTACTCGTCCCCGTTCGACGTCGTATAGACGCAGGCGTCGTGCTGGTTGAGGTAGCGCACCCCGTACGAGGCCATCACCCTGATGGTGAAGCCGTGTGCGCTCTCGTTGCCGTGGTTGGTGAGCGTGAACGGGAGCGTGTGCCTGCTGCCCGGCCGGGATTGCTCGATGTGGCTGTCGGCCGTGATCCCGAGGTCGGGTCCCGACGCGACCGTGACCGTGGTGTCGAAGCTGTCCCGGGGAGCGGTGAGTGTACCGTCCGGGCCGCCGGTGGCCGTCGCCTCGAAGGTTATGCGGCCCCGCGCTCCGACGGCCACCCCGTCGGCCGCGCGGACCTTGAGACGCACGGCGTCGCCCGTGGTCCCGGTCACGGGTACCTCGGGCACGTCGCATACCGCGGTCGTGCCGTTCGGTGCGCAGTTGTCCGGCCAGGTGATCTCGGCGACCCCGGTGATGCCGGAGGCGTCCACGGTGAGCCGGCCGTCGGTCACCGTGAAGTGGTCGTTGTCGTGGTTGAGCCTGATATCGAGCGTGCGGGTCAGCGGTGTTCCGCCGTCGATGCCGAGCGGCAGGGACGGCTCGTACGGGGTGGCGATCCAGAGTTGGTCGGTCTCCGGCTCGGTCTCGGCGAACGCGGGAGCGCTGGTGAGCCCCAGGGTGACGAGTCCGGCGGCGAGCGTCGTACAGACTCCGAGCCGCAGTGCGCGGCGGGCGGAATCAACTCTCATGGCATCTCCAGGTGAGAGGCGGTCAGGTCACGCGCCCGGCATGGTCGCCGATCAGCGGCCCACGCCGGGCCACATCTTCTTGACGATCAAGGGGGTTTGGGGGTTGTACGACGATGCCGACCGATGGGCTCGGAGCACGGTCAGCCGGGTGACGGGTAGCGGAGATCCAGGCGTTGACGGTTGCCCAGGCGGGCTGACGGCCGGCGGGAAAGCGGCCCGGGATCTGCCGAGGGGCCGCTTTCCCGAGCTTCAGGAGACGAAATCCGTGACCGCGTTTGCTCACTTGGGTTCGTCGTTTCAGAGGAGACCGCCCCTGCGGTGCCTTTCATTCCGGAACTTGCCGACTCTCCACAAGTTCGGTGCAGGGTCACGGCACTTGAACCACTCCTGAAGATTCACACCGCTGAGCAAGCGCGGCCGGCCCCCGCGCCGTCCGGACCTGGAATTGGTCGACCGCGGCCACGACCACGACCACGACCACGACCACGACAAGTAACGCCGCCGGGTCCGGGACCTCGGCGTGAAACCGCTGATCGCCCGCCGGGGCACCGAACACGGCTCCGGACTCGGCACCCAACGCTGGGTCGTGGAGCGCGCGTTCGCTCACCTGCACTGGTTCCGCCGCCCGGTCCGGATCCGCTGGGAGATACGCGACGACATCCACGAAGCCCTCCTCACCCTCGGATGCGCATTGATCTGCCGGCGACGCCTGCTCGGGTTGCGTGAGGAGTGCTGGGTGGGATGACGCGTGGGACCTTCAGGATCTCGCGGTTGTGGTGATGCGTGACGCGGCGGTTGCTCAAGGTTCCTTGTCGTGCCGGTAGGTCGAGTCAACGGTTGAAGGCGACAGATGCCGCAAGGTCCTTCTGGGTCTCAAGTGCGGTGAGACGTTCGGTGAGTGCGGTGTGGATGGGGTCGTAGGTGTCGGAACCGAGAATGAGGCGCAGGGGCGGGTTCGGGTGGCGGGTCGTGTCGTAGATGGCGGCGGCGAGCTTGGCCGGGTCGCCGGCGAAGACGCTGTCGTCGGCGGTCTCCAGGTAACGCCGCGTCCGGCCGGCGGCGTTGTCGCGGTAGGCGGCCGTTTCGGTGGTGTAGTGCAGTGCCGAGGCGAAGCCGGTGCGGTGGCGCCGGGCTCGACCAGGGTGAGGTGAATGTCGAAGTCGGAGACTTCGCGGCTGACGCTCTCGGTGAAGCCTTCCAGCCCCCACTTGCCCGCGTGATAGGAGCTGTGTGTGGGGGTGCCGATCTGGCCGCCCATGCTGGAGATCTGGATGATCCGGCCTCCGCCCTGCTCACGCATCGGCTTCAGGAAGGCCTGGGTGATCAGCATCGGAGCGAGCAGGAGGACCTCGACCTGGTCGCGGATCTGCTCCACGGTCATCTCTTCCGCGGCGCCCACTACCGCGTATCCGGCGTTGTTGAACCACGATGTCCACCGCTCCGGTGACGAACCAGTGGCATACGGCCTTGTCGGAGGGGGGTGGGCATGGGTGTCTCCGTAAGTTGTCGGGTGGCCCGGGAGGGCCGGGTGTGGCTTTTGGGTCCTTGCCTTCAGTGGCTTCTCAGGAGTGGCCGCCCGGCTCTCCGGGGCGCCCTGGCTGCTGATTGAGATGTGCGCGCTTCGTGCGGTCGCTGATTACGGAGACGACAGCGGGGTGTTCCTCGGGCCGACGGCATGCCGTGCGGAGCGAGGAGGGGCAAGTGAGCGAGCGGAAGGCCCAGGTCTGGGCCGGCGTCGATGCCGGCAAGGGCCACCACTGGGCGGCAGTCGTCGATGAGACCGGCGCGCCCCTGTGGTCGAAGAAGGATGGCGTCGCGCAGGGCGACGCCAGGAAGCCTTCTCCGCTGGGGGGGCTGGTGGGGGTGCTGGCCAGGCCGCCGATGCATGGGGGGCTCAGTCGGTGCACCCGGTGATGTGGGATTTGCGGGCGTGTCCGTCGATGGTGATCCGGATGGAGGCCTCGACGTGGTCGGTTTCCCAGGCGTGGTTGCGAGGGTGATGTCGACGCCTGCCGTGGATGTCGGTGCCGCCCAAGAGGTGGGAACCGCAAGGGACACGCGGCGACCACCGTCGTTTCCCCGAGCAGACAACGGGCCGGGGGAATAATGCGTCACCACGAAAGCGCCCTGCGGACGGGATCGAATGAGTACTGGACACCGCAACACTCCGCCCCGGCGGGGCGGGCGGCCGGGCGGGGCGGGTAGCGCCGCCACCGACCGGCTGCTCCGTATCCTGCTGCGCCGCAGCAAACAGCCGCTCAGTGCCGAGGACGTGACGGTCACCGACCCTCCCGAGGTACGCAGAGCGGTGTCCGCGGCGGCCCTCGGCAATACCATGGAGTGGTTCGACTTCGGTGTGTACGCCTATCTGGCGGGCACGCTCGGCAAGGTTTTCTTCCCCTCCAGCTCCCCCGCCACTCAGGTCGTCTCCACCTTCGCCACCTTCGCCGCGGCCTTCCTCGTCCGCCCGCTGGGCGGACTGGTGTTCGGCCCGCTCGGTGACCGTATCGGCCGTAAGCGGGTACTCGCGGCCACCATGATCATGATGGCGATCAGCACCTTCGCCGTAGGACTGCTGCCCGGATACGCCACCCTCGGCCTGGCCGCGCCCCTCCTGCTGCTCGTCTGCCGACTGGTCCAGGGGTTCTCCACCGGCGGCGAGTACGCGGGTGCCACCACCTACATCGCCGAATACGCTCCCGACAAACGGCGCGGATTCCTCGGTAGCTGGCTCGACTTCGGCACCTTCGTCGGCTATTCGCTCGGCTCCGGCATCGTCACCCTCCTGACAGCCCTCCTCGGGGACGACGGCATGGTGCAGTGGGGCTGGCGGCTGCCGTTCCTGGTCGCGGGACCGCTCGGTCTCATCGGCCTCTACATGCGGCTGCGGCTGGAGGAGACCCCCGCCTTCCAGCAGGCGGCCGAACAGGCGGAGCAGGCGCGGCAGCAGCGCGGCGCCGAGGACCCCGCCGAGGACGCGAGGCAGTCCGGCAAGGGACGGCTCAAGGAGATCTTCACCCGGCACCGGGAAGCCGTACTGATCTGCATGGGGCTGGTGCTGCTCTACAACGTCACCAACTACATGGTGACCTCCTACCTGCCCACGTTCATGACGGAGACCCTCGGCCAGGACGCCCTCACCGCCCAGCTGCTGATTCTGGGGACCATGATCGTGGTGGTGCTCACCATCACCACCGTGGGCCGGACCTCCGACCGCTGGGGCCGCCGGCCCGTGTTCATGGCGGGCAGCATCGCGCTGATCGTGCTCGCCGCGCCCGCGATCCTGCTCATCAGGGCCGGTGGCATCCTGTTGCCCGCCCTCGGCTGTCTGATCCTCGGCCTGCTGCTGGTGTGTTTCGCCGGGACGTCCGCCTCGACGCTGCCCGCGCTCTTTCCCACGCGGCTGCGTTACGGGGCCCTGTCGATCTCCTTCAACATCTCCGTCTCCCTCTTCGGCGGCACCACTCCGCTGATCGTCTCCAGCCTGGTCGAGGCGACGGGCAGCACGATGGTCCCGGCGTACTACCTGATGGCAGCCGGTGTTGTCGGTCTGATCGCCACCTTCTTCCTCCACGAGACGGCGGGCAAACCGCTCAGGGGATCCGGCCCGATGGTGGAGAGCGAGGAACAGGCCCAGGAACTGGTGGCCCGCAGCCGGACCGAGGCCGGTCGTCGGGCCAGGGATGTGTGGATCCGTGTACGGCACCCGTGGGCCCACCATCACACGCACGGTGACCCTGAGGACCGCTGACGATCCGCGCCCGGCAGTCACGCTGGGAGACCTGCGGACGATGCTTGCTGGTCGTGGCCCTCAAGGGGTCGGGTCCGGCAGTTCGGTGGTGATGGCGCGGATCGCCCCCGGTCGCTGCTCCGGCGTGGGGCCGCGCCGTCCACCGGCCCTGTCTGTCGGCGTCCGGTGGTGATCAGCCGTCGGCCGGAGGCTCCTGGCTGCGCTGATTCGCGCGGTCGATCTCGGCCATGTGTTCCTCGGCCCACTCACGAAGCCTGGCCAGCGGTTCATCCAGTGTGAGACCGAGTGGCGTGAGCCGGTAGTACACGCGGGGTGGCACCGACGCTTCCACCCGTCGGTCGACCAGGCCGTCACGGGTCAGCCCTTGAAGAGTGACCGACAGCATCTTCTGTGAGACGCCGACCATCCTGCGCTGCAGTTCCGCGAAGCGCACCTCCTCCGGGGACGCCTCCGCCAGCACTTTGATGGCCATGGACGTCCACTTCGTGCCGATCCGATCGAGGAGACGGCGGGTCGGGCACTGCGGATCGAACAGATCTCCACGCTTCCCGTGAGGAGGGCGTCGTGTCGAGGAGGTCACCTGGAGCTCACCACCTGTGGCAAAAGTGCGGTCTTGGCTCTCTCATCCTAGTTACTGGCTTTATCGAGCAGTAGCGACGTCATTTGTCGATAGGTGTCCTTCGACAATGAAGTTAGTCGAGTGCGGGTGCGTGACCTGGGTGGACTTGGTTGGTTGGCAAGGAAGACCCGCAGTGCGGGCATTGAGGTA
>NZ_JBIWFO010000036.1:0-47703 GCF_044763125.1 Streptomyces sp. NPDC096310 | reverse complement strand
TGCAGGGGGGACCCTGTGGGAGAGTAGGACGCCGCCGAACAATTATTGTGGGAATGCCCCGCACCTTTTGGTGCGGGGCATTTCTGCGTTCCAGGCCCCCTTGCAGGCGCCGGCCCGCGCTGAGGGTAAGGTCAGGAGGCATCGTTGGCTCGTTCCACACAGGAGGCCCCCGGGTGGAGGTCCAGGAGACCCGCGTCCAGACGGACCGGGTGCTCACCATCCCCAACATCCTCAGCATGGCTCGCCTCGTCGGCGTACCGCTCTTCCTGTGGCTGATCCTCCGTCCCGAGTTCGGCGGACCCAACAGCGACGGTTGGGCCCTGCTGGTGCTGATGCTGAGCGGTGTCAGCGACTACCTCGACGGGAAGCTCGCCCGCCGCTGGAATCAGATCAGCAGCCTCGGGCGGCTCCTCGACCCCGCCGCGGACCGGCTGTACATCCTTTCCACCCTGGTTGGCCTCACATGGCGCGAGATTCTGCCGCTGTGGCTCACCGCCGCCCTATTGGCCCGTGAGCTGATGCTTCTGGTGATGGTGGGGATCCTCCGCAGGCACGGTTACCCGCCTCCCCAGGTGAACTTCCTCGGGAAGGCGGCTACCTTCAACTTGATGTACGCCTTCCCGCTCCTGCTGCTCAGTGACGGGAGCGGTTGGCTCGCGTCACTCGCCGAAGTTTTCGGATGGGCGTTCGCAGGATGGGGTACAACGCTGTATTGGTGGGCAGGAGTCCTGTATGTGGTCCAGGTCCGTCGGCTCGTCAAGGCGGACAACGTGGCCGATTGAGCTCGTCGAGTGGTGCCGTGCAATGTCGCCGGCTCACGCCTGACGCCACGCGGCCTCGTTCCTGACGGGTGAAGTCGGCGAGACCGTCTCTTTCAAGGAGGACGCTTCCGACATGAAGGCCGTCGTGATGGCCGGTGGCGAAGGTACTCGGCTTCGTCCCATGACCTCAAGCATGCCCAAGCCGCTCCTGCCGGTCGTGAACCGGCCGATCATGGAGCATGTGCTGCGGTTGCTCAAGCGCCATGGGCTCAGCGAGACCGTCGTCACCGTGCAATTCCTCGCCTCCCTCGTCAAGAACTATTTCGGCGACGGTGAAGAGCTGGGCATGGAGCTCAGCTATGCGAACGAGGAGAAGCCGCTCGGCACCGCCGGGAGCGTGAAGAACGCCGAGGAGGCACTGAAGGACGACGCGTTCCTCGTCATTTCCGGTGACGCCCTCACGGACTTCGATCTGACCGACCTCATCTCCTTCCACAAGGAGAAGGGCGCACTCGTGACGGTGTGTCTGACCCGGGTCCCGAATCCGCTGGAATTCGGTATCACGATCGTGGACGAGGAAGGAAAGGTCGAACGCTTCCTGGAGAAGCCCACCTGGGGCCAGGTCTTCTCCGACACCGTGAACACGGGTATCTACGTCATGGAGCCCGAGGTCTTCGACTACGTCGAGGCCGATGTGTCGGTGGACTGGTCCGGCGACGTCTTCCCTCAGCTCATGAAGGAGGGCAAGCCGATCTACGGCTATATCGCCGAGGGCTACTGGGAGGACGTCGGCACGCACGAAAGCTACGTCAAGGCCCAGGCCGACGTGCTCGAAGGCAAGGTCGACGTCGACATCGACGGCTTCGAGATCTCCCCGGGCGTCTGGGTCGCCGAAGGCGCCGAGGTCCACCCCGACGCCGTACTGCGCGGTCCGCTGTACATCGGGGACTACGCCAAGGTCGAAGCCGATGTCGAGCTGCGCGAGCACACCGTCATCGGCTCCAACGTGGTCGTCAAGACCGGGGCGTTCCTCCACAAAGCCGTCGTCCACGACAACGTGTACATCGGCCAGCACAGCAATCTGCGCGGCTGTGTGATCGGCAAGAACACCGACATCATGCGGGCCGCACGCATCGAGGACGGCGCGGTCATCGGCGACGAGTGCCTGGTCGGCGAGGAATCGATCATCCAGGGCAATGTGCGGGTCTACCCGTTCAAGACCATCGAGGCCGGCGCCTTCGTCAACACCTCGGTCATCTGGGAGTCCCGCGGCCAGGCGAATCTCTTCGGCGCCCGCGGTGTTTCGGGCATCCTGAACGTCGAGATCACGCCAGAAGTCGCGGTCCGGCTGGCCGGCGCGTATGCGACCACGCTGAAGAAGGGCTCCACCGTCACTACGGCACGTGACCATTCGCGTGGCGCCCGTGCCCTCAAGCGAGCGGTGATCTCCTCGCTCCAGTCCAGCGCCATCGACGTACGGGACCTGGAGAACGTGCCGCTGCCCGTGGCCCGGCAGCAGACCGGCCGGGGCAGCGCCGGCGGCATCATGATCCGGACGTCGCCGGGGGTGCCCGACTCCGTCGACATCATGTTCTTCGACGAGCGGGGCGCCGATCTCTCCCAGGCGGGCCAGCGGAAGCTGGACCGGGTGTACGCCCGCCAGGAGTACCGCCGCGCGTTCCCCGGCGAGATCGGGGATCTCCACTTCCCCGCGAGCGTCTTCGACTCGTACACCGGCTCCCTGCTCCGCAACGTCGACACCACCGGGATCTCCGAGGCCGGGCTGAAGGTCGTCGTCGACGCCTCCAACGGCAGCGCCGGGCTCGTCCTGCCCAGCCTGCTCGGCCGGCTCGGTGTCGACGCCCTGACGATCAACCCGGGGCTCGACGAGGCCCGGCCCACGGAAACGGCCGAATCGCGCCGCTCGGGACTGGTCAGGCTCGGCGAGATCGTGGCATCGGCGCGGGCCGCGTTCGGTGTACGGTTCGACCCCGTCGGCGAGCGGCTGTCCCTGGTCGACGAGCGCGGCCGGATCATCGAGGACGACCGGGCCCTGCTGGTCATGCTCGACCTGGTCGCCGCGGAGCGGCGCAGCGGGCGGGTCGCGCTCCCCGTGACCACCACGAGGATCGCCGAACAGGTCGCCGCGTACCACGGCACACAGGTGGAGTGGACGACGACCTCGCCCGACGATCTGACCCGGGTGGGCCGCGAGGACACCACGATCTTCGGCGGGGACGGCCGTGGCGCGTTCATCGTGCCGGAGTTCAGCAGCCTTCTCGACGGTACGGCGGCCTTCGTACGGCTCATCGGTCTGGTGGCCCGTACCCAGCTCACCCTGAGTCAGATCGACGCCCGTATCCCGCGCGCCCACGTCCTGCGCCGTGATCTGGCGACGCCGTGGGCCGTCAAGGGCCTGGTGATGCGCAGCGTCGTGGAGGCGGCCGGTGAGCGGCAGGTGGACACCACCGACGGGGTGCGGGTGGTGGAGACCGACGGACGCTGGGTGATGGTGCTGCCCGACCCGTCCGAGGCCGTCACCCATCTGTGGGCGGAGGGGCCCGACGACGCGTCGGCCCAGGCGCTGCTCGACGAGTGGTCGTCCGTGGTGGACAGCGCAGGTCATTAGGGGCGGTCCGGGACGCTTCGGCGGCGTCCCGGCAGCGGGCCGGACGGCGTCCGTGGACGCCGTCCGGCGCGTCGGTGGGGCCATTCGGCGGTAGCGGTCGCGACGTGCGACGATGTGCGGCATGTCGCAGCAGCCCCCCGTCCGGAGCGCCACTTCTCCGCCCCCGCGTCCGGACGCGTCGATGTCGCTGCTGAACAGTGTGATGGACCACAGCCTCGACGAGGGGTACGCGGAGGCGGCGGCCCGCAGGGACGCGGAGGACGGCGGCCTGCCGCGCACGTTCAAGGCCAAACTGGGGCTGGCCGCGGGGCTGGTGCTGGCCGCTCTCGTCGTCACCGTCGGTGCCGCCCAGGCGCGTATCTCGGCCCCTGTCGTGGCGAAGGAGCGCGAGGAGCTGATCGACCGGATCAACTCGGAGACCTCGACCGCCGACGGGCTGGAGAGCACGGTCGAGAAGCTCCGCAAGGAGGTCGGTGACCGCCAGCGTGCCGCTCTGCGGACCCAGGGCGGCGGCCAGGGCGAACTGGTGGCCCTGCTGGCCGGTGCGACCCCGGTGCGGGGTCCCGGCGTCAAACTGGTCGTCGACGACGCCAAGGGCGCCTCGTCGGGTGGCGGCGGCGGGCCGCGGGAGAGCAGTGGTTTCTCCGACACGGGCCGGGTACGCGACCGGGACATGCAACGGGTCGTCAACGGCCTGTGGGAGTCGGGCGCCGAGGCGATCGCCATCAACGACCAGCGGCTGACCTCGCTGTCGGCGATCCGGGCCGCCGGGGACGCCATACTGGTCGACAACAGGCCACTCGTGCCGCCGTACACGGTGCTCGCGGTGGGGGACGGAAAGAAGCTGAGCACCGCGTTCCAGGACAGTGCCGACGGCCAGTATCTCCACTCCTTGCAGGAGAACTTCGGCATTCGCACCAGCATCTCGGACCAGCGGGACCTGCGCCTTCCTGCCGCGCCCAGCCTGATCGTACGTACAGCAGAGCCGAAGACCGCCGACGCCGGGAAGGGCAACGGGCAGGACGCGGCCGACATGGAGAAGGGCACATCGTGATCGCCGTACTGGGCCTCGTCGTGGGAGTCGTGGTCGGGCTGTTGGTCCGGCCCGAGGTGCCGGCCGTGGTCGAGCCCTATCTCCCGATCGCCGTCGTCGCCGCTCTGGACGCGGTCTTCGGCGGGCTGCGTGCCATGCTCGACGGGATCTTCGTCGACAAGGTGTTCGTGGTCTCGTTCCTGTCGAACGTGGTGGTCGCCGCGCTGATCGTCTTCCTCGGCGACAAGCTGGGCGTGGGCGCGCAGTTGTCCACCGGTGTGGTCGTCGTCTTCGGTATCCGGATCTTCTCCAACGCTGCCGCCATCCGCCGGCACGTGTTCCGGGCGTGACGCCGATGAACAGCGAAGAGAACCCGCGGAAGCCTCAGGACCCTCAGGACCCCGAGAACTCTCGGCGGCCCGGTGACACCGGGAAGCGGCATGACTCCGAGCGGCCCGAGCGGCCCCAGGGCGCCGAGGAGGCCGCCGGTGCCGCGCACGGGGCCTCCGGGGCCGGCGCGGCCCCCGAGGGTGCCGCCGGGGACGCGCCGGGGCCGTCCGGGGCCCAACAGCTCACCGGCCGCCAGCGGTTGGCGGCCGGGCTGTGGCCGCCCCGGGTGACGCGTGCGCAGCTCATCGTCGCCGTCCTGCTGTTCGGGCTCGGTCTCGGACTCGCGATCCAGGTCAGGTCCAACAACGACGACAGCGCGCTGCGGGGCGCCCGCCAGGAGGACCTGGTGCGGATCCTCGACGAGTTGGACAACCGGACGCAGCGGCTGGAGGACGAGAAGCAGCGTCTGGACGCCCAGCGCACCGAGCTGGAGACCAGCTCGGACCAGGCCGAGGAGGCCCGTAAGCAGACCAAGGAGAAGGAGCAGCAGCTCGGTATCCTGGCCGGTACGGTCGCCGCCGAGGGGCCCGGCATCACGCTGACGATCAGGGACATCAGCGGGACGGTCGAGCCGGACATGCTGCTCGACGCGCTCCAGGAGCTGCGGGCGGCCGGCGCGGAGGCCATTCAGATCAACGATGTCCGTGTCGTCGCCGATACGTACTTCTCGGGCGCCGGAGGTGAGGTACGGGTGGACGGCAAAGCGGTGTCCTCGCCGTACGTCTTCAAGGTGATCGGCAAACCGCAGGATCTGGAGCCCGCCCTGAACATTCCGGGCGGGGTGGTCCAGACGCTGGAGAAGGAGCAGGCCACGGCCACGGTGGCGCGGCCTGAGAAGATCATTGTGAATGCCTTGCGACCCGCGAAGCGGCCTGACTACGCTCGGTCGTCATCACGGTGAGGCGGGGGCGCATGCGAGCCGTCGTACGGGGGCATGAGGTTGCGGGGGGTCGGCGCACGAAGAGTGCGGTGAGTGGTGGAAACTGTCCGGTGGATACGGACGTTGTCAAAGTGTCCGGGTCGGCAGGTGTGTTCATTCAGGGTTCGTCCTGCCCCACGGGCGGGTCTGTTTCGGTCAAGGGGAATCGCCCGTGAAGTTGTTTGGGAAGTTGTTCGGCAAAAGCGCACGCGAGGACGGCGGGGGGCGCTCCCGCCATCGCGCAGCGCGCGGCGGGAGCGAGGAGCAGGGCGGCGAACGTCCGCTCTTCCGCGACCAGGTGGGCGGCGAGGCCACCGGCGCGTCGTCTGTTGACCCTGCCGGTCCCGGCCGCATAGGTTTCGGGGAATCATCGGCCCCCGGGGGGCCGTCGCGGCAGGAGGATCCCTCTATGGCGGCCTTGCCGGTTTGTACGAGGTGCGGGCACCGCAATGCCGAGGCCAGTCGGTTCTGCTCCAACTGCGGGGCGCCGTTGCGGGGCGGAGTGCCCCCGGAGCGCGCTTCGGAGACGACCTCCACGATCTCGATCTCGGGTCTTGAGGCGTACGACTCCGAGGTGACGGGCCAGACGTCGCTTCCTTCGCTCACGCCGGAGGCGCAGGCCGCCGTCGACGCCCTGCCGCTCGGCTCGGCGCTCCTGGTGGTGCGGCGCGGTCCGAACTCGGGCAGCCGCTTCCTGCTGGACGGCGAGCTGACCACGGCCGGCCGCCATCCGGAGAGTGACATCTTCCTGGACGACGTGACCGTGTCACGCCGCCACGTGGAGTTCCGCAGGGGCGGCGACGGTCACTTCACGGTCTCGGACGTCGGCAGCCTGAACGGTACGTACGTCAATCGTGAGCGGATCGACTCGGTCCTGCTGGCGAACGGCGACGAGGTCCAGATCGGTAAGTACCGGCTGGTCTTCTACGCGAGCCAGCGGGGCGTGTGACACACCGCTGAGGAAGGTCCATGCCGCGTACACCGACGGGCGGTGCCGGAGACGGCGCCGCCCCCACGGGCGACCCGCTGATGAGCATCGGCGCGGTCCTGGGCAGGCTGCGGGACGAGTTTCCCGAGGTCTCCATCTCCAAGATCCGGTTTCTGGAGGCCGAGGGGCTCGTCGAGCCCTGCCGGACCCCTTCGGGGTACCGGAAATTCAGTGTGGAGGACGTTCAGCGGCTCGCTCGTGTCCTGCGGATGCAGCGGGACCACTATCTGCCGCTGAAAGTCATCAAGGGACACCTGGACGCCCTGGAGCGCGGCGAGGACGTGCCTCTTCCCGGCTCTCGACGGGTGCTCCCGGGCGCGCGGGGGGACGCGGAGCCCGATGTCCCGACCGCGGCGCGGATCGGCCGTGAGGAGCTGCTGGCGGCCGCCGAGGCCGACGCGCACGCGCTGGCCGAGTGGGAGGCGTACGGCCTGGTCGCCCCGATGCCGGACGGCGGCTACGACGCGGAGTCGGTGACGGTCGCGAAACTTGTCTCGGATCTGGGCAGATTCGGCCTGGAACCGCGACACCTGCGCGCCATGAAGGCGGCGGCCGAGCGCGAGGCGGGGCTGGTCGAGCAGGTCGTGGCCCCGCTGCGGCTGCACCGTAACCCGCAGACCAGAGCCCATGCCGAGGAGACCGCCAGGGAGCTGTCGGCGCTCTGTGTACGGCTGCATGAAGCCCTGCTCCGCACGGCTCTGGGACCTGGTCCGCACTGATCACGGGGGAGTCCGACTACCCAAACCTGCCGGGCACGTCCTAGGGTTGCTGTGTGAACGAGCTCGACGTTGTGGGTGTCCGGGTGGAAATGCCCTCCAACCAACCGATCGTGCTCCTGCGTGAAGTGGGAGGCGACCGGTACCTCCCCATTTGGATCGGACCGGGGGAGGCGACCGCCATTGCCTTCGCCCAGCAGGGCATGGCCCCGGCCCGGCCGCTGACCCATGATCTCTTCAAGGACGTGCTGGAAGCGGTGGGCCAGGAGCTCACCGAAGTCCGGATCACGGACCTGCGTGAAGGGGTCTTCTACGCGGAGCTGGTCTTCGCGAGCGGGGTCGAGGTGAGCGCGAGGCCGAGCGATGCCATAGCGCTCGCTCTGCGCACGGGGACGCCGATCTACGGCAGTGACGGGGTTCTGGACGATGCCGGCATCGCCATCCCGGACGAGCAGGAGGACGAGGTGGAGAAGTTCCGCGAGTTCCTCGATCAGATCTCTCCGGAGGACTTCGGGACCAACAGCCAGTGACCGGCCGGTGAGCGCCGCGCCGGTCCCCGTCAGGACATTCGGTGAGCCTTTCCCCGAAATGGGACACGGGAAACCACTCTCAGGGTGATTATCACTCGGCGTGGCGAGTGTGGCGATCGTTGACGCACCCCGGGTGACTGCCTACCTTCGACAGGGCAGGTCAAGGACGGAGGGTCGGCGTGAGAAGCAGCGGCGACGGTACGGCGGCGGGCGGTCCGTATCCGCTTCACAGCAGCGCGCCCGACCTCGGAGCGGAGACGGTCGGATACCGGGGCCCCACCGCCTGCGCGGCGGCGGGCATCACCTACCGCCAGTTGGACTACTGGGCGCGTACGGGGCTGGTCGAGCCGAGCGTGCGGCCCGCGTACGGGTCGGGCACGCAGCGGCTCTACAGCTTCCGGGACGTGGTCGTCCTCAAGATCGTGAAGCGGTTCCTGGACACCGGGGTCGGGCTCCAGAACATCCGGGCGGCGGTCCAGCACCTGCGGGACCGCGGCTTCCGTGACCTGGACCGGATGACGCTGATGAGCGACGGCGCCACGGTCCACGAGTGCTCCTCGCCCGACGAGGTGGTCAGCCTGCTCCAGGGCGGCCAGGGGGTATTCGGGATCGCGGTGGGCGTGGTGTGGCGGGATGTCGAGGCCGCGCTCTCCCAGCTCCACGGGGAGCGGATCGACACCGGCGAGACGCTGGTCGGGAACAACCCCGCCGACGAACTGGCGCGGCGGCGCCGCGACCGGGCCGTCTGACCGGGCCCTTTCCGCCCGGCCGGCCCCGCGGGCGGCTGCGTTCCGGGCCGATTGTCAGTGGCGTGAGGCAGCATCAGTGGTGTGAGAACCGCTCCGACCGTCCTGCACCTGGACATGGATGCCTTCTTCGCCGCGGCAGAGCAGGCGGCGAAGCCGAGTCTGCGCGGAAAACCGGTGGTCGTGGGCGGTCTGGGCCCGCGCGGAGTGGTCTCGACGGCGTCGTACGAGGCGCGGCGGTTCGGGGTGCACTCCGCGATGCCGATGGCCCAGGCGAGACGCCTCGCGCCGAACGCGGCGTATCTCATCCCGCGCTTCACGCTCTACCGCGCGGTCAGCGAGCAGGTGATGGAACTGCTGCGCGGGCTCTCCCCGCTGGTGGAGCCGCTCAGCCTGGACGAGGCGTTCGTGGACCTGGAGGCGGGCGGCTCGGCCCATGACACGGCCTCGGCGCTGGCCGCGGGGGAGCGGCTGCGCCGGGACATCAGGGAGCTGACCGGGCTCAGCGGCTCGGTGGGGCTCGCCGGCTCCAAGATGCTCGCGAAGATCGGCTCCGAGCAGGCCAAACCGGACGGGCTGGTCGTGATAGAGCCCGGTACGGAGCGCGAACTGCTGGGGCCCATGACCGTACGGACCCTGCCCGGGGTGGGGCCCACGACGGGCGAGCATCTGCGCCGGGCCGGTATGACGACGGTCTCCGACCTGGCCGAGGCGGGCGAGGACGAGCTGGTCCGGCTGCTGGGCAGGGCGCACGGCGCCTCGCTGTACCGGATGGCGCGGGGGCGCGACGAGCGGCCGGTGGTGTCCGAGCGCGAGGCCAAGTCCGTGTCGGTCGAGGACACCTTCGACACCGACCTGCACGACCGGGTACGGGTGCGTACGGAGGTGGACCGGCTGGCGGAGCGGTGCGTGCGGCGGCTGCGGGCGTCCGGGCACTCCGGGCGGACCGTGGTCCTCAAGGTGCGCAGGTACGACTTCTCCACGCTGACCCGCTCGGAGACGCTCAGAGGGCCCACGGACGACCTGGGAGTGGTGCGGGAGGCCGCGGGGCGCCTTCTGGAGTCCGTGGACACCACGGGCGGCGTACGGCTGCTCGGGGTGGGGGTGACGGGGCTCGCCGACTTCACGCAGGAGGATCTCTTCGCCCAGGCCGCCGCCCGCGAGCGGGAGGCGGCGGAGGACGCCTCCCGCTCGCGGGCGGCGGGGCCGGAGGACGTTGCGGCACAGGACGGTGCGGGGGAGGGAGCGGAGGCAGCGGCGCCGGCCGTCGGAGCGGGGGCGCCGCCCGCGTCCGGGCAGTTCGGGGCCCCCGGGGCTTCCGAGCCCTCCGAGGAGCGCCGGTTCCCGGCCGGGCACGATGTGCGCCATGCCGAGTTCGGCCCCGGCTGGGTGCAGGGCAGCGGGCTGCGGAGAGTCACCGTACGGTTCGAGGAGCCCGGGTCCGCACCGGGGTGGGTGCGGACGTTCTGGGCCGACGATCCCGATCTGGAACTCTCCGAGCCGCTGCCCCTGGTGCGCGGGACGGGCGAGCCGCGTCAGTCGTCCTGGCCCGCCAGCCGCCCGAAGTTCCGCTCGGAGTCCCGGTCCGAGCGGGCCGCGGGCCCCTCCGGCGGGTCCGGGGACGGGAGGGCGAGGCCGTAGTGGTGGTAGAGCTGAAGCTCCTGCTCGGGGGAGAGGTGGCGGCCGACACCGAAATCGGGGGCGTCCTTGATCAGGGCACGCTCGAACGGCACCCGCAGCCCCTCCGCCACCAGGGTGCTGGGGGCGAGGGGGACGAACGCGTCACGGCTGAAGAGCCCGGTGCGGACGGCGGCCCATTCGGGGGTACCGGTGGCATCGTCGAGATAGACCTCGTCGACCGTGCCGAGCTTGCGCCCCTCACGGTCGTACGCCTTGCGTCCTATCAGGCTGCGCGGATCGATATCGGTCTCCACGGTCCCTCCAGCGGGTCGCAACTGCTCGTCACCCCTACAAAAGTGCAGAAACAGGGTGACGGCCACTCGAAAGTTGTCCGGAAGATCCCGCTGGTAGGCTGGCAAGCGGCTGCTGACCCCGTGCGGGAGAGTTCTCCGGTGAGCCCACCGGAGGCGCCGAAGGAGCAAATCCTCCCCGGAATCTCTCAGGCCCCCGTACCGCGCGGACGAGGTCACTCTGGAAAGCAGGGCGGACGCCGGACCGTACGGCATCCGCTCTCACCGACGGTGAAAGCCGGACCGCCGTACGGCGGACCGGTGAAGCTCTCAGGTCGAGATGACAGAGGGGGAGGCCGTTTTGGGCACCCGCGCCTTGGTGCCCCCGCAGGTCGTGGCAGACCAGGAGGCCTCCGTACATGAACGCCCACCGCACCCCGCTCGCCCACCTTGAGCGAGGCATCCCCTTCGAGCAGCGCCATATCGGCCCCGACGCGGGGGCGCAGGCGAAGATGCTCGCGCAGGTCGGCTACGGCTCGCTCGACGAGCTGACCGCCGCCGCGGTGCCCGACGCGATCAAGAGCGCGGAGGCGCTGAACCTCCCGGACGCCCGCACCGAGGCCGAGGTCCTGGCGGAGCTGCGCTCGCTCGCCGACCGCAACCAGGTGCTGGCGCCGATGATCGGGCTGGGCTACTACGGCACGTTCACCCCGCCGGTGATCCTGCGCAACGTGATGGAGAACCCGGCCTGGTACACCGCGTACACGCCTTACCAGCCCGAGATCTCCCAGGGGCGGCTGGAGGCCCTGCTCAACTTCCAGACCGTCGTGGCCGAGCTGACGGGGCTGCCGACTTCCGGAGCCTCCCTCCTGGACGAGTCCACGGCCGCCGCGGAGGCCATGGCGCTCTCCCGGCGCGTCGGCAAGGTCAAGGGCGGTGTCTTCCTGGTCGACGCCGACACCCTGCCGCAGACGATCGCCGTGATCCGCACCCGCGCCGAGCCGACCGGTGTCGAGGTCGTCGTCGCCGACCTCGGCGAGGGCATCCCCGCCGAGGCAGCCGAGCGCGGCGTCTTCGGGGTGCTGCTCCCGTACCCGGGCGCCTCCGGCGCCGTACGGGACCTCGGGCCCGTGATCGAGCGGGCGCACGAGCTGGGCGCGGTCGTCACCGTCGCCGCCGATCTGCTCGCGCTGACGCTCCTCACCCCGCCCGGCGAGCTGGGCGCCGACATCGCCGTCGGCACGACCCAGCGCTTCGGCGTCCCCATGGGCTTCGGCGGACCGCACGCCGGCTACATGGCCGTACGGGAGAAGTTCGCGCGCAGCCTGCCCGGGCGCCTCGTCGGGGTCTCCGTCGACGCCGACGGCCACAAGGCGTACCGGCTCGCGCTCCAGACCCGCGAGCAGCACATCCGCCGCGAGAAGGCCACCAGCAACATCTGCACCGCGCAGGTGCTCCTCGCCGTCATGGCCGGGATGTACGCGGTCTACCACGGCCCGGACGGGCTGCGCTCCATCGCGCGGCGCACCCACCGGTACGCGGCGGTGCTCGCCGCGGGGCTGCGCGCCGGCGGTGTCGGGACCGTGCACAGTGACTACTTCGACACCCTCACCGTCCGCGTCCCGGGACGGGCCGCGGAGATCGTCGCCGCCGCGCGCGAGGGCGGGGTCAACCTCCGCCAGGTCGACGCCGACCATGTCTCCATGGCCTGCGACGAGACCACCGGCCGCGCACAGCTCGCCGCCGTGTGGACGGCGTTCGGTGTCCAGGGCGACATCGACGCGCTGGACGCGGCCACCGACGACGCGCTGCCCGGCGCGCTGCTGCGCACCGGCGACTTCCTGACACACCCCGTCTTCCACGAGCACCGCTCCGAGACGGCGATGCTGCGCTATCTGCGCCGGCTCGCCGACCGCGACTACGCGCTGGACCGCGGCATGATCCCGCTCGGCTCCTGCACGATGAAGCTGAACGCGACCACCGAGATGGAGCCGGTCACCTGGCCCGAGTTCGGCGCGCTGCACCCCTTCGCGCCGGCCGAGCAGGCGCAGGGCTATCTGACGCTGATCCGCGAGCTGGAGGAGCGGCTCGCCGAGGTCACCGGGTACGACGCGGTCTCCCTCCAGCCCAACGCCGGATCGCAGGGCGAACTGGCCGGGCTGCTCGCCGTACGGGCGTACCACCGGGCCAACGGCGAGACGGGGCGCACCGTCTGCCTCATCCCGTCGTCCGCGCACGGCACGAACGCGGCGAGCGCGGTCATGGCCGGGATGCGGGTCGTCGTCGTCAAGACCCGCGAGGACGGTGACGTCGACGTCGAGGACCTGCACGCCAAGATCGAGCAGTACGGTGCGGAGCTGGCCGTCCTGATGGTCACCTACCCGTCCACGCACGGGGTGTTCGAGGAGCACATCGGCGACATCTGCGCGGCGGTGCACGACGCGGGCGGCCAGGTGTACGTCGACGGCGCCAACCTGAACGCGCTGGTCGGGCTGGCGAAGCCCGGCCGGTTCGGCTCCGACGTCTCGCACCTCAACCTGCACAAGACCTTCTGCATCCCGCACGGCGGTGGCGGTCCCGGTGTCGGTCCCGTCGGCGTACGGGCACACCTCGCCCCGTACCTGCCCAACCACCCGCTCCAGCCGGCCGCCGGGCCCGGGACGGGCGTCGGGCCGATCTCCGCGGCGCCGTGGGGCTCGGCGGGCATACTGCCGATCTCCTGGGCGTACGTCCGGCTGATGGGCGGCGAGGGACTGAAGCGCGCGACGCAGGTCGCCGTGCTCGCCGCCAACTACATCGCCAAGCGCCTGGAGCCGCACTACCCCGTGCTCTACACCGGTCCGAACGGGCTGGTGGCGCACGAGTGCATCGTGGATCTGCGGCCGCTGTCCAAAGCCACGGGTGTCAGCGTCGACGACATCGCGAAGCGTCTGATCGACTACGGCTTCCACGCGCCGACGATGTCGTTCCCCGTGGCGGGCACGCTGATGATCGAGCCCACCGAGAGCGAGGATCTGAACGAGATCGACCGCTTCTGCGAGGCGATGATCGCGATCCGTGGGGAGATCGAGCGAGTCGCGTCGGGTGAGTGGCCCGCGGACGACAACCCGCTGTGCCACGCCCCGCACACGGCCGCCGCGCTGGGCGGGGCGTGGGAGCACGCCTACAGCCGCGCGGAGGCGGTCTTCCCGGCCGGTGTGTCGGCGGCGGACAAGTACTGGCCGCCGGTCCGCCGTATCGACGGCGCGTTCGGCGACCGTAATCTGGTCTGCTCGTGCCCGCCGGTGGACGCGTACGACAACTGACGTACGGCAACTGACGTACGAGGCGTACACGGCGGGTCGCGGCGTACGGAAGGTTCGTGGACATGCGTGGGGGCCGGTGCGGAGTGCGTCTCCGGCCGGCCCCTGTTCTTCCGTTCTTCCGGTGTCGGCCGCGCGCCTCGTGGGCGGTGGACACCGGGTGGTGGCCCGGGTTCAGGCCGCCGTGGCCACCTGCTCCGTGCGCAGCGGCCGGTGCGGAGCGATGATCTGCCCGTCGGGCAGCAGCTCACCGGTGTCCTCGAAGAGCAGAACGCCGTTGCACAGCAGGCTCCAGCCCTGCTCCGGGTGGTGCGCGATCAGCCGTGCGGCGTCGCGGTCGGCGGAGTCGGCTGTCGGGCAGGCGGGCTGGTGCTGGCACATGGGTGGATTCTTTCGCTGGGTCGTCGTGAGTGTCCTGCGGCGCGATGTGGTCATGGCGCCCCCCGTATCTGTCTGGTCCAGTCCTAGTGTTGCCCCACGGACGGTGGATCCGCAGGTATTTCACGGCAGCGCTTCCTTCTGCTTAAGGACGTGACACCGGGCCGGACGGTTCAGCCCCACCGCGCTCTCTTTTCGGGTGGTTCGCAGTGGCCTGAGTTGACTATGCCGCATGGTCGGCGCTGTGCCCCGCGGCCGACGGGGGCCGCGGGGCACGGATGACCGGAGCGCGTTCAGGCCGGGGTGCGGAGCAGCGGCGAGGCCGGAGCGAGCGGAGGAGCTGAGGGGAGCGGAGGGGCCGGTGTGAGCCGCAGCCCGATCACCGGCAGCAACTCGGCGAACCGGTGCGGGCGGTGCGCGGCGATGCCCGGCGGCGCGGGCGCCAGCGGCACGAGGATGTCGGCCGGGGCGGGCGCGCCCGTGCCGGGGTCGGCCTCGGTGTCGCCGTGCAGCCAGAGGGTGAGCATGTACAGCTCGGGTACGGAGAGCAGCCGGGCCTGGTAGGGCGTCGTCAGGCTCTCGGCCTGGCGCAGCGCACGCTCCGTGGAGGGCAGGTACGGGCCCTCGAAGAAGCGCGAGAAGGTCCAGCCGTCCGCGGTGAGCACGGTGTCGGCGGCGGCCACGGTGCGCTCGCCGCTGCGGACCAGGAAGCGCCAGCCGGTCAGTCTGGTCCGCGGCGCTCCGGCGCCCGGTGTGGTGGTGCGGTCCTCCTGGTTGACGTGGTCGAGTACGTGTACGGGGAGCGGGAGTTCGGGGCTCAGCGGTCCCTGGACGGACTGCAGAGCGGGGGTGCGTCCATCGCGCACGGCGGTGGGGGAACCGAGTGCCGCGAGAACGCTGCGCAGGGCGGGCGCCGGGGCCGGGGGTACATGCAGCGGCATGGTGGGTTGCCTCTCATTCAGGAGACAGGGTGACGCGTGAAATGGAGCGTGGGCGGGTGCGGACATCGCTGTCGGCGGGCGGGGTCAGAGGTGGGCCACCGGGTCGTGTACGACCGGGCGCCGACTCTCTGCCTCGTGGGCAGAGTTTATACGACGCGTGTTCACGCCATGTTTCCGCTAGCTGTACCGGGTATTGCGGGCAAGGCACTATTAAGTCCATCTCCCACGCGTTTTCTGTTGATAAATAGCGAAGGGATGGTGTCTGGCCTGGGATGATTCGCCGGATGGGGTCGGCTGAAAATGGTCGGCGATTTCGGAGGGTGTTCGGAAAGTGGAAACGAAAATCCACTCCCCACCCTGTCGCCGACCATGCCGAAGGAATGTGCCGGACGCATCGGGGGCCGGACTCGCCACCCTACCGGGCGTCGGCCCTGAGCGGGACGTTACGGATCACTCTGTGTGGGCATTATCGATCGTGACGCGAGCGGCCCCAGCCGCCGGAAGCCCAGTCGAGGAGGGACACTTCGATGGGGGAGAAGGTCGAAGCGGGCGGTTCCGACCTGTCCGATCGGCAGAAATACCGCAGGAAGCTCCAACAGTGCCTCAGGGTGCTGGAGCGACTACTGGCGGAGGAGAGGTTCGACCGGCCCAAGAATCTGATGGGCCTGGAGATCGAGCTGAATCTGGCGGGCTCCGACGGGATGCCCCGCATGATGAATACGGAGGTACTGAAGCGCATCGCGAGCGGCGATTTCCAGACCGAACTCGGAATGTTCAACATGGAAGTGAACGTCGCTCCGCACCGGCTGGGCGGGCGCGTACTCGACCAGCTCGCCGAGGAACTGCGCACGGGCCTCGGATATGCCCATCGCAAAGCGAGTGAGGTCGACGCGGGGATCGTGATGATCGGAATTCTTCCGACCCTCACCCAGCACGATGTGGTCTCCGCGAACCTTTCCGACGTGGAGCGCTACACACTCCTCAACGACCAGATGGTGGCGGCCCGCGGCGAGGATTTCACCCTCGACATCGAGGGCGTGGAACGGCTCACGTGCACCTCGGCCTCCATCACCCCGGAAGCCGCCTGCACCTCCGTACAACTGCACCTCCAGGTCACCCCCGACCGGTTCTCCGATGTGTGGAACGCGGCCCAGGCGGTGGCGTCCGTACAGGTGGCACTCGGTGCCAACGCGCCCTTCCTGTTCGGCCGGGAGCTGTGGCGCGAGTCCAGACCGCCGCTCTTCGAACAGGCCACCGACACCCGGCCGCCGGAGCTGAAGGCCCAGGGCGTACGTCCCAGGACCTGGTTCGGGGAGCGCTGGATCAGCTCCGCCTACGACCTCTTCGAGGAGAACCTGCGTTACTTCCCCCCGCTGCTGCCGATCTGCGACGACGAGGACCCCATGCGGGTCCTGGACGCGGGAGGGATGCCCGACCTCCAGGAGCTGGCGCTGCACAACGGCACGGTCTACCGCTGGAACCGGCCGGTGTACGAGGTCGCCGACGGCGCCCCGCATCTGCGGGTGGAGAACCGGGTGCTGCCTGCCGGGCCCACCGTCACCGATGTCATCGCGAACGTGGCGTTCTACTACGGGCTCGTGCGGGCGCTCGCCGAGGACGCGCGGCCGGTGTGGCGCAGGCTGCCCTTCGAGGACGCCGCCCGGAACTTCGAGGAGGCGTGCCGGCACGGCATCGACGCGGAGCTGCGCTGGCCGCGCCCGGGTCGTACCGGCGGGATGACGACCGTACCGGCGGTGAAGCTCGTACGGGACGAACTGCTGCCGCTCGCCGCGGCCGGGCTCGACGCCTGGCAGGTCGCGCCGGTGGACCGGGACTTCTACCTCGGGGTGATCGAGGAGCGGTGCAAGCGGCGGGTGAACGGCGCCTCCTGGCAGGTGGAGACCTTCCACCGGGCGCTGGAGGCGGGGCTGGAGCGGGACGCGGCGCTCGCGGCGACAACCCGCCGCTACTGCGAGCTGATGCACCGGGGCGAGCCGGTGCACACCTGGCCGACGGGGTTCCCGGCGCCGCCGGAGGCGGGACGGTCCGGCCCCGGCGGCTCCGACGCGGGGCCGTTCGCCACCGGGACGGGGTGACCTGCCGGGGCGCGATGCCCCGGCCGGCGCTCCGGTGGGCGCGTCGGCCGGCGCTCCTGCCGGCGTTTCGACGGGGCCGGAGTCCCACGGGGGAGTCGGGCCCGCGCCCGCCCCGTGCGACGGAGGCCGGTCCGGGCCGGTCAGAGGCGCGCCGCGGTGTGCCGGCCGGTCAGGGGCGCGCCGCGGTGGTCCCGGCGGTGGCGTCCGCCGCGGACTTGCTCGCCGACAGCATGATCGCCCGCAGGATCACGGACTGGATGTCCGCCGGGTCGCTCACCTCGTACGCCGCGCCGCCGGTGGCCCGCGCGATCGCGTCGATCTCCTTCCGGTCCGCGTCGGGCCCCACCGCGACCCCGATCAGCGGCACCGGCCGCGCGGGGTCCGCGAGCTTCTTCAGCCGCTTGACCAGCTCGCCGCGCGCGATGCTGTCCTCGTCCTTGTTGGTGCCGTCCGTGAGGATGATGAGCGCGTTCAACTTGCCGGGCACATAGCTCGCCTGCGCCTCCTTGTAGGCGGCCAGCGCCGTGTCGTACAACCCGGTGTCACCGCCCGGGACGGGCTTCAGCGCGGTGAAGGCGTCGGACAGCCGCTCGCGGTGGGTGCCGCCGCCCCGCGCGGGCTCACCGAGCCGGGCCGTCCCCTCCAGCTTGCGGTAGTCCTTGGCGCCGTCCAGGCGGGTGCTGAACTCCCACAGGCCGATCTCGTCCTCGGCGGTGAACTGGGCGAGGGCCCGCAGCAGCGACGCCTTGGTGACATCCATCCGGCTCTGGCCGCCGCGCCCGGGCACGGGCTCCTCCATCGAGCCCGAGGCGTCCACGACCGTCGTCAGCCGGGTGCTGCGCACCGACATCGTCCACAGGACGAGGGCACGCTCCACGGCTTCGGCGGACGGCGGCCGCGCGTCCTCCCCGGTGTACGGCTGGGGCGAGCGGCCTCCGGCGGTACGGAGCACTTCGGCGTGGACGGGGGTGTTCGCGACCCGGAAACCGTGCTCCGCCAGCGTGCGGTACGAGGCGTCCTCGCTGAGCAGCACCATGAACCGCATGGCGGCGCGGCTCTCGTCCGTGCTCAGCTCGGTCTGGTTGACCAGGCTGTACGGATAGTCGAGCGCGGGCGCGCCGTCGGTCGGGTAGAAGAGTTCGAGCCGTGCGGCGTCGCCGGTCCCGGAGTTGTGGCGGAACGCGGCCTGCTCGGAGAGGAGCACCGCCTCGTTGCGCCGGGTGTCGGCGAGCCCGGCGCCCGCCTCGTCCCGGGCGAGGCTCTCCAGCACCCGGGTGTCCGACTCCGAGGCCCGCTGGGTGAGCAGCCTGGCGACGGCGGCGGCCCGGGTGCCACCGGCGGCCTCCTGCCCCCCGGACTTCTTCGCCCCGTCGCCCCGCCGCTCGGACTCCTGCCGTTCCGACTCCGCGATGCTGCTGAGCGCGAGCAGCCCGGTGGCGCTGCGCGACGGGTCGGCGGAGCCCAGCCGCAGGGTGTCGGCGTTGCCGGCCGCGGCGGCGAGCGAGGCCCAGGTGTAGGTCTTCGCCGGCCAGCCCAGCGCCCGCGCCGACTCCGGCAGCGCGGCCAGCGCCACCGGGGAGAGGGCCACATTTCCCGCCGGGGTCAGTGAGACGCCGTCCCCGACGCTCTTGGCGCGGTCCACCCAGAGGTCCGAGTCCGGAACCCAGATCTGGTAGTCGGGCGTACCGGAACCGGTGGCGAGCGCGTTCGCGACCTCGGCGTTCTCGCGCGCGGTGACCCGGATGTCGATACAGCGGCCGTCGGAGGTGACATGGTCGCGCCGGGCGCGGTCGGCGACGGCGCGCAGAGCGGGGGCGATGTCCGGCGAGGCGACGAGATCCAGCCGTACCGGCGTGTTCTCGCAGGAGGTCTCCGAGGAGAGCAGACCGCTGCCCGCCGCGATCCCCGTCCCCGCGGCCACCGACACCACGACCGCGGCGGCGATCGTGACGGTGCGGCGGCGGGGCGGCCAGGCCCTGCGCACGCGCGCCGATCGTGCGTCGGGCAAGCTGTGACGTCCCATGGCGGTGGCGCCCCTCCTTCGTGAAGGGTGAACAAGGGCTGGGAGAGTGGACGGGCCCGGAGGTCCAGGGCCCGGACGCCGAAGGGCGCCGGTCTCCCGGCCTGTCGCGAGCGATCTTCGTATCTGCATTCGAGACCCTAGCGGCACCGTGAGAGGCATGAGGCGCGAATACTCAACTGGAGGCTGTGTGCAGGCGGAGGCGGGGCGGGTGGACGGCTCTTACCCCCAGGAGGCCATCTCACCGAGGACGTTGCGGACGGAGACGGTGCTCGTGCTGGCGCTCTCGCTCGGTGCGAGCGGGGTCTCGGCGCTCATCAGTTTCATCGGCTCGCTGACCAGGCCAGGGTCGCTGAGCGACCAGGCGGCCCGGCTCAACGCGTCGGCGGCGCCGGGCCGTCCGTGGCTCGACCTCGCCTGGCAGCTCTTCGGGATCACCACCGCGCTGGTGCCGGTCGCTCTGGTCGCGCACCTTCTGCTGAGGGAGGGCAGCGGGCTGCGGGACATCGGCTTCGACGGCCGCAGGCCCTGGCCCGACCTGGGGCGCGGCACGCTGGTGGCGGCCGGGATCGGCTCCGCGGGGCTGGCGTTCTACCTCGCGATGCAGGAGGCCGGGTTCAATCTGACGGTGCAGCCGGAGTCGCTGCCCTCGGTGTGGTGGAAGTTCCCGGTGCTGATCCTCTCGGCGGTGCAGAACTCCGTACTGGAGGAGGTCATCGTCGTCGGGTATCTGCTGCGCAGGCTCGGACAGCTCGGCTGGACGCCGATGGGCGCGCTGGTGGCGAGTTCGGTACTGCGCGGTTCGTACCACCTGTACCAGGGGATCGGCGGCTTCATCGGCAACATGGTGATGGGCGTGGTGTTCGTCCTGCTCTACCGGCGGTGGGGACGGGTCGGCCCGCTGGTCGCCGCCCACGCGCTGCTCGACATCGGGGCGTTCGTCGGGTACGCGTTGCTGGCCGGGAATGTCTCCTGGCTGCCGACGGTGTGACGCGGAGGAGTGGCGGGTGAGGGGCGTACGGGGTGCTCCGTACGCCCCTCGGTAGGGTCGGGGCGCACTGGTGCGGCCGGTACCGCTGGTGCGGGATCCCGGGTCACGGCGTGCTGTGCAGCTCGCCGTCGATGACCGTCACGGCCCGCCCGGTGAGCAGCGTCCGGTCGCCTCGCAGGGAGGTACGGACGAGCCCGGTGCGGGCGGAGACCTGGAGCCCGGTCAGCTCCGTACGGCCCAGCCGCGCCGACCAGAACGGGGCGAGCGTGGTGTGTGCGCTGCCGGTCACCGGGTCCTCGTCGATCCCGACGTTGGGGAAGAAGCCCCGCGAGACGAAGTCGTAGCCACGGCCCGGGTCCTCGGCGGCGGCGGTCACGACGACGCCCCGCCCGGAGACCGCCTTGAGCGCCGCGAAGTCCGGCGCGAGGTTCCGTACGATCGCCTCGTCGGCCAGCTCCACCAGCAGATCTCCGATGTGCTCCGAGGTGTCGTGCACGGAGAGCGGCTCTGCGCCCAGCGCGGCCGGGACGCCGTCCGGAACGGTGACGGGGGTCAGCGGCGAGGTCGGGAAGTCCAGGGTGAGGGACCCGTCCTCGTGCGCGGCGGCCCCGAGGATCCCGGGCCGGGCGGCGAAGCGCAGCGCACCGCTCGCGCACCCCGTGCTGTGCAGCACATGGGCGGTGGCCAGGGTGGCATGGCCGCACATGTCCACCTCGGTGACGGGGGTGAACCAGCGCAGCGCCCAGTCGGCCGCGCCGCCGGGCGGCAGAGGATGGGCGAAGGCGGTCTCCGAGAGGTTCACCTCGGCCGCGACCTGCTGGAGCCAGGCGGCGTCGGGGAAACCGTCCGATTCGAGGAGCAGCACCCCGGCGGGGTTGCCGGTGAAGGGGCGATCGGTGAAGGCGTCGACGATTCGAATACGCATGGGGCGAGCGTACGAGCCGTGCCGGGCGGGGGCGGGGGCCGCAGGCCGGCGCGGGCTGGTGTCCAGGGCGGCCTCTTCTGGCCGCGGACCAGATCATCGAAGACGGGACGGATGCTGGTCGCCCGCCTGCTCCAAGGCGGTCTCGTAGGAGTGCAGGGCGGTGATGACTGTGGCGCGTTCCGCGGGATCGAGACCGCGCATGACGTATTCCCAGGCAGAGGCGCTGCCAGAGAGCCATTCGCCGATCGGTGCGGCGTAGGCGGGGGCGATGGCGACGATGCGGCGGCGGCGGTCGGCGGGATCGGCAGTGCGCTGCAGGACGCCCGGCCGTGACAGCTCGCTGACCATGAGGCTGACAGTCGTCGGGGCCACCTCCAGCCGAGCGGCTAGCTCGTTGATGCTGGTGGGGCCGTCGTACTCCAGGTGGGCCAGCAATGCGAGGTGTCGCGGTGCCAGGTCCAGACCCTGGAGCGTCGGAGGTATGGGCAGGCGCTTGGCGCGGCCCACGAGCCGTGGCATGAGCAACAGCAGGGTGCGGACGGCCTCATTGACGGCTGGACCGTCCGATTCCGTGGACATCGGCGACCTCTCCAGGTACCTTTAAAAGCAAAGGCTTTGTATTCAAAGGGAACGAGGTCCACTATGCCGCATCTGACCGTCCACCTTCCAGAGAGCAGGCTGACCGGGAACGAAACCATGCTCGTCGCCGCACTGACCGACGCTGTCGTCGACGTCTATGGCGAATGGGCCCGCGACCTCGTAAGCGTCCGCCTGACCGGAGTCCCCGCAGGCCGTTTCGCGCAGGGCGGCAAGGCCGTGGACACAAATGCCTCGGTGATCTTGGGCGTCCGCGCCGGCGTCTTCGACCGCCCCGACGCCGCCCAGATCACCGCGCGCCTCGGTACTGCGCTCACGGACGCGATCACGCGCGTCGTCGGAGATGACCTCCGCGCCGGCACCACGGTCGAACTCGTGGCGTCGCCGCCGGAACGTACCTTCGTCGGCGGCGCCCTCACCGCGTGACGCCCCCGTCCGGGTCACCTCACGACCCGGCCTGCCGGGCCGCGGGCTGGGACTTCGAGTGGGCTGGCCGGCCCGAGCCGGTGTTCATGGCGAACGTCCGCTGGCTGTCCCGGTATCGGCGGGCCCGCTGCGCTCGGCCGGTACCGGTGGCGGACCGGCTGCTGGAGGTCTTCCGCGAACCGATGGGGCTCTGGGACGGCGCCGGGCTGGTCGGAGACCGTCTGCACGTCCTGCCGGTGCTGTTCCATCTGCTGTGGTCCGGCGCCTTGAAGGCGGACCTGCCTTCCGGACCAGAGACCGACTCATCACCGGCCTGTCTGATCTGCGAAGTCCCCTGCCGCTGAACGCTGCCGAGAGCGGGCGCCGCACCTGTTCTCAACGCTGCCGACAAGCGGCATATCGCTGGCGGACGACACCACCGCGTCCAACTCGCCCATCGGCCCAACCCCGGAACCCGACACCGACACCCCTGGGGGACATGCGAAGTCTGCGGGCACCCGCTGCCTCCCGGGCGCGGACAGTCACAACGCCGCACGCGTTCAGCCCGATGCCGTCAGCGGGCCTACCGGTCATCCGGAGAGCAACGTGCGGCGGCAACCCCAAGCCCCGTCCCGTTGCCGGGAGCTGTGGCTCCACCCGACCCGCAACGAATCCCGTGAATCACCGCGCTGCCCAGTTTGTTCAGGCCCTATGCCAGAAGGGAGCCGCAGGGCACAGCGCCGGACATGCTCCCAGCGCTGCCGCCAGAAGGCGTATCGGCGACGGAAGATGACGCTGTCCTGTCCCGAAGAAGAACGTAGTAAGTTTCCGAAGCTCGATCGCCGGTTACCGAAAGTCATATTCGGTGCGGTACGGCTCCGTCCTGCCAGCGGTAGAGGTCGCGCAGCAGGGAAATCTCGGCGCCGTGATGGATCAGCTCCCTGTTGACGTGCAGGACCCTGTTCTCCATGGGAAACCGCTCGGGACCCACCGCGGGCGGATTGTCCAGGTCGGCGTCCGAGAGCTTGCGGACACCCGCGTTCCATCTCCCATACATCTCATCGAGCTGTTTCAGCGCCTCGTCAGCGGTCCCCGCGTAGGCGAACGTCTGGGAGTCGACGTCCTGGCCGCCGAAGTACCATCCGACCCGATAGCCCAGACACGAGACGATGATATGCGCCAGCCGCCAGGCAATCGTGGTCACCGGCGCCGGCACCGGGGCAGGGGACGCGGCGTCCATCGTCCACTTCCCCGAACCTGCCGACATCGGTGCGGCCGACGTGCCACGTGGGCGGATGCTCCAGCAGCCGCCCACCGGCTCCCAGAAGTACTCCTCGTCGGTAAGGCCGTCCAGCCGCGGCCGCAGGTTCTTGCGCCAGTACCAGTCCAACTGCTCCGCGAGCCGCTCGCTTCTTGTCATTTCCGCACACTACAGACCCGTCGAGCAGAGTGATCTTCGCCGTCCGCGGTCATCCTCCACTGTCACAAACCCACAGACAGTCAGCCCTAACTGGCACAGAACTCAGTTGATCGCCCTTCGCTGGCAATCGATCAATGTTCACTGGCACAGGTCATGAGTGTCCTGTCGCACCGTAGGTTGAGCGATCTCATTGAAGTTTGAGCGTCCACAGAGGGCTGATTTTCAGCGACGAGACGGAGCGAGCAGTTCGTCGAGCGCTGCTTCTGGGCCGCCGGTGGCGAGGTTCGCGATGGCTGCCATAGGTGCGACTACTCGGCTCCAGGCATAGAGCCGGTCCCCATCGAGCTGGCACGCGGTCGCCACTTGCGTGCCGTGCCATGTGCTTCGGCGGGCGAAGGCCGGGACGATGCCGCGAGTGCGGACCTGGTCGCGGTAGATGTCGTGGTCGTAGCCGCGATCAGCGAGCAGTGAGTCCGGCTTGTGCCGCAGATGGCCGACCCGTCTGTGGACGGGCGGGATGGCGTCCAGCAGGAACACGGATCAACAGCGAAGTTCCCGGGCCGCATCGCCGCCAGGCGGGGCACGAGCACCGCAGAGTCCGACGGGCCGTAGGACATGTCCCGGAAGCAATATTGCGACACCTTGAGATCGCTCGCTGCGTTCCCGACGCGGGTTGATTACGGTGGTCGGGACTCATCAGCGGGTGGCTGAGGCGGACGTCAGCTTCAGAGAGGGGGAGGGCATCGCCATGCAGATCCTTGATGTGACTTTACGTGACGGCGGGTTTGTCAATGGGTTCGCTTTGGGGGACCAGGACGTGGCGAGAGTGATCGCGCTGCTCGACGCGGCGGGTGTGGACGGCATCGAGATCGGCTACCTCACCGGTCTCCCGGGGGACCACGGGCTCTACAAGGACACCGGGATCTGCTTCGCGTGGACCGCGGAGCGCGTTGCGGAAGCGGCCAGCACCTACACCACTCCGCTGGTGGGGATGCTGCATCCCGCGGCTGCCGGGCCTCTCGACGCCAGGGCCCTGGCCGAGGCCGGGCTGTCGCTGGTACGGGTTCCGGTCACCCCGGGCGGCGACAGGGCATGGCGGGCGGTCACCGACGAACTCCGCTCGGCCGGTCTGCCGTTCACGGTCAACCTCACTCTCGCGTCCTGGGCCGACCCCGAGAGCGTTACCGCCTGCGCCGGGGCTGCCGAGCAGGCAGGGGCCGGGGCCTTCTTTCTGGCCGATACCAACAGCGCCCTGCTGCCCGCGCAGGTCGAGGAGCAGTTCGCCCGGCTGCGCGACACGGTGGGGCTGGCGCTCGGCTTCCATGCCCACGACGGCAAGGGGCTCGCTCTCGCCAACGTTCTTGCGGCCCAGCGCGGCGGGGCGCGGTGGGCCGATTCCTCGCTGGCTGGTCTCGGCCGGGGTGCGGGCAACGCCGCCACTGAGGTCCTGCACGAACTGACCGGACGGGACGCCGAAGCCCGGCACCGCCTGCTGCGTGCGCTTCCCGCCGTGACATCGGCATTCGGGGCGGACGAGAACGTGCGGCTGTGGCACCAGTTGTGCGGGTTTCTCGACCTCTGGCCTCCGGGAATCGACCTCTTCGAGAGCGCCGAGGCGGCGGGTGAGACACCGGACAAGTACGCCCTGCTCGCCGAACGCCTCCTTGGACAGCACATAAGCCTGCCGCAGACGGCCCACGACCTGCGCCGCCTCACCGGACTGGGCACCAGGGCACCTCAGGGGCCGCCCGGCGTATCGGAGGCGTAGTTGTGGGCGGTCGAGGAGGCATGGGGGCGCCGGACGTTGCGTCGGCGGAGGGCGGGAGGCTGCGTGTCTGCGTCGTGGGGGCAGGGCTCAGCGGCCTGGTGGCCGCGAAGACCTTCCATCAGGACGGACACGATGTCACCGTCTACGAGCGCGACGGCGACATCGGTGGCGTGTGGGCACCCCGTCGGGGATATCCGGGGCTCGGTACGCAGACCCCGGGCGGGCAGTACGCTTTCTCGGACTTCCCCTGCGACATGTCCCCCTGGCCCTCGGCCGGGGAGGTGCTGGCGTATCTGCGCGCCTACGCCGGGCACTTCGGTATCACGCCCCTGATCCGTTTCCGGTCGAGAGTGACCGCTGCGGTGCGGCGGGGAGAGACGGGCTGGGCGGTGACGGTCGAAGGCCCGGACGGGCGCCGTACCGGCGAGTTCGACTTCCTCCTGGTGTGCAACGGGACGTTCGACGTCCCGAAACTGCCGAAGCTGCCGGGCAGCGAGCGGTTCGAGGCCGCCGGCGGCGTCGTACGGCATTCCCGCGAGACCGGTGGGCCGGGCCTGTTCCAGGACAAGCGGGTGGTCGTGGTCGGATACGGCAAGTCGGCGGTGGACATCGCCACGTACGCCGCCGGGCACGCGCAGCAGGTGCATCTGGTGGTGAGGCGCCCGATCTGGCAGGTGCCCAAGCGCCTCGGTGGCCTGCTGCCGGTACGCCTGCTGTGCACGTCCCGTTTGTGGGAAAGCTTGATGCCCAGGCGTTCGCCGGGGGCGGGCAGCCCGTGGCGCAGGTTGCTGCCGGTGTGCTGGCGTGGCCTTGAGCGGCTGCTGGAGAAGCAGTTCCGGCTCGTCGAGTGCGGGCTGAAGCCCGAGCACCGTCTTGCCGATCAGCTGTCCTCGGGGCTGCAGGTGGTGCCCGACGGGTTTTTCCCGCACGTCCGTGCCGGACGGATACGGATCGCCCGGGGCAGCGCCGAGTTCCTCGACGAGCAGGGAGTCGTCCTCGCGGACCGCCGCTCGCTCTCCGCGGACCTGGTCGTTCTTGCCACTGGCTACCGGCAGAGCCTTTCCTTTCTGGCCCCGTACGTACGCGAGCGGGTGATCGACCCTGAGGGCCGATACCGGCTCTACCGGGGCCTGCTGAGCCCAGAGGTGCCGGGGCTGGCCTTTGTGGGATACAACGCCAGCCTGTTCACCGCCACCACCTCCGAGGTGGGGGCCCGCTGGCTGGCCGCTTACGCCGGCGGCAGGCTCCGGCTCCCGGGCCGTGACGTGATGAATCGGCGCATCGACACCGAACTGTCGGTGGGCAGGGCCACCCGGCCGCTCACCCGCCGCTTCACCGGAATCGTTGTCGCGCCTTACACGTACGCCTATCTGGACCAATTGCTGGAGGATCTCGGTGCGCCGCAGCGCGTCGGCGTACGGGGGTTCTTCAGGCCCTTCGACCCCGCCACGTACGCGAGTACGAGCACACCACCAGTCCGGTCGCTGACGTGACGGCGGCCTGCCGCCCCCGGGAGGCGCTCGGGAATGAGGAGCGATCAAGCGCAGGTGTCCGGGGCCCCGGGGACGGGCCTCTGCGAAACCTTCGCCCCCGGGGCCGCAACAGCTCTCTCCGCCGTACGCCTGATCAGCCGCTCCGGGTACACCGGGACGAGGCAACCTTGAGGGGGCCCTTGTGGAGGGGGCCGAAGGATCGATGCGCGGGCGCTGGGAGCGGCCTTTGCCGGCACATCGGGGAATTCTGGCTGGAGTTCGACCTGCCACAGAAGATGGAGTTCTTCGTTCCGTCGCCGGACGTCTTCCTGTCTGTGAACGCCGCTCTCGCGCGCTCCGGCGCAGATTTACCCGATGGCTGCACCAGGCGTTCAAACGACTACGCATTCGCTATGAACGACGCGCCGGCCTCCACCAGAGCCCGCTCGAACCGCATGTTCCAGCTGGCACCCAGCGGTCTCCGGCTCAGGGCTTCACTCCTGTAAAACTCCAGGTCAAAGACGGACAGCACCGAATCCGCGTAGACACCTGCGAGCTTCCCCACCACACCCCGCCGCCTCAGTAACATCCGCTACTCAAACTTCCATGAGACGAACCTACCGGTCACCAAGGTTCAGTGAGAACACTCAATCTTCAGTGCGACAGGACAATGAGGACATGACCGGAGGGGGTTTGCCATGCGACAGGTTCCGATATATCGTTGACGCATCGCGACAGATCAACGATGAAGGGAGCGTAGCGATGCGTTCACATGGACATGAGCACGGACCGGGGCCCGGCCACTGCGGGCCCGGTCAGTTCGGCCGGGGTGACTTCGAGGGGCGGCGTGGGGCCTTCGGGCCGTTCGGGCCGCCGTTCGGCGGTCCCTTCGGTGGGGGTGGCCGGGGGCGTGGCGGCGGAGGCCGGGGGAGGGCGCGGCGCGGTGACGTGCGTGCCTCGATCCTGGCGCTGCTCAAGGACCGGCCGATGCACGGTTACGAGATGATCCAGGAGATCGGCGAGCGCAGCGGCGGGGCCTGGCGGCCCAGCCCGGGATCGGTGTACCCGACCCTCCAGTTGCTGGAGGACGAGGGGCTGATCACCAGCCGGAGCGAGGGCGGCAAGAAGCTGTTCACCCTCACCGAGGCGGGCGCCGCCGAGGCCGAATCGGGGCCCGAGGCCCCGTGGGAAGAGGCCGGTCGCGGCATCGACTGGGAGTCGATGAACGAGATACGGCAGGCCGGATTCGGACTGATGGAAGCCTTCGGCCAGGTCTGGAAGACCGGCACTCCCGATCAGCGGGAGAAGGCCCTGGCGGTCATCAACGAATCGCGCAAGAAGCTCTATCTGATCCTCGCCGACGAGGGCTGACCCGCCTCGTGAGGAGAGGGGGAGGCTCCGCGGCCCCGAGCTGCGGGGCCTTTCGCGCGCCCGGGAGCAGGTGGCGGGGAATGCGGGGGAGAACGGGGGGAATCTCATCCCCAAGGAGGAGAACTCGTCCCGATGCGCCCACCTTCCGTCGGACGTGAAGATGCTCCCCTTCGGGGATGCCCCGGGCGCGGGAGGCTGATGGGGTGGGAGAGTGCAGAAGCCTTCACCGCTGGTGCCGGTACAGCCCGCCCCGGAGCGCGCCGGCGTCACGCCGGTCCGCGCCGCTGCCGAGTCCCGGCTCACCGCGGAGCTGGTGTCGGTGCTCTCCGGCGCGCGTCGCAGAGCCCTGCGGGTCGGAGACGCCCAGGTCGACACCGCCCATCTGCTGCACTCCCTGCTGGAGACCGACCCGCGGGTACGGGAGGTGTTCGGCGGCGATCAGCAGGTCGTCCGGGTGCTCGGCTATCTCGTCCAGCGGAGCATCGGCTACGGACTGCGCTGGCAGGCCACGGTGGAGGACTCCGGGTCCGTCCCCGCGGTGCCCGTGCCGCGCGGCGCCGCCGATCGTGCCGTGACCGGCTGGTCCCCGCAGGCGCTCGCCGCCATGGCGGGCGCCCTCGACCGGGCGGCCCGTCGCGGTGAGCCGCGCGTCGGTGGGATCGACTTGCTGGCCGCGCTCCTCGCCGACCGTGACTGCCGCGCCGTCGAGGTGCTGGAGCGGGCCGGGGCCGAGGCCGTAACGCTGGAGCGGCGGCTGGCCCGTCTCACGGGGCTGCTCTGATCCGGACTGCTCGGGGCCGGCCTGTTGTGATCAAGGCTGTTGTGATCAGGGCTGTTGGGATCCGGACCGCTGCTGTCCGGTCCGCTTCTGTCGGTCCGTTGTGCATCGGCTTGCCGCGATCCGGGGCGTCGGCGGGGTCGGTCCGTCTCGACAGGCGTCACGCGGATGACGCTCCTGACGCGACCTGTCATGATGGCGCCATGCACGCGTCTCAGGGGAGAAACGTCGGCCTGGCACTGGCTCTGGGATCGGCGTTCGCATTCGGCGGTTCGGGGGTCGCGGCCAAGCCGTTGATCGAAGCGGGGCTCGACCCGCTCCATGTGGTCTGGCTCCGGGTCGCGGGCGCCGCCCTCGTCATGCTTCCGGTTGCCTGGCGTCACCGCGCGCTGGTGCGCCGCAGGCCCGCGCTGCTCGCCGGGTTCGGGCTGCTGGCCGTGGCGGGCGTGCAGGCCTTCTACTTCGCCGCGCTCTCCCGTATCCCCGTCGGTGTCGCGCTGCTCATCGAATACCTCGCCCCCGCGCTCGTTCTGCTCTGGGTCCGCTTCGTCCAGCGCCGGCCGGTCACCCGCGCCGCCGCGGTGGGGGTCGTTCTCGCCGTGGGTGGTCTGGCCTGTGTGGTGGAGATCTGGGCCGGGTTGAGTTTCGACCCGCTCGGGGTGCTTCTCGCGCTCGGCGCCGCCTGCTGCCAGGTCGGTTACTTCGTCCTGTCCGACCAGGGGGGCGACGCGGAGGACGCCCCCGATCCGATCGGCGTGATCGCGTACGGACTGCTCGTCGGTGCCCTCGTGCTGACCGTGGTGGCCCGCCCGTGGAGCATGGACTTCTCGCTCCTCGCCGGCTCGGCGGACCTCGGCGGTGCGCCGGTCGCGGCCTGGCTGCTGCTGGGCTGGATCGTGCTGATCGCGACCGTACTGGCGTACGTCACCGGAGTGATCTCGGTGCGCAAGCTCTCCCCGCAGGTGGCGGGCGTGGTCGCCTGCCTGGAGGCGGTCATCGCGACCGGGCTGGCCTGGGTGCTGCTGCGGGAGCACCTGTCCGCCCCGCAGATCCTCGGCGGTGCCGTCGTCCTCGTCGGTGCCTTCATCGCGCAGTCCTCGGCGCCCAAGGCGCCGTCGGGGCCGATCGCCGTCGCCGCGGGTGGTACCAGCCGTACGAGCGGTACGGAGGAGGGAACGACCGCGGAACCGGAGTCGGACGATCCGGTGCGGTTGTCGCCCGTACGACCGGCCCCGTAGGGCGTCGCTCACGCATTCGACCGCGCTTCCGCCTCCCGTCGCCCGGCGCGGGCGGCTCCCTCTACGACGAGGACCGGACTCGGCCGGCCCGGGTGTCCTCGCGGCACCGATCTCCCCGAGCGATCCGTCGTTGCCCGCATATCGGAGTCCCTCTCCTTCTGGTGCCGCGTGGGCGGCCTCGCCCGGCTGCTCGGGGTGCTCGCGCCGCGTCGGCGCCGGTCGCCCGCGCCCGCCCCGCGCCGCGGTGAGGGCGCCACCGTGCGCCCGGCCGGGATCGCGTACGCGGTGCTCGCCGCCGCCGGATACGCCGGGATCACCCTGCTCACCCGGTGGCTGGGACGGTTCGGCGGCGCGGGGGATCCGATGGCCACGACCGCCTGGGCGTTCGCCATAGGCGCGGTCCTGCTGCTGCCGCTCGCGGCGGGCGAGGGCCTGCTCCCGCACGGCGCCGAACCGGCCCGGGTGTTCTGGCTGCTGGTGTACGTGGCCGCCGTACCGACCGCGCTCGCGGCGCTGCTCGGCGAACGGCTGACCGCGGCCACGGTGCTGGGCACACTGGCGCTGCTCTCGGCCGTGCTGGGGCTCGCGGTCGCGGAGGCGCGGCCTCAGCGGGCGGAGAGGTAGCCGGGCAGCGCGACGGACGGGTCGAGATCGTCGGCCGGTACGGGGGCGCCGTAGCCGCGTACGACAGGGACGACCCCGGTCCAGTAGGGGAGGGCGAGGTCCTCGGGGTCGTCGTTGGGGCCGCCGGTGCGGACCTTGGCCGATACCTCGTCCAGATCGAGCCGGATCACGGCGGTCGCCGCCAGCTCGCGGGCGTTGGCGGGGCGGGAGTCGGCGGAGCGGCCCGGGACGGCCTGGTCCACGATCGCGTCGAGCGCCGTGCGCCGCTCCTCGGGGTCGGTGACCTGGTGGGCGGTGCCGTGGACGACGACCGACCGGTAGTTGACCGAGTGGTGGAAGGCGGAGCGCGCCAGCACCAGTCCGTCGACATGGGTCACGGTCAGACAGACCGCGAGACCTGCGTCGGGCTCGGTGCCGGCCGTCATCCGCAGCGGACGCGATCCGGTCGAGCCGTGCACGTACAGCCGCTCGCCCACCCGCGCGTAGAGCGTGGGCAGCACGACCGGGGCGCCGTCGCGCACGAACCCGAGGTGGCAGAGGTACGCCTCGTCGAGGATCCCGTGCACCAGCTCGCGGTCGTACGAGGCCCGCTCCCGGGAACGGGTGGGGACGGTGCGGGCCGTGGACCGGTAGGCGGCGGTCCCGGTGGTCTCCGCGACCCCGGCGGGCTCGGTGATCTCGGTGGGTTCTGTGATCCCGGTTGTCTCCGGCATTTGTGTTCTCCATTGCTCTAGTGCATAGTGTTCTTTGTGCTAGGAGAGTATCGGATTGTCGGCCGGGGTGCCGCGGAGATTTCCGCCAGCGTGGAGCGGGGGGTCGGCTCCGGTGAGCTCGCGCCGGGCCAACACCTCCCCCCGATGCGGGAGTTGGCGGCGGAGCTGGGCGTCAACCCCAATACCGTCGCCGCCGCCTACCGCGCCCTGCGCGACCGGGGGGTGATCGAGACCGCGGGGCGCAGGGGCAGCCGCGTACGGCCACGTCCGGCGAGTACGGCCCGCGGCTCCATCCGCGTCGACGCGCCGCCCGGCGTACGGGACATCTCCGAGGGCAACCCCGACCCCGCCCTGCTGCCCCCGCTGCACGACGCGCTCGCCGCCGCCGCGCACCACAACGCGCTGCGTCCCGGGCTGTACGGACAGGACCCCGTCGACCCGGAGTTCGCGCGCCTCGCCCGCGCCGGTCTGGACGCCGACGGGGTGCCTCCAGGACCGGTCGCCGTCACCTCCGGATCGCTCGACGCCATCGAACGCGTCCTGGCCGCGCATCTGCGTCCCGGTGACGCCGTCGCCGTGGAGGACCCCGGCTGGGGCAGCCTGCTGGATCTCGTCCCCGCGCTCGGGCTGCGGCTCGTACCCGTCGGCGTGGACGACGAAGGACCGCTCCCCGGCGACCTCGACCGGGCGCTGTGCGCCGGTGTCCGCGCCGTCGTCGTCACCTGCCGGGCGCAGAACCCCACCGGCGCCTCGGTGAGCGCCGGCCGGGCGGCCGGGCTGCGCGCCCTCCTCGCGGCCCGGCCCGAGGTGCTGCTCATCGAGGACGACCACGGCCACAGCATCGTGGACCTGCCCCTCCACCCGCTGGCCGGAGTCACCGACCGCTGGGTGCTCGTACGGTCCACCGCCAAGGCGTACGGACCCGATCTGCGGCTCGCGGTGCTCTGCGGGGACGCGCTGACCGTCGACCGGGTCCGGGGGCGCCAGCAGCTCGGCCCCGGCTGGGTGAGCCGGCTCCTCCAGCGGGCCGTCGTCCACCTGTGGACCTCGGGGGCGGTCGACGCACCGGCCGTCGCGCGGGCCTACGGGGAGCGGCGGGACGGGCTGGTGGCGGCGCTGGCCGAGCGGGGCGTCGTCGCGCACGGCCGCAGCGGCATGAACGTCTGGGTGCCGGTGGCCGACGAGACCGGCGCGGTGGCGCGGCTGCTGCAGGCCGGATGGGCGGTCGCACCCGGCGCGCGCTTCAGGACCACGGCGCCCAGGGGGGTACGGCTGACCGTGTCGACCGTCACGGCCGACGACCTCGGGCCGCTCGCCGACGCCGTGGCGTCGGCGGCGGGACCGGCGCCCGCCCGCAGCTACGGCTGACGGGCCGCCGTACGCCGGGACGCGCGGGACGGGCGGGACGGGCGGGACGGGCGGGAGGCGCGGGCCCGGCTCTGGGTGAGCGCCGCCCCGACGAGGACGATCAGGGCGCCGACCGGGGTGTTCCAGCTCAACTCCTCCCCGAGGAGCGTGACCCCGGCGGCGGTGGCGATCACCGGGATGAAGTACGTGACCATCTGCCCGGTGGTCGGCCCGACCTCGGCGACGATGCCGTACTGGAGCAGGATCGCCAGCCCCGTACCCAGCGCGCCCAGCACGACCACGGCCAGCAGCGGACCCACCGGGAACGAGGTCGGCACCGTGGTGAACAGCGGGGTCACCACGGCGAGTTGCAGTGTGGCGAGGAAGAGCTGCGCGCCCGTCAGGGAGAGGTGCGAGCTGCTGCTGCCCGCCAGGGTGCGGCGTATGTAGATCCAGCCGATCGGGTAGCTCAGCGAGGCGAGCAGCGCCATCGCCGTACCGGCCGGATCGAGCCCCGAGAAGCCCTGCCAGGCCCCCAGCACCGTCAGCACCCCGAGAAAGCCGAGGCCGAGACCGGCGACCCGGCGGCGGGTGGGCCGGTCCTCGGAGAGCGCGACCAGCGAGAGCACCATGCCCCAGAGCGGGGAGGTGGCGTTGCAGATACCAGCGAGCGTGGACGGGATCGTCAGCTCGGAGTACGCGAACAGCGAGAACGGCAGCGCGTTGAGCAGGAACGCGGCGACGGTGAGATGGCCCCAGGTGCGCACGGACCGGGGCAGCCGCTCACGCCTGACCGCCATCGCGACGGCCAGGACCGCCGTACCGAAGAAGAGCCGGCCGAAGGTGACCTGGAAGGGGGCGAAGCCGTGCGTGCCGACCTTGATCAGCAGGAAGCTGAAGCCCCAGATGAGCGCGAGCGCCGCGAACCGTATGCGCCAGTCCAACGCGCGATGCGGACGGGCCGGGGCGGCGTCGGTGGTGGTTTCGCTGGTGGTCCCGGAGGCGGTGGTGGTGGCCCGGGACGGACGGGGCGGGGTGGCGGTGGTCATGGCGTCCACGATGGCGCTCGGAACCTCGTAGAACAAGCGAGATTCTGTCCACCTCTTTGATTAGTATTGCTTACGTGTTGAATCTGGAGCGCCTGCGGACCCTGGATGCCCTGGCCCGGCACGGCTCGGTGAGCGGTGCCGCCGACGGCCTGCACGTCACGACCTCGGCGGTCTCCCAGCAGATGGCCAAACTGGAACGTGAGGTGGGCCAGCAGCTCCTGGCCAGGAACGGGCGCGGCGTGCGGCTCACCGACGCGGGCCGGCTCCTCGCCGACCATGCCGCGCGGATCCTCTCGCAGGTCGAGGTCGCGCAGTCGGACATCGAGGCGCAGCGCGGCCGGGTGGTCGGCGAGGTGCGGATCTCGGCGTTCCCGACGGCGGCGCGCGGGCTGTTCCCGCACGCGCTCCGGGTGCTCCGGGATGACCACCCCGAGCTGCGGGTCCGCTCGTGCGAGCTGGAACCCGAGGCCGGGATCCGGGGGGTCATCAGGGGCGATCTCGACCTCGCCGTCGTCCTGGACTGGAGCAACAAGCGGATGCCGGTGCCCGGCGGCCTCGCCACCGCCCATCTGCTGGACGACGCGGCCGATCTGGCGATGCCGGTCGGCCATCCGCTCGCGGGCCGGGCGGAGGTGGACCTGGAGGACTTCGCCGACGACGACTGGGTGTCCTGGCCGGAGGGCGAGTTCTGCCACGACTGGCTGATGTTCACCCTGCGCTCGAAGGGGTTCGAGCCGAGGATCGCGCATCTCGCGGGGGAGTACCACACCCAGCTCGCGCTGATCGCGGAAGGGCTCGGGGTCTGTGTGGCGCCCCGGCTGGGGCGCGGCGCGCTGCCGGAGGGCGTCGCCGTGGTGCCCGTACGGAACGCGATGCACCGTCATGTCTCCGCCGTGTGGCGGACGGATGCCGACCGCCGCCCGTCGATCAGGGCGGCGGCGCGGGCGCTGGGCCGGGTGGCGGCCGAGGTGACCGGACGGGACGCGCACGGCCCGCGTACGGCCCGGGCAGGGAGAGGGGTTGACGGCTGACGGGCTTCACCCGCTGCCGACGAAAAGTGAAGTCCGTCAGCCGTCGGTCTGTGGTGGCGCCGGGGCGCCGGGGTGTTACGGACCGGCCCGCGGCCCCCGGCGTGTGACCTGGGGTGTGACCTGGGGCGCGGCGGTCAGGCGAGGGTGATCGAGGTTCCGGAGACCTTGATGGAGGCCGTGGGCAGCGGCTTGGTCGCGGGGCCGGCCTTCACACTGCCGTCCGCGGCGCTGAACTGGCTGCCGTGGCACGGGCAGTGGATGACACCGTCCTTGATGTCCTTCACCGCGCAGCCCGTGTGCGTGCACGTGGACGAGAATGCCTTGTACTCGCCCGCCGTGGGCTGCGTGACGACCACACCCTGGTCGGCGAAGACCATGCCGCCGCCCTCGGGGATGTCGGTGGTCTTCGCGAGAACATCGGCCGCTCCGCCGTCGGCGCCGGCGGTGGGCTGCCCGGCCGCGCCGTTCGAGGAGCCCGCGCCGTCCGAGGAGTCCGAGGAGTCCGCCGTGCCGTCCGAGCCGCCGCACGCGACGAGCGCCGCACTCAGCCCCGCGGCACCCGCCGCGGCGACCACCGTTCTGCGCCCAATGGTCCGGCGTGCCACGATCCGTGCGGTCCCCTGCGGTTCCGTCATGCCCAACTCCCGTTTCGTTACTGGCTCTTGCTTTTGTTGCTCTTGCGTGGCCGGTTCGTCGGAAAGTACGTGAAGGGGCGCCAAGATACTCACCGTCTCGGAGAATTCTCAGAAATCCGTCCGCGCGGTGCCCGGTGCGAGTCCTACGAGGTCCGCCAGTCGGCGGTACGACTCCAGCAGGGCGCCCCGGTCGTACGTACTGGTCGTGACCAGGTACTCGTCCGCCTCGCTGCGGGCCAGCAGCTTCTCCAGCGCGGCCGCGACCTCCTCCTCGGAGCCGGCCGTCTGCCCCCGCCTCGCCTCGTCGAACAGCGCGCGCTCCCGCTCCGTCATGGGCGTCGCGAGGACCGAGTCGACCGGGGCGAGCGGCGGGAACGCGCCATGCGTGCGCGCGTACGCGGTGGACCACGCCTCCGGGATCAGCAGCCGGTGCGCCTCCTCGGAGGTCGCGGCCACCGCGACCGTGCCGGAGAGCACCACGTACGGGCGTTCGCCCCACGCGGAGGGGCGGAAGACGCGGCGGTACTCCTCGACGGCCCGCAGCATCGCGTCCTCGCCCCGTACGGCCGCGATGACCAGCGGCAGCCCCGCCTCGGCGGCGACGCGCGCGCCCTTCCCGGTCGCCAGGACGAACGCGGGCGGACGCAGCCCCTCGGCGGGGTGCGCGTGCACCTCGGGGTGCGTGGTCCCGTCACCGGTGAAGTAGGCCAGCAGTTCCGCGAGCCGTACCGGGAAGTCGTCCGCGTCCCGCTTGTCCCTGCCCAGCGCCCTGCGGATGCCGTCGGTGAAGCCGACGGAGCGGCCGAGCCCCATGTCGATCCGCCCCGGGAACAGGGACTCCAGCACCCCGAACTGCTCGGCCACGACCAGCGGTTGGTGGTTCGGCAGCATCACCCCGCCGGTGCCGACCCGGATGGTGGAGGTCGCGGACGCCACGGCCGCCGCCAGCACGGTCGGCGCGGAACCGGCCACGCCCGGCACACTGTGGTGCTCCGAGACCCAGAAGCGGTGGTAGCCGAGCGCCTCGACCCGCCGCGCGAACCGTACGGTCTCCCGCAGCACCTCGGGGGCCGTCAGCCCCTCCCGGGTACGGGAACGGTCCAGTACGGAGAACTTCGTCGTCGCGATCGCCACGCTCGGTTCAACACACCTGCCGGGCCGAAATTCCCCCGCGGGCCCCAGCACGCGCCCGGACCCGCGGGGTGGTCGCGCCGGCCCGGTCAGGCGACCGTGCAGGCCGTTCCGTTGAGGGTGAAGGCGCCGGGCGCGGACGCGCCGCCGCCGTGGTTCGCCTGGTAGCCGATGGTGACACCGGCGGCCGGGTCGATCGTCCCGTTGTACGAGACGTTGGTGGCGGTCACGGCGCCGGTGGCCGGCGCGTAGGTGGCGCCCCAGCCGGAGGTGATCGTCTGGCCGGAGGGCAGGGTGAAGCCCAGCTTCCAGCCGTTGACCGGGGCGTTCCCGGTGTTGGTGACCGTCACGGAGGCGGTCAGTCCGGTGTTCCAGGCGCTGATCGTGACGGCCACCCGGCAGGTGCCGGGCTGCGGCTCGGGACCGGGCCCGGAGCCGCCGCCGTCCAGTCCGAAGAAGGTGATGGCGCGCGCGGCCATGCCCCCGGCGGGCAGGTTGTGCCCGACGCCCTGGAGGCTGATGGCCTCGACCTGTGCCTGGTTGCCGGTGGAGCCGTAGCGGGTACGGGTCCAGCCGGACTGGGGTGCGTCGGTCGCCGACGGCGTCTGGGCGAGTCCGTGGACATTCGTCCACTGCTTGATCTCTTCCCCGAAGTTGGGGTAGCGCAGGATGTCGTCCTCGGTGCCGTGCCAGAGCTGCATACGCGGCCGTGGCCCGGTGTAGCCCGGATAGGCGGCGCGCACCAGGTCGCCCCACCCCGCGGGGGTGCGGCTGACCGTACCGTTGGCGCACGCGCTGTTCCACTCGGAGCCGTCGGTGGTGGCGAAGCAGCCGAACGGCACGCCCATGAACGCGGCCCCGGCGGCGAAGACGTCCGGGTAGTCGCCCAGCAGGACGTTGGTCATCATCGCGCCGGAGGACGCGCCGGTGACGTACACGCGGCCGGTGTCGGCGCTGTACGTACGCGTGGCCCAGTCGACCATGGACCGGATGCCTACCGGGTCGCTGCCGCCGCCGCGGCGCAGCGCCTGGGGCGAGGAGACGTCGAAGCACTTGCTGGCCCGGGTGACGGACGGGTAGACCACGACGAAGCCGTACCGGTCGGCGAGCGAGGCGAATTCCGTACCGGAGTGGAACGCCGGTCCGGAGCCGCCGCAGTAGTGCACGGCCACCAGGACCGCCGGGTGTGCGGTGACCGTGGCCGGGACGTACAGATACATCTGGAGGTTACTGGGGTTGCTGCCGAAGTCGGTGACCTCGGTGAGGGCCGCGGCGGGCGCGGCGGACGCCTGACGGGGCGCGGGGGGTGCGGCGGAGGCCACGGGCGCGGTGAGGAACACCGTCGCGAGCAACGGTGCCAGCGCTCCGAGAAGCGTGACGAGCGCCGTACGCAGGGGTTTCGTACGCAGGAGGCTCGTACGGAGGGGTCTCCTCGTGCGGTTGCTGCCAGTTCTGGACACGTCCTTGTCCCTTCCTGATCGCGGCTCGGGTGGGGGGTATCGCTCAGGGAAGTGCACGTGCGGGAGTTCCGGGGTGGTGCAGCGGGCGCTGCCGGTCCGGGTGGGGGCCCGGCCCGCCAAGGGCCGTCCGGACGGCGCCGCCCGGGGCATCGTGGCATGGACACCGCCACCGTGGAAGCGCTCCCACGGTGGTGGCCGAATAGCTTCGGCGCGATGCGCGGACGGGCCCGCCCCGCCCGTCCCCGCCGGCCGTCCGCACGGCCACTCGGCCTGATGGAGCGGTCGGCCGGATTGACGGATTGGTGTCAGTCCTCGCTGGGCAGAGGGGAGAGGAAAAGTATGTCATGTGCACGACTTTCTCTTCTCCAAGGAGGCCGACCATGAACGTCCGTAAGCTGACCGGTGCGCTCGCCGCCGCGCTGGCCGTGACCTTTTCCCTGATGGGGAGTCAGGCCACGGCCGCTCCTGCCGCGGAAGCGGACGGAGCCCTGGCCGCGCGGGTGGTCACGTACGACGCCAGCGGCTCCGCGGAGTTCAGGTCCGCGGTCGACCGGGGCGCGGCGATCTGGAACGAGAGCGTCGACGCCGTCGAACTGCGGCCGGTCACCTCCGGGCAACGCGCCAACATACGCGTCCTGGCGGACGACGGCTGGCCCCGCGCCATCACCACCTCACTGGGCAACGGAACCGTCTACATCGGACGGCAGGCGGTGGACGAGGGTCACAACACGATCCGTATCTCCTCCCACGAACTGGGCCACATCCTGGGCCTGCCGGACCGTAAGCCCGGCCCGTGCTCCAGCCTGATGTCCGGCTCCAGCGCGGGAACCACCTGCACGAACCCCTACCCGAACACGGCCGAGAAGACCGAGGTCGAGGGGTACTTCGGCGGCGCGTTCGCGCGGACGGCCGGAGCGGCGCCGCTCAACACGGTGCTCGCGGACTGATCCAGACGCCCGTACGCCCAGTAGGTCCCGTACACCCCGTAGGCCCCGTAGGCCTCGTACGCCCCGTGCGCTCCGTGGAAGGTGAGTGCGGGGCGTACGGTGCGCCCCGTGCGCCTCTCGCACGAGAGCCCGGCGTTTCCCCCTTCGTCGCCGCTCCGTCCGTGACGCGCGTCGACGGCACATACGGCGACTCCCCGGCGGGAAACGGAGAATCACGGCCGAATGTGCCGGTGTCTCCGGTGAGGCCGCTCTCGCCGGGCCACAGGAATTCCGTATTCCGTGAGTGAATGCCTGCCTCGGATTCGCTCTCCTCTCTCTTCCGTCTCTGGTGAAACTCCGGTCCGCGCAAGGGAAATCCGAACAAGTGGAAATTCCGTCAACCAATGCGATCGGTGTTTTTAGGACTTTACCTGTCGTGGGAACGGGGAAATCGTTTCTCCGTATCTACGATCGTCAGCTATGACCGACATACCACGGGACAACTCGGCCACCCGTGCGCGCTGGCAGACATGTCTCAGGCTCGCCCGCGAACTCCTTCTCGTCGGGCCGGACGGCAAGGACCTCAAACTCGGCTATCTCCACACCCTGATCGACACGGGCCACCTCGGCTCCACCCCGCACCCGCGCAAGAAGATCCTTGTCATCGGCGCCGGTGTCACCGGTCTTGTCGCCGGGCGTCTGCTCAAGGACGCCGGCCACGACGTCACCATCCTGGAGGCCAACGCCGGCCGTGTCGGGGGACGTATCAAGACCGTCCGCGCCACCAAGCACCACCAGCCCTTCGACGACCCCGCCCAGTACGCCGAGGCCGGCGCCATGCGGCTGCCCGACTTCCACCCGCTCGTCCTCGCCCTCGTCGACAAACTCGGGCTCGGGCGCCGCCAGTTCTACAACGTGGACGTGGACCCCTCCACCGGCAGCGGACCCGACACCCCCGTCCCCCCGGTCACGTACACCTCCTTCACCGGCCGGATCTGGAGCTACGGCGACGACAGCCCCGGCTTCCGCGAACCCGACAAGCTGGGCAACACCTGGATCCGCGCCAACCGCGTCCAGGTGCGGCGTGCCGCATACGCCGCCGGTCCCGAGCGGATCAACGAAGGCTTCCATCTCACCGACGACGAAGTCCGCGCCCCTGCCGTGAAGATGGTCGACGACGCGCTGGAGAGCGTGCGCGACTACTACTCCGACCTGGTCGACGGGGAGCGTGTCAACAAGCCGTTGGACGCGTGGGTCGAGGGCTGGGCGCGGGTGGTCCGCGACTTCGACGGCTACTCGATGGGCGGCTTCCTGCGCGAGTACGCGGGGCTCAGCGACGAGGCGATCGAGGCCGTCGGAACGCTGGAGAACATGTCCTCCCGGCTGCATCTCTCCTTCTTCCACAGCTTCCTGAGCCGCACCGACATCAACCCGGGCGTCCGCTACTGGGAGATACCCGGCGGTAGTTGGCGCCTGCCGCACGCCCTCCACCAGGGGCTGCGCGACGAGGTGCGGCTCGGCCACCGCATGATCCGCCTCGAATACCACGACCCCAGCCGCGACGCCGACCCCGAGGGCACCGGCGCCGTCGGACCCGACGGGTGGGGCGTGGCCGTACAGACCGTCGCCGAGAACGACCCGCAGGCCCCACCGCGCCTGTGGACCGCGGACCTGGCGATCGTCACCATCCCGTTCTCCGCCCTGCGCTTCGTGGAGATCGTCCCCTCGATGTCGTACAAGAAGCGCCGCGCCATCATCGAGACCCACTACGACCAGGCCACCAAGGTGCTGCTGGAGTTCAGCCACCGCTGGTGGGAGTTCACCGAGGACGACTGGCGCGACGAGCTGGAGAGCATCGCACCGGGCGCGTACGAGAACTACCGGCTGAACGCCGGGGCGGACGAGGCCGATCCGTACCTCACCTCCGCCGGGGCGGACGCCGGTCTGCTCGGGGCCGCGGTCAAGGACAGCGGTGTCACCGAGGAGATGCGGCAGCTCAACAGCACCCTGCCGCTGCGTGGCCCCGCCGTCCGCCCCGCCACCCACTGCTTCGGAGGGGGCTCGGCCGCCGATAACCCCAACCGGTTCATGTACTACCCCTCGCACCGGGTCGAGGGCAGCACCGGCGGCGTGGTGCTCGCCGCGTACTGCTGGTCCGACGACGCCACACGCTGGGACTCCATGCGGGACGCCGAGCGCTACGTCTACGCGCTGCGCAACCTCCAGGCGCTGCACGGCCGGCGTATCGAGGTGTTCTTCACCGGACGGGGCGCCACCAAGAGCTGGGCCCGCGACCCGTACGCCTTCGGTGAGGCCGCCACCTACACCGCGCACCAGATGACCAGCTTCCACCTGGACGTCCCCCGGCCCGAGGGCCCCGTCCACTTCGCCGGGGAGCACACCTCCCTCAAACACGCCTGGATCGAGGGCGCCCTGGAGAGCGCCGTCCGCGCCGCCGTCGCCGTCCACCAGGCCCCGCCCGTCACCACGCCGGGCCCGGACACGGAGGGCGGCTCGTGACCGCGACCACCCCCCGGTGTACGGTCGCCCGCTATCTCGCCCTGCGGCTGGCCGAGTTGGGCATCACCCACCTGTTCGGCGTGCCCGGCAACCACCTCGGCCCGTTCCTGACCACGCTGCGCGGCGAGGGCGACATCGAGTGGGTCGGTACGCCGACCGAGGGCGGCGCGGGGCAGGCCGCCGACGCCTACGCCCGTATCCATGGCGTCGGCGCGGCGGCGGTCACGTACAGCGTCGGCGCGTTCAACCTGCTCAATGCCTGCGGCGGCGCCTACGTCGAGCGGATACCGCTCGTCGCGATCAACGCCTCCCCGCCCTACGAGCAGTGGCAGAACTACCGGGCCATCGGCATGCTCACCTCGCACATGAGCCCGCGCGCGGAGAGCAACCTGGACGTCTACCAGCAGGTCACCGTGGACGCGCAGGTCATCTCCAACCCCGGCCTCGCCGCCGGTCAGATCGACGCCGCGCTCACCGCGTGCCTCTCCGAGAGCAGGCCGGTCTACCTGGAGGTCATGGAGGACCTGTGGGACGAGCCCTGCCCCGAGCCGGGGGAGCCGATCGTCCGGCGCGAGCGGCCGTTCAGCGCGCGCAACCAGCCCATGCTGGACCGGGCCGTGAACGCGATCCTCACCCTGGTCGAGGAGCACCCCGGTCCGGACGGAACGCCCCGCCCGGTCGTGTGGGCGGGGGAGGAGATCGACCGGTTCCGCCTCGGCGGGCCGCTCACCGAGCTGGTGGAGTCCACCGGAGTGCCGTTCTGCACCACCGTCGGCGCCAAGGCCGTCGTCGCGGAGGACCTGCCGCAGTTCCACGGGGTCTACAACGGCAGGGCCAGCCACCCCGATGTGCACCGGATCTTCAAGGAGTGGGCCACCTGCCGCATCGGGCTCGGCGCCTGGTCCACGTCGAAGAACCTCGGCGGCGAGCAGGACATCGGCGACGACTGGGTGATGGCGGCGAACGGCGGTGTCAGCGTGGGCACTTCCTACTTCCCCGACGTCCAGCTCGAACAGCTCCTGCCCGCGCTCCAGGACGCACTGGTGAACCGCTACGGCTCCGGGGGCCTGGACGCCGACTACTACGCCGAGGCCCACGCCCACCAGGGGGCGCCCGGCGACCGCCCCGCCGACCTGGAGCACCACCGCGCCTCGCTCCGCGCGGGCGGCTCACCCTCCCGGGGCGCCGAACGGCTCACGTACGACGGTCTGTTCGACCGGGTCAACCACTTCCTGGGTATGGAGACCGAGCAGAACTGGACGGTCGTCTCCGACGCCGCGTTCTCCCTCATCGGCTCGATGAACCTGTCCCTGCCCGCGGGCGGGTTTCTGTCGCAGATCAGTTGGCTCTCCATCGGCTGGTCGGTCGGCGCGGCCACCGGAGCCGCGCTCGCCCCGGAGCGCGGGCACGCCCGCCCGATGGTCTTCGTCGGCGACGGTGCCTTCCAGGAGACCTGCCAGGAGATCTCCACCCACACCAGGCTCGGGCTGCGGTCGGTGGTGTTCGTCCTGGACAACGGGCACTTCTACGGCATCGAGCAGATGCTCGTGCACCCGTCGTACTACGCGGACCCCGGCCCCGGCGGGACGGACGGCACGGACGCGGACTTCTACAACGTCCTCCACCCGTGGCACTACGACCGCCTCGCGGACGTCTTCGCCGGCAAGGAGACCCCGGCGAACGGCCTCAGCGTCGCGTACGCCGCTGAGCTGGACGACCTGCTGGGCCGCCTCACCGACCCGACCGACCCGGTCAACGCCGGACCGTTGCTGGTCCGCGTCCGTCTGCACCGGCACGACTACCCGCGGGCGATGGCGTACAAGGTCCCGAACCTGCCGGACCCCTCCACGACGGTCTGACGGACCGGGCCGGGCTCCGGAGGGTGAAAGGGGGGAGCCAGGGCGGCATATGAGGAAAGCCTGGTCAGAAATCCCGAGTACGTGCGTATTCGAATGCAGGCGAATGTAAGCGAATGTATGTGAAGGGGGCAGGACATGACTGATCTCAACGTACTGATCGCGTTCGACGCGGCCACGATCGTCGAACGGAATCACAACGCGTCGAGGAACCCCGAGGCGCCGACGCAGGTCGACCACGCCCTGATCTACATGACGACGCGCCACGACCACATCGTCGGCACGTCGGGGGCCGAGCTGAACCTCCGGGCCGAGCCGGGGGACACCGTCAGGTGGCGGGAGACGACGCTGTCGCTCTCCAGCGACTACAAGGCACTGCTCTACAAGTACGTCAGCAGCGACAGCGGCCACACGCTCATCACGACACCGGCGATCGAGGTGATCGACGGCGTCTTTCCGATGCCGAAGGAGGGATCCGAGGGCAAGCCCGATTTCGTGACACAGAACTACGAGGACCATTACTGGCGGTCGACGGTCAAAAAGGCCGGCAAGGTCGTGTACCACTTCTACTTCCAGATCCTGGACCGGCATCGGCAAGTGCAGGGGTATTTCCAGTGGGACCCCTTCATCACCATCGAAAGTCCCTGACGGCGCTCGGGTGAGGGCGGCGGCCATGCGGGCCGCCGCCCTGGGGGCGTGGCCTGCGGGACGGCGGCCCGGGCGTCCGTGCTCCGTTCCCGAGCGTGGCGCTCAGGGTGTTGGCCGCCGCCCCGGTCGCGATGCCCTGCGGCACTCGGGCGGCGGCCGAGAGGGTCCGACAGGCCGGAGGACAGGGCGCCGGCGCGTGTATCGGAGAGCGCCGGCTCCACCTCCGGGCGATGCTGGAACGGGACCAGGCCCGGCACATCAGCCCCCGACCGTCGAACGCGCCATGGACGCCCTGATCGCCTACACACCCGCACACACATCCACACGATGAACAGAGTCTTCGATCGTAGGATGAGCCGAGGTCCTTGGGCGGGCAAGTCCGGCGCGGCGCTGGTCAGTTACCGCGTGGCGTCTCCTCGGACCGCAGCCCCAGGCATGGTTACGACATAGGGAAGTTCATGCGTTTTCGTAAGACGATCCCCGCGGTTGCCCTCGGTGTGGTGTCCCTGACGGTGCCCCTCGCCGTCGCGGGTACCAGCAGCGCGGCGACGGCGATTGAGGCCACGGCGGCGGATTCCTCTCAGGTCGAAGAGGCCACGCTCACCGACAGCGACGGCAAGCCCGCCGGCACGCTGTCGGCGAAGGCCGCGTCGCGGACCGGGAAGGTGTTCTCCACCGGTGAGATCACCAGGAAGAACTTCTCGTCCATCGGCCTCAGTTGGAAGAAGGAGTCCGCCGTCGACAGCGGGCTGACCGCCGAGACACGGGTCCACCGCGACGGTGCCTGGGAGACGTGGCGGGAGGTTCCCCTGGAGCTCGACGAGGGCGTGGCGGAGGAAGCGAAGAGGGCCGGCGCGCCCGCTTTCTACACCGACGACGCGGACGGGGTGGAGGTCCGCTTCACCTCTCCGAAGGGCGGACTGCCGCAGGACCTGCGGCTGTCGTTCATCGACCCGGCCCAGAGCCCGGCCATCTCCTCCGCGGACCGTCAGTCGCGGTCCGCGCAGGTCGCGCGGGCCGCACAGCCGGACGTGAAGCTGCGGAAGGACTGGGGCGCGGACGAGGGTCTCGCCGATCCCGGGTACAAGACCCAGGCCTCGATCAAGGCGGCCGTCGTCCATCACACCGTGACGGGGAACAACTCCTACACCCAGGAGCAGGTGCCGCAGATCATCAACGGCATCTACGTCCAGCACATTCTGGTCCTCGGCTACGGCGACTTCCCCTACCACTTCATCGTCGACCGCTTCGGTGGCATCTGGGAAGGCCGCAAGGGCTCCATCGAGATGCGGCCCGGCACCGCCATTCCCGGCATCCTCGGCGGCCACGCGTCCGGCTTCAACACCAACACCTTCGGTGTCGCGATGCTCGGCAACTTCGAGCCGAACAACAGCGAAGGCGGCGAGGACACCGGCCCCGACCCGAAGCCGACCGCGGCCATGGTCAACAGCCTGGCCGACCTGCTCGCCTGGAAGGGCGGCCAGTACCAGTTGGAGCCGGAAGGCACCACGCGGCTCGTCTCGGCCGGCGGAGGCGGCACCAACCCGCACCCGACGGGCACGGTGCTCGACGTACCGGTCATCTCCAGCCACAGGGACGTGAACGTGACGGCCTGCCCTGGCGGCAAGCTCTACGAACTCCTTCCCGACCTGCGCAAGCAGGTGGCCGACCGGATCGGCTGATCGGCCGATCGGCTGAGAAGCGTCAGGGGCGCCCGTGTCCCTCTGGACATGGGCGCCCCGACCGTGAGCACGCCGCCGGTCCCGTTTGACCTTCGAGTCGGATGGAAGGTTTACCGTCGATGACGTGACCTTCATGCGGATCTCCCAGCTCGCCGAGCGCGGCGGTGTGCCGACCACCACCCTGCGCTTCTACGAGGGCGAGGGACTGCTGCCCGCGGACCGGCCCCCTCCGGCTACCGGGTGCGACCGAGGATCGCCGCCCAGCTGGCCGAGGCGGAGGCCCGTACCGCCGAACTGGCCGCGTTCACCGTCGCGCGAGGCGGTCGACGGCGCGGTGCGGGCCCCGGTGCCCGAGGGGCTGCGGCTGACGCTGCCCGTCGACCGGACGGCTCGGGTGGCCGGACCGGCCGCTGCCGAGCAGCGGTGCTGCCCGTTCCTCGGCTTCCGCCTCCACCTCGACGGCCCGTACCCGCACGTGGAGGTCCTCGCGCCCGTCGACAGCGGCGCGCTGCTCACGGACCTCTTCGGCCCGGCCGCCTGACGCGTCGCGTCCTCGTACCGCTTCCGACGCCCCGATCCTCCGACCCAGAGAGACCTTTCCCGTGCTCGTCGCCCGTTCCCTCGCCCTGTTCGTCGCCGCCGCCCTGTTCGAGATCGGAGGTGCCTGGCTGGTCTGGCAGGGGATCCGTGAACACAAGGGGTGGATCTGGATCGGCGCCGGTGTGATCGCGCTGGGGTTGTACGGCGTGGTCGCCACCTTCCAGAGCGATGACGACTTCGGCCGTATCCTCGCCGCCTACGGCGGTATCTTCGTCGCCGGGTCGATCGCCTGGGGCATGGTCGCCGACGGCTACCGTCCCGACCGCTTCGACGTCATCGGCGCCTTGGTCTGCCTGGCCGGGATGGCGGTCATCATGTACGCGCCCCGCGGCCACTGACCCGGCACACCACCGGCGGGCTCTGTCAGTGGACGACGTCGAAGACGTTCTTCTGCAGGCCGTTGGAGTACGCCTCGTGCTCCACCAGCGTCAGCTTCTGGGTGTCCTTGTCCGTGGCGCTGAACAGGCGCTTGCCCGCGCCGAGGAGCAGCGGGAAGACAAGCAGGTGGTAGCGGTCGATCAGGCCCGCGTCGGACAGGGCGTGGTGGAGGGCGGCGCTGCCGTGGAGGATGATCGGGCCGCCCTCGGTCTCCTTGAGGGCGGCGACCTCGTCGAGCGAGCGCAGGATCGCCGTCTCGCCCCAGTTCGGGACCAGGTCCTCGTCGGTGAGGGTGGTGGAGACGACGTACTTCGGCATCGCCTTGTACTCGGCGAAATCCTCCATGTCGGGCCACACCGGGCTGAACGCCTGGTAGCTGACCCGGCCCAGCAGGAGCGCGGTGGACTCGCTCTGCTCCCGTCCCTTGATGGCGAAGGCCTCGGGGACGAACTCGATGTCCTTGAAGGTCCATCCGGAGTTGCGGTAGCCCGGTTCGCCGCCGGGCGCCTCCATGACGCCGTCGAGCGAGATGAAGGCGGTGCTGATCAGGGTACGCATCAGATTTCCTCGGTTGTTGTGTAAGGGGCCGCATGCTGTCGCTGCGGCCGTGGAGCAAGCGGCGGGGTTCCGGGAGGCGGCGGGGTTCCGGGAGGCGGCGGGGTTCCGGGAAGGGAGGCTCTAGCCGCAATACTGGTGACTTTGGTGGTGCTGGCTCGTTGAGTTGGTGTGCCAAGGCCCGGACAGTTGAAGGTAGTTGAGGGTGATCGGTTTTCGGATCG
>NZ_JBIWFO010000035.1:0-52803 GCF_044763125.1 Streptomyces sp. NPDC096310 | reverse complement strand
GAAGCGACGCGGAGCGTCGTTGAGTGACGACAACGCCGCGGATGTGCGTGCATGGCACCTCCCCGCAGACGGGACTTCGGAATGACTCGTCTAGACGAGCGTGACCCCGTAGGCGCTCAGGGCCTCCGTCACCGGCTGGAAGTACGTCGTACCGCCGGAGGTGCAGTTCCCGCTGCCGCCCGAGGTCAGCCCGATGGCGAGCGAGCCCGAGTAGAGCGGCCCGCCGCTGTCGCCCGGTTCGGCGCAGACGGTGGTGCGGATCAGGCCGCTGACGACGTCGCCGCTGCCGTAGTTCACCGTGTAGTTGAGGCCCGTCACCGAACCGCTGTGGATGCCAGTCGTGGAGCCGCGGCGCGTGACGGACATCCCGTTGGTGGCGTTGGCCGCGCCCGTGATGGTGACGCTGCCGACGGTGCCCGGGTGGGCAAGCGAGGTGTTCGAGTACCGCACGAGACCGTAGTCGTTGCCGGGGAAGCTGGTGCCGGCCGACGGGCCGATGCTCGTGGTGTGCGCGGAGCTGGTGTACCAGGGCGGGAGGCCCTCGGTGCAGTGGCCCGCCGTCAGGAAGTAGTAGGTACTGCCGCTGCGGACGTTGAACCCGGCCGAGCAGCGCCAGCTCGTGGCGTAGACGGCGTCGCCGCCCGAGATGAGCTTGGAGAGGGTGCCCGTGGTGCGCTCGACGCGCAGCGCGCCCGCGTTGGCGCCGGCGGCCCGCTCGATGGAGTCGATCTCGGCCGCCGTGACGGTGGAGTCGGCCTGTACGACAAGGGAGTTGCTCGCCGGGTCGACGGCCCAGGCGGTACCCGCGACATCGGCTTCCAGTACGGCCTCGCTCGCCGCGCCGAGCTGGCTCGCGCTGAACGTGGTGGGCTGGGCGGCGTTCGCGGTGGGTATCGCGAGGGCCGCCGCCGCGGCTATTCCGGTGGTGACGGCGATCAGACGTATGCGTCTTGCCACGCCGCTGAGGGGGGTGGTGCGCTTGATCCTCACTGGTCGTTCCTCCCGAGGGAAATCGGGGGCCCGTTGGTGGGGTTCAGGGGCCCGTGAGGCGCGGTCGGCGGCGCGGCGCGTCCGGGGGTCGCCCGGACGCGCCGCGCCTCGACCGGCGCTGCACGGGAGTATTGGCGGCCTCAACTCCCCTCGCAAGGGCGGGATTTGGCCGCGCGGATGACCAGTGGGGCGTACGGTGCCGGGGCGCCTCGTGGGGTGGCGCCCCAGCCGCGGCCGCCGCGGGACGCGGGTCGGTCAGTCGGTGAGGACCGCGCGTTCGCCCGCCGGGACGGCGATGAGAAGGGTGTTGCCGGGCGGCGGGAAGGGGCAGATGAAGTGGTCGGCGAAGGCGCACGGCGGGAGCAGCGCGCGGTTGAAGTCGACCGTCACCGTCCCGTCGGCGGCCGGGGCTGCGGGACGCAGGAAGCGGAAGGGGAAGCCGCCGTCGCCGCCGGTGGCGTCCGCGAAGACCGCCCACAGCGAGCCGTCGGGCTCCACCGCGACCTGGAGGGTGTGTTCCGCGCCGCCGGCGGTGAAGGCGATCTCCCCGCCGAGGCCGAGGCCCCGCTCCCGGCCGTCGGCGTTCGGGACCCGTACGGTGCGGCTCGCCTCGTACGGCCGGAAGCGGCCGGGCAGCGTCCAGGCCGGGTCGTACGGGGTGGCGTCGGTGGCGCGGAAGGCGTGGCGCGCGGCGGACCCCGGGTCGACGTCCCGTACGGCCCACTGTCCTTCGCGGCGCAGTACGACGAGCCTGCGCTCGCCGGCCGCGATCCGGGCCTCGTCGAAGCGTCCGGTGTCGGCGCCGAGCCGGATCTCCCCGGTGAGGGGTGCGCCGTCGGCGCTCAGCCCGTCCCCGGCCGCCGCGCTCAGGACGACCGTGTCGCCGTCCTCGCGCCACACCCCCGGGAGCCCGGGGAGGGTCCCGTCGGGGTGGTCGGCGAGCCAGTGGGTGCCGGTGAGGGCGAGCGGTCCGTACGGGGCACAGACCGTGACGGTGCGGTGTGCGTGCCAGCTCGCCCACTCCTGGGCGGGTGCGGGCGGGTTTTCCGTTGTCATGCTGTTTCACCTTTCCATACCGGGTCGGGGAGCCCGAGATGGGAGCGCAGGGTGGTGCCTTCGTATTCCGTACGGAAGGCGCCGCGCTCCCGCAGCAGCGGCACCACCCGGTCGACGAAGTCGTCGAGCCCGCCCGGGGTGAGATGGGGGACGAGGATGAAGCCGTCGGCCGCTTCGCCGGAGACGAAGGCGTCCATCTGCGCCGCGACGGTCTCCGGGGCGCCGATGAAGGACTGCCGGGCCGTGGTCTCGATGACGGTCCGGCGGATGGAGAGCCCCTTGGCCTCGGACAGCGCCCGCCACCTGGCTGCCACGGCGAGCGGGTCGGCGACCCGTACCCGGCCCTGGACCAGCGAGGAGTCCGGGTCGGGGTCGATCTCGGGCAGCGGCCCGTCCGGGTCGTAGCCGGAGAGGTCTCGGCCCCAGACCTGTTCCAGGGCGAGCAGCGCGTTCTGCGGGGAGACCTGCTGGGCGCGGATCTCGGCGGCGTGCTCCCGCGCCTCGGCGTCGGTGTCGCCCAGGACGACGGTGACCCCGGGCATGATCTTGAGGTCGTCGGGCTTCCTGCCGTACGCGGCCAGCCGCGCCTTGGTGTCGGCGTAGAAGGCGCGGCCCGCCTCCTTAGTGGCGCCCCGGGTGAAGATCACATCGGCGGCGGAGGCGGCGAACTCCCGGCCCTCGTCGGAGTCGCCCGCCTGGATGATCACGGGGTGGCCCTGCGGGGAGCGCGGGACGGTGAACTCGCCCGCGATCTCGAACTGGGGCCCGGAGTGCGCGAAGGGCCGGGGCGTGCCGTACGGGGCGCCGGGCGCGGGCGGTGTCCAGGAGTCCCACAGTTCGCGGGCGGTACGGACGAACTCGGCGGCCCGGGTGTAGCGGTCGGCCCGGTCGAGATAGCCGCCGCGCCGGAAGTTCTCCCCGGTGAAGGCGTCGGAGGAGGTGACCACGTTCCAGGCGGCGCGGCCGGCGCTGAGATGGTCGAGGGTGGCGAGTCTGCGGGCCAGTTCGAACGGCTCGTTGAAGGTGGCGTTCACGGTGGCGGCGAGGCCGAGCCGGTCGGTGACGGCGGCGAGCGCGTTCAGGACGGTGAGCGATTCGGGGCGGCCGACGACGTCCAGATCGTGGATGCGGCCGCCCTGTTCGCGCAGCCGCAGCCCCTCGGCGAGGAAGAAGAAGTCGAAGGTGCCGCGCTCGGCGGTCCTGGCCAGCGCCTCGAAGGAGGCGAACTCGATCTGGGAGCGGGAGCGGGGGTCGGCCCACACGGTGGTGCTGTTGACCCCGGGGAAGTGCGCGGCGAGGTGGATCCGCTTGCGGGCCCCGGGGCGCGAGGGCGAGGCGGGCCCGGTCGGCTCGGTGGTCATGACGCTCCCCCCGCGGTCGTGTACCGGTTGGCGGGGCGGGCGAGGCCCAGGTGTTCGCGGAGGGTGCCGCCCGGGTGGAAGGTGCGGAAGAGGCTGCGGTGCTGAAGGACCGCGACGGTGCCGTTGACCAGGCGTTCGAGGTCGCGGTGGGGCTCGACGGGGGTCAGGTGGAAGCCGTCGACGGCGCCGCCGTCGTGCCAGCGGGTGATGAGGTCGGCGAGGTCGACGGGGCCGCCCCGGTAGTGCGCGCCCGCCGCGCCGGCGGCGGTGTGCGCCCCGTTCACCGGGCCGGGTTCCGGCGGGCGTTCACCGTCGTGGCAGTCGAGGGTGAGCGCGGCCAGGACGCGCAGGGTGCCGGGGTCGCGGCCGTGGACGGCGGCGCGGGCCCGCAGCCGTACGCGCAGGGCCGCCGCCTCCTCGGGCCGGCCCGCCCTGATCAGGACGACGTCGGCGTGCCGGGCGGCGGTCTCGGTGAGGGCGGGGGTGCGTCCGGTCGCTATGTCGACCACGGTGACGGGGTGCCCCTGGGGCGGCCTCGGCACGATGGACGGGCCGCGCACGGTGAAGGCGGCGCCCTCGAAGTCGACGTGGTGCAGCTTGTCGCGGTCGATGAAGCGCCCTGTCGACGTATCGCGGATCTCGGCGTCGTCCTCCCAGCTGTCCCAGAGCCGGGCGGCCACGTCGGCGACCTCGCCCGCCTCCCGCCAGAGGGCGGACGGGGGCGCGGCGGGGCGGCGGCCGAAGAGCCGGGCCTGCGCGGTGGTGGTCGACACGTCGGCAAGCCACCCCGCCCGGCCGTGGCTCACCCAGTCCAGGGTGGCGACGGCCGTGGAGAGATGGAACGGCTCGGTGTGGGTGGTGGTGACGGTGGGGACGAGTCCGACGCGCTCGGTGGCGGGGGCGACCCGCGCGAGCACGGCGAGCGCGTCGGGGCCGGGGCGTTCGAAGGAGTCCCTGAGCGTCACGAAGTCGAGGGAGCCGCGCTCGGCGAGTCGGGCCAGCTCCACGTAGGACGCGGCGTCGTACCGGGGCGGGCCGCCGATCTCGGCGGCGAGGTGCAGGGGGCGGGTGGCGGTCATGACGGGCCTGCCTTCCGGCTTCCGACGGGCTGGTCGGGCCCGTCCGTCGGGTGAGGGGACGGCACACGGCGTCCGGGGACGGCGCGCGCCGCACGGGCGGACGCCCCGGCGAGCAGGGTGAGGACGGCCCGCGCTGCGGCGTCGTTCTGGCGGAACGCGGGGCCGCCCGTGCCCGGCCGGGTGAACGCCCCGCTGGAGCGTGCGGTGGTGTACGGGCCGAGCGAGAAGCGGCGCGGGTGCGGGCGGCCGTCGCGTTCCACGAGCCGGCCGTCGCCGGGGTCGACCAGGACCAGCCCGCCCGGGGAGATCGCGGCGGCGCCCTCGTCGTACAGGGCGCGCAGCAGGGGGCTGAGGGTGCGCTCCGGCGAGGGGTCGGGGAGCCGGGCCTCGACCAGGGCGCGGGCCTCGACGTACTCCCCCGGTACGGAGGCGCTGCCGGCCCGGAAGAGACCCCGGCGCTCGTCGGCCTCGACGGTGGTGCCGGCGCCGAGGAAGCGGACGACACCGGCCCGGGAGAGCGCGAGGAGCTGCCGCAGCCGGGGTCCCGGCGGCCCCGAGGCGAGATAGCTGAAGAAGCCGTGCCAGCGCCCGCCGGGGTCACCGAGGTCGCCGAGGCGGACGAGCTGGCCGTAGACGGAGAGCAGCCCGAGGAAGACCCCGAGGTCGGCGCTGTGGGCCGGATCGTGCCGGCGGGCCAGGTCACCGGTGATGTAGGCGCGCAGGCCGTCCTGGAGCGCGTCGTACGAGGCGAACCGCACCCCGTCCAGCGGCCGGTCGAGCACGGCGAGGTCGAGCCGGTCGGCGGGGTCGGGGACGGCGGAGCCGACCAGGGCGTCCAGGGCGGGGCTTCCGGGGTCGGTGGCCGCGTACTTCTCCTCGAAGTCGGTCCAGTCGACGCGGGTGCGCTCGGGGTGGGCGGTGAAGAGCCGGTGGTAGTGGGCGAAGCCGAGTTCCTTCTCGACCAGTGGCCGGATGTCGCGGGTGTAGTCGGGCCGGTCGGTCCGGGCCAGCAGGGCGTCGATCTGCGCGGGCCCGAGGAAACGCGGCAGCGGGGGGCGGCCCCCGGCCAGCCCGTAACCGATCTTGGAGTGGTACGGGACACCGCGCCGCGAGCCGACATGGAGGACGGGTTCACGCCCCGAGGGGTGGTAGACCAGCTCGTCGGTGGGGCCCGTGCCGCCGGTGTAGTGGCCGCCGCGCCCCTCGGTGAGCAGCACCATCAGATCGACGAAGGCGAGCCCGAAGCCGCGTACGACGACCGGTTCACCGGCCGGCAGAGCGGAGAGGTCGCTGTCAGCGGTGAAGTCCGGCGGCAGGTGGAGCAGCCCGTGGCGGCGGGCGAATCCGGCCAGCTCCACCTGTTCCCGGTCGGGTTCCGCGTCGAGATGGCCGAGGGTCAGGACGACGAGATCGGCCTCCAGCGGTTCGTCGCGGCCGGCGAGCGTCACGCGTTGGCGTCCGCCGCGCTCCCCGGAGACCCGTAGCGCCTCGGTGGGGTGGAGATGGACCCGGACGCCGGGCGGCAGGGCGGCCACCGTCCGCTCGTACACCCAGCTCAGATAGGCGCTCTGGACCCGGCGGCTGGGGAAGCTCTGCCCGGTGAGGGCGGCGATCTCGGCCGGCAGCCCGCCGGGGTCGGCCGCGTCCCCGGCCCGCTCCGCGGCGTCCCCGGCGGGGGAGGCTTCGGCCCCGGCGGGGGAGGCTTCGGCCCCGGCGGCGAGGCGGGTGCGGCCCGCCGCGATGTCGCGGGCCCAGGCGTCGAGCGCGGGGCCGGGGCGTACGGGGCCCTCCAGCACGACCGAGTCGTCGGTGAACATCGTCACGTCCTCGGCCATGGAGTTCATCCAGAGCAGCGGGGACTGGTCGCGGCGCCAGATCCGCCCCGCGCCGGGCGGGAACGGGTCGACGAGATGGATGTCCAGTGGCAGACCGCCGTACAGGGACGGCGCGTTGGCGGCGATCCGCTCCAGGAAGCCGGTGCCGCGCGGGCCGGCGCCGATCACGACGACGGACGGGGTGGCGGGCGGGGTGCGGAGGGTGTCCGGATCCGGTGACGCGGGCATGGGAAGGCTCCGTGGATGCAGAGATCGAACACGGGAGGTGCCTTCACGCGGAACGCGGACGGACCGAGCCCCTCAGCGGGGTCCGTCTGCGGGGACGAGGCTAAGCGGCCCGTACGGCCTGTTGTCAAGCCTGTCCGTACTGTGAGAGGTCCGTCTCACCGGGGGACGGAGCCGGTTGACGCGGAAACGGATGCCTGTTCCACTTGGCACATGTACTCGCAGCAGTGGCTGGTCACGCGCTCCCACATCGACTTCGGTCGCGTGTGGTCCTCTTCCTGTTGAGCTGACGCCCTGCTCCGCCCCGTACCTTCCGCGGCGCCCGCCGCGCCGTTTCCCCGCGTGCCTTCACACGCAGCGCTCCAGGCTCCTCCCCTCCCCTCGTACCGCCGTCTCGTACCGCCCGTCTCGTACCGCCGTCCGGCGCGCGCCGCCGGGCGCTGTCAGACACCCCCGCAATCACAGCAGCTACAGCAGTTGCCACAGCTCTCGCCGCAGCTACAGCAGTTGCCGCAGCCGTCACAGCAATCACCGCACGCCTCACAGCAGTCACCGTCGCGGCAGACGCCTTCGTGTTTCTGCCGCGACCAGGGGCCCTCGTACTCCTGCGCACAGCACATCCGGCAGGTGCAGCACAGCCCGGTGAAGACCGCGCAGCCGGCCAGGAACCCGCGCTTCTCCGGCGGCTTCCCCGGGCCCTCGGGGAAGCCCGGAGGGGGCCCGCCCGGGGTACCGTACGGGGTCCCGCCGGGGGTCCCGTACGGGTTGCCGCTCCCGGTGTGCGCGCACCCCGCCGTACCGAAGGCGCGGTCGACCGAGGCGCGCGGTTCGTGCGCGAGCAGGACATGCGCGAGACGGCCGTCGGTGAACTCCGCGTCGCGCAGCGCGAGCCGGATGCCCCGCACCGCGTCGTCGGCGAGCCTGCGGGCCTCCGTGCGGGTGGTGCCGGTCGCGGTGAGCGGGTTCCAGGCCCCTGACGCCGCATCAGTTCCCTGGTCCTCCACGGCGTCCAGGAGGTGCGCGAGCCGTCCGAAGAGCCGCCCCGCCTCGGCCAGCGGTTCCCGGTTTTCCGGCCGCCCGGCCAGGACGGCGGTGTACGCGAAGGCCGCGGCGGTCGCCGTCTCGGTCGGCTCGGTGACGGCGAGCAGCGGGGTGCCGGGGCCGGCCAGCGCCTCGATCCCCGGCTGCCGGTCGACGGCGTCGACCAGGACGGCGGTGTCGAAGCCCAGCTCCGCGCCGGCCCGGGCGCCCGCCCGGTCCCAGCCGCCGGCGACCCGGCGCGCGGCGGCCGCCAGCGGCCTGCGCCGCAACAGCCCGTCCCCGTCGGCGACGTGGTCCCGTACCTTCGCGGAGGCCAGCACGAGCGAGACGGCGGCGGCGAGCCGCGCGCCCTCGCCGCGCGCGACCGGCGCGGTCCGCATCCCACGCAGCGGGCAGGGTCCGGCGGTACGGCGCAGCTCCGGGGTCCGGTGGGACTGAGCCTCCGTCAGGACCGAGACGATCAGGCCGTCGTAGTTGGTGACGATCCGGGCGAACTGCCCGTGGTCGGCGCGAAGTGCCAGACAGAGCCCGCACAGATGCGCGGTCCACTCCGTTCTGAGAGCGCTGCCGAGCCGATGCGTGCAGGGCCTGACGATTCCGAACACGACGTTCCCCCGAGTGCCGTTCCTTCGTGAGCGACGCATCGTATCGAGTGATCCATTCACTCGGACGACGTCAACGTCACCCATCTGGCCGGAACGTAATATTTTGCACCACCTCAGGGCCCCTATCCTGGAAGAACCTTGACGAATCGCCACATCTTCTGCACCAGTACCGTCACGAATCGCCTGCGCGCCGACTATCCCCTTGGCGCACGATCCGCATGATGGACGACGATAGGGATAGGGAACGTCAAGTGACCGCGGTGAAAGGAGGCGTCCATGGGATCGGTGCGCAAGGCGAGTGCCTGGCTGGGCCTCGTCGAGGACAACGACGAGCGTTACTACGACGACGAGTACGCCGAGGGTGCTGAAAGCGGCGAGACCTGGCGGAGCGAGCCCCGCATGCGGGTCGCCCCCGAGTCCACCGCCCAGGAGCAGGACCGCAGAATCGCCACGGTCTCCCCGGAGTCCTTCCGGGACGCCCGGGCCATCGGCGAACTCTTCCGGGCCGGCACCCCGGTCATCATGAACCTCACGGCCATGGAGCCCGCCGACGCCAAGCGGGTCGTCGACTTCGCCGCGGGACTGATCTTCGGTCTGCGCGGTTCCATCGACCGGGTCGCCACCCGGGTCTTCCTGCTCAGCCCGGCCGACACCGAGATCGTCACCGGTGACGCCGTCGGCCGCCCGCAGGACGGCTTCTTCAACCAGAGCTGAGCAGGGCGGCTCACCGGAACGCGTCGAGGCCGGTGAGCGCCTTGCCCAGCACGAGCTGATGCATCTCCACGGTGCCCTCGTAGGTGAGCACCGATTCGAGGTTCGTCGCATGGCGCATCACGGGGTATTCGAGCGAGATCCCGTTGGCGCCGAGAATCGTCCGCGCGGTCCGGCAGATCTCGATCGCCTCCCGTACGTTGTTCAGCTTGCCGAAGCTGACCTGTTCGGCCCGGAGCCGGCCCGCGTCCATCCGCCGCCCCAGATGGTGGGCGAGCAGGATCCCCTTGTGCAGTTCGAGCGCCATGTCGGCGAGTTTGGCCTGGGTGAGCTGGAAACCGCCGATCGGCCGGCCGAACTGCTCCCGGGTCCGCGCGTAGTCGAGCGCGGTCTCGAACGCGGCGCGCGCGGCGCCCATCGAGCCCCAGACGATGCCGTAGCGCGCGTGGCCCAGACAGCTCAGCGGCCCGCGCAGCCCGGTCACCCCGGGGAGTACGGCGTCGGCGGGCAGCCGTACCCCGTCCAGGACCAGTTCGCTGGTGACCGAGGCGCGCAGCGACCACTTGTGACGGATCTCGGGGGCGGAGAACCCGGGGGTGCCGGCCGGCACGAGGAATCCCCTGATCCCGCCGCCTTCCCCGCCTCGACCGGCTCCGCCGTCGTCACCGTCGCGGTCGGTCCGCGCCCAGACGACGGCGACCCCCGCCACCGAGCCGTTGGTGATCCACATCTTGCGTCCGTCGAGCACCCAGTCGGAGCCGTCGCGCCGGGCGTACGTCCGCATGCCCGCCGGGTCGGAGCCGTGGTCGGGTTCGGTGAGACCGAAGCAGCCGATGGTGTCGCCCGCCGCCATGCCCGGCAGCCACCGCTCCTTCTGTTCCTCGGAGCCGTACCGGTGGATCGCGTACATGGCGAGCGAGCCCTGTACGGAGACCAGGGAGCGGATACCGGAGTCGGCCGCCTCCAGCTCCAGACAGGCCAGTCCGTACTGGACGGCGCTCGCGCCCGCGCAGCCGTATCCCGTCAGGGACATGCCGAGCGCGCCGAGGGAGCCGAGTTCCTTGGCCAGTTCGCGGATGCCGGGCAGTTCGCCGCGTTCGTACCACTCGGCGACGTACGGCAGCACCCGGTCGGCGGCCCAGGCGCGCACGGTGTCCCGGATCGCCAGCTCGTCCGGGTCGAGGAGGTCGTCGAGGCCGAGGGGGTCACGCGGGTCGAAGGGCGGCGGCTGGGCCGCTGACGGTACGGGCATGGCACGCCTCCGGCGGCTCGCACGGAACGGACGGTGAGCCGATCACGACACACCGCATCGGCGCCGAACGTTACGGCTCAGCGTGGAGCGCGTCCAGACCCGGCCCGTGCGGCGGGTCCCCGGCTCGCCGGTACGCCCGCGGGGGTCTGCTCCCGCTCCGGTGACGTGCGCATACGGGGCGGCCGGTGATCGGCCGGCCGGGGCCGCTCGGGGCCGCGCGCGGGCGGGCGCCCCTCGTTCGCGGAGGTCTCGGCGGACCTGGAGGGCCCGGCGGCGCGGGGCGTGCTCAGCTCCTCCTCGACGGCGGGCGTCGCGCACTCCATGGCCCGGGGCAGCCGCAGCGCGGCCAGCGCGCCGAGCAGCAGCAGCCCGACGCTGACCAGCAGCGTCACATGAAGGCCGTGGACGAACGACTCGCGCGCCGCCGTCCGCAGCGCCTGTCCCGCGGGCCCGCCGAGCCGGGTGGCGACCTGGTACGCCTCGCCGAGCGAGTCCGCCGCGGCGGTGCTCGCGCCCGGCGGGACGCCCTTCACCGAGGTCATCGCGGGCGCGTACACCGCGTTCATCACGCTGCCGAGCAGGGCGATCCCCATGCCCGCGCCCAGTTGGTAGGAGGTCTCGCCGATCGCCGCGGCGCCGCCCGCCTGTTCCGGCGGGGCCTCGCTGAGCATCGACTCGTACGCCCCGAAGAGCGTGGTCTGGAGCCCGAAGCCGAGCAGCACGAATCCGGTGGTCAGCAGCGCGGGCCGGTCGTGCTGGCCCATCATGACCAGCAGCAGCACGGCGGCGGCGGTGAGCACGAACCCCCAGGCCACCATCCGGCGCGGCCCCAGCCGGCTCAGGGTGGCGGAGCCGGTGACCCCGGCGGCCATGGCGGCGAAGGTGAGGGGCAGCAGCCGCAGCCCGGTCTGGAGCGGGCTGAGTCCCAGCACGAGCTGGAGGTACTGCACGGCGATGAGTTCCAGGCCGACCAGCGCGAGCATGGCGAGGACGATGCAGCCGACGGAGGTGGAGAACGTCGGCCTGGCGAACATCCGGACGTCGATCAGCGGATGGGTCCTGCGCCGCTGCCGCCGGACGAAGAGAACGAGGAGCGCGGCCCCGACGCACAGCGGAACGAGCGTCATCGGCCCGAGCGGCCCCTCCCCCGCGCCGAGCCGCTTCACGCCGTAGACCACCCCGAGCACCCCGGCCGCGGCCGTCAGCGCGCCGAGAACGTCCCAGGGGCCGTCGCCGACGCCCTTCGACTCGGGCAGGACGAAGCGGCCGAGCGGCATCAGGAGCGCCAGCAGCGGGATGTTGACCAGGAAGACGGAGCCCCACCAGAAGTGCTCGACGAGGAAGCCGCCCAGTACCGGGCCGACGGCGGCCCCGACCGCGGCGACCGCCGTCCAGATCCCGATGGCCATGGCCCGTTCACGCCGGTCGGGGAAGACCGCGCGCAGGATGGAGAGGGTGGCGGGCATGATCATCGCGCCGCCGACGCCGAGCAGGGCGCGCGCCGCGATCAGGATCAGCGGGGTGTCCGCGAAGGCGGCGAGCGCCGAGGCGACCCCGAAGAGCGCGTATCCGGTCAGCAGGACCCGCCGACGCCCGACCCGGTCGCCGAGGGTGCCGAAGAGGATCAGCAGCGCCGCGCAGACGAGCGGGTAGGCGTCCACGATCCACAGCAGCTCGACCCCGCTGGGGCGGAGGTCCGCGGTGACGGCCGGTACGGCGACGTGCAGCACGGTCGCGTCCAGCGCGACCAGCAGCAGGCTGACGCACAGGATCAGCAGGACGATCCAGCGGTTCGCACCGCCACCGGCCGGGCGCAGCCGCGCTCCGGCCGTGGTGGTCCCGGACATCTGCGTACCTCCCAATGCGTCCCCAGGGTCTGTGCTGAGTTCCCCCGCGGCGTCACGCGCCCTGGTAGCACAGGCCCTGGCACTCGGCGGGCCAACGGGGACACGGGTCCCTGCGGGGTGGCCCGGCATCGACGGGCGAGTGAGCCGTCAGCGTACGCGAGTGTTCCCGCGTGGCGCGTGGTGCATCTCTCACCGCTCTGACCAGGGAGTGTGGCGTACGCCACGTCGCCCGCGCCAGGTGGGGCCCGGACGCGACACGAGCGTGAGGGAAATTCCGCGCGACGCCCCGGTGAACTAATTCGGTTCCGTGGAAAGACACTCCCCGGAACGGCGTCCCGATGAATAGGGCCGAAGGGCCCTGGCGATTTCACGGACGACTCTTACGGAAATGTGATCCGAGACATAGTCCACATCACATCGTCATCACGAAGGGACCGGATCGGCCGGGTCGCACACTCACTCGCTGTAACGTCCTTTACGTGCGTACCGACATCTTTGCCCGCCTGGACCGGGAGCCGGAACCGCCGAAGATAGAGATCCCGCGGATGAGCCGCACTCGTAAGGTTCTCTTCGGCGGGACCTTGGCGTTCTATCTCGCCATCGTCGTCGCCGTGCTCGTCTCGTCCTCGCTGGTGATCATCGACTGGAAGATCATGCTCTTCCGGCCCTACCAGCAGTGGCCGGTCATCCACCCGTACCTGGACTACTTCGTGGTGCTCGGCCAGCGCGGCCCGACCGCCGTGATGATCGCGGCCTGGCTGGGCTGGCGCTCCTGGCGCCAGCACACGCTGCGGCCCCTGCTGACCCTCGGCGCCGCGCTGCTGCTGCTCAACGTGACCGTCGGCGCGGTCAAGCTCGGACTCGGGCGGCTCGGCCCCCACTACGCGACGCAGATCGGCTCGGCCGAACTCTTCGCGGGCGGCGATATATTTCCTTCCGGCCACACCGCCAACGCCGTGGTGACCTGGGGAATCCTGGCCTATCTTGCCACCACGCCGCGGGCCAGGCGCTATCTCTCCGTCATGTCGTCCCTGGTGGCGCTCGGGGTCGGCGCGACCACCGTCTACCTCGGTACGCACTGGCTGAGCGATGTGCTCCTCGGCTGGGCCGCCGGGCTGCTGATCCTGCTGGGGCTGCCCTGGGCGGAGCCGCTGATCGGCCGCGCCGAGCAGGCGGTCTTCGCGGTCCGCGAGCGCTGGCGCGCCCGCCGGGGCCCGACGCCCACCGTCCCCGCGACCGGCACGGGGCCGGGGAGCGGCGGACCGTCCAGGCGGCCCGAGACGGTGCCCCAGGGCGCGCAGCAGGCCGTGGAGGGCACCCCCTGCGAGGCCGTCGGCCCAGCTCACGGGGGACGGACCACCGGCGGCCGCACCACCGGCCAGCTCACCACCGCCCAGTCCCGGCAGCACGCGGTGCGCTCGGAGCGGACCCCGGTCACCCCGGCGGGCGGCAGCCGTCGCCCGCCCCGCTCCCGGCCCCTGACGGGCGGCTGAGAGCCCGCACGGGGGCGGTACGCACACGCCGCCACTCCCCCGTGACATGACGGAAGCCCCGGCCGCGGCCGGGGCTTCCGTCATGTCACGTACGGGTGCTGGTGCGTCCTGGCCGCTCAGCCGGCCCAGCAGCGGATGACCCGGCCGCCGTCGACCTCGAAGTTGAGCCGGCCGACGACGAACTCCATCGTGATGATCGAGCCCGGGGGCAGTGCCCTGAGATGGGTCCAGCCGCGCCCGCGAGCCTGCCGCTCGGCGCTCTCGGCGTCGAGTCCGACATAGGACTCGGGTGCGTCGTCGGGCTGTCGGGGAGGAGTCGGTAGGGAAGCCATACCACTCACCGTAGGCGCCGGGAGGCACCGAAGGAAGCGGAACGGAAGGAGATCGGAAGGAGATCGGAAGCCGTCCGTTACCGGGAGAGGAAGGTTCGAGTCCCTTGGCGGTCACGCTTGTGTCACAGGTTCCCGACACTCTCCGCGTGCGCACCTCTTCACCCTTACGGACCAGTCGCCTCGCACGCGTCGATAATTCCAAAGCCCCGAAGATCACATAAATTTCGCTCCCTGAATTCCGCTCGACAAGTCGGGCATGAACGCGCGTCGGACAATGGGCGCGCCATTGGGGCACCGGACGAATTCACGATTTCCCCCGCTCCCCGCACGCGGGCCGCCCCCGCGCCCGCCCGGCCGGGGCCGTCGTCGCGGAGGCCACCGGAAGCAGCAACGTGATCCGGCCACCGTCGTGACGCACCGACATCCCGATTTGTCGACTCATACATCCGCTGACCTGGGGCCCGCCGGGCCGGGGCGATGGTCACGCCCGGGTCCCCGGTCCGGCCTGGGCGTACGGGTTCCGGCCACCGGTCGGCGCGGCGCGCGGGACGGTTCGATTCTGTACGCCCGCGCGCGTGACCCGGGCCACGGCTCACCCGTTGTCTCTGTACGAGCCGGGAACAGCCCGGCCCACGCACCGAGTTCGAGGAGCCACCCGTGCCGCGCATGCTCGATGTCAGCGAGGACGTCCGCGCCGAGATCGGCGACGAAGAAGCCGACCGGCTGCTCGCCGGAGAGAACTCCCCGGGCAGTTACGACTGCACCTCCTGCCGGACCCCGGGCGACTCCGAACAGGAGCGGACCAGCACCGTTCTGTTCGTGGGCGAGGAGACCGCGGTTCTCGCCTTCGCCCACGCCACCTGTATCCCCTCCCAGGTCGTCCAGGTCGCCGAGGACCAGCTCCAGGGCGCCGTCCGGTCGATCACCGGCGGCGAGCAGCCCCAGCCGTCCCAGGCAGCCGTTCCCAACGCCGCTCCCGGACAGGCCGTGCTCGGTGTCACCAGCGGTCTGGTGCTGCTGGAGGAGGGCCTGCACCCCGCCCTCGTCGTCGAGCCGACGGCCCCGATCGCCCGGCCGGGCTCCGACTCCACCACCGACGAGTTCCTGTCGCTCCTGATCGAGCAGGGCTTCCAGCCGGTCAACGCCCTGGAGTCGGTGCCCGCGCAGAACCCGGGCTGGTCGGTGCTGCTCGCCATGGGCCAGCTCCACGCCGTACTCCAGCCGGGCACCGACGGCGGCTCCCCGACCGCCTGGTGGCAGGCCCACCAGCCCCTCCAGGTCACGGAGGGGTGGCGGACGGCGGCCAACAAGTCGCAGCGGGTGCTGGTCTTCGCCGCGCCGGTCGGCTCCATCGGCCAGCAGCCCCGGGAGGACCTGCTGCGCGACGCCCTGGAGAAGGCCGCGGCCAACGGCAACCTGGTCGCCGCCATGATGCCGCTGGCCGGCACATGACGGAGGACACGCGCCCCACGCGCCGACTGCGCCCGTACCCGCAGCCGGCGAATTCCCCGGGCAGCCCGCATCCGACGGACGGCGGGGTCGTTGGCACGTACGTGCACTCATACGACCCCTCCCGCCCGCAGTACCAGAGCCAGATCCCTTCGATGCGCCCGGCGCAGGACGGAGCGGACGGGTTCTCGACGACCCCGATCTACGACGCCCTCTACTCCGAGTTCCGCAGGTCCTTCAGAGCGCTGCCGGGCGACCGGAGCAACGAGGAGAACCTCGGCTTCACGGCGTTCGGCACCGGGCTGCACGGATCCCACCATGTCTACGGCGGCCACAGCTTCGGTCATACGCAGACGCAGTACCCGGGGTCCTGGCAGCGGGACCCCCGGCAGCAGCACATGGGCAGGACCGACCGGCCGGCGCTGCCGCCGGCGCCGCGCCGCGGGGTCTGACCCGCGCGCACACCGGAGCGGCCGCCGTCTCGGCCGTACGCGGTGGGGCCCGGCACGGACGATCCGTGCCGGGCCCCACCGCGTACGGCGCCCGCTCCCGAGCGCCCCGTCCCGCTACTTCTTGCGCCCGCGCTTCTCACGCACCCGTACGGAGATGTGGATCGGGGTGCCCTCGAAGCCGAACTCCTCGCGCAGCCTGCGCTCCACGAACCGCCGGTACCCGGCCTCGATGAAGCCGGAGGCGAAGAGCACGAACCGCGGCGGCTTCGTGCCGGCCTGGGTGCCGAACAGGATGCGGGGCTGCTTGCCGCCCCGGATGGGGTGCGGGTGCGCGGCGACCAGCTCGCCGAGGAAGGCGTTGAGCCGACCGGTCGGGACGCGGGTCTCCCACCCCGCCAGCGCCGTCTCGATCGCCGGGACCAGCTTCTCCATGTGCCGTCCGGTGCGGGCGGAGACATTGACGCGCGGCGCCCAGGCGATCTGCGCCAGCTCCGTCTCGATCTCCCGCTCCAGGTAGTAGCGGCGCTCCTCGTCGAGGGTGTCCCACTTGTTGAACGCGACGACGATGGCGCGGCCCGCCTCGACGGCCATCGTGACGATGCGCTGGTCCTGGACGCTGATGGACTCGCTCGTGTCGATCAGGATGACCGCGACCTCGGCCTTCTCCACGGCGGCGGCGGTGCGCAGCGACGCGTAGTAGTCCGCGCCGGCCTGGAGGTGGACCCGGCGGCGGATGCCCGCGGTGTCGATGAACTTCCAGACCGTGCCGCCCAGCTCGATCAGTTCGTCGACCGGGTCCCGGGTGGTGCCGGCGACCTCGTTGACGACGACCCGGTCCTCACCCGCGACCTTGTTCAGCAGGGACGACTTGCCGACGTTCGGACGGCCGATGAGGGCGATCCTGCGCGGGCCGCCGAGCGCGGTGCCGAAGGTCTGGGCGGGGGCCTCGGGGAGCGCTTCGAGGACCGCGTCGAGCATGTCGCCGGTGCCGCGGCCGTGCAGCGAGGAGACCGGATGGGGCTCGCCGAGGCCGAGCGACCAGAGTGCGGTGGCGTCCGCCTCGCCGCTCTGTCCGTCGACCTTGTTGGCGCAGAGCACGACGGGCTTGCCCGCCTTGCGCAGCAGCCGTACGACGGCCTCGTCGGTGTCGGTGGCGCCGACCGTGGAGTCCACGACGAAGACCACCGCGTCGGCGGCCTCGATCGCGTACTCGGCCTGGGCGGCGACGGAGGCGTCGATGCCCAGGACGTCCTGCTCCCAGCCGCCGGTGTCGACGATCTTGAAGCGGCGGCCCGCCCACTCGGCCTCGTAGGTGACCCGGTCGCGGGTGACGCCCGGCTTGTCCTCGACGACCGCCTCACGGCGGCCGATGATCCGGTTCACGAGAGTCGATTTGCCGACATTCGGACGGCCGACGACGGCGAGGACGGGCAGCGGGCCGTGACCGGCCTCGTCCAGCGCGCCCTCCACCTCCTCGGCCTCGAAGCCCTCCTGAGCGGCAAGCTCCATGAAGTCCGTGTACTCGGCGTCGCCAAGCTCTCCGTGCTCGTCGCCGGAGTCGATGTGGTCGTTCATGAAGTCCGTACCTCGTTCATCGTGATCGGTGCGCCACGGCTCGCGGCGCACTACTGAAGTCGTGCTGGGCGTCTTACGGCCCGGTGGGCCCGGTGCGTCCGGTGAACCGCCGGGCGTGCTCCAGGTGAGCGGTCAGCCGCTCCTGGATCCGTACGGTGGCCTCGTCCAGGGTCTTGCGGGTGCGCCGCCCGCTCCCGTCACCGGCGTCGAAGGCGTCGCCGTAGACGACGTCCACGCGGCTGCGCAGCGCGGGCAGCCCCCGTATCAGCCGGCCGGGGCGCTCGGTGGAGCCGAGCACCGCGACCGGCACGATCGGCGCCCCCGACCGTACGGCGAAATAGGCGAGCCCGGCACGGAGCGAGGCGAAGTCCCCCTCGCCCCTGCTGCCCTCGGGGAAGATCCCCAGGACACCGCCGTCCGCGAGGACCCCGAGCGCGCCGGTGATCGCGGTGCGGTCGGCGACGGAGCGGTCCACCTTGACCTGTCCGATGGAGAGCAGGAACGGGTCGAGCGGTCCGACGAACGCTTCCTTCTTGATCAGGAAGTGCACCGGCCGGGGCGCGGTGCCCATCACCATCGGGCCGTCGATGTTGTGCGCGTGGTTGACCGCGAGGATCACGGGACCGTGCGCCGGGACCCGCCAGGCGCCGAGCACCCGGGGCTTCCACAGCCCGTACATCAGCCCGATGCCGATACCTCTGCCGACCGCCGCGCCCTGCGCCGAGGGCGGCGCGCCCGCCGCGCTCACCGCGCGGCCCGCTTCTCCTCCACCAGGGTCACGACGCACTCGATGACCTGCTGGAGCGTGAGATCCGTGGTGTCCACCTCGACCGCGTCGGCGGCCTTGGCGAGCGGGGACGTCTTCCGGCCCGAGTCGGCCGCGTCCCGCTTGACCAGCGCTTCCTTGGTGGCGGCGACATCGGTCGCCTCCTTGCCCGTCAGCTCGCCGCTGCGGCGGGCCGCGCGGGCCTCGGGAGACGCGGTGAGGAAGATCTTGACGTCGGCGTCGGGGAGGACCGTCGTCCCGATGTCCCGGCCCTCGACGACGATGCCGAGCGGCGCGGCCGCGGCGATCTCGCGCTGGAGTCCGGTGATGAGGGCGCGCACCTCGGGGACGGCGCTGACCGCGCTCACCCGGGCGGTGACCTCCTGGGTACGGATCGGGCCCGCGGCGTCCACGCCGTCGACGGTGATGGTGGGCGCGGCCGGGTCGGTGCCGGAGGCCAGGACGGGCTTGGCGGCGGCGGTCGCGACGGCGGCGGCGTCCTCGACGTCGACTCCGTTGCTGATCATCCACCAGGTCATCGCGCGGTACTGCGCGCCGGTGTCCAGGTAGCTCAGCCCGAGCTGGGCGGCCACGGCCTTGGAGGTGCTCGACTTGCCCGTGCCCGAGGGCCCGTCGATGGCGACGATCACAGCGGCCTGGGCGGTCCGGGCGGGGGTAGCTTCCACGGGGGACGGACACCTTCCTGAGTCACGGGGTGGATGTGCGGGGACGCGCACACGCCCCCGCACAAGGTTACCGAGTCTTCAGGGCCCCGATCGCACCCGTCGTACGGGACCCCGTCCGGCCCCCGCACCGTCCCTCACCGGCGGGCTCTCCCTTGAGTCACCACAGGTCACCGCGGGTCACCGGGTGGTCACTGGCGGATGGACCAGCCGCGTTCGCGCAGGGCCGCGGCGAGGACGGGCGCCGCCGCCGGTTCGACCATGACCAGGACCAGGCCGGCCTGCTGCCCGGTGGCGTGCTCGATGCGTACGTCCTCGACGTTCACCCCGGCCGCGCCGGCGTCCGCGAAGATCCGGGCCAGCTCGCCCGGCCGGTCGCTGATCTGGACCGCCACGACCTCGTACGCCGTCGGGGCGGCGCCGTGCTTGCCGGGCACACGGTCCCGGCCCGCGTTGCCGCGCCGCAGGACGTCCTCGATACCGGCGGCGCCGCCGCGCCGCTTCGCCTCGTCGCCGGACTGGAGCGCGCGCAGCGCCTCGACCGTCTCGTCCAGGTCGGCGGCGACGGCGGCCAGCACCTCGGCGACCGGGCCCGCGTTGGCGGAGAGGATCTCGACCCACATCGCGGGGTCGGAGGCCGCGATCCTGGTGACATCGCGGATGCCCTGGCCGCAGAGGCGTACGGCGCTCTCGTCGGCCGCCTCCAGACGGGCGGCGACCATCGAGGAGATCAGGTGCGGGGTGTGCGAGACGAGCGCGACCGCCCGGTCGTGCGCGTCCGCGTCCATGACCACGGGCAGGGCGCCGCAGAGAGAGACCAGCTCCAGCGCGAGGTTGAGCACCTCGGTGTCGGTCTCCCGGGTGGGGGTCAGCACCCAGGGCCGCCCCTCGAAGAGGTCGGCGCTCCCGGCGAGCGGGCCCGAGCGCTCCTTGCCCGCCATGGGGTGCGTGCCGATGTACGCGGTGGTGTCCAGGCCGAGCGCCGCCAGTTCGCGCCGGGGGCCGTCCTTGACGCTGGCGACGTCCAGGTAACCGCGGGCGGCGCCGGAGCGCATCGCCTCGGCGAGCGTGACCGCGACGTGCCGGGGCGGTACGGCGATGATCGCCAGGTCGACGGGGCCCTCGGGCGCCGTGTCCGTACCGGCGCCGAGGGCGGCGGCGGTCCTGGCCCGGGACGGGTCGTGGTCGCTGAGGTGGACGGTGATCCCCCGGCCCGCCAGGGCCAGCGCGGCCGAGGTGCCGATCAGGCCGGTCCCGACGACGAGTGCGGTTCTCACTGGGCGATGTCCTTGCGCAGAGCGGCGGCGGCGCCGAGGTAGACGTGCGCCACCTCGGCCTTGGGCAGGTCCGACTCCATGTGGGCGAGGACGCGCACGACGCGCGGCAGGGCGCCGTCGATATCCAGTTCCTGGGCGCAGAGCAGCGGGACATCAGCCATACCGACGATGCCGAGGCCGCGCGCGGCGGCGGCCGGGAAGTCGCTGTGCAGATCGGGCGTCGCCGTGAACCAGATGCTGATGAGATCGTCGGCGGTGAGCCGGTTGCGCTCCATGATCGCGGTCAGGAGCTGCTTGACCTGCTCGTCCATATGCCCGGACTCGTCCCGCTCCAACTGGACGGCCCCGCGAACCGCTCGTACCGCCACAACGTTCTCCCCAGAGTGATCGAGTGCTCCGTCCAGGGTAACGACCCGCCGCGCGGCCCCGTACGCTCACGCGCATGGCCTCGCCCGCGCTCCGGTGGAGGACTTCCTGATCCGTACGCGCCGCGCCTCGGCCCGCGCGTAGGCGTCCCGCGTACGGATCAGCCCGCCAGCCGGGCGCGGACCACGAAGTCGTGGAGCGCCTCGTGTCCGGCGCCGACGGCCGCGCCGGGCAGGGCCGTGGCCGACCGCGCCTCGTCCAGCACCGTGCGCAGCGCCTCCACGTCCCGCTCCAGCCGGTCCCGTCCCGGGCCGGTGGCCGGGGCGTGTTCGGCCTCGGCCTTGGCGGCGATCAGCTCGGGCAGATAGCCCGGCGCCGCCACCTCCCGGAGGAGGGTGGGCAGATGCGCGAGTACCCCGCCGCCGCGCATCAGGTGCACGCCGGTGAGCAGCGCGCGGAAGGTGTAGAGCAGGGGCTTGAGTTCGCCGGTCCGCTCGAACAGCCGCCACTGGGTCCGGGCGAACCCGGCGTAGTGGTGGGCGTGGTGGCTGGTCAGTACGGCGGGGGCGAGCGCGATCAGCTCACGGTGCGCCTCGGAGGTACTGACCACCAGCGGGGAGAGGAGCTGTTCCAGCACATAGCCGTTGCGGCGCAGCATCAGCCGGACGAACTTGCGCAGGTCGTGCGTGACGAGGTCCATCTCCACGCCGTCCCGGTCGCCCATCCGCGACCGGGTCTCCTCGGGCTCCCTGAGCCCGATCAGCGCGGCGACCGGCAGCAGATGGACGCCTCTGAGGTCCACGTCCGAGTCGCGGGAGGGGAAGCCGTACAGATGCGCCCCGGAGACCGTCGCGAACAGCAGCGGGTCCGTCTCGGCGGCGAGGACCGGGCCGAGGTCGGTGGCCGGCAGCCCGGCGGCGCGCAGGCGCTCGGCGCGGCTCCGCTCCTCGGCGCGGTCCGGCCCCGCCGTGTGGTCCCGCTCGTCCGCGCTCATCTCTTCGGTACGCATGGATCACGAGTCCCAGAGGGCTCCCAGCGACATGAGGTCGCTGCGGTACTCGATCCGCTCGGCCCACTCCTTGGGCCAGGCGCCGGCGCCCAGGTACGCGCCGGCGAAGGCGCCCGCGAGAGCGGCGATGGAGTCCGAGTCGCCGCGTGTGCAGGCGGCCCGGCGCAGCGCGGTGACGGGGTCGGACGGGAAGAGCAGGAAGCAGAGCAGCCCGGTGGCCAGGGCCTCCTCGGCGATCCAGCCGTCGCCGGTGGCGAGGCAGGGGTCGGTCTCCGGGGAGGGGGAGCGCAGGGCCTGCTGGAGGCGTTCGAGGGCTTCCAGGCATTCGTCCCAGCCGCGGGCGATGAACTCCTCGGGGCCGGCGTCGTCGGCGTACGTCCACAGGTCGCCGAGCCAGCGCCGGCGGTAGTGCTCGCGGTTCTCGTACGCGTAACTGCGGAGCTGGCCCATCAGCGCCTCGGGTTCGCCGCCGTGCGAGAGCAGGTAGACGGTGCGTGCCGTGAGGTCGGAGGCGGCGAGGGCGGTGGGGTGGCCGTGGGTGAGCGCGGCCTGCAACTGGGCGGCGCCGGCCCGCTGTTCGTCGCTCAAGCCGGGGACGAGGCCGATCGGGGCGACGCGCATGTTGGCGCCGCAGCCCTTGGAGTGGATCTGGCTGGCGCGCTGCCAGGGCCGCTCGCTGTCGAGGAGCATGCAGGCCCTCATGCAGGTGGCGCCGGGGGCGCGGTTGTTGTCCGGGGAGTGGTACCAGTCCACGAACTCGTCGCGTACGGGCCGCTCCAGACGGATCGGGCCGAGGACGCCGCGGTCCATCGCGGTCCTGATGCCGCGGGCGAACGCGAGCGTCATCTGGGTGTCGTCGGTGACGACGGCGGGCTTCGGCAGGGACATCTCGCGCCAGGGGCCGCACTTGGCGAGGATCGAGGGAACGTCGTTGAACTCGGTGGGGAAACCGAGGGCGTCGCCGAGCGCCAGTCCGATGAGGGTGCCGGTCGCGGCCTGTTTGGTGAGGGTCCTCGCGATGATCATGCCGTCCGTCCTTCCGGTCGCAGCAGAGGTGGATGCAGCGTGGTGGCGGCGCCCGCGCGGTAGAGCGCGGCGGGTTTCCCGCGGCCACCCGTCCGGCGCGGCGGCCCCTCCAGCGCCTGGACGAACCCTGGCGTGGTGAGGACCTTGCGCCGGAAGTTGGGGCGGTCGAGTGCCACGCCCCAGACGGTCTCGTAGACCTGCCGCAGCTCGCCCAGGGTGAACTCGGGCGGGCAGAAGGCCGTGGCGAGACAGGTGTATTCGAGCTTGGCGCCGACGCGGTCGTAGGCGTCGGCGAGGATGTGGTCGTGGTCGAAGGCCAGGGAGCCGTGGTCCCCGAACTCGGTCCACCGGGCGCGGGCGGCGTCCCCGCCGCCGCGTGGCTCGGGCAGGTCCGGCACGAGCGCGGCGTACGCGACGGAGACGACCCGCATCCGGGGGTCGCGGTCCGGGGCGCTGTAGGTGCGGAGCTGTTCGAGGTGGAGCGCGCCCGCGGTCTCCTCCGACAGGCCGGTCTCCTCGGCGAGTTCGCGGCGGGCGGCCTGCCCGGCGGACTCCTTCGGCAGGACGAAGCCGCCGGGCAGCGCCCAGTCGCCCCGGTAGGGGGCCTCGCCGCGCTCGACGAGCAGGACGTGCAGCCGGCTCTCCCGGACGGTGAAGACGGCGAGGTCGACCGTGACGGCGAAGGGCTCGAAGGCGGACGGGTCGTACGGCGGCGCGTCGTACGGGGCCGGGGCCTCGGCCGTGGCTGCGTGCCGCTCGGGCGGGCTCATCGTGGCCCCGGCCGGGCCGACGGACCTGGTCCACCCCCGTGGGACCAGGTCCGCCGGCGGTCACCGGTGGGGGGCAGCACTGTACTCACGCCCGCCTCCTTAATGGTCATGTTGACTATAAAGCGGGACAGGCCGCCGCGACAAGAGAGAAGCCCGCGGCCGTGGGGGCCGCGGGCTTCTCTTCCGTACCACCGGTGTCAGAGGCACCGGTGGTCACAGGGGCCTTCACATCTCGGGGCCGCTCAGAGGCCGACTTCCTTCATCAGCATGCCGACCTCGGTGTTGGTGAGACGGCGCAGCCAGCCGGACTTCTGGTCGCCCAGCGGGATCGGTCCGAAGGACGTACGGACGAGACGGTCGACCGGGAATCCGGCCTCGGCGAGCATCCGGCGGACGATGTGCTTGCGGCCCTCGTGGAGGGTGACCTCGACCAGGTAGTTCTTGCCGGTGTTCTCGACGACCCGGAAGTGGTCGGCCTTCGCGTAGCCGTCCTCCAACTGGATGCCGTCCTTGAGCCGCTTGCCCAGGTCGCGCGGGAGCGGGCCCTGGATCGCGGCGAGGTAGATCTTCTTGACGCCGTACTTGGGGTGCGTCAGCCGGTGGGCCAGCTCGCCGTGGTTGGTGAGCAGGATGATGCCCTCGGTCTCCGTGTCGAGCCGGCCGACGTGGAAGAGCCGGGTCTCGCGGTTGGTGACGTAGTCGCCGAGGTTCTGCCGCCCGTCGGGGTCGCCCATGGTGGAGACGACACCGGCCGGCTTGTTCAGCGCGAAGAAGAGGTGCGACTGGGTGGCGACGGTCAGCCCGTCGACCTTGATCTCGTCGTGCTCCGGGTCGACGCGCATGCCCTGTTCGAGCACGATCTCGCCGTTGACCTCGACGCGTGCCTGCTCGATCAGCTCCTCGCAGGCCCGGCGCGAACCCATGCCCGCGCGGGCGAGGACCTTCTGGAGCCGCTCGCCCTCCTGCTCCGCGCCCGGGTTGGTCCTGGGCGTCGTGATGGAGGGTTTGCCGGCGTACCGGTCGCGGTTGCGCTGCTCGATCTTGGCATCCAGCTCACGGGGGCGGGACGGCGCGCCGCGCCGGGGGCCGCCCTTGCCGCCCCGTGCGGGGCCCTGCGCGGGCTTGGGGCCGCCCTTGGCGCCGCCCCTGGCCGCCGCGCCCCGGGCGCCACCGCCCTGGCGCGATCCGTCGCCCGAGCCGCCGGGACCACCGGAACGGCGGGCGCCGCCCGGGGCGCCGGACGCGCCGGAACCGCCGCTGGGACCCGAGCGGCCGACGTCGTAACGGCGCTCCTCGGGACGCGGGCGGGACGGCCGCTTCGGCTGGTCGCCCTGCCCGCCGGCACCCCGGTCGTCCCGGCGCTCCCGGTCGTCCCGGCCACCGCCGCTCCCGCCTCCGCCGTTCCGGTTGGAGCCGCCGCTGTTCCTGCCGTTGCTTCGCATCAAAAGTCCGTCTTGTCGTCTGCGTGGGTTTCCGGGGCGTCAGGCGCGTCCGGATCGAACGACGGGACGCCTTCCTGGCTCTCGGCCTCGATCGCGTCCGCCTCGGGGAGGAAGGGCGCGAGTTCCGGTAGCTCGTCCAGGCCGCGCAGGCCCATCCGCTCCAAAAAGTAGTTCGTCGTCCTGTACAGGATCGCACCTGTTTCGGGTTCCGCGCCCGCCTCCTCCACCAGCCCGCGCTGGAGGAGGGTGCGCATGACGCCGTCACAGTTCACTCCGCGTACGGCGGAGACCCGTGAACGGCTCACCGGCTGGCGGTACGCGACGACCGCCAGCGTCTCCAGCGCGGCCTGCGTCAGCCGGGCGTGCTGGCCGTCGAGCACGAAGCCCTCGACGGCCTCGGCGTACTCGGGCCGCGTGGCGAAGCGCCAGCCGCCGGCGACCATCCGCAGCTCGAAGCCGCGGCCCTGCACGGTGTACTCGTCGGCCAGCTCGCGCAGCGCGTCCGCGACGGCGCGCCGGGGCCGGTCGAGGACCTTGGCGAGATGTTCCTCGGTCGCGGGCTCGTCGACGACCATGAGGACCGCCTCCAGGGCGGGCTTGAGGTCCAGGTCCCGGACCGTGGTCCCCTGCTGCCGCTCGCTCACACCGTCTCCTCGCTCTCGTCTCCCCCGCCGGCGGCCTCTGTGCCGTCGCCGGGCGGCCGGTCGAACTCGTCCGTCACCGCGGGCTCCGTACCGCCGTCCCCGCCCGTCCAGCGGACCATGAGCGGCCCCAGCGCCTCGTCCTGGTCCAGGGCGACGGCGCGCTCCCGGTACAGCTCCAGGAGGGCCAGGAAGCGCGCCACGACGGTGAGCGTGGACCCGGCGTCCCCGGCCAGCTCCTGGAAGCTCATACCGCCGCGCTCGCGCAGCAGGGCGACGACGATCCCGGCCTGTTCCTGTACGGAGACCAGCGGCGCGTGGATGTGCTCCACGTACACCTGCGGCCGGGGCTTCGGCTGCGTCGCCTTCACGGCGAGCCGGGCGAATCCTTCGGCCCCGACACCGATGACCACCTCGGGCAGCAGCGCGGCGTGGTGCGGTTCCAGTCCGACGGTACGGGGGTGGCGCCGGGCCTCGGACTCCAGGCGCTCGCCGAAGATCTCCGCGACCCTCTTGTACGCGCGGTACTGGAGCAGCCGCGCGAAGAGCAGGTCGCGGGCTTCGAGGAGCGCGAGGTCCGCCTCGTCCTCGATCTCGGCGGCGGGCAGCAACCGGGCGGCCTTCAGGTCGAGCAGGGTCGCGGCGACCACCAGGAACTCGGTGGTCTGGTCGAGGTCGCCCTCGGGCCCCATGGCCCGCAGATGCGCCATGAACTCGTCGGTGACCTGGGAGAGCGCGACCTCGGTCACGTCCATCCGGTGCTTCGAGATGAGCTGGAGCAGCAGGTCGAAGGGCCCCTCGAAGTTGGCGAGCCGCACGGTGAACCGGCGCTCGTCCCCGGCGGCCCCGCCGTCCTCGCCCTGCCCGCGTGCCGTGGCCGCCGGAGCGGCCGTCGGCTCGGGCTCCAGCGCCTCGGGCCCGGCCCCGGCGGCCCCGGCCGGCTCCGGGTCGGACACGGCGGGCGGCGACACGGCGGGCGGCGACAGGCCGGGCGCCGACTCGCCGGGGCCACGGCCGAGCGGGCGGCGCGGCGGGCGGGCAGGGTCGGGCGGCGGGGGCATCGCGGTCCTGGGAGCGGCGGGGGCGGCGGGGCCGCGGGCGGTGGTGCGGCCCGCGCAGGCTACCGTCAGCGCCCGCGCAGCCGCCGTACGAGAATGCTCGCGTCGCCGCGCGATTCGAGGTCGGCCAGGACGACCGCGACCGCCTCGCGGACGATCCGCCCCCGGTCCACGGCGAGTCCGTGCTCACCGCGCAGCACCAGCCGGGCGTGTTCGAGGTCCATCAGTTCCTCGGCCGAGACATAGACCGTGATCTTCTCGTCGTGCCGTTCGCGCCCGCTGGGGCGGCGGTTGGCGCCACGCCGCTGCCGGCGCTGCTGCCCGCCCTGCTGTGCGTTCTGCGCCCCCTGCTCCGCCGTTCCCGGCCCCGTACCGCCGCCGGGGCCGGTCCCCGGGGATCCGCCCTCCTGCGGCCTGCTGCGGGCCTGCACGGCGGTCGCGGCCTGCTCGGCGTCGGCGGTGCGGCTGCGCGCCGACTGCGCCGGGGCGGGCTCCGCGTCCGGGGCGGAGTGCTCCTCCGGCGTCCCGGAGCCGGCCGGGCCCGCCCGGTCGCCGCCCGGATCGCTCTCCCCGGCCGGCGCGGGCACCCGCGGTTCGCCGTTCGCGCCCCGCCGCTGCGCCGCGGGGGACGACGACGTCAGCGCCATGCCCCCGGTCGTACGGAACAGCTCGTCGGCGCCGGGCAGACTCACTCGGCGTGACACCGGGCGAGCACCTCCCTGGCGAGCTGGCGATAGGCGGCGGCGCCGACGGAGTTCGAGGCGTACGTGGTGATGGGCTCTCCGGCGACGGTGGTCTCCGGGAAGCGCACGGTCCGCCCGATCACGGTGTGGTAGACGTGATCGTCGAACGCCTCCACGACACGGGCCAGGACCTCCCGGCTGTGCACCGTACGGGAGTCGTACATGGTGGCGAGGATGCCGTCGAGCTCCAGCTCCGGGTTGAGCCGCTCCTGGACCTTCTCGATGGTCTCGGTGAGCAGCGCGACCCCGCGCAGCGCGAAGAACTCGCACTCCAGCGGCACGATCACCTTGTGGGCGGCCGTCAGCGCGTTCACGGTCAGCAGACCGAGCGAGGGCTGGCAGTCGATCACGATGTAGTCGTAGTCGAGCAGCAGGGGCTTCAGGGCGCGCTGGAGCGTGGACTCGCGCGCGACCTCGCTGACGAGCTGCACCTCGGCGGCCGAGAGGTCGATGTTGCTCGGCAGCAGGTCCATGTTGGGCACGGCGGTCTTCAGCAGCACCTCGTCGGCCGCCATGCCCCGCTCCATGAGCAGGTTGTAGACGGTGAGGTCCAGCTCCATCGGGTTCACGCCGAGACCGACCGACAGGGCTCCCTGCGGGTCGAAGTCGACGAGCAGCACACGTCGGCCGTACTCCGCGAGGGCGGCACCCAGGTTGATGGTCGACGTGGTCTTGCCGACGCCGCCCTTCTGGTTGCACATCGCGATGATCTTCGCGGGGCCGTGGTCGGTGAGCGGGCCGGGGATCGGGAAGTACGGCAGCGGACGCCCGGTCGGGCCGATGCGCTCGCGGCGCTGGCGGGCAGCGTCGGGGGCGAGGGTGGCCGCGTACTCGGGGTCCGGCTCGTATTCGGCGTCAGGGTCGTAGAAGTGCCCCTCGGGCGCTTCGTCGAAGTCGGCGAACGAAGTGGACTCTCGGCCACCCTCGTTGCCGGCCATGGCGTTCACGTGTTGGCCGTCCATCATCTGGTGGGCTGTCGTCATGTGCTGGTGGGTGGCGAAGGTGCGGACAGCTACGGAGCCGACAGCCTCGAACCCGGACGACGGGCTCTGGCCCCTCACCGGCATTCCTGGTTGACCACCCCCGGGAGTAAATGTCGACTCATTCACAAGTCGTCTTACCTCCTTGGACGGGACCAGGAAACTTATCGATAGGTCAGCGTGGCACCATGCCGACGGTTGGCGACTCTATGGCGTGTCACCACTCCGCAGCAACACAATCCGCCGGACCGGACCCGATGTGTCGGCAACCGAACACCCCTCTGTCAAGGGCGCACAGCCCTCTCACCAAGGCAGGGCGGCGAGGTTTCGCCGTCATACGAAACGGTTGAAATTGTTACGTTCGAGGCGAGTTGACGGGCGACCGCACACCCTTCGTCCGACGCCGCGGCCGGACCTCGCCGCACGAGGTCCGGCCGCGGGCGCGATGTTGACGAAGCGGGTTGACGCGTCAGGCGAGAAGTGTGCCGAGTTCGGCGTGAACCAGACCGTGGGCCTCGGCCACCTCGCGGTAAACCACCTGACCGTCATGGGTGTTGAGCCCCTTGGCGAGCACCGGGTCCCGGCGCAGCGCGCCGGCCCAGCCGTGGTTCGCCAGTTCCACGATGTACGGCAGCGTGGCGTTGGTCAGGGCGTACGTGGAGGTGTGCGGCACGGCGCCCGGCATGTTGGCCACGCAGTAGAAGACCGAGTCGTGCACCTGGAAGGTCGGTTCGGCGTGTGTCGTGGGGCGTGAGTCCTCGAAGCAGCCGCCCTGATCAATCGCAATGTCGACAAGTACACTTCCGGGCTTCATCCGGGCGACGAGCGCGTTGGTGACGAGCTTCGGTGCCTTCGCGCCCGGGATGAGTACGGCCCCGATCACGAGGTCCGCCTCGGTGACCGCCTTCTCCAGTTCGAACGTGTTGGAGACGATGGTCTGGACCTTGGTGCCGAAGATCCGGTCGGCCTCGCGCAGCTTGTCGATGTCCCGGTCGAGCAGGGTCACGTGGAAGCCCATGCCGACGGCGATCTGGGTGGCGTTCCAGCCGGAGACCCCGCCGCCGATGACCACGGCGCGGCCCGCCGCCGTACCGGGCACACCGCCCGGCAGCACGCCGCGCCCGCCGGCCGAGCGCATCAGGTGGTACGCGCCGACCTGCGGCGCCAGCCGTCCGGCGACCTCCGACATGGGGGCGAGGAGCGGCAGCGCGCGCCGCGCGGTCTCGACGGTCTCGTACGCGATGGCGGTGGTGCCCGACTCCAGCAGTGCGTCGGTGCAGGCGCGGGACGCGGCCAGGTGCAGGTAGGTGAAGAGCGTCTGGTCCTTGCGGAGCCGGTGGTACTCCTCGGCGACCGGCTCCTTGACCTTCAGCAGCAGGTCGGCGACGGCCCAGACCTCGTCGGCGGTGGGCAGGATCCGCGCGCCGGCCGCGAGGTACTCGCCGTCGGCGATCGAGGAGCCGATGCCGGCGCCCCGCTCGATGAGGACCTGATGCCCGTGGCCCACCAGCTCGTGCACTCCGGCGGGGGTGATGGCCACCCGGAACTCGTTGTTCTTGACCTCACGGGGGATTCCGACCAACACGGCAGATCACGGTCCTTGGCTCGGGGGATTCCGTGGAGATTCCCGGCGCAATCCCATACATACCCGGGCACGCGTGGCACACGGGAAGGCACCGCTGACGTATGCGGCAAAGCCAGTCTAATGAAGGATTTCCTGCTGTCTAGCCTTACAAAGCATCAGTCCTCGACGGAAGCGCTGCGGATTTCGTAGGCGTTTCCCTCCGTTTCCAGGAGAAGACGATCGGCGGTGGCGCGGTGCAGCCGGGCGGCCGCCGGATCTCCGAGCCGGTCCAGGGTGTCCGCGACCCGGAGCTGGAGCGCCGCCTGGAGCCGCAGATCCCCCGCGAGCCGGGCCCACTCGACCGCCTCCTGGCAGGTACGGAGCGACTCCTGCGGCCGGCCCGCGTACTCCTGGACCCGGGCCGCCTCGCTGAGCGCCCGCGCCTGCCCGGGCAGATCGCCCAGCCTGCGGTGGATCGCGGTGGCGGCGCGCCAGTTGCGCAGCGCCTCGCCGTAGCGGCCCGCGTACGTGTGGACGGTGCCGAGTCGGCCGTAGAGCCGCGCCTCGTCGGCGCGCTCGCCCCGGCTCAGCCGCTGGGAGAGGGCCCGTCCGTACCAGTCGGCGGCCCGCTGCCAGTCCCGCAGGTCCTGGTGGGCGCCGCCCAGGGATTCCATGGCGCGGCCGGTCGCGTACAGATCGTTCGCGGCCCGACCGGCGTCCAGCGCGGCACGGTAGCGGGCCAGCGCGTCATGCGTACGGCCGGTCCTGGCGTCCAGATCGCCGATGTTCAGCAGGGCCGCGGCCTGCTCGCGGTACAGGTCGTGCCGCTCCGCGATGTCGAGGACGAGCTGGTGGAGCCCGTACAGCTCGGGCGCCGCGGCCTCCGTGCCCCGGTGTGCGGCCAGCGCGCGGACCAGCGCGGCGACCAGCCGGCGGGCCAGCGTGTCCAGCTCGCCGTCCGCGACCGCGAGGCGCGCGGACGCCAGCAGGGCGGGCTGCCGGGAGTACAGCCACTCGGCCGCGGCGGCGGCGTTGGGGAAGCGCAGCGCGCTCGGCAGCCCGGCGAGCCGCTTGCGGGCCGGGGACCCCTCGGGTTCGGTGACGGCGCGGCAGGACTGGAGCAGCCGTACGGTCCGCTCCAGCATCCGCGCGCGGGCGAGCTGCACCTCGGCGGGACGGTCCTCCGCTAGCAGGGGGCGCAGCAGCGGGACGAGACAGCCCGGGACGACGTACTGGTCGACGGCCGCCCGCCCGGGGGCGGGCCGGTACGGCGGTACGGCCTGCCGTGCGGTCCGGTCGTCGGCGGTGCGCAGCAGCCCCCGCTCGGCGAAGTCGTCCAGCAGGACGGCGGCGTCCGCCATGGAGCAGCCGGCCAGCGCCGAGGCGGTGTGCGCGTCGGCGATCCCGGCGGGCGCGAGGGCGAGCAGCCGCAGCATCCGGGCGGCGGTCCCCGGCAGGCTCTCGTACACGAGCCGGAAGGCGCGGGCGAGCGGACGGGCGCCGACCGGGCGCTCGGGGTCGTGCGGCAGGGCGCGCAGCCGCTTGGCGACATCGGCGACCGACGCCATGGGACGCGCGGCGAGCCAGCCGCCGGCCAGCACCAGCGCGGCGGGCTGACCGCCGCACTCCTCGGTCAGCGACTCGGCGGCCTGCGGGTCCACGGTGATCCGTACGGCTCCGGTGAACCGCGTGAGCAGTTCGATGGCGGCCTTGGTGTCCATCCCGCCGAGGGTGCAGGGCCGGACGTCGGGGATCCCGGTGAGCGGCCCCTGCGAGACGGCGACGACCAGGCAGTCCGGGTTGTCCGGTACGAGCGGGTCGACCTGCCCGGCGTCGGCGGCGTCGTCGAGGAGCAGCAGCACCCGGCGGGCGCCCAGCGCCTCACGCACCATCCCGGACAGCTCGTCCTCCCCCGCGCCGGGCGGTGTGGCGACGCCGAACGCGCCGAGGATCTCGCGGGCGGTCCGCTCGGTGGGCACGGGTTCGCCGTCGGATCCGGTGAGCCGGGTCCGTACGATCCCGTCGGGATACCCGTCCCGCAACTGCCGGGCCAGCTCCCGCGCGAGCGAGGTCCGCCCGGATCCGGGCCGTCCGGCGATCAGCAGCACCCGCGCGCGGGGCTCCTTCCGCCCGGAGATCGTGTTGAGCCCGGCACGCTCGATGTCCCCGTGCAGCGCCTTGAGTTCCCGCAACCGCCCGAAGAACTCCCCTTCAGGCGCGACGGGTTGCTCTTCCCGGGATGCTTCGGCACTGCGGACGGAGGGGAGTTCGGGGGTGGGGGCGGCGACGGTTCCGGACGCGGGCGCCGGCTCGGGCTCGGGTGCCGACTCCGGCTCGGGCTCGGGTACGACCAGGGGCTCGGGCTCCGCCACGGGCTCTGGCTCGGCCACGGCTTCCGCTTCGGCTTCCGTCTCGGCCGGGGGCTCAGGTGCGCGCTCGGTCGCCGGCTCGGGCGCGGCCACGATGTCCGCCTCCGCCTCCACCTCCGCCGCGGGCGCGGGCACCGACGCGGGCTCGGGCGCGCTCGTGTCCGTCGCGGCCGGTTCCGGTTCCGCTTCCGGTTCCGCGGGGGCGGCGGGCGGTTCGGGGCGGGTCCTGCGTGGGGCCGCGGCCTTCCGCCGGGTGCGGGCGGGCCGGGGGGCCGGGCGTGGCTCGGGGTCGCCACTCTCCGTACCGCTCACGGCATCGGTCACATCCTCGGGACCCTCCGGGACGGTCACCCGGGCCGTACCTTTCTTCTTCGCGGCCGAGGTGGCCCGGCCGCGGCGCTTGGCCGACGGTGCGTCGGATTCGGGGGGCCCGGCGGCGGCCGCCCCCGGCTCCGGGGGCTTCTTGGCTCGCGCACGGCCGGGGCCACTCACGTCCACCGCCTGATCCGTCACGGGCCACGCTCCGTCCGCCTGCGCACGATCCGAGCCCGGCGGGTCTCCGCACGGACGGTTCGAGCGTAGTTCACTCTCTGCGACGGAACAGGGGGAGCGCGGCCGGTGCATCCCCCGATCGGATCAGCTTTTCTTCGGATCAGAGGATGAATCGGGCTTGAGTATCAGGCTTGAATAACAGCTTGAGCGTCAGGCTTCAGGGATCAGGCCTCGAACGGCCGCGCCGGCCAGGGCGCCTCCGCCGGCCGCAGCGCCTCCAGGCCGTCCCCCGCCAGCGCGGCGGTGAGCGCGAGGACGCCCACGGCGAGGCAGTTGTTGTGCAGTTCGCCGGCGAGCACGCCCCGTACCAGCTCGGCCAGGTCCACCCGGGCCAGCTCCATGTCCGCCTCCTCCTCGGAGACCTGAAAGCGCTCGCCCTCCGCCTCGGACAGCTCCCGGGCGAGGAAGATCCGTACCGCCTCGTCGCAGCCGCCCGGCGTCGTGTAGACGTCCGTCAGCACCCGCCAGTCCTCGGCCTTGACGTGCGCTTCCTCGTACAGCTCGCGCTGGGCCGCGTGCAGCGGGTTCTCCCCCGGTACGTCGAGCAGTCCGGCCGGGATCTCCCAGAGCTTCTGGCGTACGGGGTGGCGGTACTGGCGCAGCACCAGGACGCGGCCCGTGCCGTCCAGGGCGAGGATCGCGACGGATCCGGGGTGGACCTGGTAGTCGCGCTTCACGACCGTGCCGTCGGGCATGACCACATCATCCGTGCGGACACTGGTCTTGTTGCCGCGGAAGGGCGTCGTGGTCGCGGTGACCCGCCATTCCTCAGGGGTGTCCTTGACGGTCATGGCAGCGTCCTCCCACGGTGGTACACAAGCGGAAACCGAGGCACAGGCCCTGAACTCGGGCCCGTACCCCGGCTCCCACCGTATCGCCTGTGACGTGCCCTACGACCGCGCGGCCACCGGCTCGCCCGCCTCCTGGCGCAGCCCTTCACGACGCTCGACCGCGGCCTTCACGAGCCCGGCGAACAGCGGGTGCGGACGCGTCGGCCGGGACCGCAGCTCCGGGTGGGCCTGGGTGGCGACCAGGTAGGGGTGCGTGGCGCGCGGGTACTCGACGTACTCGACGAGCTTGTTGTCGGGGGACGTGCCGGAGAAGACCAGACCGGCCTTCTTCTCCAGCTCCGCGCGGTAGGAGTTGTTCACCTCGTAGCGGTGGCGGTGGCGCTCCTCCACGTACGGCTGGTCCTCGTACACCTCGCGGACGATCGAGCCCTCGGCGAGCTTCGCCGGGTAGAGACCGAGCCGCATCGTGCCGCCCAGGTCCCCCGCGCCCTCCACGTACGCGAGCTGCTCCTCCATCGTGGAGATCACCGGGTGCGCGGTGCCGGAGTCGAACTCCGTCGAGTTGGCCTCGGGGATCCCCGCGAGGTTGCGCGCCGCGTCGATGACGATGCACTGGAGGCCGAGGCAGATGCCGAGCAGCGGCACCTTGTGCTCGCGGGCGTACTGGATCGCGCCGACCTTGCCGGTCACGCCGCGCTCGCCGAAGCCGCCGGGGATCAGGATGCCGTCGACGTCACCGAGCTGCTTCGCGGCGCCGGCCGGGGTCTTGCAGTCGTCCGACGTGACCCACTTCACGGTGACGCGCGCCCGGTTGGCGAAGCCGCCCGCGCGGATGGCCTCCGTCACGGAGAGGTACGCGTCCGGCAGGTCGATGTACTTGCCGACCAACGCGATGGTGACCTCGTGGTCGGGGTTGTGGACACGGTCCAGCAGGTCGTCCCAGATCGTCCAGTCCACGTCGCGGAAGGGCAGGTCCAGCTTGCGTACGACATAGGCGTCCAGGCCCTCGGTGTGCAGCACCTTGGGGATGTCGTAGATCGACTTGGCGTCGACGCAGGCCACCACGGCCGCCTCGTCCACGTCGCACATCAGCGAGATCTTGCGCTTGATGGAGAGCGGCACCTCGCGGTCGGCGCGCAGCACGATCGCGTCCGGCTGGATACCGATGTTCCGCAGAGCGGCGACCGAGTGCTGGGTCGGCTTGGTCTTCAGCTCGCCGGACGGGCCGATGTACGGCAGCAGCGAGATGTGCACGACGAAGACGTTGTCGCGGCCCACCTCGTGGCGGACCTGGCGGACGGTCTCCAGGAACGGCAGCGACTCGATGTCGCCGACCGTGCCGCCGACCTCCGTGATGACGACGTCGACCTCGCCGGCCGCCATCCGCCGGATGCGGTGCTTGATCTCGTTGGTGATGTGCGGGATGACCTGGACGGTGTCGCCCAGGTACTCGCCGCGCCGCTCCTTGGCGATGACCTGCGAGTAGACCTGGCCGGTGGTGACGTTGGCCGAGCCGTCGAGGTCCACGTCGAGGAAGCGCTCGTAGTGGCCGATGTCCAGGTCGGTCTCGGCGCCGTCGTTCGTGACGAACACCTCACCGTGCTGGAAGGGGTTCATCGTCCCGGGGTCGACGTTCAGGTACGGGTCGAGCTTCTGCATCGTGACCCGCAGACCGCGCGCTTTCAGCAGCGCGCCCAGGCTGGAGGCGGTCAGGCCCTTGCCGAGGGAGGAAGCGACACCCCCGGTGACGAAGATGTGCTTGGTCGTCGAGGATGTCGAGGATCGTGTCGGCATGGCCAAGAGGGGGCTCCCGTGGTCGCGGTTCGAGGTGCGTGCCGGTGTCCCAGACCGAGAGGCGAAGGGACTGCCGTCGCTGCGGTTTCGGGGTCTCTGTGCTGTGCAGGGAGTCCACCGGTCCACGGGCTACCAGGGTAACAGCGACGACAGGAGGTCGCTTCCGGCCACGCGCCGCATCGCGCCGCCTCCCCTCTCCCCCTCGTCACACTTTTTCCCCCTCGTCCCGTCGGGCCCCACTCGTTCGGCGGACCGCTCTTCTTCCGATCTTCTTCCGAGCGTGACGCGGAACCCCGACGTGCGTCGTATCCTGCTCGGACATTCGCTGCCGAGTGCGGCCGGCAAACGGCACCACCCCCGCCCGATTTCCCGGAAAACCAGCTCGTCAACGACCCTTGACCGCAGTAAGCGCCCCGCGGGGCGGACGTGGCCGTTCGACTGGAGATGCACGTGGCCGGGCGCATCGAGGATTACGCACTCATCGGAGACATGCAGACCGCTGCCCTGGTCTGCCAGGACGGCACAGTCGACTGGCTGTGCCTGCCCCGCTTCGATTCGCATGCCGTGTTCGCGGCTCTGCTGGGAACCGATGAGCACGGTTTCTGGCGACTGGGGCCCGCGCATCCCGCGGGCTCCGTGCCGCCACGGGCCACACGGCGCCGCTACCGCGGAGACTCCCTGATCCTGGAGTCCGAGTGGGACACGCCGCGCGGCACCGTGCGGGTGACCGATTTCATGCCGCCGCGTGACGGCGCACCGCAGCTCATCCGGATCGTCGAGGGCGTCAGCGGCCGGGTGCCGATGCGCTCCGCGCTGCGGATGCGGTTCAGCTACGGGCGCGTCGTGCCATGGGTCCACAAGGTGGACAACCGTACGGTCGCCGTCGCCGGACCCGACTCGGTCTGGCTGGACACCGAGGCGGAGACGCACGGCAAGGACCTGACGACGTACTCCGACTTCACCGTGGCACCCGGTGACCGGATCGCGTTCACGATCAGTTGGCAGCCCTCGCACCGCCCGCAGCCCGCGCTGCCCGACCCGGAGGGCTCCCTGGAGGCGACCTCCGAGTTCTGGCGCGAGTGGGTCGAGCACTGCACGTACCACGGCCCCTACCGGGAGGCCGTGATCCGTTCGCTGATCACGCTCAAGGCCCTGACGTACGCGCCGACCGGCGGCATCGTGGCCGCGCCGACGACCTCGCTCCCCGAGGAGATCGGCGGCAGCCGCAACTGGGACTACCGGTACACGTGGCTGCGCGACGCCGCGATCACGCTCTCGTCGCTGCTGCGCACCGGCTACCGCGAGGAGGCCCGCGCCTGGCGCGAGTGGCTGCTGCGCGCCGTGGCCGGCGACCCGGAGAACCTCCAGATCATGTACGGCATCGCGGGCGAGCGTGAGCTGGGCGAGGCCGAGCTGGACTGGCTGCCGGGCTACGAGCGTTCCGGCCCGGTCCGGGTCGGCAACGGGGCCGCGCACCAGCTCCAGCTCGACGTGTACGGCGAGGTCACCGAGGCGCTGCACCTCGCCCATATGACGGGGCTGGCGCGCAACGACTACGCCTCCGTCCTCCAGCTCAAGCTGATCCGCTACCTGGAGAAGCACTGGGACCAGCCCGACGAGGGCATCTGGGAGGTGCGCGGGCCGCGCCGGCACTTCGTCCACTCGAAGGTGATGGCGTGGGTCGCCGTCGACCGGACGATCAAGCTGATCGAGTCGGGCGACGCGGACGGGCCGCTGGAGCGCTGGCGCGAGCTGCGCGACGAGATCCACCACGATGTCTGCGAGAAGGGGTACGACAAGGAACGGAACACCTTCACGCAGTCGTACGGCTCCCAGGAGCTGGACGCGTCGCTGCTGCTCATCCCGCAGATGGGCTTCCTGCCTCCGGACGACAAGCGGGTCATCGGCACGATCGAGGCGATCCAGCGCGAGCTGTCCACGGAGGACGGTTTCGTCCTGCGCTACCCGACGTCCGGCGAGGACGCGGGGGTCGACGGTCTGGAGGGCGACGAGGGCGCGTTCCTGGCCTGTTCGTTCTGGCTGGCCGACGACCTGGCGATGATCGGGCGGGTCGACGAGGCGCGCAAGCTCTTCGAGAAGCTGCTGTCGCTGCGCAACGATCTCGGGCTGCTGGCCGAGGAGTGGGACTCCCGGCTCCAGCGCCAGGTGGGCAACTTCCCGCAGGCGTTCAGCCATGTGCCGCTGATCGACACGGCGCTGCGGCTGACGGCGTCGGGCGCCTACGGCGGCTGACAGCCGGGCGGAAGGCCACCGGCGGGGCCCGGACGGAGCGGTGCACACCGCTCCGTCCGGGCCCTTCCCGCCGTACGGGCCCCGCTCGGGGCTCCGGGCCCGTCCAGTAGCCTCCGGCGCATGGGGACTCAGGGCGGCATCACCGTGCGGCGGGCTCTTGAGCTGCCGGGACTCCGGGGCGGTCTGCCGGAGGTGGTCGCCTGCGCGGAGGCCCTGGACCGTACGGTGCGCTGGGTGCACGCGGGCGAGTCGCCGAACATCGCCTCGCTCCTCAAGGGCGGCGAACTGCTGCTGACGACCGGTCTCGCCCTGGGCAGCCTCCCCGCCGAGCAGCGCGCCTTCGTCCGCCGGCTCGCCGAGCGGGGCATCGCGGCGCTGGTGGTGGAGCTGGGCGCCCGGTTCGACCGGCTTCCCCCGGCGCTCGTGGACACGGCGCGGTCGGCGGGGCTGCCGCTGGTGCAGCTCCACCGCGAGGTGCCGTTCGTCTCGGTGACCGAGGAGATCCACACCGAGATCGTGAACGGCCACTACGCGCTGCTGCGGCAGGCCGAGGAGGTCCACCGGCGGTGCACCGAGGCCCTGCTGGGCGGGGGCGGGGTGGAGCGGGTGCTCCGGATCCTCGCGGAGTTCGCGGGCAACCCGGTCTTCCTGGAGACGGCGGCGGGCCGGCTCCTGTACGCGGCGGCGCCCGGCTCCGCCCCCGCCGCCGCCGATCCGCTGGAGGTCTGGACGGGGCTGCGCGGCCGGCGCGCGGCGCGGGCGGCGGGGCCGCCGGCGGGCGCGGTGCTGGTGGACGTGGCGGGCGGCGGCCACGGTACGGGGGCGGTACGGGCCCGGCTGGTGATCCCCGCCGTGTCCGCCGCGCCGCTTCCGGTGCACCGGCTTGCGGCGGAGCGCGCGGCGGGCCTGCTCGCGGTCGTCCTGATGCAGGCGCGCCAGGAGGAGGAGCTGGCGGCGCGTGGCCGTGGCGACTTCCTGACGGATCTCGCGGAGGGCCGGATCCCCGCCGAGGACGCGCCGTCGCGGGCACGGGTGCTGGGGTTCCGGCCGGGCGACGGGCCGCTGCTGCCCGTGGTGATGCGGCTGGGGCGGGGCGGCGCGGCGGGCCGGGAGTCCGGCGCCGAGCTGCCTCCGCCGGGGAACTGGGCGCTGCCGGCCGGCGTGTTGCTGGAGGAGCTGGCCTCGGTGGGCGTTCCTGTGCTGCTGGGGGTACGGCCCGTGGAGGGCCGGGTTCCGCTGCTGCTGGGGCTGCGCTCCGAGTCCGAGCGTACGGCGGTGGCGGACCGGGTCGCGGCGGCGATGCGGGCGGGCGTGGCCCGCGCGGGCGTGGAGCGCCCCGGCGCGCCGCCGCCGGTGGTCGTGGTGGGGGTGGCGGGAGGCTGGGCGGCGGCGGGCGCGAGCCTGCGCCACGCGGCGGAGACGGCCGCCGCGGCGCGGGGGCTGCCGGAGAGGGACTGGTACGACGCCCGCCGGCTGGACATCGATCTGCTGCTGTGGCGGCTGCGGGAACATCCGGATCTGGCGGCCTTCGTGGACCGCGCGATCGGCCCGCTGCGTACCCATGACCGCTCGTCGCGGCCCTCGCTGCTGCCGACGCTGGAGGCGTATCTGGCGCACGCGGGGCGCAAGGCGGAGACGGCACGGGAGCTGCATCTCAACCGGCAGACGCTCTACAACCGGCTGGGCCGGATCTCCGAGCTGCTGGGCACGGACCTGGACGATCCGCAGACGGTGCTGGCCCTGAGTCTGGCGCTGCGGGCCCGCCGGCACACCCCCGGGGAGTGAGCCGCGCGCCGGGGCGTGTGCTCCGACCTGCTCCCGCGCTCCGGCCGCCCGTCCCGGGGCGCGCGCTCCGGCCGGTCAGCGCGGCGGCCGGCCCCGCTCGGTCAGTTCGTCGTACACGCAGAGCACCTGTGCGATCGTCTCGTCCTCCGTCGGCCAGGTGGCCGCCTGCGCCCGGCCCGCCGCGACCAGTCGGGCGCGCCGCGCCGGGTCGCCCAGCAGGCGTGTCACCGCGTCCGCCAGGGCCGGCGCGTCACCGTACGGGACGAGTTCCGCAGCGTCGCCGACGAGTTCGGGCAGGGCGCCCACCGCCGTCGCGACCAGCGGTACGCCGAGCCGCAGCGCCTCCTGGGCGAGGACGGAACGGGCCTCCCAGCGGGAGGCGAGCACGGCGATGTCCGCCGAGGCGAGGAGTTCGCTGATGTCGTCCCTGCGGCCGATGAGCTGTACGGGCAGGTCGTCGGCCTCGATCCGGCGCTGGAGCCGGGCGCGTTCGCGGCCCTCGCCCGCGATGGTGAGCAGCGGGGCGGGGTCGAGGTCGCGCCAGCCGGCCACGGCGTCCAGGAGCGTGTCGTACCCCTGGTCCGGTACGAGGCTCCCGACCGCCATCAGTAACGGCCTTTCGACGGCGCCGAGTTCGGCACGGGACTTGTTCTCCTCGTCCGCGGGCCGGGGACGGGGCGCCGGGAGGGCGACCGGCGCGAGGCGGGCGTCGCGCGCGCCCCGGGCGCGCGCCCCGTCGACCAGTTCGGAGGTCACGCCGAGCACCACCGACGCGGCGCGGACGGCGCGCCGTTCCAGCATCCTCAGCAGCCGGCCCCGGGGGCCCTCCGCCTCCGTACGGGTGTGCCAGGTGACGACCAGCGGCACCCGCAGACCGCCGAGGGCGAGCGCGGTCCGTACGGCGGCGTGCAGCCCGTGCGCGTGCACCACGTCCGCTCCGGCGCACGCCGCGCGGAGCGCCGCGACCGAGGCCGGGTCACCACGCCGGGCCACGGGGATGTGCAGCGCCCCGGCGCCGCTGAAGTCGTAGGCCAGGTCGAGTGCGGCGGGGGCGCAGACCGTGACGCGCACGCCCCGGGCGACCAGCCCCGCCGCCAGCGATCGGACGTGCGCGCTGCTGCCCGCGCTGCCACCGCCCAGCACCTGGACCGTACGCAGTTGTGTCACGTGGGCAGGGCTCCTGGATTCGGGTGAGGGGGGCGAGGGGGGTACGTCAAGGATGCCAGTCCGTACGCACGTTCCGGCACCGCCGGGGCGCCGTTCCTGGGTCGGGCGCCTCAACTTCGCGTCCGGATCACTCACACGGGTGAAAGCGCGCGCCGGCCTTACCGGTGCGGTTCCTCGTTCGCCAGTCGGCCGACCCTGTCACCGTACGCCGTCGCGGCGACGACTCCCAGTGCGTGCAAGGCCAGTCCGGACCGGCCGTTGCCCGCCACGACGGCGGCGCCCAGGGTCTTTCGTTTGGATCAGGCCGGATCAGGGAGCGGGGTCTGGTGCCGTGGATCGCAAGGCGGAGGAGGGAGAAATGGCGGAGCCATGTCGACCGACGACAACGCGGCGAGTCGCGGCACCAGGGCACGCGAGCCCGGCATGATCCAAACGAGAGGCCCTGGGGCCGCGCCGAGCGCGTGGGCGCCCGCGTCGCCGAGCATGGTCCGTTCGGCGAGGTCGGCGCCGGCCACCGCGGCGGCGGCGCCCACCGGTACGGCGGCCAGGGCGCCCGCCGTACCGCCGCGCAGCAGGCCGGGGACGCCGAGGGCGAGCACCCCGACGCAGGCCCTGCCGGGGCGTACGTCGAGGAGGTTGACGCAGTGCGCGCCTCCCGCGATCACGACGCCGGCCAGCAGCCGGTCCAGGGGACGCTCCTTGAGCAGCGCTCCGGCGGTGAGCGCGGCGGCGCCGATGCCGAGGAGTTTCACGGCGCCGGTGGTCACCTCGCCGTGGCGCAGCGCACGCAGGTGGGCCCGGAAACCCCGGCGCGGATCGCCCGCGCCGGCCAGGTCGTCGTACGCGCCGCAGGCACCTGCGGCGAGGACGGCCAGCGTGACCGCGCCCCGCGTACCGCTCGGCGCGGCCCCGGCGGCGGCTCCGAGGACGGTCGCGGGACCGGCGTACAACTCGACGGTGCGCCCGGCGTAGTTGCTCCGCCGCCAGCGCGCGGGCTCCCCCGGCGCGCGGGAGCGGAGCACTTCGTACACCGCGCGGGTGGTGGACAGCGCGGCGAGGAACGCGGCGGTCCTGCTCGCCCCGGGAGCCCCGCGGTTCACTCCGAACGCGCCGTCGCCAGCAGTTCCTCGGCGTGGGCGCGTGCCGTTTCCGAGTCCTCCTGGCCCGCGAGCATCCGCGACAGTTCCCGTACCCGGTCCTCGCCCTCCAGGACCGTCACGCCGGAGCGGGTCACCGATCCGTCGACCGTCTTCTCGACCAGGAGCTGCCGGTCCGCGAAGGCCGCGACCTGGGGAAGGTGGGTGACCACCACGACCTGCGCCGACCTGGCGAGCTTCGCCAGCCTGCGGCCGACCTCGACCGCCGCCTTGCCGCCGACGCCCGCGTCGACCTCGTCGAAGAGGTAGGTCGGTACGGGGTCGGACCCGGCGAACACCACCTCCACGGCGAGCATCACGCGCGACAGCTCACCGCCCGACGCGCCCCTGGCGATCGGCCGGGGCTGGGCGCCGGGGTGCGGGGCCAGCAGCAGTTCGACCTCGTCGACGCCGTGCGGCCCGTAGGCCACGGAGCGCCCGCCGACGTCGACGCCCGCGCTCTCGTCCGCCGACTCCGTCTGCCGGATGTCGAACGAGACGCGCGCGTGCGGCATGGCCAGGGAGGCCAGCTCCGCCGTGACGGCCTCCGCGAAGCGCGCCGCCGCCTCCGTGCGGGCGTCGGTCAGCGCCTGGGCGAGGCCGGAGAGTTCGGCGCGCAGCGCGTCGCGTTCGGCCGTCAGCTCGCCGATCCGCTCGTCGTCGCCCTCCAGCTCGGTGAGGCGTGCCGCGCTCTCCTCGGACCAGGCCAGTACGGCGTCGATGTCGCTGCCGTACTTCCTGGTCAGCCCGGTGAGTGAGGCCCGGCGTTCCTCGACGGCGGCCAGCCGGAGCGGGTCGGCGTCCAAGTTGTCCGCGTATCCGGCGAGTTCGCCCGCGACGTCTGTGAGCAGGATCGCGATCTCCCCCATCCGGTCGGCGAGTCCGGCCAGGACCGGATCATGGGACCGTACGGCCTCCAGGGCCCGTCCCGCGCCCCCGACGAGGGTGGTCGCGTCGACGGCCTCCGGGTCCTCGGGGTTGCCCGCGAGCGCCGCGTGGGCGAGGGAGGCGGCGGAGGCGAGCGCTTCCGCGTGGCCCAGCCGCTCGGCCTCGGCGGCGAGTTCGGTGTCCTCACCGGCCCGGGGTTCGACCGACTCGATCTCGGTCAGCCCGAAGCGCAGCAGATCGGCCTCCTGCGCGCGCTCCCTGGCCCGGGTGGTCAGTTCGTCCAGCTCCGTGGCCACGGCCCGCAGCCGCCGGTACGCGGCGGTGTACGCGGTGTGCGGTACGGAGACGGCGTCCCCCGCGTACCGGTCCAGGGCCTTGCGCTGGCGTGCCGGGCGCAGCAGGCCCTGCTGGTCGGTCTGGCCGTGCACGGCGACCAGATCGTCCGCCAGCTCGGCCAGCACGCCCACGGGCACGGAACGCCCGCCGAGGTGGGCGCGCGAGCGCCCCTCGGCCGAGACGGTTCTGCTGATGAGCAGCGCGCCCTCGTCCAGCTCCGCGCCCGCCTCCTCGGCGCGCAGCGTCGCGGGCGCGCCGGGGGCGAGCGTGACCCGCCCCTCGACGACCGCCGACTTGGCGCCGATCCGCACCAGGGCGGGGTCGGCGCGCCCGCCGAGCAGCAGTCCCAGACTGGTGACGACCATGGTCTTGCCCGCGCCGGTCTCGCCGGTCACCGCCGTGAAGCCGGGCGACAGCTCGACGACAGCGTCGTCGATGACCCCGAGCGACCGTATCCGCATCTCCTCCAACACGGTGACGACCATACGAGGTCCTGGCGCCGGGTGCGCGACGCACCCCACCCCCGAGTGCACGGGAGGACCGGTACCCGGGTGGTCCACCACTCATCCCATACGCGGCGAAACCACCCGGAACCGCCCAGGGTGAGATCAGTGCGGAGCCCCGCGCCAGCCGGAGACCGGCAGCGCGAACTTGGCCACCAGCCGGTCGGTGAACGACGCGTGGTGCAGCCGCGCCAGCCGTACCGGGACGGAGCCGCGCCGCACCTCCACCCGGGCGCCCGGGGGCAGCTCGATGGTGCGGCGTCCGTCGCACCACAGCACCCCGTTCGGGGTGTCCTGCTGGACCTCCACCGCGAGCACCGTCGTCGGCGACGTCACCAGGGGTTTCGCGAAGAGCGCGTGGGCGCTGATCGGCACCATCAGCAGGGCCTCGACCTCCGGCCAGACGACCGGGCCGCCCGCCGAGAAGGCGTACGCAGTCGAACCGGTCGGGGTCGCGCAGACGATCCCGTCGCAGCCGAATCCGGTGACCGGTCTGCCGTCGATCTCCAGGACGACTTCGAGCATCCGCTCGGGCGAGACCTTCTGCACGGCGGCCTCGTTGAGCGCCCAGTCCTCGTGGACGACATCGCCGTTGCTGTGCACGACGACATCGATCGTCATCCGCTCCTCGACCTCATACTCACGGGTGACGACCCGGTCGACGACCTTGTCCAGATCGTCCCGTTCCGCCTCGGCGAGGAAGCCGACCCTGCCCAGGTTGACGCCGAGCATCGGCACACCGGAGGCGCGCGCGAACGCGGCGCCGCGCAGCAGCGTGCCGTCCCCGCCGAGCACGATCAGCAGTTCGCACCCCTCCAGCGCGTCGGGGATGGCCTCGGAGGCCGTCTGGACGGAGTCCGGCAGCGGCAGATCGGGCGCCTCGCTGTTCAGTACCCGTACCCCGATACCGCTGCGCACCAGCCCGTTCACGACCAGTTCGGCGCTGCGGATGGCCGCCTGACGGCCGGTGTGGACCAGCAGGAAAACGGTCCGTTCGGCGTTCGCCGCACGCTCCTCGCTCAAGGCTCTCTCCCCGTCGCGCATCAGTTCCTCCGCCGCGTTCGTCGTCACCGGGGGCCCTCCGCCACTGCGCGGTCGACATCCGCCGGGTCCAGCTCGGGGGCTCCGGCACGGAGCCACAGAAAGTACTCGACATTCCCGGAGGGTCCGGGCAGCGGGCTGGCGGTGACGCCCCGTACGCCGAGGCCGAGTTCACCCGCCCGCCGTGCCACGTTCCGTACGGCCTCGGCGCGCAGCGCGGAGCTGCGGACCACGCCGCCGCTGCCGAGGCGTTCCTTGCCGACCTCGAACTGCGGCTTGACCATCATCACGAGATCGGCGTCGGGGGCGGCGCAGCCCACCAGGGCCGGCAGCACCACCCCCAGCGGAATGAACGACAGATCCCCCACGATCAGATCCACGGGCTCCCCTTCGATCGCATCGAGCGTCAACTCACGTACGTTCGTACGGTCCTTGACGGTGACCCGTTCATCGCTCCGCAGCGACCAGGCGAGTTGTCCGTATCCGACGTCCACCGCGACGACCCGGGCGGCCCCGGCGCGCAGCAGCACATCGGTGAATCCGCCGGTGGAGGCGCCCGCGTCGAGGGCCCGCCGGCCGCGTACCTCCAGGCCGAGCGGGACGAAGGCGGCGAGCGCGCCCGCGAGTTTGTGGCCGCCGCGCGAGACATAGTCCGGGTCGCCGTCGTCCGCCTTGACGACGACGGCGGCGCTGGTCTCCACCTGCGTGGCGGGTTTGGTCGCGGTGGTGCCGCCGACCGTCACCCGGCCCGCGGCGATGAGCTGGCTCGCGTGTTCGCGCGACCGCGCGAGGTTACGGCGTACCAGCTCGGCATCGAGACGGCGGCGTGCCAGTCCAGCCACGTTCGGTTCAGCTCCTGTGGTCGTACGCGAGAGGTCACCGGGGAGGCCCCGGGGGTGCCGGACGTACGTCGAGCGCGCTCAGCGCCTCACGCAGTCCCCCGTGTACATCCTCGTACACCTCGACGTGGCCCTCGGCGGGGAGGTGGTCGGCGTCGGCGAGCCGGGCCAGCGTACGGTCCACCTCGGCGTCGCCGGTCGGGGTGCGGGCCACGCCGAGGGGGCGGGGCACCGCCGGGTCGGGCGCGGGCGGCTCCGCCGCGCCGGGGGCCGGGTCCGCGGTCACGTCGCTCATACCGAGACGCTACCGCGAAGAGCTGCGGTACCGTCGGTCGCGATGGCGACCAAGGAGGAGTGCCGCGGCGCACTCGACAAGCTCTCCGGCAATCTGGCGCGCACCGACGGGGAGGCCGGCGGCGCGGCCGGCTTCGACCGCTCCCTGAGCTGCCACATCACCGATCTGGATGTCACGTTCACCGGGCGTCTGGTGGACGGCCGGATCGAGGTGGCCGACCCGGCCCCGGGACCGCCGCCCGGCAAGGCGCAGATCAGGCTGGCCATGACGGGCGACGACCTGGTGGCACTGGTCGACGGCGAACTGGACTTCGCCCGCGCATGGGGCTCGGGCCGGGTCAGGCTGGAGGCGGGCTTCCGCGATCTGCTGCGGCTGAGGTCACTTCTCTAGTGCCCCTCCCGGCAAGCTTTGCCCCGCGGACCGCGCCCGGCGCCCGGCCGGCACCACCAGCGGCGTACCCGTCTCCGGGTCGTCGATGACCTGGCAGCGCAGCCCGAAGACCCGCTCCACCCGCTCGGCCGTCACGACCTCCGCCGGGGAGCCCTCCGCCACGATCCGCCCGTCGCGCATGGCGATGAGGTGGGTGGCGTACCGGGCGGCGTGGTTGAGGTCGTGCAGGACGGCGACGAGCGTACGGCCCTGGGTCTCGTGCAGCTCGGCGCAGAGGTCGAGCACATCGATCTGGTGCTGGATGTCGAGGAAGGTGGTCGGCTCGTCCAGCAGGAGCAGCGGCGTCTGCTGCGCGAGGGCCATCGCGATCCAGACGCGCTGGCGCTGGCCGCCGGAGAGTTCGTCGACGTACCGGTCGGCGAGTTCACCGACCCCGGTGGCCGCCATGGACTCCCCGACGATCCGCTCGTCCTCCGGCGACCACTGGCGCAGCAGCCCCTGGTGCGGGTAGCGGCCGCGCGCCACCAGGTCCGCGACGGTGATGCCGTCGGGCGCGATGGACGACTGCGGAAGCAGCCCGAGGATCTTGGCGACCTTCTTGGCGGGCATCGCGTGGATGACCGAGCCGTCGAGCAGGACGCGCCCCTCGGCGGGCTTGAGCATCCGGGAGAGCGCGCGGAGCAAGGTCGACTTGCCGCAGGCGTTCGGGCCGACGATCACCGTGAACGAGTGGTCGGGTATCGCCACCGACAGATCGCGGGCGATGACCCGCTGGTCGTAGCCGAGGGTCACCGATTCCGCGGTGAGGCGCTGCATGGTCGTACTCCTGGGGTCCGCGGGGTTCATGGCCGGTACCGACCATCGGTACCGATGCCGCTGGTACTGATGCCGTGGTCGCCACCGATGGCGTGTCGTTCGCCTGTCCGCCAACGCGAGGTTAGGTTAGCCTACCCTCGCATCTCGCTTCGATAAGGGACATCCTCGTCATGAACAGCCCCTCGCCCGCCCGCGGCCCCGCCCGCCGTGCCGTGCTCGCCACAGCCGGCGCGGCCGGCCGGGGCCCGCTGCTCACCGAACAACTCGCCGCCGCCGTCGAGAAGTCGAAGAGGCTCCCCGTATGACCAACGCGTCCCCCTCCCTGGCCCGGTCCGCTCCCGCGCCGTCCGCCACTCCTTCCTCGTCCCCCGCTCCTTCCTCGTCCGCCGCTCCCTCCTCGTCCCCCTTCCAGTTCTTCTCCGTCGAAGTACTGCGCGCGGAGCGGATCACCCCCGCGATGGCCCGGATCGTCCTCGGCGGCCCGGGCCTCGCGCGCATGGCCTCGGCCGGCCGCGACCAGCGCGTCAAACTGTTCCTGCCCCGCCCCGGCCAGAGCGAGCCGGTCATGCCGGGGCGGGGACGGCCGACTGGTACGGCGCGTGGCGCGCGCTCGACCCCACGGTGCGCGGCATCATGCGGACGTACACGGTGCGCGAACTGCGCCGCGCACCGGACGAACTGGTCATCGACTTCGCCCTGCACGCGGAGTCCGACGACACGTCGGGCCCCGCCTCGCGCTGGGCGAGGGCCGCGGCGCCCGGTGACCGTATCCGCGTCCTGGCCCCGGTCGAGGAGGAGAACGCCGGGTACGACTTCCGGCCGCCGGACGGCACCGACTGGATCCTGCTGACCGCCGACGAGTCCGCGCTGCCCGCCGTCGCCGGCATCCTCGACACCCTGGCCCCGGGCACCCCGGCCCGGGTCTGGATCGAGGTCCACGACCCGGCGGACCGTCAGGAACTCCCCACCAAGGCGGCCGCCGACATCACCTGGCTCGTCCGGAACGCCTCGCCCGCGGCCCCGGACGCCATCCGCGCCGCCGCGCTCCCGGAGGGCACGCCGTACGCCTGGGTGGCCGGGGAGGCGGCCACGGTGAAGGCGGTACGCCGCCACCTCGTCGCGGACCGCGGCTTCGACCGCCGAGCGGTGAAGTTCAGCGGTTACTGGCGCCGGGGCGCCTCGGAGGACAACCTGATGGAGGCGGCGGAGAACGCGTAACACCGCACGCCCCGCGCCACCGTGAGCCCCGGGCCCGTGGCTCACGGTTCACCCGCTACAGGCCCAGCCGGGCCAGCGCCTTGCCCGCGTCCAGCGCGCACGCGCCCTCGCCCGCGTCGGTCCAGGCCGCCGCGCACAGGGCGCGCAGCCCGTCCAGCGCCGTACCGTCCCCGTCGAGGGTGAGCGCGCCCGCCCCGGCGGAGGCCGTCCAGCCGCCGCAGCCGAACCCGCCGTCCCGCTCCACCACCTCGGGCTGCCCGGTCAGCATCCCGCGCAGATCGGCGTCCACATACGTCGGCCGGTGCCGCGGCTCCGCGGCCAGCAGCCGCGCCCCGTCCGTCACCCCGGTCAGTACGAGCAGCGAGTCGACGCCGCCGTTGAACGCCCCCTCGATGTCGGTGTCCAGCCGGTCCCCGACGACCAGCGCCTTCCTGGCCCCGGTCCGCAGGATCGTCTCGCGGTGCATCGGGGGCAGCGGCTTGCCCGCGACCTGCGGCTCAGCGCCGGTGCCGATCCGTACGACCTCCACCGCCGCGCCGTTGCCCGGCATGATCCCGCGCGCGCCGGGGATCGTCAGATCGGTGTTCGACGCGAACCACGGCACGCCCCGGTTGATCGCGTAGCACGCCTCGGCGAACCGCGCCCACGGCAGATCGGGACCGCCGTACCCCTGCACCACCGCGGCCGGGCCGTCGTCGGCCGAGTCGACCGGCTCCAGACCACGCTCGCGCAGCGCGACCCGCAGCCCGTCACCGCCGATGACCAGCACCTTCGACCCCGCCGGCAGCTGATCGGCGATCAGCCGGGAGACCGCCTGCGCCGAGGTGATCACATCGTCGGGCTCCGCGGGCACGCCCAGCTCCGTGAGATGGGCCGCGACGGTGTCCGGCGGGCGGAGGGCGTTGTTGGTGACGTACGCGAGCCGCATCCCCGCGTCCCGGGCGGTGGCCAGTGACTCGACCGCGTACGCGATGGCCGCGCCGCCCGCGTACACCACACCGTCGAGATCGAGCAGAGCCGTGTCGTACGCCTCGCTCAGCGCGGTCGCACTCCCGCTCGGCCTGGTCCTGCTCTGCTGGCTCATCCTGCCTACGCTCCTCGCTCGGGACTTCTCACCCGATCATCGCTCATGCCCGCCCCGCCCATACGATGCACATACGATGCTCGGATGAACACAACAGGTCCTGTGGACAAGGGGCTGCGGCTGATTCCGTTCCGCGGGCTCCGGTACGTCCCGGAACGTGTGGGCAGCCTGTCCGCGGTGACCTCGCCACCGTACGACGTCGTCGTCAGGCCCGACGGGCTGCACCATCTGGAGTCCGCGGACCCGTACAACATCGTCCGGCTCATCCTGCCGCAGGCCGCCACCCCCGAGGACCGGCACCACCGGGCGGCGGCCACGCTGGAGCGCTGGGTGGCCCAGGGCGTGCTCGCCCCGGACCCGGAGCCCGCGCTGTACGTGTACGAGCAGCGCAGGGGCGAGGTGCTCCAGCGGGGGATCATCGGCGCCCTCGCGCTCTCCTCCCCCGCCGCGGGCATCGTGCTGCCGCACGAGGACGTCATGCCGGACGTGGTGGAGGACCGCGCGGCGCTGCTGCGGACAACGGCCGCCAATCTGGAGCCGCTGCTGCTGACGTACCGAGGCGACCCGGACGCGGCGGGCGGTACGGCGGGCGTCGTCGCACGCGCCCTGGACCGCGCACCGCTCCTCACCACCACCACGGAGGACGGTTTCGCCCACCGCCTCTGGTCGGTCACGGACTCCGCCGATCTCGCGCACATCGCCGACGACCTCGCCCACCACCAGGCCCTGATCGCCGACGGCCACCACCGCTGGGCGACCTATCTGCGGCTGCACGACGAGCACACGGGGGCGCGGGAGCCGGTGGGGCCGTGGGGGTACGGCCTGGTCCTGCTGATCGACACGGCCCGCTATCCCCTCCAGGTCCGCTCCATCCACCGCCTGCTGCGCGACCTGCCGGTCGACCGGGCGCTCGCCGCGCTCCCGGGCGCGTTCCGTGTCCGTACGGTCGAGGGACCGCTCACCGAGGCGCTCGGCGCGCTGGCGGACGCGGCGGCCACGGGCAACGCGTTCCTGCTCGCCGGGGACGGCCGCTTCCACCTCGTCGACCGCCCGGACGAGGAGCTGCTGTCCCGTACGGTACGGAGCGACCGCCCGGCGGCCTGGCAGCGGCTGGACGCGACGGTCCTGCACGCCACGCTGCTGGACCACCTCTGGCGGATCCCCGACGACCCGGAGCACATCTCCTACATCCACGACACCGAGGCGGCCGTCGTCCAGGCGGAGCGCACCGGCGGTACGGCGGTGCTGCTGCACCCGGTGCGCGAGGACGTCGTACGGGAGCTGGCGCGCCAGGGGGTCACGATGCCCCGCAAGTCGACGTCGTTCGGCCCGAAGCCGGCCACGGGTCTGGTCATGCGGAGCGTCACCCTCGACTGACGGCCCGGCCGACGAACCGACTCAACCGGCCGGCGGCTCATATGACAGTGGGCGGTACCCCGGCCGGGGTACCGCCCACCTCTGTCATCGCCGCTCAGCGCTTGTCGTCCTCGTCGAGGACCACGATGTCCTCGTCGACGAGCGCGTCCGAGTCCGAGTCGTCCACGGGCGGGGCGGCGGCCTCGGCCGGGGCCTCACTGACCTCGCCACGGGCCTCGGGCGCGGTCCCGCTCCCGGCCTCGGGCTCGTCCTCGCCCATGGCGTCGACGAACTCGACCCCGTCCAGCTCGGCAAGCCGGTCCGAGGCGTCGGTCGCCCCGTCCTTGTCCGCCTCGATGGTCTTGCCGAACCACTCGCGCGCCTCGTCCTCACGCCCGGCCGACAGCAGGGCGTCGGCGTACGCGTAGCGCAGTCGCGCGGTCCACGGCTGTACGGAGTGGGACGCCAGCTCGGGGCTCTGCAGGGTGACGATGGCGGCGTCGATCTGCCCCATGTCCCTGCGCGCACCGGCCGCGACGAGCCGCATCTCGACCTGTCCCGCCTTGTCGAGCTTCTGCACCTCGGGCTCGCCGGCCATGGCCATCGCCCGCTCGGGGCGGCCGAGGCCGCGTTCGCAGTCGGCCATGACGGGCCACAGCTCCACGCTGCCGGTCATCCGCCGCGCCGCCCTGAACTCGGCCAGCGCCTCCGCGTACTTCTGCGTCGCGTACGCGGCGAAGCCGGCGGCCTCGCGTACGGCGGCGACACGGGAGGCGAGCCGCAGGGCGATCCGCGAGTACGCGTACGCCTGCTCGGGATCCTCGTCGATGAGCTGGGCGACCATGACGAGGTTGCGGGCGACGTCCTCGGCGAGCGTCTTGGGCAGGCTCATCAGCTCCTGCCGCACGCTCTTGTCGATCTCGTCGCCGGTCACGTCGTCCGGGATCGGCAGCCGCTTGATGGGCTCGCGGTCACGGTCCCGGTCGTCACGCCGCTCGTACCCGCCACCGCGGTTCTCGTCCCTGCCACGGTATCCACCACGGTCGTCGCGGCGGTCGCCACCACGGTCGTCGCGGCGGCCGTAGCCACCGCCACGGCTGTCGGTGCCACGGTCGTCGCGGCGCGGACCGCTGGGCCGGCCGCCCCGGTCGTCCCGCCGGAAGGCGGGCCGGTCGTCACGGCGGGGACCGCCCGACCGGTCATCGCGACGGTCGTCGCGACGGGGAGCGCTGGACCGGTCGTCGCGACGGAAACCGCCGGACCGGTCGTCACGACGGGGAGCGCTGGACCGGTCGTCGCGCCGGTCATCACGCCGGAAGCCACCGCGGTCGCCGCGGTCGTTGTCACGACGGGGACCGGAGGAGGGCCGGTCGTCACGGCGGTCGTCACGGCGGAAAGCCGGACGGTCATCACGACGGGGACCGCTCGGACGGTCATCGCGCCGGTCATCGCGACGCGGACCGCTCGGACGGTCGTCACGGCGGTCGTCACGGCGGAAAGCGGGCCGGTCGCCGCGGTCGTTGTCACGACGGGGCCCGGAGGAGGGCCGGTCGTCACGCCGGAAGCCACCGGACCGGTCATCACGACGGGGACCGCTCGGACGGTCATCGCGCCGATCGTCACGCCGGTCATCGCGACGGAAAGCGGGCCGGTCATCCCGACGCGGACCGCCGAAACGGTCGTCACGGCGATCGTCACGACGCGGGCCGCTGGGCCGGTCGTCACGCCGGTCATCGCGGCGAACATAACCGCCACCACCACGGTTGTCACCGCCGGCCGGTCGACCGCCCCGGTCGTCACGGCGGCCGTAGCCACCGCCACCGCCGGAGCCGGAGCCGGAGCCGGAGCCGGAGCCGGAGCCGGAGCCGAAACGGGAACCCGAGCTGGGACGGCCGCCACGGTCGTCATCGCGACGCGGCCCGCTGGGCCGGCCGTCGCGCGCACCACGGAACCCGCCGCCGCGCTGGTCGTCGCGACGCGGTCCACGATCGCGATCGTCACGGCCGCCACGGAAGCCGCCCCGGTCGCCGCTGTCGCTGCGGCGCGGGTCGCGCTCAGGACGGTCGTCGGAGGAATTGGGGGACATCGGTTGGGCTCCTGTCTTCGGGTACCGCAGCCATTCTCGCGCAGTCGGGGTGCCGACGAGCACTTCGGAACGGTGGCTTCGGGTAATAGAGGGCAAAACAAAAAGGACCCGTAGCCCAGCGTGAACGCTGGACCACGGGTCCTTGAAAGATTGTTCGGCGGCGTCCTACTCTCCCACAGGGTCCCCCCTGCAGTACCATCGGCGCTGTGAGGCTTAGCTTCCGGGTTCGGAATGTAACCGGGCGTTTCCCTCACGCAATGACCACCGAAACACTATCGGGCCATCCCGAAAAATCGAGATATCGGCACTTAGCGAACAAGCACACTCTTCAATTGAGTTCATACTGGTTCAACCGGTGCGACTGTTCGCAACCCGGGAACCACACAGTGGACGCGAGCAACTGAGGACAAGCCCTCGGCCTATTAGTACCAGTCAGCTCCAACCGTTACCGGTCTTCCACATCTGGCCTATCAACC